>JBGVPZ010000008.1:0-144365 GCA_045127275.1 Alistipes sp.
TCGGGTTAAGCAGGGCCCTCTGCCCGAGGCTGCGGCGGTGGACTTTGTGCGGCAGGTGGCCGAGGCGTTGGGCTATCTGCACAGCCGCAAGATGAACCACCTCGACGTCAAGCCGGGCAATATCCTGCTCGACGAGGAGCATCGGGCCGTGCTGATCGACTTTGGTCTCTCGAAACGCTACGACGAGACGGGTCATCAGACCTCGACCACCCCGGTGGGCATTTCGCACGGTTATGCCCCGATGGAGCAGTATCGCCCGGGCGGTGTGGGGGCCTTCTCACCCGCCACGGACATCTATTCGTTGGGTGCCACGCTCTATCGGCTCACAACGGGCCAGACCCCGCCCGATGCCGGCGAGGTGGACGAGCAGGGGCTTCCGGCCCTCCCCGCGACCCTTTCAGCCGCTACGCGCACGGCCATTGTGCACGCCATGCAGCCCCGCCGCAAGGATCGTCCGCAGTCGATCGAGGCCTTCTGCGCCCTGCTCGACGGCAAGGAGGTGGCCGCCGAGACGGTGTTGGATATTGCGGTCGATGAGGAGACCCATTTGGACGATACTCCGAAACCGACTCCTAAACCCACCCCCAAGCCCGCACCGCAACCTGCCCCTGTGCCTGCGTCGCCGAAAAAGCGGGGTGGCAAAAAGTGGCTGTGGACGGTGGTGATGCTGCTGTTGGTAGCCGGTGGTTTCTGGGGCGGCCGCACCACCATGACCCACCTCCGCGAGCAACAAGCCATCGCTGATAGTATTGCTCTGGCGGAGGCCGAACGTGCCGCATTTGTTCAGGATAGCACCGAGCAAGCCAATGCTGCGGCTGAAAAAGCCGAAAAGGAGCGGTTGGCCAAAGAAAAGGCTGCCGAGGAGAAGCGATTGGCTGAAGAGAAAGCTGCCGAGGAGAAACGGTTAGCCGAGGAGAAAGCCGCCAAAGAAAAGGCCGAAAAGGAGCGTCGTGAGCGCGAAGCACGCGAGGCCGCTGAAAAGGCGGAACGCGAACGATTGGCGCGCGAAGCAGCGAATAAAACCTACAAAGTCGGCGACTACTACAATGTCAATGGTAAAGAGGGCGTAGTATTCTATGTGGATGCCTCGGGCAAACATGGCAAAATTGTCAGCATGACCCAATCGAGTGAAGAATTGCAATGGTCATCTAATGTTAGCGAACAAAAAAGACTGATTGGAGCGTCCAGTAAGACGAATGGCGCAGCCAATATGCAAGCCGTTCAGCAACGCCCGAATTGGCGCACGGACTATCCTGCCTTTGCCTGGTGTGCCAATTTAGGTTCGGGGTGGTATCTGCCCGCTATCGAGGAGCTAAAGCTGTTTACGGCGAATGACAGCGTACACGGCGCTGTAAATCGTACCTTAGCGGCCAAAGGGGGCACAAAATTATACAACAAGGGGAATTCCTCTAAATGGTATTGGTCGTCGACGGAGGATGATTATCAATTCTCCGATGGTACGTTCTGCGCGTGGGGTGTCAATGTGAGCAATGGCGGCACCTACGGCAGCAATAAGAACGTCGACTACTATGTGCGCGCCGTCTCCGCTTTTTAATCTTTAGGCTTTTCGCTTTGGACTTTATGCTTTCAGCGCGACCTTTCGGGGTCGCGCTGATTTTTCTCACACCCCTCCTTCAAGAAGATGCCCGAAAAGCTATTGCAGAATTTCGATTTGTGTTGTATCTTTGCGAGGTATTATGGGCTTACAATTTACAGTACAACATAAAGACCCCGCCTCGAAGGCGCGGGCTGCGGAGTTGGTGACCGACCACGGGGTCATCCACACCCCGATTTTTATGCCCGTGGGTACGGCCGCAACGGTCAAAGGGCTCTTCCACCGCGATGTGAAGCAGGAGGCAGGGGCCGAGATCATCTTGGCCAACACCTACCACCTCTACCTGCGCCCCGGCATGGAGATTATCGAGCGGGCGGGGGGTGTGCATCGCTTCTCGACCTGGGAGGGGCCGATGCTGACCGATAGCGGTGGTTTTCAGGTCTTCTCGTTGGCCGCATGCCGCAAACTCAAGGAGGAGGGGTGCCACTTCCGCTCGCATATCGACGGCTCGAAGCACCTCTTCACGCCCGAGAGCGTGATCGACACCGAGCGCACGATCGGCGCCGACATCATGATGGCCTTCGACGAGTGCCCGCCGGGCGATGCGGCACGCGACTACGCAGCGCGATCGTTGGGGCTGACCGAGCGGTGGCTCGACCGCTGCTTCAACCGCTACCACCAGACAGCACCGAAATATGGCCACTATCAGGCACTCTTCCCGATCGTGCAGGGGTGCACCTACCCCGATCTGCGTGCCCATGCGGCCGAGAATGTCTTGCAGTACAAGGCCGACGGCTATGCCATAGGCGGCCTGGCTGTGGGTGAGCCGGCACCGGTGATGTATGAGATGATCGAGGTGGTCAATGCCATCCTGCCCGAGGATCGTCCCCGCTACCTGATGGGGGTGGGAACACCGATCAACATCTTGGAGGCGATCGACCGCGGAGTGGATATGTTCGACTGTGTGATGCCGACACGCAACGGCCGCAACGGCCAGCTCTTCACGGCCGAGGGGGTGATCAACATCCGCAACAAGAAGTGGGAGGATGACTTCTCACCGATCGACCCCGAGGGCGAGGCCTTTGTCGATCGGCTCTACTCGAAGGCCTACCTGCACCACCTCTGCGTCTGCCAGGAGATGCTGGCGGCCGAGATCGCCTCGCTGCACAACATAGCCTTCTATCTGCGGCTGGTGCGCATGGCCCGCGCCCACATCGTGGCGGGCGATTTCCATGCCTGGAAGGAGCAGATGGTCGTAAAACTCTCCAAACGCTTGTAGCATGATGAAATTAGGTTTCCCCGGATTCAAGATTCTGGATCGCTATATCCTGCGAAAGTTCTTGGCGACCTACTTCTTCGCCATTGCGATGATCATCATCATCGTCGTGCTGTTCGACTATGTCGAAAAGGTCGATGACTTCACGGAGCTGCACGCGCCGCTGGGGGCGGTGGTGGACTACTACCTGAACTTCATCCCCTACTTTGTCAATCAGTTCAGTTGTCTGTTTACCTTCATTGCCTGTATCTTCTTCACCTCGAAATTGGCCTATCAGACCGAGATCGTGGCGATGTTGTCGGGCGGCATGTCGTTCCGTCGGCTGATGTGGCCCTACTTCCTGGGTGCGCTGATCATCGGGTCGTTGTCGCTGTGTCTGAATCTGTGGGTGATCCCCATCACGCAGGGCAACATCGTGGAGTTTGAGGCGCAGTACAACAAACGTCGTCAAAATGTGCAGTTCGACCGCCACATCTACCGCCAGGTCGAGCCGGGCACCTATGTCTATATCCGTGGCTACCAGAACAGTTCGAAACGCGCCACATTCTTTGCCATCGAACACCACGAGCAGGGGACGATCAACGGCCTGTTGGAGGCGGCCGACGTGACCTTCGACCCCGAATCGAAACGATGGACCGCCCCGCGCTACACGACGCGCGAATTTGACTCGTTGGAGGTCGAGACCTTTACCCAATATCGCAACCTCGACACGCTGATAAACTTGGATGTCAATGAGTTGGGCAATGTGAACGAGCTGGTCAAGACGATGAACATCCACGCGCTGAATGACTTCATCGACCAGCAGCAGGCCAAGGGCTCGGACTCGATAAACCTGATTTTGGTCGAGAAACATGCCCGCTATGCCTATCCGTTGGGTACGTTCATCCTGACGCTGATCGCCGTATCGCTCTCCTCGCGCAAGGTGCGTGGCGGTACGGGTCTGCACATCGGTGTGGGTATCGCGTTGTGCTTCTCGTACATCCTCTTCTACCGCTTCTTTGAAGAGTTTGCCAAGAGCGGCTCGCTGCCGGTCGGGGTGGCGATCTGGCTCCCGAACCTGATCTATCTGGTGATTGCGATCTACCTCTACCGCAAGGCTCCGAAGTAGGCCGCTCGCCCCGAAATAACCTGAATTGCAAGAAAAACGCTGCTACGATGAAGAAACAGCCCGCGAAGAAGCCCTCCCTTTGGGCGAAGATACGCAGCATCAAGCTGCTCTACAACCTGCTGGTCATGGTCGTGTTGATCCTCGGCATGGCCCTGCTGGCCCATTTGGCCATGCAGATCGGTACGCGCCACGGTGCTCGCCGCACGGTACCCGACTTTGCCGGTATCCCGCTCGCCGAGGCCGAGGAGCTGGCCGCATCGTGCGACCTGCAACTGCACATCAACGACTCGCTCTTTGTCCCCGCCTACGAAGGGGGCATCGTCCTCGATCAGCTGCCCGAGCAGGGCGTGGAGGTCAAGCCGGGGCGCACGGTCTATATCACGATCAACTCGTTCCGCCAAAAGATGGTGCCCATCCCCTACGTGGCAGGTCGCTCGCTGCGTCAGGCCAAGAATATGCTGGAGATAGCCGGCCTGGAGATCGAGGAGCTGCACTACCGCCCCGATATGGCGACAAACTACGTGCTGGAGGCCTTCTACGGCCGTGAGCAGCTCACCGAGGAGCGGGAGCTGCAGGCCGAGATGGGGTCGGGAATCACGCTCTATGTGGGTGTCGATCCCGAGAAGAATGCCACGGCCGTGCCGTTGGTGGTGGGGCTGTCGCTCCGCGAGGCCAAGAGCCGCATCTGGGAGTCGGGCCTCAATGTGGGCAAGGTGCACTATGACGAGGGGATCAACCTGCTCAACCAGAAGGAGGCACGTGTCTATATGCAGTCGCTGGGTGCCGAGCAGATCACGACGCTGGGAAGTGCCGTGGTACTGCATCTGACACTCGATGGCGAGAAGAGCAAGGCCGCCCGGGAGGTTGCAGCCAAAGAGGCCGCCGAGCGCGCCAAGGCACAAGCCGAGATGGAGCGCACGGCCGATTCGCTGGCTGCACTGGAGGAGGCGGGCCTGCTCGAAGAGACCCTGCAACGTGCCGTGGAGCAGAGCGAGGCGGCAACTACCGACGACGAATTTTTTGAGTAATGACCGAGCTACAACATCCGACGATAGAGCCGCAGGAGGATCAACCGATCCCCGAGGCGATGGCACAGCCGAGCACGGTCGAGCTACCGGAGCTCTCCGATGCGACCGACGCGACCGACTCGCTCGATGAAGAGGGCGAAGAGGGCGAAGAGGGCGAAGAGGGCGGCCTCTACGAACACTTCAACGTAACGGTCGATAAGGGGCAGTCGCTGCTGCGCCTGGACAAATTCCTCAAGGCCCGCATGGAGCGTTCGTCGCGCAACCGCATCCAGGCGGCCATTGATTCGGGCAACGTGCTGGTCAATGGTTCGGCCTCGAAATGCTCCTACAAGGTCAAACCGCTCGACTATATTCAGGTCGTGATGCCCTATCCGCGGCGCGATGTCTCGCTCATTCCGCAGGATATTCCGCTCGAGATTCCCTACGAGGATGACGATCTGCTGCTGGTCAATAAGCCGGCCGGTATGGTCGTGCACCCGGGGGTGGGCAACCACTACGGCACGTTGGTCAATGCCCTGCTCTACCACCTGCAAGGGCCCGATGCTACGCCGGAGAGCTCCGAGGAGCGTGCCGGATTGGTCCATCGCATCGACAAGGATACCTCGGGACTGCTCGTGATCGCCAAGAACGAACAGGCTCATGCCCGCCTGGCCAAACAGTTCTTCGACCATACGATCTACCGCCGCTATGTGGCCCTCGTGTGGGGTAATTTCGAGGAGGATGAGGGTACGATCATCGGCAATATAGGCCGCTCGCCCCGTGAGCGACAGAAGATGTATGTCTTTGAGGATGGGTCGGATGGCAAACATGCAGTGACCCATTGGCGGGTGTTGCGTCGCTATGGTTATGTGACGTTGGTGGAGTGCCGCCTGGAGACGGGGCGCACACACCAAATTCGTGTCCACATGGCTTGGCAGGGGCACCCCTTGTTCAACGATGCCCGCTATGGAGGCGACCGCATCCTGAAGGGTACGACCTTCTCGAAATACAAGCAGTTCATCGAAAACTGCTTTGAACTGATCCCGCGTCAGGCTCTGCATGCCAAGGCGTTGGGCTTTACACACCCCACCACGGGCAAAGAGGTGCTCTTCGATAGCGAGCTGCCCGAGGATTTCAAGGCAGTGTTGGCCAAGTGGGACACCTACACGCAGGCGGTCGATACGGCCGAGGTGTAGGGGCTGACCAACTGTAAGAACCTTCAAAATTTCCAATCGAAATGCGTAAAATCTGCTTGTTACTCTTCGCACTCTTGGCCGGCATGACTTCGGCCGAGGCGCAGAAACAATTTTCGCTGGTCTTAAATGCTCCGTTCTGCATCTATGCAGAGCCGATCCATCAGGATCTGAAGCCCGAGCCTGTTCCGATGTGCATGCTCCCCAAAGGGACTCCCGTTACGGTACTCGGCCATAGCTGGCACAAAGAGTTCTTGCAGGTGACGCTCGGTGATGGCAGTTTGGGTTATATTCCCACGATGGCCATTGCTCTCTCCGAAGCGAGGATCTATAGCAAATACGGAGGCGACGGCTGGGTGCAGGGTACCTATCACCTGCAGTCGATTGGCGCATGGGATGGATTCCAGCCGAAAAAGTTGGTCTTCCGCCATGACAATGGCCGGACATACACCTTTGCAAGAAGCAGCAACTTTCTGCAGAACGAACGCTACAAAAAGGTCCTCGGACGCATCGAGTATGGCGATTTTTTCGAGCGAAACGGTCTGGAGTACTATATGCCCGATCGCGATGACACGGTGCTTCGATTGGCGATGAAAGATGGGGAACTGCCCCTCTCGCTCATCGGTTGCTCGAAGAGTTACATCGACGAGTTGTTGAGCCCTGCGTTTGGCTATGCGGGCCCCTCGGTCAGCGAATATAAAGGCTATGTCTACGGCTTCTACGAAAACCTCATCTGGCCCATGCCCGAGGTGAGAAAGGGCTTCTGGGGTGCGGGTGTGATCATCTATTTCGATCAAGAGTTGGTGGCTGTCCACATGGAGAAGATGCCGTGGACCTTCGATTTCGAGCCTGACTACTCTACGCTGCGCGTCTCGACACAGCCGAGTGAAAGCTATTCGCCTGAGATCGCTGCAGCTATCCGAAAAGCCAAGGGTAAGCCTCGCTACCGCAAAGCAGCTCCGCTGACAGAACGTTATGTCGCCTTGGAAGGTGGTGCCGGCTTAAAATTGAAGGCCCTTTACATCTTCGAGAATCATCTGGGGATTACCAATCGTTGGGCAATTATCGGATGGTTGCTCGGCGCACTCTTTGTGGTGCAATTCATTGCCTACTACATTGTTCGGTGGCTCTACAAGGGGGCGAATAAATATATTGGTTGGATCGGGTTCCTGATCGTCTTGCCCTTTACGATCTATGCACTGATCTACGTGTCGCGTTTCTACATCATTGTGGCAATTATTGCCTTCATTTTTGTGGTTGGTTTCTCGTTCTACGCCTCGCTGGCCCTGTCGGTGGATGCCGAGACCAATCGTTGCGATCGTTGCCGTAGGTGGCTCGGCCCGTTCAAATATGATCTCTTGAGCACGGGCGTCCGCCAACGTCCGGTCAAAAAGGGGAAGCCCGCGGCTCGCATGATTTATAACGAGGTGCGACCGCCCTTTATCTCGGGCGAGGCCAAGATCAAGCTGGGTTGGGGCTGTTTGATGTCGCGCTCCGGATCGAGTAGCGTGTCGGGAGGAGTACAGCACACCACCGAGACCCGTGCTTGGAATTTCAAGACGAGGGTTAAGATCGTCGTGCCCTATCGGGTGAAGTTGGAGTGTCCGTGCTGCGGCCATGTTTGGGAGCATAGCCTGTCGCGTGAGTACGAGGAGCCCGGACCGGTGTTATACACCATTTATTCGGACTCGCGTGAAAAGTGGACGGAGACCGAACGCATCCAATGGCGAACGACCGATACCGGAGAGTTGGTCTACGAAGAGACGCACGACCATGCGCGCTCGCGCTCGCACAGCTATTCGGGGCCTCGCAGCTACGATACAGCGCGCTATAATCACTATCTGAAACGCTACTTCAAAGGCGATCGTTCGGCTCTTGAGGAGTATGAACGCGAAGCGTTTGGTGATTATTGGGGTGATTAACGGCTGATTCAACGCGCAATGGCTTTTCTACCAACAACCCTCAAAGAGGTCCGCGCTCGCGGCTGGGATGAATTGGACGTCATCCTCTTTACGGGCGATGCCTACATCGATCACCCCTCGTTTGGGGCGGCCGTGATCGGTCGTCTGCTTGAAGCCGAAGGGTATCGGGTTGCCATTGTTCCGCAACCCAATTGGCGGGATGATCTGCGCGATTTCAAGAAGTTGGGTACTCCGCGCCTCTTCTTTGCCGTCTCGGGAGGTGCCATGGACTCGATGGTTAATCACTACACGGCTAACCTGCGCCTGCGCCATGACGATGCCTATACGGCCGGTGGCGTGGCGGGTTTCCGCCCCGACCGCACGGTGACGGTCTATACTCAGATTCTTAAACAACTGTTTCCTCACACACCGGTGGTGGTGGGCGGTATCGAGGCCTCGTTGCGTCGTCTGACCCACTACGATTATTGGAGCAATCGACTGCAGCCCTCGATTTTGGCCTCGTCGGGTGCTGATTTGGTGATTTACGGTATGGGCGACCGCGCTATTTTGGAGGTGGCACGTGCCATGCGGAATGGCTACAATGCCAAGCTCTTGCGCAAACTTCCCCAGGTGGCCTTTTTGGCCGATGCGGCCTATGTCGATCGGCTCGATCCGGAGCAGACGCTGCGGCTGCACTCCTTCGAGGAGTGTGAAGCATCGAAGGAGGCCTTTGGCGAGAATTTTACGATTATCGAGCGCGAAAGCAACCTGCTACACCCCACGACAACGTTGGTGGAGGGGGTTGGTGAACAGTTTGTGGTGGTCAACCCTCCGGGGCCGATTCTGACCACCGAGGAGCTGGATCGCTCGTTCGACCTGCCTTATGAGCGTGCTCCCCATCCGCGCTACCGCGACCGCGGCGCAATTCCGGCCTGGGAGATGATTCGCCATTCGGTCAATATCCACCGAGGTTGCTTTGGCGGTTGCTCGTTCTGTACGATCTCGGCTCATCAGGGTAAATTTATCCATTCGCGTAGCGAGCAGTCGATCTTGCGCGAGGTGGAGCGTATCACCCAAATGCCCGATTTTCGGGGGTATCTCTCGGATGTGGGAGCCCCTTCGGCCAATATGTATCGTATGCAGGGCCGCGACCGTACGCTGTGCGAACGGTGTCGTCGCCCGTCGTGTCTGCATCCGAAGATCTGTCCCAATTTGAACAACGACCATAGGCCGCTTTTGGATCTTTACGCCAAGATTCGCGCCGTGAAGGGGATCAAGAAGGCCTTTATCGGCAGTGGTATTCGCTACGATCTGTTTGATGATTCGCCCTATCTGGCAACGGTGCTGAAACACCACACGTCGGGTCGCTTGAAGGTTGCCCCGGAGCACACCGAGGAGCATGTGCTGCAACTGATGCGCAAGCCCCCGTTTGCCCTTTTCGAGCAACTCAATGCTGATTTTCAGACCATCTGCCGCCGTGAGGGGTTGCGCTACCAGCTCATTCCCTACTTCATCTCTTCGCATCCGGGGTGCATGGAACGCGACATGAAGGCCCTCTCGGAACGTGTACTCGGGCGATTGCATTTTACGTTGGAGCAGGTGCAGGATCTGACCCCAACGCCGATGACCCTCTCGTCGGTGATGTTCTATACGGGGATGAATCCCTACACAAAAAAGCCGCTCTTTGTGGCTCGCAATCAGGAGGACAAAAAGCGGCAGAAGAGTTATTTCTTTGCCTCAAAGGGGCGGAGCGCATCGTCGTCGCAGCAATCGAAACGCAAACCGCACGGAAAGCGTTAAGGGCTATTCAACCCCGAAAATCCACTCCAGGGGGATGTGTAGACGGCTCTCCCACGAGCGTTCGTCGTGGGCATGACCGGCATAGAAGCGGCTGAGGTAGTGAGCTGTACCCCATCCGCGAGCCTCGAATAGCGAATCGACCTGCTGCTGATAGGGCGGGTAGAGGGCGTCGAGCGTCTGATCGCCACAATCCATGTAAATCTTCACCGTGCCGACCTCGGGTAGTTGTGCATCGAGGTAGTCGCGCAGGGCCTTCGACCAAACGGGGGCCTCCTCGTCAATTTTATCCAGGGCCATGGGTGTATGGGTTGAGAGGCAGGCGGCTGCCCCAAAGATGGTTGGGTACTCGGCGATGGCGTAGAGCGAGATCAAACCTCCGGCACTCGAGCCGCCAATAGCCGTGTGGGCAGCGTCCGAGCGGGTGGGGTAGTGGCTGTCGATGAAGGGTTTGAGTTCCTCGACTAGGAAGCGCAGATAGGCATCCGAAACGAATTTCTCTTTGTCGCATTGTTGCAGGAGCGGGTCATGCTCGGGGACAAAGTCCAAGACGCGACGCGGTACATAATCGTAGAGGCGGGTGGCTTCGTTGTTGTTGATGCCTACGACCAGGAAGGGGGCGACGCGTCCCTGATCAATCAGGGCTTGAGCCACCGAGTCGATGTTCCACGACTGTCCGTTCCAGGAGGTCGTCTTGTCGAAGAGCATCTGGGCATCGTGCATGTAGAGTACTCCATAACGCTGCTCGGGCGAGTAATCCTCGGGTAGCCAAACCAGCACATCGCGTGCAGCGAAATGCTCCGAGGCAAACGAGGGGTAGTAGTCGATTCGACCGCGATCGACCTGTTGTGGCGATTGAGGTGTCGAGCTGCATGCTGCAAGGAACAGCAAGGCAAGCGTAAACAGTTGTTTCATGACGTGTTATAATGTTAGATGTTCTTCGAGTGTTTTGCGCAGATGGCTGCTGTCGAGGTGGGTATAGATCTCGGTTGTCAGGATGCTTTCGTGGCCTAACAACTCTTGCACTTGACGAATGCTCGCACCACCTTCGATCAAGTGGGTGGCAAACGAGTGGCGCAACATGTGGGGGTGGATCTTCCGCTCGATACCGGCACGTTCGGCCGCCTGGCGCAGCAGGGTGAAGATCATCACCCGCGTGAGAGCCTTGCCGCGGTTGTTCAAGAAGAGCACATCCGAGCGATGCTCCTCTTTGCGACGCTCGTCGAGGTAGGCATAGATAAACTCGCGGGCCTGCTGGCTGATCGGAACGAGGCGTTGTTTGTCCCCCTTGCCGATCACACGGATGTATCCTTCGCCAAAGAAGAGGTCGCTGATGCGCAACGAGGTGAGCTCCGAGACACGCAGTCCACACGAATAGAGCACCTCGACGATGGCTCGATCGCGCAGCCCCTTTTTGGTCGTCGTGTCGAAGGTGGCCAGGATGCGATCGATCTGCTCGGTCGAGAGTACATCGGGGAGCTGTCGGGGTAATTTGGGCATCTCGATCAGCTCGGCCGGTGAGACCTCGATCTTCTCGCGCAGGAGCAGGAAGTTGAAGAAGCTGCGGATGCCACTCAAGCGGCGGGCTTGGGAGGTCGATTGACACCCCTCCTCATGCAGACGGGTGAGGTACTTCTCGATCATGGCCCGTTCGACATGGTGAGGTGCTACGTCAAAGCAGCGCAGGATGTAGTGCGCAAAATGGCGCAAATCGTGCATGTAGGCCTCTACCGAGTTGGCCGACAAGCGACGTTCCATGCGGATGTAGGTGCGATATTTACGCCCAGCATCCTCCCATTTTTTTAGGTTTTCCGCCATTTTATCCCTATCTTTGTAGAAGCAAAGATACAAATTTTGGGTCACCCGACAAATTTTCTGCCTTGAAAAGCTACAAGGGGCGCGGCATCGTGTTGCACACGCTCAAATATGGCGATTCGTCGATGATCGTCTACCTGCTGACCGATGTGGGTGGACGCCGCAGCTACATGGTGCAGGGTATCCGCTCCCGCACGGGGCGCGGCTCGAAGCAGGCGCTGTTTCAGCCCGCCTTTCCGGTCGAATTCGAGGGGTTAGAGCCGGCACAGAGTAGTCAGATGCACCGTTTTCGGGAGGTGCGAAGCGGTTTCTTGCTACGCGGTATCCCGTTTGATGTGCGACGCTCGACGATGGCGATCTTTTTGGCCGAGGTGGTCTATCGTCTGGTGCGCGAGAGCGAACGTAACGATCTCCTTTTTGACTTTGTTTGGAATTCGGTGGCAGCACTTGATGTCATGGAACAGGGCTTAGCCAATTTCCACCTTTGGTTCTTAGCCCATCTAGCACCCATTGTCGGTTTCTGTCCGGGTAATAGCTACACGGTAGGCGATTGGTTCGATATCAAGGAGGGTCTCTATGTTGCACTCCCACCCTTGCACACGCTTGCTATGCGACCCGAAGAGGCGGCCTTGCTTGATCGGTTGTTGGCGTGCGATGTGGAGCATTTGGATCAAATAGCGCTGCATCGCAGTCAGCGTGTTGCTTTTCTAAATGCGTTGCTATCCTATTTTGGCTACCACCTCGATGCCATCCACTCGGTGCAGTCGGTGCGTATCCTGAGCGAGGTCTTCTAATCGAGCTAATCGGAGTTTTAGCCTCTCCTATTGTATTATAGGTATTTAAGCGTATTGTGAATACGCTTTTTTTGCCGACCTTTGTTCGGTAATATGTCAACGTGTGACGAAGAATACAATCTATTAATAAAAAAACACGAAAACTATGAAGAAAATTTTCCTTTGTTTGCTGATGCTTGCCACCGCTTCGGTCTATGCACAAACCATGACCAGCGAAGAGCAAGCTGCTGCTATCGAGCGTCTTACGCGTGAGGTGGAGCAACTCAAGGCCGAGAACCAAACTCACACGAAATGGGATAAGGTGGTGGCTGCCATGCCCAAAATTTCGGGTTATGTGATGGGTCGCTATACCTACAACGGCGACGAGTCGACCTTCCGTCTGCGTCGTGTACGTTTGTCGGTTGCCGGTGATATCGGTAAGAAGATCGACTATAAATTCCAGGCCGAGTTGTCGAGCTTCAAGTTGCTCGATGCTTACTTCAACTACAAGCCTTTTGAGCAGTTCAAGGTGAAGGTCGGTCAGTTCAAGGTTCCCTTCTCGATCGAGAATACGGAGTACTCGCCTACGAAGATCATCTTGATTGACCATCCGATGGGTATGCAGCGTCTGATGGGTTTCGATGAGAAGATCGGTGAGACGACGCTGAAGAATACGGGTCGTGAGTTGGGTATCAACCTCCACGGTTCGGTGCTGAACAAGGCGTTGAGCTATGATTTGGCTGTATTCAATGGCGCCGGTCTGAATACGACCGACAACAATAAGTCGAAGGACGTAGTGGGTCGTTTGATCTATTCGCCGATCCAGGGTCTGCGCGTTTCAGGATCGTACTACTGGGGTGAGTTCGGTGAGGAGTTCTATGCACGTGAGCGTTGGACGGTCGGTGCTGTCTACGATAAGGGTGCGTTGATTGCTCGCGCTGAGTACATTGCCGGTACGACGGGCTTTGAGGATGCTGAAATCGACTCGGAGGGTTGGTATGCGTTGGCCGGCTGGCGTTTCTGCGATGGTAAGTGGTCGGTAGCTGCTCGCTACGACACCTTCTCGGAGAATACCGAGGTGTCGGCTCTCGATCAGACGAACTATACGGTCGGTGTGGCTTGGAAGCCGATTAAAAACTTCCGCATGCAGCTCAACTACCAGCATGAGGATCGTGGTAGCAAGGGTCACCGCAATTGTGTGATGGTGCAGGCTACGGCATCGTTCTAATGAAGAGTCTCTAATACGAAACAAACGAAATAAGTATGAGTAAATTATTGAAAAAACTGCTCGTGGAGGATTGGGTGGTTGTGATGCTGTCGATTCCGCTTCTCGTCCTCTGCTACTTTGCAAACTACCTGCCCTCGATCTCGATTCCGACGAATATGCTCGAGGCGGGTGCCTGGGGTAAGATCGGCATGTTGGCCCTCATCGCGCTGGTGGCTCTCTTTGCCGGTAACAAACTCTTGAGCCGCCCGATGAAGGGTATGCTGCTCTCGTTTATCGTGGTCTTTGCCATTGCTGCGTTGGCCATGGTGATTGGTAGCAATAAGTTCATCAAGAGCGACCTGGGTCTTGAGCCGGTATTCTTCTCGGTGATCTTTGGTCTGATCATTCGCAACGCCTTCCATGTGCCGGAGTGGATGAAGCCGGCTATTCAGGGCGAGTTCTATATTAAGATTGGTGTGGTCTGCCTCGGTGCTACGATCATGATTGGCGATGTGATGAAGTCGGGTGTGGCCGGTCTGGTGCAGGCTTGTGTGATTGTGACGATCGTATGGCTCTTTGCCTACATCGTGGCGCGCAAGATCTTCAAGGTGGAGCGAGCAACGGCTATGACCATGTCGAGTGGTCTTACGATCTGCGGTGCTTCGGCTGCTATTGCAACGGCTGGTGTGGCCGGTGCCGATAAGAAGAGCCTTTCGTATATCGTGTCGGTCGTGCTGATCATTGCCGTGCCGATGATCTACCTGATGCCCTGGTTGGGTAATATGATTGTACCCTTGTTGACGGACGATGCGGCCGTGCAGCAGCAGATCATGGGTGCTTGGATTGGTGGTACAGTCGATACGACCAGTGGCGTAGCTGCTTCGTCGGATATGGCCGGAGATATTGCCAATCAAACAGCTATCATCGTGAAGGCTACGCAGAACGTGCTGATCGGTGTGGTTGCCTTCTTCATCGCCTTGTATCTTTCGACCAAGGGCGAGAAGGGTGCCAGCCATGGTCCTTCGTTGAAGATCGTATGGGAGAAGTTCCCGAAATTCGTCTTGGCGTTTGTGATCGCTTCGTTGGTGTTCTCGTTGTTGAAAGAGGCGGATATGCTGGATCTGAATGCGAAGGGTAAGCCGATTGCTACTTCGCTTGCCAAGACCCTCTCGACGCTCTTCTTCTCGTTGTCGTTTGTCTGCATCGGTCTCGATACGCGCCTTAAGGAGATCGTGTCGAAGGAGAATCGCAATGTGCTCTATGCCTTCTTGACGGGTCAGGTCTTCAACATCGTGGCTACGTTCCTCGTGGCTTGGTTGTTGTTCGGCTATGTGAAGCCGTTGCTGGGCTGGTAAGAGTAACCGCTATACACACAGAGAGGGTGCTAACTCAAAAGTTAGCACCCTCTCTGGTTTTGTCCATCATGCTTACAGCCACTCGATCTCGGGCAGCTGCCAATCGGATACCACCTCGCAACGCTGACCCGTCTGGCTCTTGATGCGGAGGCTCTTGATGCGACCCTCCTCCCAGCTCATCTCGATCTCGTAGCCGCCTCGTGCCTTCAAGCCGCGGATCGAGCCGCTATGCCAAGCCTTCGGCATGGCCGGCATCAATCGAATCTTGCCCTCATGGCTCTGCATGAGCATCTCGCAGACACCGGCCGTGAAGCCGAAATTGCCGTCGATCTGGAAGGGCGGGTGGGCATCGAAGAGGTTGGCATAGAGACCGCCACCATCCGATTGCATCGCCTCGGGGCCAAAGCCTACGGGTCGCAGCAGGGTGCCGATGAGCTTAAAGGCGCGCTCGCCGTCCATCAGACGAGCCCACAGATTGATCTTCCAGCCACTCGACCAGCCGGTAGCCTCGTCACCACGCAATTCGAGCGTCTGGCGTGCTGCGGCAAACAGATCGGGCGTCGAAGGGTTGATCTGCCCAAAGGGGTAGAGGCTCACCAGATGGGTGACGTGGCGGTGGTGCGGGTCTTGATCCTCGTAATCCTCACGCCACTCTTGCAGACGACCACCCTTGCCGATGCGGAAGGGGAGCAGGTGGGCCAGACGATCGCGCAACGTATCTTGCAAGCCGGGATCCAGGTTGCCCATCTCGGCCGTAGCCAGCGTGTGGGTAAACAGATCGCGGATCATCGACATGTCGCCCGTCGAGCCTTGTGAAACACCGCAACTTTGGTTCGTGCCGGGGATGATAAAGAGATTCTCGGGCGAGGTGCTGACCGGTGTGATGTAGTAGCCCTCCTTGTCGCGGATGAGCCAGTCGATGTAGAATCGGGCTGCCTCACGCATTGTCGGATAGGCCTCCCGGAGCAGGAAGTCGCGGTCGAGCGTATAGGCGTAGTGCTCCCACAGGTGTGAGGAGAACCAAGCGCCCATCATGGGCCAGAAGACGGTGGCTGCACCACCATCGTTGGGGAAGGTCTCGCGCCAGATCGAGCAGTTGTGGTGCCCTACCCAGCCACGGCGGTGATACATCTTGCGCGCCGTCTCACGACCCGTCTCGGCACACTCGCCAATCATCTGTAGGAAGGGCTTGTGACACTCCGAGAGGTTGGTCATCTCGGCCGGCCAGTAGTTCATCTCGACATTGATATTAGCCGTGTAGCCGCTGTTCCACGAAGGGATCAGATCCTTGTTCCAGATGCCTTGCAGGTTGAGCGGTTGTCCCCCCTCGCGCGAGCCGCTGATCATCAGGTAGCGGCCATATTGGGCCAAGAGCGCCACCAGAGCCTGGTCTTTCGGAGCACCGGTTTGTCGCGTAGCCGTGGCATAACGCAGGATGCGCTGGTCGGTGGGCAGCAGCTCCGCCTCGGGATCAGCGGGTAGCGTGAGGGCAAAACGCCCAAAGAGGGCGCGGTAGTCAGCCTCGTGGGTGGCAAGCAGCTCGTCATAGCTCTTCTTGCGCACCTGCTTGAGGTAGCCATCGGCCAATTTGGCGGCGTCGAGACCCTCGCGCGACGGACTCTTGTGGGGGCCGTTGTAGCTCGTTGCGGCTGAGAAGATCAGGACAATCTCCTGGGCATGGCGAATGCGCAGACGATCGCCCAGGTCGGTCACCTCGCCTTTGGGGTCGAGGACGCGAACCTCCAGACGCCCCTCGAAGAACATGCCCATGCCGTCGATATCCTCGCCATAGAGCACACGCGGCTTACCCGTGCGCGAGCCATCCTCGTTGAAGAGATAGCGGTGGCGAGCCTCGTGACCCCACGCCTCGAAATCGGAGTAGTTGCGACGATCGACACGTCCGGGAGCCTGCCCGCTGAGCGAGAGGGTACGACGACGGGCATCAATCAGACTCTTTGCCGGGTGCAACGACGAGAGGCTGAGGCCGATATCCCAACCTACGGGGCAGTTGGTTGTCAGTCGCATGACGATCACCTGATCGGGATGCGAAGCGAAGATTTCGCGGCGGAATTGGTAGTTGTCACGCTCGTATTGTACGGTGGCTACGGCACGCTCCAGATCCAGATAACGACGATAGGCCTTGGCCTTGCCACCTCGGAAGTCGCGCAGGTGCCAATCACCGAGCGGTTGATAACATTCGTGCAGGCGTCCAGTCCATTGCTTGAGCAGCTCGGCTGCCTCCGCATGACGATCCTCCTCCAGCAGACGTACCATCTCGGGGTAGGTCGGAGTGATGTCCAGATCGGTGAAGCGCGTAGCCGGCTCACCGCTGTAGAGGGTGTTTTCGTTGAGTTGCAAAAGCTCGTTGTCGGCATTGCCGAAGATCATGGCGCCCAGGCGTCCGTTGCCGATCGGCAACGCAGCGTTCCAATCTGCGGCGGGTTGCTTGTACCACAGTTTGAGTGCGCCAGCCTCCACGCGGTGGTGGGCCGTGGTAGGCAGCATGATCGGGAGCAGCAACGCAGCAAGTAGAAGTTTTCGTAGCATAATCAGATTCGATTTAGTTGGTTGGGTTGCATAAAGCATGGGACAAGATAACAATTTTTTTTGGGATTTGCCCGCTTTTGTGGCGCAATTCCCTTTTTTTTGTAAATTTGTAACCATGAAACGAAAGTTGATTCGAGAATGCGTGAAATGCGTGCTAATGGGTCTCGTTGTCGGAGCTGTGCTGACAGGATGGAGATGGTGGCAGCAGACGAACCACGATAGGGAGCAAGAACAAACAGTTAAAACGATAGAAACTATGAACGAAAAGATGATTTATGCCCTGATCGAGACCGAGAAGGGGACGATGAAGGCCGAGCTGTATGCCGATGCAACGCCCGGCACGGTGGCTAACTTTGTGGAGCTTGCTACCCACAATTTCTACGATGGACTGACCTTTCACCGTGTGATTCCCGACTTTGTGATCCAGGGCGGTTGCCCGCGTGGTGATGGTACGGGTGGCCCGGGCTATCGCATCAAGTGCGAGACGGATGCTCCGCGTCAGTATCACGATCGTGGTGTCCTGTCAATGGCACATGCCGGACGTGACACGGGTGGTTCGCAGTTCTTCATCTGCCATTGCCGCGAGAATACGCAACACCTCGATGGTCGCCACACCTGCTTCGGTAAGGTAATCGAGGGGCTGGATGTGATTGACGATATCCGCCAAGGCGACCGCATCCTCTCGATCCGTATCGTGGAGGAGTAACCCCCCCCCAAAAAAAGAGAACCTTATGAGACGACTTTTTAGCCTGCTCTGTAGCCTTTGGGCACTCTCGGCTGTGGCGCAGACCACCCAACCGCTGCCCACGATCGAACAGGTGGGACGCGATGCCCTGCCTGAGACGATTGCCCCGATCGAGGCTCCGTTCTACATGCCGCAACTGCAGAAACCTGCCATTCCCGATCGTCAGGTGCGCCTGTTGCCCGCCTCCGATGATCGGATGCAGACCCAGACGATTCAGCGTGCTATCGACCGCCTTGCCAAGCAGGGTGGTGGTCGTGTCGTGTTGGCCAAAGGTGTATGGCACACGGGACGCATCATCTTGAAAAGCAACATCGAACTGCACTTCGAGGAGGGAACGGAGGTGCGCTTCAGTGGCGAGGTGGAGGATTTCCTGCCGGTGGTCTTTACGACCAATGCCGGCGTGGAGCTCTACTCGCTCGGAGCTTGCATCTATGCCCACAATGCCGAAAATATTGCCGTAACGGGACGTGCTCGTCTGATCGGCCCGGCACAAGGGGGTACGATTCGTCAGGGTCGTCCGCAAAATGATGGGGAGATCGATCCCGATACGCCCGTCGAGGAGCGCATCTTCGATGGTAAGGCGGGGCGTATGATCCAGCTGCCTACCTTCTTTGGGCCGATTGGTTGCCGCAATGTCTATCTGGAGGGCCCGACCTTCGAGAATACCTCATTCTGGAACATCGCTCCGGTCTATTGCGAGAATGTGGTCATTCGCGGCATCAGCGTCAGCTCCTATGGCATTCCGTGTGGCGATGGTGTCGATATCACCTGCTGCCGTTACGTGTTGGTGGAGTATGTGACGACCGATTGCGGCGACGATAATTTTGCAGTCAAAGGAGGTCGCAATGAGTTTGGCTATCGCGTAGGTCGTCCGTCGGAGAATATAGTCTTCCGCCACAATCTGGCCTTGCGCGGCATGGGTGGCTTGACCGTTGGTTCGGAGACGGCCGGCTGGTGTCGTAACCTCTATGCGCACGACTGCGTGCTGGAGGGTACGCGTGTCGGTATTCGTCTCAAGACGCGTCGCCCGCGTGGTGGTGGCGGCGAAAACCTCTATTTCGAGCGCATCCGCATGAAGACCGAGGCGGGAGCCATGGCCTGGGAGATGCTGGGCACCTCGAATTTTGTGGGTGGCTTGGCTTCGCGCCTGCCGGCTCCGCCGCTGACCCACATGACCCCGGCCTTTCGCAATGTGCGCATTCGGGAGGTGGCCGTGGATGGGTGCCGCGAGTTGGTCTATATACAGGGTATTCCCGAGAGCCCGGCGCAGAACATCTTGATCGAAAATGTCACGGCCGATACGCGACGCGACACCTCGGTAACTGCCTATGGTCCCTATAAACCCAAGCCATCGCCCTATGTGATCGACATTGTCGATGCCGACGGTGTGGTGCTGCGCAACTTCAAGGTGGTGAGCGACAAGCGCGAGATGCGCATTGTCGATGGCCGCAACATCGCCTTTGAGCAGGTCGATCTCGATCTGTGTGGGCAGGAGCTGAAGTATGAGATTTCGGGCGATATGGTACACCACCTGCGCTTTGAGCAGTGTACGCCGCAGATTGTGCCGTAGTGGCCTGTGCCTGACCTATCCCCCAAACAAGAGAGGCTGTTCAACCGAAACGTTGAACAACCTCTCTTGTTTATGAGATATTATGCCTTTGCCCCTCGTAGGTACCACAGCAGGCGGATCGCCCAAACGAGCACCGTTACCAGCACCCAGCGGGCGAGCAGGATCACCCACCAAATGCCCCCGATCGAGGTGTAGAGCAGCAGATCCTCCAGGTTGCTGTGCGAGATACCGATGTGGGTATTCAGCAGATGAATGTCGCGTCGGGAGAGGGTCCCGCGTTCCACCTCTTCGATCATGGCGGCCGAACCATACGACAGCCCGATCACGTTGGCCACGATCCAGAGGAAGGATCCCTGACGGGGCAACCCAAAGAGGGCCAACAGCGGGTAGAGCAACCGCGAAATCCACGTCATGATCCCAAATTCGTAGAGGATGCGTTGTAGAATATTCAATAGATAGATCAGCACGGTCATCATCACGGCCAACCGAACCATTCCCTTGGCCCAATCGCAGAACAGGAGCCAAAAATCGCCCTGAATGGCGAAGAGCGGCACGTCGGAGAGGTTTACCGAGGCGGCGGCCAGCTCGGGTCGGCCGGGGAGCAAGAGGTTCAATGCCACGCCGAGCAGGATTGAGGCTACGGTGCGCACCGCGATTGAGTAGAGGGGTGGCGTGCCCGTGCGATGCAGCACGGCCCCCTCGACAAAGATGGCGTGTGCGGCGGTGGACATCGTGGCCAGGATGGTGATCTCACGAGCCGAGAGTTCGAGCGTCGAGATCACACCGATCGAGGAGTAGATGTTGATGCAGTAGCCACTCACAAAGGCCATGGCGGCATCCCCCGGCAGGCCGAAAATGTGGAATAATGGACTCAAGGCGGCCGAGATCCACGTCAGCAACCCGGTATATTGCATCAAAAAGACGGCAAACGAGACCAGCGTGGTCAATTTAACGATCCAGATGATGGTTCGCATGGCTCGAGGTGTGGCCATCGAGACAATTCGCTTCAGTCGGGGAAAGAGTGCTTGCATGGTCGGTTGGGTTATCGGGACAAAGGTACACCTTTTGGCGCGAATAGCCATGTTTTTGGTCGGCCAAAAACTAAAATCTGTGCTTGCGGAGGTGTGCCATTACACAACAAAGGGCCGTCCCGTTTGGGACAGCCCTTTTGGTTTGTGCGATGTAAATCGGAATTACTTGCGATATACCTTCGTGTAGCCGTAAACAGCCTCATCGCCCAACTCCTCCTCGATGCGGATCAGCTGGTTGTACTTGGCCATACGGTCCGAACGCGACATCGAACCGGTCTTGATCTGGCCCGAGTTTGTAGCCACGGCGATATCGGCGATCGTAGCATCCTCGGTCTCACCCGAACGGTGCGACGTAACCGACGTGTAACCTGCACGGTGAGCCATCTCGATAGCGTCGAGCGTCTCGGTCAGCGAACCGATCTGGTTTACCTTGATCAGGATCGAGTTGCCGCAACCCATCTCAATACCCTTCTTCAGGAAGTTTACGTTCGTTACGAAGAGGTCGTCACCTACGAGCTGGCACTTGTCACCGATCTCGGCGGTCAGCAGCTGCCAACCCTCCCAGTCGTTCTCCGACATACCGTCCTCGATCGAGTCGATCGGGTACTTCTCAACCAGACCCTTCAGGTACTCAACCTGCTCCTTCGAGGTGCGCTTTGCGCCCTTCTCACCCTCGAACTTCGTGTAGTCGTAGATGCCGTCCTTGTAGAACTCCGACGAAGCGCAGTCCATACCGATCATAACATCCTTACCCGGAACATAGCCGGCAGCCTCGATAGCCTTGATGATCGAATCCAGCGCATCCTCCGTACCGTCGAGTGCGGGGGCGAAACCACCCTCATCACCTACAGCCGTCGAAAGACCGCGAGCGTGGAGCACCTTCTTCAGATTGTGGAACACCTCAGCACCCATGCGAACACCCTCCTTGAGCGACGATGCGCCTACGGGACGGATCATGAACTCCTGGAATGCGATCGGGGCATCCGAGTGCGAACCACCGTTGATGATGTTCATCATCGGAACGGGCAACGTCTTAGCGTTGGCACCACCGATATAGCGATAGAGCGGCATGCCGAAGTAGTCAGCAGCAGCGTGAGCTACGGCCAGCGAAACACCGAGGATGGCGTTAGCACCCAGGTTCGACTTCGTCGGCGTGCCATCCAGCTCGATCATCGTCTTGTCGATGCCGACCTGATCCGAAACGTTCATACCGATGATGGCGGGAGCGATCACCTCGTTTACGTTCTTAACAGCCTTCTCAACGCCCTTACCCAGGTAACGACCCTTGTCGCCATCACGAAGCTCCAGCGCCTCGTTCTCACCCGTCGATGCACCGCTCGGAACGGCAGCACGACCAAAAGCACCCGATACGGTGCGTACCTCTACCTCGACCGTCGGGTTACCGCGCGAGTCGAGAATCTCTCTTGCATGAATCTCTACGATTTGCATAATTGTAAATGGTTTAGAAATTATGGTTTTTAAGTGAATCCGCAGTTTTGCGACGCAAAGATACGAGTTTTGTGCCAAAAAAGCAATAGCTTGTCGGATTTTTCGACGAGCCTGCAAGCCGATTTTTTCGAGCTAATTTTTATGGGTTGTAAACGGTGTAAATTTCAAATTTTTGTCTATATTTGTAGATTGTGAGGTCCGATTTTTTTGTCGGCAAATACCAAGCGTGACGGTGATTACGTTTGAGAGGGACGAAAACGAGACATAAAAAACCAACATAAAACCAAAAAAGATGAAAAATTTATTTAGTGTAGAGGGTAAAGTGGTCGTCATGACGGGTGCCTGCGGTGTGCTGGGTGCGACGATCGTCAAGCATTTTGCCGAACAGGGTGCAAAGGTCGTTTTGCTCGATTTGGAGCGTACGCGCGAGATCGCTGAGGGCATTATTGCCGAGATCAAAGCCGAGGGTGGTGAGGCCTGCTTCCTGGCCACCAACGTCCTCGATAAGGAGATTCTGGAGCAGAACTATGCCGATATTATGGCCAAGTATGGCACGATCGACATTTTACTCAATGCCGCCGGTGGCAATATGGCCCGCGCTACGGTGCAGCCCGACCAGACGATTTTCGATCTGGACGTAGAGGCTGTGAAGCTCTGCACGGAGCTCAACCTCTTCGGTACGATCTTACCGACGATGGTCTTTGCCAAGGCCATGGTCGAGAAGAAGTGTGGCTCGATCATCAACTTCTCGTCGGAGTCGGCCCTGCGTCCGCTGACTCGCGTAGCCGGTTATGGCGTAGCCAAGGCTGCCGTGTCGAACTGGACGAAGTATCTGTGTGGTGAGCTGGCCATCAAGTTTGGTGACGGTCTGCGTGTCAATGCCATCGCTCCGGGCTTCCTGCTCACGAACCAGAATCGAGCTCTGCTGACCAATCCCGATGGGTCGCTCACGCCTCGCTCGCACACGATTTTGGGCCATACGCCTTATGGTCGCTTCTTGGAGCCGGATGAGTTGGTCGGCACGCTGCAGTGGTTGGCCTCGGATGCCTCGAAGGCTGTTAGCGGTACGGTGATCGTGGTCGATGGCGGTTTTGATGCCTTCAGCATCTAACAAGAGTTTCAATATTTAGCATTCAACATTAAAAAACACCTTTTTATGTTCCTTTGTAAACAATCGTGGCGTTGGTATGGTCCGAATGACCCTGTGACGCTCTCGAACATCCGTCAGGCAGGTGCTACGGATATTGTACATGCCCTGCACCACATCCCCAATGGCGAGGTATGGACCGTTGAGGAGATCCAAAAGCGTCAGGCGCTGATCGCCGAGGCCGGTCTTGTTTGGTCGGTCGTGGAGTCGGTACCCGTGCATGAGCACATCAAGACCCGCGAGGGTGAGTACCAAAAGTATATCGAGAACTACAAGCAGTCGATTCGCAACCTGGCCGCTTGCGGTATCAAGTGCATCACCTACAACTTCATGCCGGTCTTGGATTGGACGCGTACGAATCTGGCCTTCACGGTAGAGGATGGCTCGAAGGCGTTGCGTTTCGAGCGCGCGGCCTTCATGGCCTTCGACCTGTTCATCCTGCAGCGCGAGGCTGCCAAGACGGAGTACACGGCCGAGGAGCAGGCGCGTGCCAAGGCGCGTTTCGAGGCGATGGATGAGGCCGAGAAGGAGCTCATCACGCGCAACATGATCGCCGGTCTGCCGGGTGCCGAGGAGAGCTTCACGATCGAGCAGTTCCGCCAGGCGCTGGATCGCTATAAGGAGGTCGATGCCGAGACGCTGCGCTCGAACCTAATCTACTTCCTCAGCGAGATCTGCCCCGTAGCTGACGAGGTGGGTGCCGAGATGGTGATTCACCCCGACGATCCCCCGTATCCGATTCTGGGTCTGCCGCGCATCATGTCCACTGCCGAGGATTTCCGCAAGCTGATTGCTGCCGTGCCTAACAAATCGAATGGACTGTGTCTCTGTACCGGCTCGTTCGGTGTGCGTGCCGACAACGACCTGCCGGCTATCATGCGCGAGTTTGGCGAGCGCGTAGGCTTTGTGCACCTGCGCTCGACGCGCCGTGATGCGGATGGCAACTTCCAGGAGGATAACCACTTGGAGGGCGATGTGCCGATGTATGAGGTGATGAAGGCCTTCCTTGAGATTCAGCAGAAATATCAGCGTTCGATCCCCATGCGTCCCGACCATGGCCATCAGATGTGTGATGACCTGAATCGCAAATCCAATCCGGGCTACTCCTGCTACGGGCGTATGCGCGGTTTGGCCGAGTTGAGAGGGTTGGAGATGGGTATTGCCTGCTCTTTATTTCAGCACTCCTAAAAGGTGATTGCTGCGTTACGCTTGCTCCCGAAATCCTCACATACGCAGAGTATGCTCCGGTTTTTCAGACTGCGAGCAGCCTCAAAATAGCCTAACCAAACCCTTTCGTGGGGGCGAGTACTCCCTCTTTTAGGAGCACTGAAAGGCTCGTCGTGCGTTCGGTGTTGTTCGTGTCGGCGGCAGCTTCAAAATAGCCTTTTCGTGGGCGGTTTTGTGTGGGCAATAGACCCTTGCGTCAAAAGTCTGTTTGGCAACCATTTGTCAAACAGACTTTTTTTCGTACCTTTGTCGTATGAAGTGCCATGTAAAATCCGAAATGGAGCGTTTTCGCCCCTTTGTCGAGTCGCTGCCTGAGCAGTTTGATCAGGGTGAGCTGATCTTTCAGGGACGCAACATAATCCGATCGTTTGTCGTTGATGGTGAGCATATTACCGTCAAACGATTCCGTAAGCCGTCGGGGTTGAATGCCCTGCTCTATGGGCGTGTGCGCAAGAGTAAGGCGCGCCGAGCCTTTGAGCACGCTGTGGAGTTGCAGCGTCTCGGTATTCCGACCCCCGAACCGATTGGGTGGCGCGAGGATTACCTCGGAGGACGCATCCGCGAGACCTATCTCATCACCCGCTATTCGGACTATCGCCCCATCTCCGAGATCACGAATGCTTTTCCCGAGCCGCATACGCCGGCCGTGTTAGATGCCTTTGCCGCCTTCATCAAACTGCTACATGAGGCGGGGGTTGAGCACGGGGACTTCAATAACGGTAATACGCAATGGAAGGCCGACGGTCAGGGAGGTTACCTCTTCGAGGTGATCGACATCAATCGCATGGGTTTCCGCGGACGTCCTCTGACCCGTAAGGAGCGGCTGCACAACCTGCGCCGCATCACCTGCCCGATGACCGCCTATGCCTATCTGTTGGGTCGTTACGGGGAGTGCTGCGGTTGGGATAACTACTATACGCAGTTGGCCGGTGCGCGCCGCCTAGGCGATTTCATTGCTGCGCGCGATCGTCGCACCCGCATCAAGCGTCTATTGCGCGGCCGGAAGCACTAACTGGGGAGAATCAAACCTCTTTCGGTGCTTTTTGGGCCAAAAGGGTTGTGCTCCTCAAATTTTTTACTACCTTTGCCTATACAATGAAACGATTTTACGCATACGGCTTTTATTACTTCTTTTTTGCAGACAAGAGAGGAGCATAATGGTTTGTATGTGTAGATATGATAACAACGAACACAACATCCTGCTCCTCAACTGATTTGGAGCAGGATTTTTTTGATACAACGATGAAACGGGTAACCATACAAGGCATAGCGGGTTGTTTCCATGAGACGGCGGCGCATCACTATTTTGGCAGGGAGCCGATCGAGGTGATCCCCTGCTTGAGTTTCGAGGAACTCTTTGCCCGCCTCGAAGAGGATCACACGTTGATGGGCATTGCCGCCATCGAGAATACGATAGCCGGCTCGCTTCTGCCCAACCATGAGTTGTTGCGGAGAAGCAGCCTGCGCATTGTCGGGGAGCAGAAAATCCGTATCTCGCACATGCTCTGCGCCCTGCCCGGACAGCGTGTCGAGGAGTTAGAGGAGGTGCGCTCGCACCCGATTGCTCTGATGCAGTGCGGAGATTTTCTCAAGCAGCTGCCCCACGTGCGCATCGTCGAGCGCGATGATACGGCCGGCTCGGCGCGTGAGATTGCCGAGGGAGGCTTGCGAGGCGTAGCGGCGATCTGTGGCGAGGATGCGGCTCGCATGTATGGACTGGAGATCCTCGCTAAAGCGATCGAGACCAACCGCCACAACTTCACCCGTTTCCTGGTGTTGGCTGATCGGGAGATGCCGTGGGCACCGGAGCGGATCGACAAGGCTTCGTTTCTCTTTACATTGCCCCATACGCAGGGGTCGCTTTCGAAGGTGCTCACCGTCCTCTCGTTCTACGATGTGAACCTGACCAAGATCCAGTCGTTGCCCATCCTGGGGCGCGAGTGGGAGTATCGCTTCTATATCGACGTTACCTTTGCCGACGCGGTGCGCTATCGGCAGGCTGTGGAGGCGGTGCGACCGCTGACAAGCGATTTTGTGATCTTGGGCGAGTATTGTGAATGTGCTAATCCGGAATTATAACCTTAAAAACGATAGAACTGATGATAATGAACGATCTGAAACAGATATTTGCAGATGTAGACTCCTCGCGTCCGTTGCTGATAGCCGGTCCGTGTAGTGCCGAGACCGAGGAACAGGTGCTGACCACGGCCCATGCGCTAGCCCGCGAAGGGGTGCAAATCTTCCGTGCCGGAGTCTGGAAGCCGCGTACCAAGCCCGGAGGATTTGAGGGCGTAGGAGAGCCCGGTCTGGCATGGTTGCGCCGCGTCAAGGCCGAGACGGGGATGTACACCGCCACGGAGGTGGCTACGCATGCCCATGTCGAGGCGGCTCTGCGCTATGAGGTCGATCTGCTCTGGATCGGCGCCCGTACGGCGGCTAATCCCTTTGCTATGCAGGAGATTGCCGATGCCCTGCAAGGAGTCGATGTCCCGGTGTTGGTCAAAAATCCGGTCAGCCCCGACTTGGAGCTGTGGATCGGCGCACTGGAACGTATCTACAATGCCGGCATTCGTCGGTTGGGTGCGGTGCATCGTGGTTTTACGTGGGTCGATCGTTCGATCTACCGCAACCACCCCTTTTGGACCATCCCCATCGAGTTGCGCCGCCGTATTCCGGGGTTGCCACTCTTCTGCGATCCGAGCCATATCGGCGGCAAGCGCGAACTGATCGCTCCGCTAGCGCAGCAGGCGATGGATTTGGGTTTCGAGGGGTTGTTGGTCGAGGCGCACTGCTCGCCCGATGAGGCTTGGAGCGACAAGGCACAACAGGTCGAGCCGCAGTTGTTGGCCTTTATCCTGCGCAACTTAATCATTCGAGATATGAATACTACAACGGAAAATCTGAACGAGTTGCGTCGTCAGATCGACAAACTCGACGATGAACTGATTGACCTGCTGGCCCGTCGCATGAAGGTCTCGGGCGAGATCGGTCGCTACAAGAAGGAGCACAACCTTTCGGTTTTGCAGTCGCAACGCTACGAGGAGATCTTGGCTCGTCGTGCACGGCAAGCTGTGGAGCTGGGCATGGACCGTGAATTTATGCGTTCGGTAATGCAGGCCATCCACGAGGAGTCGATCCGCCAACAGATGAAGGTTATTGAATAATGCTTTATAAATTACACAAATTATGAAACGATTCCTATTAGTTTTATGCGCCGTAGTGGCATGGATGCCCTACGCCGAGGCACAAATTCTCCAAGAGGGCTCTTTGGGGGTGTTACGAGGAGAGACGATGGTCAATTTTGAGGCGGACTACTCCAAGGCCAGCATCATGAACATGACCGAAGAGGAGTTTGCAACCTATGAGCAGGATTGGGAAAAGGATAAACCGGGGATTGTCAGCCGGATCAGCCATGGCATTGAGAAAAGCCTCGACCAAAAGATTCTCTTCGGCCGTTTCCCGAAGGCGGACTACACGCTGCGTTGGGAGGTGCTGCACATCAACAAGAAGGGCGACACGATCAGTAAGGTCTATGTGGTGAACAAGCAAGGCGATGTGTGCGCCGTGGTGGCGGATGTGCGCGGCGATGGTGGTACTTTTGGCTCAAAACTCAATTTGATTAAGGATGGAGCCACGGAGTCGGGCGAGAAGTTTGGCAAATACCTGCGTAAACAGTTGCGTTAACCCCCCCCTATATCACGCAAAAACCCGTCCAAACAGCGTTTGGACGGGTTTTCTGTGCCCAGGACAAGACTCGAACTTGCACGAACTAATGTTCACTACCCCCTCAAAGTAGCGTGTCTACCAATTTCACCACCTGGGCAGACACTTTGCGAAAAAAGGGAACTCCCTCCCCCGATTCGGAGTGCAAATATAGGGAGGATTTTATAAACTACAAAATTTTAAGCCGAAAAATTACCGTATTTCACAAAAAGAGGCCTTTTGACAAGGGTGTCGCTACGTATTGTTGGCCTCAAGAACCCGCTTATTCTCACGACTCTATCCCCCAAAAAAAGGCCGTTGCAACAAAAGCAGGTTGCAACGGCCCTTTGATCGTTTTTGTAGTACGAGTTATTTGCTTGCCAGCATCTCATCAACCAGATAGCCGGCCCCGCCGATGCGGTCGATAACCATCAGCACATAGCGGATATCGACGGCAATGTTGCGACAGAGCGTCGGATCGAAGTCGATGTCGCTCATCGTCGAACGCCATGTGCGGTCGAAGTTGATGCCGACTAATTCGCCTCGTCCATTCAGCACGGGCGATCCCGAATTGCCACCCGTGGTGTGGTTGGTGGCTAAGAAGCAGACCGGCACGGTCTGTCGGCCATTCATTTCAACGGCCCAACGGCCATAATCCTTTGTGGCGTAGAGGTTGCGCAGCGACTGCGGGATGTCGTAGTCGTAGATCTCGGGGTTATCTTTGGCGATGATGCCGTCGAGGGTCGTGTGGGGGATGTGATACTCGCCATCGGCATACTCATAACCGGCAATTGAACCATACGAGACGCGCAGAGTCATGTTGGCATCGGGGAAGAAGGCGCGCTCGGGGTCGAACTCCATGAGGGCCTTTAGGTAGGGCTTGTACCATCGACCAATGGCTGCTACGTTGCTCAAGTTGCGTGGCAGACGCCCCTGGGTGTTGCGTACGGCCAGGTAGAGCAGGTAGGCCGGATCGAGGAGTAGTGTCTCGATCGTAGCCTCTTTGGCCTTCTCGAGCGAGGTAAAACGTGAGTTGGCATAGAGATATTCGGTGTAGGCCTCGACCGTGCCGCCATGCTTGGCAATCAGCGACTGCAGGTTCTTCGGATAGCTCTCTACGGGGCAATATTCGGCAAAACCCGCCAAAACACACTGCGTCAGGGCGCGATCCACGTTCACGTCGTAATCCTTATACAGCGCCTCGACCTCGCGCAGTGCCTCCTGACGTTTCTCCGATTTCGGGTCGAGTTTCAAGGCTGCTACGGTGCGTCCGGCCAGCTTGGCCAGCTCGATCGTGCGCAACGTTTCGTTCTTGAGCTCCTCCAGGTAGTAGCGATCGGCCACCGAGGCGTAGGCTGCCTCGAGCGAGTCGAGCAGGTGGGCATATTCTGGTTTGTCGAGGGCCCAAGCACGGAAGCGAGCCTCGTAGGCCTCCTTCTTAAAGACCGTGTTGAGGCGCTCCAACCCCAACACCTCGCCCTGCCACTTCTTCCAGGCGTTAGCGATGTTGGCATGTTTGGCGGCATACTGAATGCGCACCTTCGGGTCGGCCTCCTGTGCCTTGCCGATGATATCCAAACGGCGCGTGCGCAGGTCGATCTTCATTGGATCGGAACGGTGCTGGATATACTTCACGGCATCCGAAGTGATGTATTGTTGGGTGTTGCCCGGAAAACCGTAAATCATCGTGAAGTCGCCCTCCTTCACCCCTTGGGTTGAGACCTTGAAGTGTCGTTTGGGCTGGTAGGGAACATTGTCGGTCGAGTAGGGAGCCGGCTCGTTGTGGGCATCGGCATAGATGCGGAAGAGCGAGAAGTCGCCCGTGTGGCGCGGCCAGATCCAGTTGTCCGTGTCGCCACCAAATTTGCCGATCGACGAGGGGGGAGCACCCACCAATCGTACGTCATCAAACTGCTGATAGACGAACAGGAATTGCTGATTGCCGTAGTACATCTGCTCGATCGAGGCCTGATACCCCTTACCTTCGGCTTTGGCAGCCTCGATGATCGCTTGGGCGGTCTGACCGGCTGCCAGCTGCTCGGTGACATCCTCCATGCGCACCAGAATGCGGACATAGAGCCCCTCGTTGGGCAGCTCCTCCTGGCGATTGCGAGCCCAGAAGCCGTGGGTCAGGTAGTCGTGCTCGACCGACGAATGGAACTGGATGGCATCATAGCCGCAGTGGTGGTTGGTCAGTACAAGGCCCTCCTTCGAGACGATCTCGCCCGTGCAGAAGCCGCCAAAGAGCACCACGGCATCCTTCATCGAGGCGCGGTTGATGCTGTAAATATCCTCGGTCGAGAGGCGGAAACCTTTGGCGCGCATCTCTTTCATGCGTCCGGAAATAAGGCTCGGGAGCCACATGCCCTCATCGGCTGCGGCGGGAAGTAGTACGGCCAGCGTGAGGAACAGGGTTAATAGCTTTTTTTTCATGGTCTTATGCGTTAATAAATTTTTCCAATTCGACATACAACAGTTGGATGGGCAGCCCCATAACATTGTAGAACGACCCCTCGATGCGCTCGATGCCGACGTACCCGATCCACTCCTGAATGCCATACGCCCCGGCTTTGTCGTAGGGGCGGTAGTGATCAACGTAGTAGGCGATCTCCTCGGGAGTGAGATTGCGGAAGCAGACCTCGCTGCAGGCGGCAAAGGTGTGGGTGCGGGTCGCCGAACGCAGTGTGACGCCCGTGACGACCCGATGTCGATTTCCCGACAGACGCCCCAGCATGGCTAACGCATCGTCGCGGTCGGTCGGTTTGCCAAGCACCTCGTCCTCTAAGATGACCACCGTGTCGGCCGTCAGCAGGATCTCCCCTTCGGCCAGTGGCGCAGGGTAGGCCTCACTCTTGAGGCGCGAGAGATAGGCCGGCACCTCGTCGGCCGGCAGTGTTGTCGGATAGCTCTCTTGGCACTCGTAGCGGGCTGCTAGTTCGAAGGGAATACCCGTGCCGGCAATCAACTCACGCCGGCGAGGTGATTGCGAGGCTAGGAGCAATCGATAGGGGGCTAATTTTTCGTGTAAGAGCATCGCTATCGGATATCAAAATTCAACAATTCGTGGCCACAGAGAGTAGCGCGCAGGTTATCCCCGGGGGCCACAGGACCTACACCGGCCGGTGTGCCCGTGAAGAGCAGATCGCCCATGCGCAGCGTGACGAACTTCGAGACGTGGGCAATGAGCTGATCGACCGTCCAGAGCATCTGCGAGGTGTCACCCGCCTGACGCACCTGACCGTTTACCTCCAGTTGGAACTGAAGTTGTTGCACATCGCCGCCCAACTCCGCCAGCGGAATGAATCGCGGGGGCAGGGCAGCCGAATAATCAAACCCTTTGCAGGCCTCCCAGGGCAGCCCCTCGGCAATCGCTTTGCGTTGCAGGTCGCGGGCTGTGAAGTCGATGCCCAACCCTACTTCGTCGTAGTAGCGGTGGGCAAATCGCTCTTCGATGCAGCGGCCTACGCGGTTGATCTTGACCAACAGCTCACACTCGTAGTGAATCTCGTTCGAGAACGAAGGGATGTAGAAGGGGTCGTTGTTGCGCAACATAGCCGTGTCGGGCTTCATGAAGAATAATGGCTCGGAGGGGCGTACACCGCCACCGCCCAGATCCTTCTCTTGGATATGGTCGTTGTAGTTGCGTCCTATGCAGATAATTTTCATGGTCTGAGTTTTCGATCAAAATGGGTTTTAGTGGCTGTTGTGACGGCCCCTTGACAGCTAATGTTGAAGGTCTTGCACCATCGCTTGGGCAAAACGATCGCTGGCACCCGGGCCTCCGATGAGGGCTTGCAGTTCGGCAAAGTCGGCGAGCATCTGTTCGCGTTTCTCCCCTCCGACCAAAATCGAGCGCAGCTCGGCCTCGGCCTCCTCCAGCCGGAACTTGGCGCAGACCATCTCGCGGACTACCTCCCGATTCATGTTGATATTGACCAACGAGACCCACGGAATCTTGAGCACATAGGGGCGCAACACCTCGTAGAGTTTCGGAATGCGGAAGAGCACCATCTCGGGGATGCCCATCAAGGCTGTCTCGAGGGTTGCTGTACCCGAGGTGACCACGGCTGCCTCACTCAAAGCAAGGGTCTGCTGGGTCTGGTTACACAGATAGCGCACCTCGGAGCCGGCAAGATGCTCCTCATAGAGCCGCTTGTCGAGCCAGGGTACGGCCGTGACAATAAACTGATAGTCGGGAAAGCGTTTCGAGAGGGCCACCATGTTCGGCAGGTTGGCCTTGATCTCCGAGGCGCGACTGCCGGCCAACAGGGCGACAATCGGTCGATTGTCCAGGCTGTTCTCTCGAAGGAAATCTGCGCGTGCAGGGAGCTGCTGCCGGTGCAGGGCAATGTCGTCGGATAGCGGGTTGCCACAGAAGATCGGCTCGATGCCGCGCTCGCCAAACCACTGCTGCTCGAAGGGGAAGATGATGTAGAGTCGATCGACCCACTTGCGGATCTGCTTCACACGCCACTCCTTCCAGGCCCAGGCCTTGGGGGCGATGTAGTAGAAGACCTTGATCCCCTGCTCATGGGCCCAGCGAGCCATCTTGAGGTTGAAACCCGGGTAGTCGATTAGGATCAACACGTCGGGTTTGTAGGCGGCAATGTCGGCCTTGCACTCGGCAAATTGGCGACGGATCGTGCCTAAGTTGCGCAAGACCTGCACAAATCCGAAAAAGGAGGTCTCGCGGTAGTGTTTGACCAGATTCTCTGCACCTCCAGCCTCGGCCATCAGGTCACCGCCCCAGAAGCGGAATGAGGCCGCCGAATCGGCCCTCTTCAGCCCTGCGATCAGTTTTGATCCGTGCAGATCGCCCGAAGGCTCCCCTACGATGAGATAGTATTTCATAAATTCAAAATGTAGAATTTAGCCGTTACTCGTCGAGTAGATCGGGCCGAAGCGCTTTGGTTCGCTCGTAGGCCATCTCTTCCTGCCACTTTTCGATCTCACCGAAGTTGCCCGAGAGTAGTACATCGGGCACACGCCAGCCGCGAAACTCGGCCGGACGGGTATAGACGGGCGGAGCCAGGAGGTTGTCCTGGAAACAATCCGTCAGCGCTGACGACTCGTCGCCAATGGCTCCGGGTACGAGCCGTACGACCGAATCGGCAATGATACAGGCGGCCAATTCGCCCCCTGTCAGCACGTAGTCGCCGATCGAGATTTCGCGCGTGATGAGGTGCTCGCGGATGCGGTGGTCGATCCCCTTGTAGTGGCCACAGAGGATAATGATGTTTTCGAGTGTCGAGAGGCGGTTGGCCTCGTGCTGGTCGTAACGGATGCCGTCGGGCGAGGTGTAGATGATCTCGTCGTATGAACGTTCTGATTGCAAATGCTCGATCAGCTCAAAGACCGGCTCGCACTTCATCACCATACCCGCCTCGCCGCCGAAGGGGTAGTCGTCGGTCGTCTTGCGTTTGTCGTGGGCCCAATCGTGGAGGTTGTGGACCACGATCTCGACCAAGCCCTTCTCTTGGGCACGTTTGAGGATCGACTCGTTGAGGGGCGATGCCATCAGATCGGGCACCGATGAGATAATGTCAATGCGCATAGCGGCCTATTTTTCGTAGTTGATCTGGTTCTGCAAAGCCTCCACCACAAAGGGGTTGTAGAGCGATTCGTGGCCGATGGTCGAAGATTCGGCATGACCCGGGTAGATCTTCAACGCATCACCGAGCGGCAACAGCACCTCGATGATCGAGTGCATGAGGGTCGGGTAGTCGCCTCCGGGAAGGTCCGTGCGGCCGATCGACTCGCGGAAGAGCGTGTCGCCGGTGAAGGCGGTCTGTGTCGCATCGTGGATGAGTGTTACACCACCCGGCGTATGGCCCGGTGTGGCTTTTACTATCAAGGTTGTCTCGCCAAAGTGCAGTTCGGTGGCGGTCTTGAGGTCGATCTCGATGTCGGGGATACCCCGAATCGGAATGCCGTAGATCTGTCCTGCAGCGCGTTGGCTCTCGATCAGGTATTGATCGTCGCTCGAGCAGGCGAACTGCACACCATAACGCTCCTTGAGATGGCTCACACCCAACAGGTGGTCGAAGTGGCCGTGGGTGTTGATGGCCAGCACGGGTTTCAGCCCTTCGGCTGCGATAAAGTTGTCTAAAGCAGCATCTTCGGTCGGGTTGCAGTTGCCGGCGTCGATGATGGCACACTCCTTCGTCTGGTCCCAGACGACGTATGTATTCTCCCCGATGGGGTTAAAGACAAAGGTTTTCAGTTGCATAAAACGGGTATTTGGAGCAAAGATAGACAAATTTTCCCTATCTTTGCAGGCAAAGATCGAAATTATGGCAAGAAAGAAGCAGAACTACCCCCTTTTAGAGGGGCTTGAGATCACCACGCTGGCCGCCGAGGGCAAGGCGATGGGCCGTTGGAACGAGCAGGTGGTCTTCGTACCGATGACCGTACCCGGAGATGTGGTCGATGTGCAGATTCGTCAGAAGCGTCGCCGCTTTATGGAGGGCTACGTGGTTAATTATGTGAAGCGTTCGCCGTTGCGTGCAGAGCCGTTTTGCAGCCACTTCGGCGTTTGTGGCGGTTGTAAGTGGCAGAACCTGCCCTACGAGGAGCAGCTGCGCTTCAAGACCGAGCAGGTGCGCGACCAGCTGACCCGCATCGGTAAGGTCGAGCTGCCCGAAATTCGTCCCTGTTTGGGCTCGGCCGAGACGAGCTACTACCGCAATAAACTCGAATTTACCTTTGCCGACCGCCGTTGGCTCACCTTCGAGGAGGTGGCTTCGGGGGCTGATTTAGAGGCCTCGCCCGCTCTCGGATTCCATATTCCGAATATGTTCGACAAGGTGCTCGACATCGACCATTGCCACCTGCAGACCGATCCGTCGAATCCGATTCGCTTGGCTGTCAAGCAGTTCTGCCTGGATCATGGCTACACCTTCCACAATGCCCGCGAACACACGGGCTTGATGCGAAACATCACGATTCGCACCGCCTCGACCGGCGAGGTGATGGTTATCGTGGTCTTTGGTGAGGAGGATCGGGAGCGCATCACGGCTCTGCTCGATCACCTGAAAGAGCATTTTGCGGAGATTACCTCGTTGTTCTATGTCGTGAATACGAAATGGAATGACTCGACGGGCGATTTGGAGCATGTTTGCTACTACGGCAAGGATCATATTTTAGAGCAGATGGAGGGGTTGCATTTCAAGGTGGGTCCCAAGAGCTTCTACCAGACCAACTCGAAGCAGGCCTACGAGCTCTATAAGGTGGCTCGTGAGTTTGCCGATCTGCAGCCGACCGATACGCTCTATGACCTCTACACGGGTACGGGTACGATTGCCAATTTCTGCGCCCGACGTTGTGCCAAGGTGGTCGGTGTGGAGTATGTGGCCGAGGCGATCGAAGATGCCAAGATCAACTCCGCTATCAACGAAATCGACAACACGGTTTTCTATGCCGGTGATATGAAGAATGTCTTGAGCGACAACTTTGTGGCCGAGAATGGACATCCCGAGGTAATCATCCTCGATCCGCCGCGTGCCGGTGTCGATGAACCGGTCTTGGAGGTGATCCGCCGAGCTGCTCCCGACCGCATTGTCTATGTGAGCTGCAACCCCGCCACGCAAGCGCGCGATTTGGCGCTGCTCGATGCCGATTATCGGGTCGTGGCCGTGCAGCCGGTCGATATGTTCCCGCATACGCACCATGTCGAAAATGTGGTGAAGCTGGTGCGTCGCTAATTCGGATATAAGCGCTCGAAAAACGCCGAAGGGGCAATAAAAAAAGCCGCTTCGGCGTTTTCTTTGTAGATGTGTAATCTGATAAAATTGATGAAACGATGAAAGCGATGAAAATGATGATGTTGGCCGTTGCGCTTGTAGTTGCGAGTGCTGCGATGGCACAGCCCCAAGAGGCCTATCCGAGTTTTGTACAGGTCAATGGCTCGGCCGAACGAGAAATAGTCCCCGATGAGATCTTTCTCTCGATTACGATTACCGAGCGTGACTCGAAGGGGAAAATTACGGTCGATGAGCAGCAACGAGCGATGCTTACGGTGCTCAAAAAACTGCATATTGATGTGTCTAAGCAGCTGAAGATGGTCGATTTGAGTAGTGCCTACTTCAAACGCAATACGGCGCTGGCGACGGCTAAATATCAGCTCGAATTGCACGATGCACCGACGGTGGCGCGCGTCTGGCGAGCCCTCGACGAGCTGGGTATCTCACAGGTGGAGGTCGAGCGAGTTTCGCACTCAAAGATCGAACAGTTGGGAGCCGAGGTGCGTGCCGAGGCGATGCGGGCCGCCAAGCAGAAAGCCGAAGAGTTGGCGGCTGCCATCGGTCAGCAGGTGGGCAAATGTTTCCACATCTATGACGGCAATAGCGGTTCGGTGGTAGCGGCTTATGGTAGTACGCTGCTCAAAAGTCGGGCGCAGAACGACCTTGTCGAATTTGCCGAGGCGGTGGCGCAGGAGAATCTGGAATTTCAGACGATCCGCCTGAATTATCGCGTACAGGCGAAATTTATCCTCGAATAGTTGGATTTTGTACAACAGGTGGAGGCGAGTATCCGAAGAATCGGGTGCGCCTCCACTTTTTTTGTTGTTTTTCCCGCGTTTTAGACCTCGCAATTGCATTTTTTTCATTATCTTTGTTCACTTTACAGGTAAAAGCAAACGGCTATGGAGAAGCAATTTACTTTTGCATACGAGCATTACGCTTCGGTCGAGGACCTTTCGGCCGAGGATCGGGTGTTGGTCGAGGAGGCCCAAAAGGCCACCCAAAAGGCCTATGCCCCCTATTCGCACTTCCAGGTGGGTGCAGCTGCACGCCTGCGTAGTGGGTTGATTTTGCATGGCAGTAACTCCGAGAGTGAGGTCTTTCCCGCCGGTCTGTGTGCCGAGCGGTCGTTGCTGTTTTATGCCCAGGCAAACTATGCCGATGATCCGATCGTGGCTTTGGCGATCGCCTCCGACCCTTCAGAGCGCGAGTGTTACCCTTGTGGGCAGTGTCGCCAGGTGTTGGTCGATGTGGAGCGTCGTCAGCAGTCGCCTATACGTGTCATTATGTTTGGTGGCGGTTCGGCCAGCGTGGTGCGTTCGACCGAGTTGTTGCTGCCCTTCACCTTTATCCTCTAACGACCGATGTTCTCGCCCGACGATATTCTCTACGAAGATAACCACCTGCTGGTGGTCAATAAACACAGCGGTGATCTGGTGCAACCCGACCCTTCGGGTGAAAGTGCCCTCGAAGATCAGATCAAAGCCTTCCTGAAGGCACGGGATGCCAAGCCCGGCCAGGTGTTTCTGGGGGTGGTGCACCGCATCGACCGTCCGGTCAGTGGTGCCGTGCTCTTTGCCAAGACCTCGAAGGCCTTGACCCGCCTGAACGAGATGATCCGCGGTGGGGCGATCAAGAAATATTATTGGGCGTTGGTCGAGGAGCGTCCCGAGGCGGAGCGCGGGTCGCTGCGCCACTACATCCTGCGCGACGGACGAACGAATCGTTCCCGTGCCTATGCCAAACCGAAGGGGGATGCCAAAGAGGGGCGACTCAATTATGAGATGATCGGTGCTGGAACACACTATACCCTGCTCGAGGTGGAGCTCTTGACGGGTCGCCACCACCAGATTCGTGCCCAGCTTTCGGCTATTGGTTGTCCGATTCGAGGCGATCTGAAGTATGGAGCCAAACGCTCGATTGCCGGTGGGGGTATCTCGCTCCATTCGCGTCGTATTGGCTTCGACCACCCCGTGCGTCACGAATGGGTAGAGGTGACAGCCCCGGTGCCCAAAGGGGATAATTTGTGGGCTCACTTTGAAACCTTGTAGCCGATGCGAGCCGTCATTCAGCGTGTCCGAGAGGCCCAACTCACGATCGAGGGGGCATGTTACTCGCAGATTGGTGCGGGTATGGTCGTTCTGTTGGGGGTGACGCATGACGATACGGAGGAGGATCTGGAGTATCTGGCCCAAAAGATCGTCAAGATGCGGATCTTTGACGATGAGGCCGGGGTGATGAACCTCGATGTGCAGCAGGTCGGAGGCGAAGTGATGCTCGTGAGCCAATTTACGCTCTTGGCATCGACCCGCAAGGGCAATCGTCCGAGCTACATTGCAGCCGCGCCCGAGGCTGTTTCGCGGCCGATGTATGAGCGTTTTGTGGCGCGCGTCGAGACGCTGCTGGGCCATCAAGTGGCCACCGGACAATTTGGTGCCGATATGCAGATTGCTCTGGTGAACGACGGCCCGGTTACGATTTGTATGGATTCAAAAAACAGATAAAAATAATACCAAACAGCTATGAAGAAAATCTTTTCGATGCTTTTTGCGCTTACAGCCATGTGGATGATCGGCTGTAGCGAGGAGGAGGAACTCTTCGTGGACACGACTCCCCAGCTGGGCGTTACGTGTAACACGGATATCCAACTGCCGAGCAGCAATGCCACCGAGGGTACGATTACCTATCAGGTGATCTATCCCTTGAGTGCCGATGTGATTGCTACGGCCGAGAGTGATGCGACGTGGTTGCGTCCGCAGCTCTCTACGCTGGGTACGATGGGCACCAGCCCGCAGGGACTGCCGATGCTCACGGCCAAGATTCATTACGCGACCACGGCCAACAAGGGTGCTGCGCGTACGGCGACGCTGACGATCACCTATGCCGGCAAGCACGAGGTGGCCTTGACGATTCGTCAACCGGCCTCGGGTGTTGTGGAGGAGGCGAAACCTTCGTTGCAACTGACGGCTGCATCGGCCTCGGTGGAGGCGGCTGCTGGCTCAGTGGCCATCGAGTACCACCTGACCAACCCCTCGTCGGGAAGCGTAACAGCTACCTCGTCGGCTGCGTGGGCTGTGGTGGGTAGCACGATCTCGGGTACCACGGAGAAGAACAGCAAGGGCGAGACGGTGCTGACGGCCTCGATTCCGGTGACCTATGAGGCCAATACGGGTGCAGCCCGCACGGCTACGATCAACCTGACCTATGGTGATTTGACCACCTCGTTTACGCTCAAGCAGGCAGCTGCGTCGGGTGGCGGTGATGATCCGACGCCCCCGACACCTCCGGCCCCTGGTGCGGACGAGATGGCCGGCAAGTATATGCTCATCTGGAAGGTTGATGGCGTGTATAAAGCAGCTACGCCTGCTGCCACCTACTACATCCTCTCGAAGGATGTCACCGTCGCAGATCACGCTGTGACCGCTGCGGGCAATAGCGATGCCGAGTGGACGATCGAGGTCACCTCGACCACAGGTCAATACACGATCAAGGGTTCGGATGGCAAATACTACGCCATGAAGGGTACCTACAACTCGTTCAACACCGATGCAACGCTCACGAACAGCGAGTTGAGCTATCATTGGACGATCAGCAAGGAGTCGGATGGCACCTGGACTGTGATGAATGTCGATAAGCAGAAGTGGATGCAGTGGGATGCGAACTACGGTAATGCCATTGCAAGCACCGGAGCCGGTGCTCGCCCGATGCTCTTCAAGCTCAATGCTGCGGGTACGGCTTACGAGAACCTCTCGCCCGTAGAGGGTGGGGATGATCCGGGTAGCGATGACCCTGTTACGCCTCCGACGCCTCCGACGCCGACCGGCAAGACGATGGTGTCGGGTTGGGCCGAGCTTCCCGAGACGATCGAGAAGAGTGGCGACTACTACTACACGTGGCACATTACCGATGTGAAATATGCAAACGGCAATAAAGCACGTAACTACACGGTATGTTACAGCAAAGATAAGATGTGTGCGATGTGGGTGGCTGCCCCGATGCACGACTTCTACGAGGTGAAGAACTCGGACCGTACCGATGACTACGCGACCGACCCGAACATCGACTTTACACAGCCCGGCAAATGGGATGGCTACACGCGTGGTCACCTGCTCGGCTCGTCGGAGCGTCTGGTGAGCCGCAAGGCCAACCAGCAGGTCTTCTACTACTCAAACATCGCACCTCAGTATGGTCAGCCCTATTTCAACACCGGAGGTGGTGCTTGGAATACGCTCGAAGATTATACTCAGCAACAGTGGGCTGGTGCGGCCGATACGACCTATCAGGTGATCGGTTGCTATTGGGATCCGGCCAAGAGCGTGAAGAAGGTGAATGGCACGACCATCCCGACCCACTACTACAAGGTGCTGCTGCGCACGAAAAACCACGTAAACAAGGCGGTTTGGCAGTGCTCGGCCGACGAGTTGCAGTGTGTGGCCTTTATGATTGAGCATAAAACCTACGATAAGAGCGAGGTGCCTAACAAATCGACCTACGTATCGAAGGGTATTGCCATGTCGGTGGCCGATCTGGAGAAGAAGACGGGCTTTGTCTACTTCGGTAACGTGCCCAACGCACCGAAGAACACCTTCAACGCCTCGGATTGGGGCTTGTAAGCAGGTGATGAACTACCCTTGGGGAGATGAGCGGCGGTATAACTCCTATGCGAGTTATTTCCGCCGCCTTTTTGGTCACCGCGTTCAAAAGCTCTCGGTCGATGCCGGTTTTACCTGCCCGAATCGGGATGGAATGGTCGGGGTCGGCGGGTGTACCTTTTGTCGTAATGATGCCTTCACTCCGTCGTATTGCGGCGGTGGAAAGTCCGTCACGCAACAGATCGACGAGGGGATCTCGTTCCATGCCTGGCGCTACCGCAAGGCGCAACGCTATCTGGTCTATTTTCAGAGTTTCTCGAATACCTATGGGCCGATCGAGCGATTGCGGGCGTTGTATGAGGAGGCGTTGCGCCATCCGCAGGTCGATGGGCTGGTGATCGGTACGCGCCCCGATTGTGTCGATGAGGCGAAGTTGGATTATCTGGCTTCGTTGGCCGAACGGCACTACATCGCCGTCGAGTACGGCATCGAGTCGGTCTATGACGATACGCTGCGGGCAATCAATCGCGGTCATGACTTTGCTACGGCCGAGCGTGCCGTGCGGATGGCTGCCGAGCGCGGGCTGCATGTCGGAGGACATTTTATTTTAGGCCTGCCGGGTGAGGGAGAGGAGCAGCTGCTCGAGGGTATGGAGCAGATCAACCGCCTGCCACTTTCGACGGTGAAATTCCACCAACTGCAACTCTTTCGCGGAACGGCCATGGCGGCCGAGTATGACGCTCATCCCGAACGATTCCGCTTTTGGACGGTGGAGGCTTATATAGAGCTGATTGTTGATCTGCTCGAACGTCTGCGGCCCGATCTGATTGTCGAACGATTTGCCTCGGAGGCTCCGCCTCGCTACCACCACGGCCCGACCTGGCAGGGTGTCCGCAACGAGCAATTATGGGCTATGCTCGAAAAACGACTGATCGAGCGAGATAGCTATCAAGGCAAACGGTTTGATGAGATGTCGCAGGGCCTTACTCGATAATCCTTTATGAATAGGCTTTTTTATGCATAAATCGCTGATTTTAGGATCACTTTGTGGGTTTATGACAGTTTCGGTATGGCGCATTGTGTGGCGATTTGAAAAAAAATATAGTACGACTAAACTATTCTCGTTATTTTTTTCTATATTTGCCATATCAACTCGTTGTAAAAAAGCGTTCTAAAGATAGGACGATCGGCTTGAGTGAAACAATAGAAATAATAACAATTCAATTAATCAATTACTTATGAAAAAACTATTTGCCCTTTTGGCTATTTTGCTGTGTGTGTGCATGGTAGCCGTGGCCGGAAACAGAAAACACAAGAAGGCCGAGATTGATACGCGCAATTATCGCTATGACTTGGAGTATGTGAAGACCACCGGTAACGGAATGGTCAATGTAAAGGTGTGGAGCTACTCACGTCGTCCTAGCATTGCTATCGAGCAGTGCAAGAAGAATGCTGTACACGGTGTACTCTTCAAGGGTTACTCGGGAGAGGGCGCTACTCAGCCCCCTTTGATCCGCGATGCTGCCGACATCTCCACGCATGCCGAGTTCTTTGAGACCTTCTTTGCGGACGGAGGTGATTATATGCGCTATGTCTCCAACTCGATTGTGGGCACGAGCGAGACCATCAAGGTGGGTAAGGACCACAAGATGGGTGTAGTCGTTTCTGTCAATGTTCGCCAGCTACGTCGCGATCTGGAGACGGCCGGGATCTTGCGCTCCCTCTCGCATGGTTTCTAATCTCGACAGAGGTCTCCCGAATTTGAACCCTTTTAACTGAAACAGACCATGAAAAAAAGCTATATATTGCTCCTGGCGGTAGCCTTGATCCTTTCGGCCACAAGTTGCATGAAGAAGATGGCGGGCCCCATCTCGGCCTTTGCCAAAAAGGAGATTATCTACATGAATAGTGAACTCGACGGCTCGATCACGCTGCGTGTACAAGGCGAGGGTCGTGACGAGAAGGATGCCCACGAACAGGCCGCCAAGGAGGCTGTCCATGCGGTGATCTTCGAGGGTGTTAATGTCCCCAATAACCAACGCCTCTCCCAGCCGCTGGTGGCAGATCCGCGCGCAGAGGTGGAGCATGAGGCCTTCTTCAATAAGTTCTTCAAGGATGGTGGCAAGTACACGAGCTTCGTATCGAAGAAGGATCATAACCCCGACTACGACTACACGAAGAGTCGTACAACTCGCATGCGCGTTATCACCACCGTGCGTGTAGAACGCAGCAAACTTCAGGCTTACCTGATCAAGCATGAGATTATCACTGAATAAAACTAAAATGCATATAACCATGAAGAAATTTCTTTTGCTTATGAGTCTTTGTCTGATCGCAGCTACTAGCTTCGGCCAGGCCCGCAAACCCCGTTTGATGGTTGTGCCGAGCGACAATTGGTGCTATCAGCATGGCTTCGTTACGGAATATAACAATCAGGGTGTTACGGAATACATCCCCGACTATCGCGCTGCGTTGGTGAAGAATCCCGACCTGCTGCCTGTTATTTCGGCTATCAATGGTCTGATGGCTGACCGTGGCTTCCCGCTTGAGAACTTGGAGTCGGCTATGCGTAGCGTCAATCGTCAGTCGATCGAGCTTTCAGCCGTATCTGCTCGCGATGGGAGCACGGTGCAAAGCAACGAATTGATGGAGTTGCGTCGTCAGGCGAAGGCTGATATTATTCTGCAGCTCTCGTGGACGGTCAATGAGGTGGGCCCCCGTCGCTCGGTGACCTACACCCTGCAGGGTTTGGACTCCTACACCAACAACGAAGTGGCTTCGGCCGGTGGTACGGGCGAGCCCTCCTTCTCGGTAGAGACCTCTGTGCTGTTGCGCGAGGCGGCTGTTGCACACATGGATGAGTTCTGCAATCGTCTTCAGAACCATTTCGATGACCTCTTCGCAAATGGTCGCGCCGTGGCTATCTACATCAACGTCTTTGAGAACGCTCGTGGTATTGATCTCGAGACCGAGTTTGATGGTAAGGAGTTGCGTGAGGTGATCGAGGATTGGATGGCAAACAACACCGTATCGGGCCGCTATAGCCTGGTCGATGACAACGAGCTTTACATGCAGTTTGACGATGTTCGCATTCCTGTTTACGATGAGCGCGGTCGCTCTATTGCTGCCAATCAGTTTGCACGCGAGTTGGTGAAGTTCCTGCGCAATGCCCCCTACAACATCACCGACATCAAGTTGATGAACCAGGGCCTGGGTCAGGTTACCCTGTTGCTTGGAAACAAATAATTTAATATCGAAACGTATGAAAATGTCTATAAAGAACCTCTTTTCTCTGCTCTTGGCCTCGGTGGTGATGACACCTCTGATGGCTCAGACGGCCGAGACGGCTCCGACGAGTCTTCCGCAAGTTCCCATCTCGGTCTATCTCCCCGAGGAGGCCGTGACGATTCCTGCTGCGTCGCGCCATGCGCTTGAATCGAAGCTCATTACTGCCACGGCTCAATGTGGCATGGGTGCTACGGAAGATTTTGCACAATTCTATGTGACCTGCTCGGCACAGATGGTTGATGAGCAGGTGTTGCCTGGTGCTCCCACCAAGTATCGTCAGGAGGTGGAGTGGAATCTCTATGTGGTGGATGCCTTTGCCAAGAAGATCTTCGGCTCGACTGTGATCTCGACCCGTGGTGTGGGCAATAGCCCTGAGAAGGCTTACAACCAGAGTTTGCGACAGATCTCGGCTTCGTTGCCCGATCTGCAGCGATTCTTTACGCAGATGAATACCCGAATCATCGACTACTACGAGAGTCAGTGTGATAACATCATTACGGTGGCCCAGACGTTGGCCGGTGCCTACAAGTACGAAGAGGCTCTTTTCCGCTTGGCGGTCTATCCGGAGGCTTGTCCCAGCTACCCCCGCATTGTAGAGGTGGCTGTTGAGATCTTCAAGAAGTATCGTGATGATCAAGCGTTGCGTAACCTGGCTCAGGCTCGTGCGATTTGGGCTGCCGGACAGGATGCTGCAGCTGCACGTGCGGCGGCTCCCTATTTGGCGGAGATCCTCCCTGATGCCTCCTGCTATGAGGAGGCGATGGCTCTGCTGAAGGAGATCAAGGCTCGTGTTAAGGAGGATATCGACTACCTGCGAGCTATTGAGGAGCGTGACAACCGTCAGAGTCATGAGCAGGCTATGGCTCAGATCAACGGTTGGAGAGAGGTGGGTGTTGCCTATGGTACGAACCAGAAGCAGACGATCTACCGCGACGCTTGGCCGTGGAAGTAATCCAACGGACACCTATTTTAAATAAAGAGAACCTCTCATGAAGAATATATGGATGCTGGTGGCGGCCTTGAGTGTCGCCACCAGCACTATGGCACAAAGTGGAACGGCAAACAACTCGGGGTCTACCACACACGTGGAGGCTGCCGGATCGACCGAGAGTGGCTACGGCAAGGCGGATGGCGTGATGGCAGATGGGTCGATTGCCCGTTATCACCGCAGCTCACTCTATTCGGTGCTTATGTGCCACTCGAGTTTCCCCTATGGCAGCGAGATCGAGCAGGCTTTTTTCTCGATTCCTACGCCTGATAAGTTCAATGACCATAACCTTCCGGTTCGCTCCTTTGAATCCTCAGCGCGTAAGATGCGCAAGGGGAAGAAGGTTGAGTCGCAGAATCGACAAGATATTGAGGCATTCATCCGAGCGAATGATGTTCCGCGAGAGTTGGTGGCTAAGTGGTTTAACCGAGACAGTACGACGGGTGGATTCGATATCAACTTGATGCTTGAGCGTGGCTTTTATGACGCATCGGAGTCCGATGTTGCCTTGGCGATTGCCTCGGGTCGAGGTATCCAGAGTGTGGGCGATGGCGGTGCCGAGCTTATCGGAAAGACCTTCCTGCTAGTCAATGATATTACCTATGTGGATCGCGGTGAGCGTTCGGCATTGGTCGGTGGGCTTCTGCGAGGTCTCGGTAGTATTTTGAGTGTGGCAAGCGAATCCTCTGCTTATGAGGATTTGGGTAATATGGCCGGAGACCTGGCTGAAGAGGTGGATGGTTTTAGAGTGAATATTACCTCCTATCTCTATCGCCTGGATTGGAATACAGAGGTTGCAGAGACCTTCTGGTCGCAATATTGGACTGTGAATCCCAATGTGGATCCCGCCCGCTACGAGGCCTTCAATCAGAGCTCGTTGTTCCAGATGGTCTATGTGGGTTCGACAACCACCTCGGCGGCCAACCTCTCGAGCCGTAGCTATGCCCAGCGCCCGAAAAGCGAGCAGATGTTGCGTGTCTGCGCTCGTGCTGTCGATAAGTCGATTGTTGAGTTGCAGCGCGCGTATGACGAGTTCAAGGTAAACACCCCGATCGAGCGCATCAATGCCGACGAGCGCACCGTGGAGGTTGCCATCGGCTTAAAAGAGGGTATCAACAAACGCTCGAAATTCGATGTGTTGATGCCGGTGCAGGATGTTGATGGAACTATCTCCTACGAGCGTGTGGGGCGCATTGAGCCTATCGAAGGAAAAATCTGGGACAACCGCTTCGGCGCCCTGGAGGCCCTGGAGGCGGGTGAAGAGAGCGACGAGGAGGGCAAAGAGGGTAATGCCGCCCTGCGTTACACCACGTTCCGCATCACGGATGGTGCTCGGCGTATCGTTCCCGGCTGCCTGATTCGTGAGGAGACGATCCGTCGCGACAAGTAATACGGAGGCACAATCTGCTGTATTTTTTTCAGGTTGCGCCCGTGATATTGTCATCAAAAATTTATACATTTGCATTTTGTAACGATACACGAACCTTCAAAAACGCTTGCTTATGGCTCCTATTACGATTACAGCGATCTTGAAGACGATCAAAGAATATGTGGTCATGGCCTCGGGTATGTTGTTCTACTCGTTTGGCTGGGTGGCTTGTATTCTCCCGAATGAGGGTACGGGCGGTGGTGCATCGGGTTTGGCTCTGGTGATCACCCAAGCACTCTCCAATACGGTTGGAGTAGATATTCAGATCGGTACAATGGTGCTGATTATCAATGGTGTATTGCTATTGATATCAGGGTTTATTGTCGGGTGGAATTTTGGTATCAAGACTATCTATTGCGTTGTCGTCTTGTCGCTTAGTATGAATATGTGGCAGATGCTGTTCTCCGATCCTGAAACGGGTGCTGTCGTGGATATTCTCAAGTTGGCTGACCCGATCGTGGCTATTGTCTTGGGTGGAGTCTGTGCCGGTATCGGTATTGTGATCTGTTTTTCGCAGGGAGGCTCGACCGGAGGTACGGATATTGCCGCTGTGATTATCAATCACTATCGTACGGTGAGCTATGGTAAGATTCTGATTTACAGCGACCTGTTTATTATTGGTTCGGCGTTATTGCTCTTCAAGCAGGATCCTGAAACGGGTGAGTGGGTACATGTTTATTCGATTGCTACGGTCATCTATGGCTACATCATGACGGCCGTGGTGGGCTATACGGTCGATATGATTCAAGCTGGTAGCCAGCAATCTACGCAGGTGCTTATTGTGACTAAAGATCCCGAGAAGATGGCTGAGGCGATAGCCAACAACGTTCACCGAGGTGTGACGTTAATTGATGCCCAAGGATGGTACTCGAAGAGTAATACGAAGGTGGTGATGGTGGTCTGCCGTAAGCGCGAAACGCAGCTGTTGCTCAAGCATGTCAAGACGGTCGATCCGAATGCCTTTATGACCGTAGGCTCGGTCGTTGGCGTCTATGGCCAGGGTTTTGAGACGCTGAAGATCTGATCGTGTCTCGTTTTGCCGATATTGTTCTGCCGCTTGCACAACCGGCCTATACCTACGCCATCCCGGATGGAATGGAGGTGGAGGCGGGGGATGCTGTGGTGGTGCAGTTCGGCCTTCGCAAATACTATACGGGCATCGTTTGGCAGGTCCACGACCGCCGGCCGACGGTTGCTCGCGTAAAATCCATCGAACGTCGTCTCTATGATCGTCCGCTGCTCAGTGGCGCACAGCGCAGCCTTTGGGAGTGGATCGCTACCTATTATATCTGTTCGTTGGGAGAGGTGATGCGCTCGGCATTGCCCGCCCTGATGAAACCCTCGGCCGACTCCGAAGCACAACTGCTCGATCGGCAATTCCAACCCCGCACGGAACGTTATTATCGCCTTGCTCCGCATTATGCGTCGGATGAGAAGGCCTTGAATGAGCTGCTGGATCATTACGAGCGGCGAGCTCCGAGGCTCTATGCTGCCTTGTTGGAGGTGGTCGGGAGTGAGGAGCGTATGCGCACCGGGGAGGTGGCTCGTCGCTTGCTCCGTTCGGAGATAACACCCCTCAATTCGCTGGTCAAGAAGGAGATTTTGTGTATTGAGGAGCATACACGTGACGGGGGTCACGATGTGGCTCGTTTCTTGCTGCCGACCCTCTCGGAACACCAGACGCAAGCTCTGGAGGCTCTGCATGCAAGTTTTGAGCAGGGAAAGACGGCGGCTTTGCTGCATGGCATCACCGGATCGGGCAAGACCGAAATCTATATCCACCTGATCGCCGAAACGTTGGCTCGCGGGGGCGATGTCTTGTTGCTTGTACCCGAAATTGCCCTCACGGCACAGCTTATCGAGCGCATGGAGCGTATCTTTGGCAGCCGAGTGACAGCCTATCATTCGCGCCTGACTAACCTGCGACGTGCTGAGACCTACCTGCAACTGAACCACTCGCAAGGAGGCGAATTTGTCGTGGGTGTGCGTTCGTCGATCTTCCTGCCTTTTCGAAATTTACAACTCGTGATTGTCGATGAGGAGCACGATGCTAGCTATAAGCAGGCCGAGCCGGCTCCACGTTACGAGGCCCGCGATGTGGCCGTCTATATGGCTCATGCTGCGGGGGGACGGGCGGTGCTGGGAAGTGCTACGCCCTCGCTTGAGTCGTGGCTCAATGCCCGCTACGGAAAGTATGGCTTTGCCTGCCTGAGTGAGCGATATGGCGAGGCGCGCCCCCCGAAAATCTATCTCTCGGATACGTGTCGTGCTGCCCGGCGAGGCGAACGACATGGACACTTCAACAAGCTGTTGCTGGATAAGATGGAACAGACCCTGGCGCGTGGTGAGCAGGTGATTCTGTTTCAGAATCGACGAGGCTTTGCCCCCTATTTGGCCTGTACGGAGTGTGGTTGGACGGCCCAATGTCCATCGTGCAATGTGACCTTGACCTACCACAAGGGGCGCAATGCGCTCGTGTGTCACTATTGCGGCCATACCGAGCCGGTCGTGGAGAAGTGCCCCTCATGCAAGGTGGTCGATCTGCAGCCGATGGGCTTCGGTACGGAGAAGATTGAGGAACAGATTCGGCAATTGTTTCCCGAGGTGCAGGTGGCGCGTCTGGATCGAGATGAGGTGACCTCGGAGAGTGCCTTTAACCGCATTATTGGCGACTTCGCCGCACGGCGAACGTCGATTCTGATCGGGACGCAGATGGTGACTAAAGGTTTTGATTTCGAGGGGGTTGCCTTGGTCGGCGTGTTGAATGCCGACAACCTGCTTCATAATCCCGATTTTCGAGCTACGGAGCGCGCTTTTCAGCAGCTCACGCAGGTGGCAGGTCGTGCCGGTCGTCGCGCTTCGGATGGCGAAGTGGTCATCCAGACAGCTGAACCGCAGCATCCCATTTTGCAACAAGTGCTGTATGGTGATTTTGAGATGATGAGCCAAACGCTCCTCCGCGAACGCGAGGATTTCAACTACCCTCCTTATACTCGCTTGACCCAACTCACGTTGCGCCACACCGATCCGGATCTCTTGCGCCGCTGTGTGGGCGAACTGGCGCAACAACTGCGAGCTCGTTTCGGGCGTCGGTTGATGGGGCCGGTGGCGCCTCCGGTGGATCGTATCCGGGGCGAATATATCCGTTCGTTGCTGCTTAAAATCGAGCAGTCGGCATCACGTCAGCGAGCCCATGAGTTGCTCCGCGAGCAGTTGAAACGAATTGCGGAACATCCCGATTATAAATCAGTTACCATCAGTATCAATGTCGATCCTCAATAGTTGGTGGCGAGCCTTTATTGCGTTGATCTTTCCTCCTCATTGCCCGGTCTGCGATATGCCGCTCGGCGATGAGAAGGGGTTGATCTGTTCTCCTTGTTTTGGCTCCGCTCCGCTGACCTACGATTGGGTAGTTCGCAACATTCCACCATGTGAGCGTCTCAGCTTGGAGGGGTGTGAGGTTCGTCTTGTGGCTATGTTGATGTTCCACAAAACCCCACAGTGGCGGCATTTGATACACCAATTTAAGTATCATAGGCGTTGGCGTTTAGCGCGCGAAGTGGGGCGTTGGTATGGGAAAGAGTTGGTCGGGAGTGTGTTTCTTTCCGATGTTGATAGGGTGATTCCGATGCCGTTGCACCCGCTACGACGGATGTGGCGAGGCTATAATCAGTCGGAGGAGTTGGCACGCGGCATCGCCGAATGGACGGGACTCAAGGTGGACACACAGAGTGTCATACGCACACATTATACGCATCCCCAAGTGTGGAGAACGAGGGAAGAGCGAGCTAAAAATGTGCAAGGCGCTTTTCGAGTCGCGCATCCCGAACGATTGGCTGGTTGCCATCTGCTTTTGGTCGATGATGTACTGACGACGGGCAGTACGATGCGTGCCTGCATTCAGGCAATTGTGGAAGCGGTTCCTGATTGCCGTATTAGTGTGGCCGTTTTGGCTGATGCTGGGCGGAATGCGTGATGGCGAGTAGAGGTGAGTTGCAAACAACTTTTCGACAGGCTGATCTGGCGGATTAGTCCCCCTTTGTGGGGGTTCAATTTGTTATCAACATACTTTTTGACACCGAACCTTTAGGTTCGGTTTTGATATATCGGAACGAATTGCTAATTTTGAGGGTTGAAATGTAGATTACCAACCCATGGCAAAAGAGTATAATACCCCCTACTCCCGCAATCGGGAGACTTTTCAGGCGATGACGGATGCGATCGGCACGGTGCCCCCTCAGGCTGTTGAACTTGAGGAGGCGGTGCTGGGTGCTTTGATGCTTGAGCAGGACAGTGTGATTGCTGTCCAGGAGTATCTGAAAGAGGAGTCTTTTTATAGCGAACAGCATCAGCTGATCTACCGTGCAATTCAGGAACTTTCGATCGAGTTGAAGCCGATCGACCTCTATACCGTTTCCGAGCGACTAAAGGTTAAGAAGGAGCTAACAAAGGTGGGTGGAGCTGCCTACCTGGCCCAACTGACCCAAAAGGTCGGTTCGGCCGCCAATGTCGAGTTCCATGCCAAGATTGTGGCCCAGAAACATGTCCAACGCGAACTGATCCGTTCGGCTACCGAGATTCAGCGTCGTTCGTACGACGAATCGACCGACGTGACCGATTTGATCGGTTTTGCCGAGGGCGAGATTTTTAAGGTTTCGGAGGGCCATGTCAAACGATCGGTACAATCCTCCAAGGATGTCTTGGCGCGTGCGCTCAGCCAGATTGAGGAGGCCTCGAAGAACGACTCGTCGATCAACGGCGTGCCGTCGGGATTCATGGCGATCGACCGGGTGACGATGGGTTGGCAGCTTTCGGATTTGGTGATCATCGCTGCACGTCCGGCCATGGGTAAGACCGCCTTTGTGCTCTCGATGGCCCGCAATATGGCTGTTGATTACGGCAAGGGTGTCGCCTTCTTCTCGTTGGAGATGTCCTCTGTCCAGCTCATGATGCGTTTGATTGTGGCCGAGACGGGTCTGGCGGGTAATGACCTGAAGTCGGGTCGCCTTTCGCCCGAGCAGTGGCGACACCTGGAGTCGGCCACCAAGCCCCTCTCGACGGCACCGCTCTACATCGACGATACACCGGGTCTTTCGGTCTTTGAGTTCCGTTCGAAGGCTCGCCGTCTGAAGACCCACCATGATATTCAGATTATCATCATCGACTACTTGCAGCTGATGACCGGCAACAGCGAGACCAAGAATGGTAACCGTGAGCAGGAGGTGGCCTTCATCTCGCGTACGCTGAAGGGTATTGCCAAGGAGCTCAATGTGCCGATCATTGCCCTGTCGCAGCTCAGTCGTCAGACCGAGATGCGTGGCGGATCGAAACGTCCGCAACTCTCCGACCTGCGTGAGTCGGGAGCCATCGAGCAGGATGCTGATATCGTGGCCTTCATCCACCGTCCGGAGTATTACGGTATTCACACCGACGAGAATGGTGCTCCGACTGCGGGTATGGCTGAGTTTATCCTGGCCAAGCACCGTAACGGTGCAGTTTGCGATGTAAATCTGCGCTTCGTGAAGGAGCAGACTCGCTTTATGGATGTCGATGATGCGGCTCTTCCGGCACAGGGAGGGGCATCGACGCCGGCTTATGACGATTACACGAGCAGTATGAGTGGCGGAGCTTCTGGCGGCTTGGGAGCTGTTACGGGTGGTGATGAGTTTGGCCTACCGCCGCAAGGGGTCTCGATGAAGCCCGTGAATTTGAATGATGAGGCTCCTTTCTAACCGAGATTATGTTTGTCCGCATACATACCGCTGCGTTGGCCGGCATTGATGCCGTGCATGTGACCGTCGAGGTCAATATCACCGGAGGAGGCCTGGGTCTCTTCCTGGTCGGTCTGCCCGATAATGCTGTTAAGGAGAGCGAACAGCGTATCCGCTCGGCCTTTGAAAATTCGGGTGAGAAGATGTCGGGTCGCAAAGTGGTGGTCAATCTGGCTCCGGCTGATCTACGCAAAGAGGGTGCTTCGTTTGATTTGCCGATTGCTGTAGGTATCTTGGCCGCCATGGAACGCATTGAGGGAGATCTGTTGGCCGAAACGATGGTTGCCGGTGAGCTTTCGCTCGATGGATCGGTGATGCCGGTGCGCGGTGTGCTTTCGTTGGCCATTGCAGCGCGTCAGGCGGGGCTGAAGCGGCTGATTCTTCCGATCGACAATGCAGCCGAGGCGGCTGTGGTCGATGGCTTAGAGGTGATTGGCGTGCAGTGTCTGCGCCAGGTGATCGACTATCTAAATGGTGATACACGGATTGCACCCAGTCATACTGTAGAGCCTACGGTGGAGTTGCGTGAGGAGGGTCGTTATGCGGAGGATTTTCGCGATGTGAAGGGGCAAAGTCACGTAAAACGTGCACTGGAGATAGCTGCTGCGGGAGGTCACAATGTGCTGATGATTGGCTCGCCCGGTTCGGGTAAGACGATGCTGGCGCGACGCCTGCCGACGATTCTGCCGCTGCTGACCACCGACGAGGCGTTGGAGACCACCAAGATTCACTCCGTGGCCGGCTTGCAACGCTTCGAGGGGTTGATGAGCTATCGCCCGTTCCGTGCTCCGCACCATACGGCTTCGCCCGTCTCGCTCATTGGCGGAGGCCAGACGCCCCACCCGGGAGAGGTCTCGTTGGCCCACAACGGCGTACTATTTCTCGACGAGTTGCCCGAGTTTGGCCGTTCGGTGTTGGAGGTGCTGCGCCAGCCGCTCGAAGATCGGGAGATTGTCGTCTCGCGTGCCCGCTACAGTGTGCGTTATCCGGCCAACTTTACGTTGGTGGCCGCGATGAATCCTTGTCCCTGTGGCTATTATAACCACCCCTCGAAGGAGTGTGCCTGCTCGCCCAGTGCCGTGCATCGCTATATGGGACGGATCTCCGGCCCGCTGATGGATCGCATCGACATGCACATCGAGGTGACCCCGGTTGAGCCGCAAGAGTTGCATGCGGCAGCCGAGGGGGAGTCGAGTACTTCGATTCGGGAGCGTGTGGCGCGTGCGCGTGCCATCCAGCGAGATCGGTTTCGTGGCATTGAAGGGGTCTATACGAATGCGCGGATGAATACAGCCATGTTGCGCGACTATTGCCAATTGGATGCCGCCTCGACGCGGCTGTTGCGCCGTGCTATGGAGCAACTGTCGCTTTCGGCACGCGCCTACGACCGCATTTTGAAGGTAGCTCGCACGATTGCCGATTTGGAGGGTGCGGCCGATATCTCGGCGGCTCACATTGCCGAGGCGATCGGTTATCGGTCGCTCGATCGGGAGAATTGGGGGCGGTAACTGCATGAAAATTAGTATGTAAAAGTATATGGGCTTATCCGGATTGAGAAGATCCGTAACCACAAGTAAAGAAAACGATGAATAAACCGTATAAAATTATCCTTTCGGGAGGCGGTACGGGTGGCCATATCTACCCGGCCGTAGCGGTGGCCGAGGCGTTGAAACGTCGCTTGGGCGATCGTGTGGAGTTGCTCTTTGTGGGCGCCGAGGGCAAGATGGAGATGGAGAAGGTGCCGGCGTTGGGGTATCGTATTGTGGGCCTTCCGATTGCTGGTCTGCAACGTCGGCTTGATTGGCGTAATCTGCTCGTTCCCTTCAAGGTGTGGAAGAGCATCCGTCGCGCCAAACAGACGATTCGCTCCTTCGGGGCCGATCTGGTGGTGGGCTTTGGCGGTTATGCTAGTGCCCCGGTTTTGTGGGCGGCGCAACGATTGAAGGTGCCGACGCTGATCCAGGAGCAAAACTCCTATGCCGGCCTGACGAACAAGATCCTGGCCAAGCGGGCTCGGACGATCTGCACGGCCTATGAGGGCATGGAGCGATTCTTTCCTGCCGATCGTATTCGCTTGACCGGCAATCCGTTGCGTGGTAATTTCTCGCAGTCGGGAGCCGATCGGACAGAGGCTTTGGCCCACTATGGCTTTACGGCCGAGCGCAAGACACTGCTGGTGGTGGGCGGGTCGCTTGGTACGCGTACGCTGAACGAGATGATGAAGCGATGGATCGAGCAGCTCGATGGTGAGGCCCCCGTGCAGGTGATTTGGCAGACGGGAAAATATTATGAGCCGGAGATGCAGGCCTTCCTGGCCGAGCACCCGACGAAACATATCTGGCAGGGAGCCTTCATTGATCGGATGGACCTGGCCTACGCTGCGGCCGATCTGGTCATCTCGCGCAGTGGTGCAGGTACGGTCTCGGAGTTGTGCCTCGTGGCCAAGCCGGTGCTGTTTGTGCCCTCGCCCAATGTGGCCGAGGATCATCAGACGATGAATGCCCGCGCGTTGGCCAATAAGGGGGCTGCCGAGCTGGTGACCGATGCGGCTTGTTGCAGCGAGGCGGTACCGAAGGCGTTGGCTCTGTTGGCCGATGAGGAGCGCTTGCAGGCGATGCGTACGGCGTTGGCTGCATTGGCACGTCCGCAGGCCGCCGAAGATATTGTTGATGAGATCTTAAAACTCCTCTAATGAGGTTGTTGTGATGAAGAAGAATTACTACTTTCTGGGTATTGGAGGCATCGGTATGAGTGCCTTGGCGCGCTATTTTCTGCATGCCGGATGCCGCGTTGCGGGTTATGACCGCACACCGACCCGCCTAACCGCCGAATTGGAGCGCGAGGGGGCTGAAATTCACTACGAGGAGGGGGTAGCGTTGATCCCCGAGGCGATGCGCGATCCGGCAACCACGATCGTGGTCTATACGCCGGCCGTGCCGACCGATCATGCTGAATATCGCTACTTTGTCGAGGCCGGTTTTACGATCGAGAAACGTTCGCAGATGCTGGGCCACCTCTCCGAGGGTCGCTATGTGATGGCTGTAGCCGGCACACACGGTAAGACAACGACTTCGACAATGGTGGCATGGCTCAATCGTGTTGTGACCGGAGGCGGATCGGCCTTTCTGGGGGGTATCTCGAAGAATTTTAACGGCAACTTGGTGCTGGGCGAAGGGGCGCGATTGGCTGTGGAGGCCGATGAGTTCGACCGTTCGTTTTTGCGGCTGTCGCCCGATGTAGCGGTGATCACCTCGGCCGATGCAGATCACCTCGATATCTACGGCACCCACGAAAAGGTCAAAGAGGCCTTCTCGCAGTTTGTCGATCGCATCAAGCCGGGCGGCGCACTGGTGATCAAATCGGGGGTCGATGTGGCGATCTGCAACGAGCAAATTGCAACCTATCGCTATGCCTACGATACGCCGTGCGACTTTTATGCTACGCGGATTCGCTTGCAGCAGGGTGGCCATTATCGCTTCGATCTGGTGATGCCCGATCGTGTGGTGACGGATTGTACACTCGGCATTCCGGGTTGGGTCAACATTGAAAATGCCGTAGCAGCTACGGCGTTGGTGTGGTGTGCCGCCCAAAAGGAGGGCGTTGTGCTGGACGAGGCGTTGCTGCGTGAGGGTTTGGCCACCTTCTCGGGGGTAAAACGTCGGTTTGAGTTCTACCTGAACACGCCCGAGCAGGTCTATATGGACGACTATGCCCACCATCCGCGTGAGTTGGCTGCGGCACTGACTTCGGTCTGCCGCATGTTCCCCGAACGTCGGGTGACGGCCATCTTCCAGCCGCACCTCTATACCCGCACGCGAGATCTCTATGCGGAGTTTGCCGAGGCACTCTCGGAGGCTGACGAGGTGATTCTGCTGCCGATCTATCCGGCGCGTGAAGAGCCGATCGAGGGCATCTGCTCGGAGCTCATTGCCGAGCGGGTCACGGTCCCCTGTCGGATCATTGCGCGAGAGGAGTTGGCTGACTATTTGGCTCAGCAGCCGACCGATGTGGTCATCACGTTTGGTGCGGGCAATATTGACGCCTGCTGTGAGGCTGTAGCTGAGGTCTTGCGTCGTAAAGTGTCAAACCATCCGGAGGCGTAGGCAATAGCGATGGCTCGGTGGCAACGATACCTGTTTTTTGGCGCGCTTTGGTGTGTCGTGGTGGGCTATTGCGCGCTGGCGATGTTGCGATCGCAGCGGTTGCGTAGCCATCTACGCGTAGAGAGACTCGAAATTGTCCTTGCCGACAGCACCGCACACGGGTCGTTGATTCGCTCGGAACAGGTCGTTCAGGCTTTAGCCAAGCAACGCATTTCGACGCTGGGAGAGCCGATTGATTCGGTCGATCTGGTGGGTATCGAGCAGCTGATCGCCCGCAACGGATTTGTCGAGCGGGTTGATGCCTCGGTCGATGATCGGGGGCGGCTGCGTATTGCGATCGCTCAACGGGAGCCGGTGTTACGCCTGCGATTGGATGAATGTGATGGCTATTTGACCCGTGAAGGGTACCTTTTTGCGACACCTCCGCGCTCATCGCGTTATGTGCCGGTGGTGACGGGATCGTATCGTCTGCCTGTTCCACGAGACTATATGGGTTCGGTCGCTGCGTGGGTAGAACATGCGTTGTGGCTGCGCGATACAACGATTTTGGGGTTGGAGCGTCAGAAATATCCCTTCATGGCGGCGCAGCGGAACCACCTACTCAAGGCGCGGCGGGAGCGCTATCGGCGGTTGGATCGCCATCTGTTGCACTGGTTGGGATTTGAGACCGACGAGGAGTATGCCTTGCGGAAGGAGGTCTTCGATCGGCAGCAGGCCGACTCGGTCCGAAAATATCGCTATTTGGCCCGCCGAAGTGGGGAGGAGGTCGATCGTTTGTCGGCTCGGCAGGAGTCTTTGCGTCGCGAGCAAAAAAAGTTGCAAAAAAACTACGAAGATTTCGTGAAACTTCTTACCTTTGTAGAACAACTTGAAACGACCGATTTTTGGAGCGAGGAGGTAGTGCAAATCATTGCTACGACCGCCTCGAGCGGTGCATTGAATATCGCGCTTGTCCCGCGAAGCGGTCCTTTTACGATCCGGTTTGGCCGCATCGAGGAGGTGGAAGAGAAGTTTAGGAAATTGGATCGTTTCTATGAACGAGGGTTGCCACACTTGGGATGGGAGCGTTTTCGTGAGGTGGATGTCCGCTATTCGGATCGCGTGGTCTGTCGATAGGAGTGTGGGTTGTTAGGAATTGAAAAATAAGTAAATACCAATAGAACTGTGGAGAGAAAGAGTTATATTTCAGCCGTCGATTTAGGCTCATCCAACGTGGTTGTGGCCGTTGCCGAGCGTTTCGACGACGGGGCACTGGCGTTGCGAGGGTTGGTGTCGAAGCCACTCAAAGTCGGTGACGTGGTAGCCGGACAGATCGAGAATATCCAGCAGGTGGGCGAGGCCGTTATTGCTGCCTTTGAGGAGGCGGGAGAACAGGCCAATATCCGTATTACGGAGGCCTATGCTGGCGTTTCGGGTGAATTTGTGCGTTGTGCACGCCATTCGGACTATGTCTTTGTCTCGAAACCCGAGACGGGCGTGAGCGATCAGGATGTGAAGAATCTGTTCGATCGCATGCGCAACCTGCAAGCCCCCGAGAAGGAGGTGATCATGGAGTATATCCCGCAGCATTATCTGATCGACAACAAGAAAGAGGTGCTGCATCCGAATGGCTCGTTCGGTAATAAGCTCTCCTCGACCTTCAACTATGTCCTGTGTGCCAAGACTCCAATGGAGCGTATCGGTCTGGCCTTCCGCCGTGCCGGTGTGGAGTTGGCCGAGGTGTTGCCGAACACCCTGGCGTTGCCCGAGGTGGTCCTGAACGAGGATGAGAAGGAGGAGGGCGTTGCTGTGGTCGATATCGGTGGCGAGGTAACCGACGTGACGGTCTATTTCCGCAAGGTGGTGCGTTACGTGGCCTCGATCCCGATGGGTGCGAACGCCATCAACAAAGATATCCGTGCGTTGGGCGTGCCGGAGCGTTATGTGGAGAGCCTGAAGCAGAAATATGGCTCGGCTGTTGCTTCGCGTGTTGGCGAGGAGAAGGTTGTGCGTGTGACGGGTCGCACGCAGCGCGAGACGCTTGACATTTTACAACGTAATCTGGCTACGGCTATCGAGTCGCGTATGCTCGACATTATCGAGTATGTCATGGAGGAGCTGGAGATCTCGGGCTATGCCGATCGCCTCAATTATGGCATCGTGCTGACGGGAGGCTCGGCCAATTTGACAGATGTAGAGGAACTCTTCCGCCAGGTGACCAAGATGGAGGTGCGTGTGGCTGTTCCCGAGTCGGGGCTCACGCCTGAGTCTCTGGATCAGTTGGCAGATCCGGCCTATGCTACGATTGCCGGTCTGTTGGTCAAGGCTTCGGAGCGCAGCCATAAAGGTACGGCCTATGTAGCCTTGCCTCCCAAACCGGTTGTGGTGCCGGAGCAGCCGATGCAGCCCGAGCAACCGGTACAACCTGAGCCGCCGAAGGTGCAGCCCGAGTCGGAAAAGCCGGCCGTTCCGGTGCAAGAGCAGGGTGCTACGCCCGAGCCGCCGCAGCAATCGGATTCGACGTCGGTAGAGCATCCTTCTGTGAGGAACGAGGAGGATGAGATCGAGAACGAGCCGCCGGTAGTATCCGACGAGGAGGAACTCGAAGAGGAGGAGTCGCCGCGTGAGCGAGCTCGTCGTCTGAAGCAAGAGGCAAAAGAGGAGGCTCGCCGTAAGAAACAGGAGGAGAAGGAGCGCCGTGCCCGCGAAAAGCAGGAGCAGAAGGGTGATTCGCCTGGATTCATTGTTAACATCCTGGGGAAGGTCGAGGAATTGTTCCGCAAGGCCGAGGATGAGGAGTTGTAAAAGCTGATTGTTTGTAGATTAAAGATGAACAGATAAGAGCCCTGTGTCCTTGCATGAGGCGAGATGGGCTACAAAAATAAGTCAAGACTATGACCGAGAATGTATTTTCTGAAATCAATATTCCGCGTACGAAAAATTCGTTGATTGCCGTCATGGGCGTAGGTGGCGCAGGTGGTAATGCTGTAGGACACATGTGGCACATGGGTATCGAGGGCGTGACCTTCATGGTATGTAATACCGATGAGCAGGCTTTGGCTGTAAACCCCGTGGAGCAAAAGATCCAGATGGGTCCCGGTTTGGGGGCCGGTGGCAATGCCGAGGAGGGTCGTCGTTTGGCCCTTGAGTCGATCGACGAGATTCGTCAGGCCCTGACCGAGATGGGGGCACGCATGCTCTTCATCGCTGCCGGAATGGGTGGTGGTACGGGTACGGGTGCCTCGCCCGTGATTGCTCGCTTGGCCAAGGAGATGGGGCTGCTGACGGTTGCTGTGGTGACCTCGCCCTTCCCCGTGGAGGGTCGTATCCGCTTCGACCAGGCGCAGGAGGGTATTAACGAGTTGCGCAAGACGGTCGATTCGCTATTGGTAATCAACAACGAGAATATCGCCAAGCTCTATCGCCACGCCTCGCTCAAGGAGGCCTTCAGCAAGGCGGATGATATCCTGCTGCTGGCTACGAAGGGTATTGCCGAGATCATCACCGTGAAGAGTGATCTGGTCAATGTCGATTTTGCCGATGTCAAGCGCGTGATGAGCAACAGCGGTCGTGCCCACATGGCAGTTGCTACGGCCGAGGGTGAGGGTCGTGCCTTGCAGGTGGCCGAGGCGTCACTCAATTCGCCCCTGCTGGAGAGCAGCAAGATCAGCGGTGCACAGAAGATTCTGGTCAATGTTTCGGTCGATCAGGCCGACCACTTGAGCCTGCAGGAGGTGATGGATATCCTCGATTTCATCCAGGCTTCGGCCAGCGTGCGCACCGAAGATGGCAAGACGCAGATGGCCGAGATCATCTGGGGTACAAGCGAGAAACCCTCGCTGGGTGATGCCATCGAGTTGGTGATGGTGGCTACGGGCTTCCCGCAGAGTGTTTCCGAGCGTTTGAGTGCCGAGCGTGCTTATGAGCCGGTGAAACCCAAGACGGATAACGGTGATGGAGAGACCGTGTTGCAGTCGTTTAAGCAACCTAAAGCGGAGGTTGAGAAGCCGAAAGTAGAGCCCCCAATTGTGTTGGGTGCCCCCTCGAGCCGCTACGAAAACATTGATCGTTGCAAGGAAGAGCCGGCCTTTGTGAAGCGTCATGCCACCTTCATTACCCAAAGTGGGTCGTCGCGTAAGGCGGTGGTACGAGATACCGAGTTAGATGCCACGACCCCTGCGGAGAGCCAATCAGAAGATCTGTTCGATTAACAACGCATAGGGGAGATGACAACGTTTGTTGCGAACGCATCGACGGGGTGGATTAGCCTGGCTTCGGAGTTCGACCTCGGCATGGTGGTTTGGATGGGTGTGCTGACACTCCTCCTGCTCTGTGTGTCGGCGTTGGTAAGTGGTTCGGAAACGTCGTTCTTCTCCTTGACTCCGACGGAGATTCAGCAACTAAAGCAGTCGGAGGATACGACCGATCGTCGCATCATCGAACTGCTTTCGGATGTGGATATGTTGTTGGCCTCCATTTTAGTTGCCAACAATGTGGTCAATATCGGCATTACGTTGCTTACGGCACTGATCATCGATTCGTTGCTGGTCTTCCATAGCTTTGAGTTTCTCTTCAAGACAGTTTTAGTTACCTTCTTGCTTTTGCTCTGTGGCGAGGTGCTGCCGAAGGTGCTGGCACAATCGTCTCCGATGCGTTTTGCCCGCTTTGTCTCAAAACCCTTGCAGGTCATCCGAAAGATTACCTATCCGTTGGCGATCATCTTGGTGCGGACCGGCACGTCGATTAGCGAGCGCGCCTCGCGTCGGCAGGAGATCTCTCTCGATGAATTGGCCGAGGCGGTCGATATGACCCATTCGGAGAGCGAGGAGGAGCATGAGATGTTGTCGGGTATCGTGAATTTTGTCAACACAGAGGTGCAAGAGATTATGAAACCGCGAGTCGATATCTCGGCCATTGAACTGACGGCCGACTATGAGCGGCTCAAGGAGTTGATCATGCGGTCGGGCTTCTCGCGTATTCCGATCTACGACGAGGACATCGACCACATCCGTGGTGTGCTCTATGTGAAGGATCTGATGCCCTACATCAACCGTGGCAACGAATTTGGTTGGCAGCAATTGATCCGAAAACCCTATTTCGTCCCCGAACACAAGAAGATCAATGACCTGCTGGAGGAGTTCCAGTCTAATAAAGTACACATGGCCATTGTGGTTGATGAGTATGGATCGACGCTTGGTTTGGTCTCACTGGAGGATATCATTGAAGAGATTGTTGGTGAGATCTCGGACGAGAGCGATACGGCACAAAAACTCTATACGGTGCTGGGGCCTCAGATTTATCTATTTGAGGGCAAGGCTCATATTGTCGATTTTGAACGTATTCTCGATCTGGATGAGGATCTCTTCTCTGATGTAAAGGGTGATGCGGAGACCTTGGCTGGTCTAATGCTTGAACTTAAACGCGATTTTCCGCATAAAGGGGATTCGTTTGTGGCGCATAACATTCGTTTTACGGTCAGCGAGTTGGAACGTCATCGTATCGACAAGATTAAGGTCGAAGTGCTATGAGCACGCCCTGTTTAATCCTGGAATCCATCTTATCGCCGGACCTGTTGCGCAGTCAGGTCTCGGAGGCCGAGTGGGCTGAGGCCGAGAACTTCGGCTCGCTGCAACGTCGACAGGAGTGGCTCTCGTGGCGTGCACTTGTGCATCGGGTCCTGGGGACCAATGTGGAGGTGCGCTATAATGCGGTGGGTGCACCCTATGTAGTGGGGAGTAGCTGCCGGATCTCGGTAAGTCACTCCAAAGGGTGTGTCGCAGTACTCTTCAGTGATCGGCTGTGTGCGGTGGATGTGGAGCGGCTGGATCGCAATTTTCAACGTATCAAGGCGAAGTATTTGACGGCTGAAGAGCAACGCTTGGGCGACGATGTGCCCTTTCTGGCGGCAGCCTGGAGCGCCAAAGAGGCCCTCTATAAATATGCCGGTGAGCCGGGGCTTGGTCTGTTGGAAGATATCCACCTAGTGGCCTACGAACCCGGAGTGGCGATTACGGGCCAAATAAAAGATGGAGAGCCGCTCCGACTCTCCATCGCTCTGTATGACAACTTCGACGACGGCCCTTATCAAGCCGTCTATCTGGGCTAAAGACCCAACTTCTTGGCAATAGCCTTCGGCAGTGCCTTCTTGTTGATCATCATGTCCATGGTTTTGTAGGCCACAAAAGGCTTCGAGAAGTACCAGAAACCATCGTACGGTTTTACCGTATCCCACGAATTTTGTACCTTATAATAGACTGTACCGTTCTGGTCGGTTGCCGTACCTACGATCACCATACCGTGGTCGTCGGTCGTCTCGTAGTTGTCGAAAGCCTCCTGACGCATCTGCTGGTTGATAGCACGCTCCTTGCCCGGCTTATCAAATGAGTAGAGGGCCGCCTCGCGCTCTTTGGCAGTCAGCTGACCCCAACGCTCAGCCTCTGTGCCGCTCATCGACTTCGGATCGGTTTCGGGAATTACTCCGATAGCCTTGGTGCGGCTGAAACCCTTCTCGCTGACATCCGTACCCCAAGCAACCGTGTAACCCTGCTCCAGCGCATGGTCTACGACCTGCATCATCTCCTCTAAAGGCAGGTTATAGACCTCGCCCCAGAGCCAGTTGTCGGGAACCTCCAGGATGAACTTCTCGTAGAAGGGGTGATGCGTGAAGGAGCTGATGTCAATGTAGTCGTCCATGTTGATCGGCAGCGACTCGGCAAAGCTCTTCGGCGTGTACTCCTTACCGTTCCAGGTAAAGGTCTCGGGCATCTCGCCGAAATACTCGTCCAGCAGGGCGTTGAAACCGCGCTTCCAAGCTGTCGAAAGCGGACGACGCGAACGCTCACCAGCCTGCATCACAGCATCCAAGTAGCCCTTCAGCGCAGCCGAAAGCTCATGGAAATCGGGCAGATCGGTGCCATAGTTCAGACCCTTGTAGACCTCAAATGGGACAATGCCGTATTTCTTGATACCCTCCGTCACGTCGTGAGCAGCACCGCCCTCGGCAAAGTTCAACGCTCCGTGCATGCGCATGTAGCGCTCGGCCTTCTCCATCCACGAGTGGCGCACAATCCACATCTCCGAGAGATGAATCTCCTCGCCTCCGGCACGCAGAATCTCGCTCTCGAGGAAGGTCATCGTCGAGTAGCACCAACACGTACCACTACGATTCTGATTCTTGACCGGCGTGGTCTTGATCACTACCTGATCGGTAAATTGATACCCTTCGGCCTGCTTCTCGGCCTCGGGCTCTTGTGCCGACGCACTCCATGCGATTGCGACAGCAGCCATCAAAGTTAGCAATTTCTTCATATTTATTAGGTTTTAAGGATTTTCAATTATCGTTTTTTCGATTTCTGTACGATCTCCAGACAAGCGGCGAGGGTCAGTTCCTCGATCTTGGCCCCCTTCGGCAGTCGGTAATTCTTCCCTTTGTAGGCTATGTATGCGCCGTAGGGGCCCTGCTTGATCAGCATGTCGGGATCCTCCTCAAAGGTGCGCAAGGGGGTGCGAGAGGCTACGGCTGTGGCCTCTTTGGCGCGAATTAACTCAACGCAACGCTCATAGCTGATCGTGTAGGGGTCGTCGCCTTTCTGTAACGAGGTGAACGAATTTCCACGACGGATGTAGGCACCGAAACGGCCGATGCCGACTACCAACTCCTCACCCTCCAATTCGCCTACCGTACGCGGCAGTGCAAAGAGTTCCAGGGCCTCCTCGAGGGTAATCGCCTCGATCAGTTGTCCCTTCTTGAGCGAGGCAAATTGAGCTTTGCCACCCTCCTCAGCCTCAATCTCGACCATCGGACCGTAGCGACCGATGCGTGCCTTGACCATGCGACCTGTCTTGGGGTCGATACCCAATTCGCGCACCTGGCTCTTGTGGTCGGTCTGGGTGCCGATGGCCTCCTCGACCATGCCGTGGAAGGGGGTATAGAAGTCTCCGATCATCTTGTTCCACGTGATCTCGCCTTCGGCTACACGGTCAAACTCCTTCTCGACCGAGGCGGTGAAATTGTAGTCCAAGATGGAGCCGAACTGCACCTCCAAGTAGTCGTTTACGAGCATGCCGATATCGGTCGGCGAGAGGCGGTTGCGCTCTTTGCCATAGCTCTCCGTATGGGTCTTGCGCGTGAGCTTGTTACCCGAGAGGGTCAGCTGCGTGTAGTTGCGTTTCTGGCTTTCACGATTCTGCTTCTCGACATATCCACGATTGATGATTGTCGTGATCGTCGGTGCATAGGTCGAAGGGCGACCAATGCCCAGCTCCTCGAGTCGCTTGACGAGCGAAGCCTCGTTGTAACGTGCCGGGGGCATCGTGTAACGCTCCGTTGAGGCGATCTGCTTGGCCGTGAGCAAGTCTCCGGCCGAAAGGCGGGGCAGTACATCCTCGCTGCTTTCGCTGGTCGTATCCTCGTCGGTCGATTCGGAGTAGAGCTTCAAGAAGCCGTCGAAACGGATCACCTCACCCTGGGCAATGAACTGCAGTTCGCTGCCCCCGATCTCGATCGTGATGGTCGTGCGATCCAACTCGGCGCAAACCATCTGCGAGGCTACCGTACGCTTCCAGATCAACTCATAGAGTCGTTTTTCGGCCGTCGATCCTTCGATCTGCTGGCGGTCGATGTAGGAGGGACGAATCGCCTCATGGGCCTCTTGTGCCCCTTTGCTCTTGGTCTTGTAGTTGAACCAACGGTGGTATTGCTCGCCATAGAGTTTCGTCACCTCCTCCTTGCATTGCGCCAACGCCTGCACCGACAGGTTTACCGAGTCGGTACGCATGTAGGTAATCAAACCTTGCTCATAGAGGTGTTGTGCCACTGACATGGTTTGCGATACCGACATGCCCAGTTTGCGGCTAGCCTCCTGTTGCAGGGTCGAAGTCGTAAAGGGGGCAGCGGGGAAGCGCTGTGCGGGCTTCTCCTCCGATTTAATCACCTTGAAGGTCGCCTCCTTGCACCCCTCGAGGAATTCCGTTGCCTCGGCCTCGGTGTCGAAATTCTTCGACAGCGTAGCCTTGAAGAGGCTCTTTTCGGGGTCGTTGGTGGCATAGAATTGAGCGACGACACGATAGTAGGGGGTAGATTGGAAAGCGATGATCTCGCGCTCGCGCTCGACAATCAGTCGCACGGCGACCGACTGCACACGACCGGCCGAAAGCGACGGGCGCACCTTTTTCCACAGCACGGGAGAAAGTTCAAAACCGACCAGACGATCCAACACGCGACGGGCTTGCTGGGCATGCACAAGGTTCATATCGACCGTGCGGGGCTGTTCGATCGCTTCGAGGATCGCCTTTTTGGTGATCTCGTGGAAGACGATACGTTTCGTTTTTTCGACCGGGAGTCCCAACACTTCGGTTAGGTGCCATGCGATGGCCTCTCCTTCGCGGTCTTCATCGGAAGCGAGCCATACGGTCTTCGATTGGGCCAATTTGGCCAGATCGCCCACTACCTTTTTCTTGTCGGTCGGGATCTCGTAAATCGGCTCGAAACCGTTGTCGATATGGATGCCTAGATCCTTTTTGGCCAAATCACGGATGTGTCCGAAACTCGAACGAACCATGAAATTATCGCCCAGGAACTTTTCGATGGTCTTGGCCTTAGCCGGAGACTCGACGATTACTAAATTTTCCTGCATATTTCTCTTTATATCGCTTGTTGCCGCAGCGCAATCGTGTAAAACACGAAAACCTAAGTACGGGACTTAGGTTTCGCCTTGGGCTTGATTTTCAGTTCGCTACAGAACCATGTTATAGGTAAACTCCATCTTGATGGGGGCCTTTAGCGGAGTGGCATTCGTGCCACTGTCTACACCCTGCAAGAAGCTCACATCGAACGTGTATGCGCTGTAGGCTTCTGGTCCCAGGTGTAAGACTCTTTCTTCGACATTCGACCAATCGATCGCCTCCCAATCGATCACCCTCTGACCCGTCGGTGACAGGGTGGTGTGGGCATCGCGCTCCTTCTTGAAGGAGTTCCACATCTGCTGGAGGTGTGCTGTGATATTCATGGCATAGCGTCCGTGGCTGCGATTGATGTAGCCATCGTAGGCGAGTGTCGTGCTATAGGTCTGTTCGTAATAATAGTTGTAATCGGAAATGTTGGACAACGATTTGTAGTTCGTGTAGAGGCCCAAGCGGGATTGTGCCTCGTCCATCTCGGTCAGCAACGAGTCATAGCCGGGCATGGCGGGTCCAATCGAGAGATAGTCGTAGATGCTCGATGGGAAGTAGAAGTAGATCATGACTTGAGAGAATGCCAAGGTCGAGAAGTCTTTTTTCGATGCGGCATACTCCGTCTCCAGAATTCCATTCAATTCGCGGAAGAAGGCTTCTGTGAAGGTCAACTCCGACAGCAGACCGCCCATACCCTCGACGATGAGCTCCGAGCGCTCTGGGCGCAGTGTGACTTGCTCGCCGGCAGCCGCCAGACGAGCCTCTTCGGCCAACTGACGCTTTAGCTCTTCGACCTCATTGGCCATCTCGCCTTCCGAGTAATCGTGCTCGATGCAGTTGATCGAGATATTCTCATTCAGGTTATAGATGTTTTCGTCGAAATAGAAGACCATGCCGATCGTATCCTGGATGAGCGATTCGTCGTCCATACGGCGGTTACGACCATAGATTGACAGCGTCGAGTTTTCGAGTGAGGTGACATAGATCGTTCCCTCCCCTTCGGGCACCCCAATCGGCTTGATGTAGAGGCCTTTGAAGGTGTTTAGGAAGAGCTGGATACTATCCTTCTTGAAACTGTAAATACCATATTTGTTCTCCTTCTTCGATTGTTCGCCCTCTTCAAGGAAGAGACGGCGTACGAAGTGGTGGCCTGCCTCGGTCGGTTGGAGCGTAACAGCCGTCGTGGCCGGACCGCGATCGCCGCCTAGCGTGAAGGTAAAGAGAGGCTCGCTGGCAATGATACTGCGCGTTGTACCTATATCCTCGCCCTCGACTATTTCAACAGCCTCGGGGTCGAAGCGCAAGTAGTAGGTCGTATCTTCGTTAATATATCCGTTGTCGATTACCTCGAAAATACCAAATTGCTGCGTGACGGTCGTATCACCGCCGTAGCTTGAAATCGAGAGGGTTAGCTGTACTGAATCCAAGAAAGGTTTGTGGCCAAAGTAGCCCGAATCGACATTGTAGAAGTTGATGTACTGCGTCAGGAATGAAGCCGTACGACGTCCCATTCGCTCGTTGAGCATCGATCCGAAGTAGCCGTTTGTGATATTGGAACTTTGGATAGAATCGGTCTGGTAGAGACGTGTCTCTACGAATTTACGAGGGTTGAGATTATCTAATGTCAGGTATCCGGCCTTCATTTGCTGATTCTCGGGCACCAAATTAGCTCCCACCGTGTCATCGACATAGACCGAGCAGCCGGCCATGACGAAGCCTATTATGAGACTCAATACTACCGATAAACGGCCGATGAACTTATTACAGTTGCTCATAGAATTGGTTGTAATTGTCGAAAAATCCCTGCTCTTCGGGTGATTGGTACTCCATGATGGGTTTGCCGCTCTTGCGCACCATTTCAAGCACCTCAGGCGATACCTGTTCGGAGGCAATCACTACGCCGTCAGCATAATCAAGAACGAAACGATAGAGGTTTTCGTATGATGTGTTGCTCAAAATCGACAGATTCTCGTCTGAAACACCTTCGCTGGCAATTTTTTGGCCCATCGTCGGGTCAAGTTGGCCGGGGATTGTATCGCCGTAGAGCGAGATGACAACTTTCACATCTCGGAAAATCGGGTCATCAGCGAATACGCGTTTGAGATAGACCGGAGCGATGGCCGAGAACCAGCCGTGGCAATGGACAATGGTTGGTGTCCAGCGTAATTTACGAACCGTTTCGAGGACACCGCGCGCGAAGAAAATCGCACGCTCGTCATTGTCAGCAAAACCCTCATTCGTGTCGGGGTCGATCAGGTTGGCTTTGCGAGCAAAGTAGTCGTCGTTGTCAATGAAGTAGATCTGCACGCGCGCCGAGGGGATTGAGGCCACCTTGATGATCAGCTGGTGGTCATTATCGTCGATAATGAGGTTCATGCCCGAGAGACGGATCACCTCATGCAATTGATGGCGTCGTTCGTTGATCGAACCATAACGGGGCATGAACGAGCGAATCTCGTTGCCGCGCTCCTGCATGGCCTGCGTGAGGTTGCGGCAGAGCGTCGAACACTCTGTTTCGGGCAGGTAGGGGGTTATCTCCTGGCAGATATACAGAATTTTGTTTGCCATATTTCGAATGGTTTTACAAGCGCAAAGATAGTGAAAAATTCTGAAAGTGTGGTTTCGATTAGAGGATCAGCATAGCATCACCGTACGTACCGAACCGATATCCCTGCTCGTATGCCTCTTTGTAGGCCTGCATCACCAGGTCGTAGCCGCCAAAGGCTGCCACCATCATGAGTTGGGTCGAGTAGGGGAGGTGGAAATTCGAGACCATAGCCCCGGCCACCGTGAAATCGTGCGGCGCAAAGATGAATTTGTTGGTCCAGCCCGATTCGGCTTTGATCATGCCGCCGGTCGATACGACCGTCTCAAGGGTGCGCATTACGGTCGTGCCGATAGCCACCACCTTGCGGCCATTGCGCTTGGCTGTATTGACGGCTGCGGCCGTTTCGTCCGAGACGATATATTGTTCGGAGTCCATCTTGTGCTTCGAGAGATCCTCGACATCGACCGTGCGGAAGTTGCCCAGTCCGACGTGCAGCGTCAGGAAGGCACGCTCGACACCTTTGATCTCCATGCGCTTCATTAGGTGTTTCGAGAAGTGCATGCCGGCCGTTGGAGCGGCTACGGCACCCTCTTTGTCGGCAAAAATGGTCTGATAGCGCTCTGCATCCTCGGGCTCGACCTTCTCGCGTACCCAACGCGGCAGCGGGGTCTCGCCCAATGCAAAGAGGGCCTTCTTGAACTCCTCGTACGAGCCATCGAAGAGGAAGCGGAGGGTACGACCGCGAGAGGTGGTGTTGTCGATCACCTCGGCGACAAGCAGGTCATCATCGCCAAAATAGAGTTTGTTTCCAATACGGATTTTACGTGCCGGATCGACCAACACGTCCCACAAGCGGAGTTCACGATTCAACTCGCGCAGCAGAAAGATCTCGATTTCGGCCCCGGTCTTCTCCTTGTTGCCGTAGAGGCGTGCCGGGAAGACTTTTGTGTCGTTGAAGATGAAGAGATCCTCCTCGTCGAAGTAGTCCAGAATCTCCTTGAATTGACGGTGTTCGATGGTGCCCGTAGCACGATGAATGACCATCAGGCGCGAATCGTCGCGGTTGATGGTCGGGTATTGCGCCATTTCGGGCGAAAAGTCATATCCGTATTGGGATAGTTTCATAGGTAAACCTTTGTTTTTGGGGTTACAACAATCTTTATTAATACGAAAAAAAGGCTATTTTGTTTCAGGTTGTTGTAAATTTTCTAAAAATTCCTCCAGCTGCCAGCTGTGATCGACCGTAAAACCACCACTGCGCGTGCGGCGCAACGAGGCCAGATGGGCACCACTTTGCAACGCTTCGCCGATCTCGCCGGCCAACGAACGGATGTAAGTGCCTCGGCTGCAACGTACCCGCAGGCGCAGGTCGTGCCCCTCGAAATGCTCGACTTGCATCTGGTAGATGTTGATCAGTGCTTGGCGCAATTCGACCGTCTCGCCGGCTCGGGCTATCTCATAGGCGCGCAACCCCTCAACCTTCTTGGCCGAATAGAGTGGAGGCGTCTGTAGCCGCTCGCCGGTGAGTGACTCCAAAGCACTATCCACCGCCTGGCGTGTGATGTGTCGATAGGGGTAGGTGTGATCGACCGTGTGTTCGCGGTCGTAACTCGGGGTGGTAGCTCCCAGGTAGATGTCGGTCACATACTCCTTCTCTTCGGCCTGTAGTTGTTCGACGAGCTTCGTGGCACGTCCGATGCAGACGATCAAGATACCCGTAGCCAAGGGGTCGAGTGTGCCGGCATGGCCCACCTTGATCTTGCGATAGCCGATGCGGCGCAGAGCAAATTTGATTTTGCGGACGACGTCGGCCGATGTCCAGTACAGCGGCTTGTCGATGACGGCAATATAGCCCTCCTCGAAGTTTAGGCCGCGCAGCTCCTTCTGATCTGTCATGTGGTGTGGGGTGTTAAACGAGTGCGTAGATGAGCGAAACAAGGCCGACAATGGCGCAATAGAGGGCAAACCAGATCAGTCGTCCCCGCTTGACCATCTCGATCATGAATTTGCAGGCCAACGTGCCGGTGATAAAGGCTGCTAGGAAGCCGGCGATCAGGGGCACGGTGTCGATTTCGATGGCTACCATTTCGCCTGAAGCGATGTCGAGCAACATCTTACCCAAGATGACCGGGATGACCATCAAGAACGAGAAGTTGGCTACGGCCGCTTTGTCATTGCCGAGCACAAGTCCGGTTGCAATGGTCGAGCCGGAGCGTGACAGACCGGGTAGGGTGGCTGCGGCTTGGGCCAAACCGATGATAAAGGCATCACGCCACGAGATTGCAGCGTGCGCGCGCGGCTTGGCGTAATAGGCAAAGGTGAGCAGCAGGGCCGTGACGAGCAACATGACTCCCACGAAGGCGATCGACGAAAAGACGGCTTCGATTTGATCGGCAAAGAGAATGCCGACCACGCCGGCCGGAATCATCGAGAGAATGATCTTGAGGATGTAGGCCTGCTCGGCATTGAAGCTCCGTGAAAATAGCCCACAGAGCAGTTGCCACAGTTCGCGCCACAGCACGACGATCGTGCTGAGGACAGTGGCGGCATGGAGCATCACGTCGAAGGTGATATTCTGCTCCAATTCGACACCCAGAATCTCCTTTGCCAGCTGCAGATGACCACTGCTCGAAACAGGCAAAAACTCGGTAACGCCTTGGACGATACCGAGTAAAATAGCTTGAATCGTATCCATCTATATTAGGCTTGTAACGATTGCCAAATGAGGGCCGAAGCTCCCAAAATGGCGGCATTCTTGCTTTGGATGCCGCTGGGCAGGAGCTTGACCTTGTTCTTGAAGGCGAAGAGCATGTTCTCCTCCATGTACCACTTCGTCGGCTCGAAGATCAGCTTACCGGCCTTGGCCAAACCGCCAAAGAGGAAGATCGCCTCGGGCGAGGTGACCGTCACCACATCGGCGAGTGCGCGACCCAGCATCTCACCCGTATAGCGGAAGCACTCCAGGGCGATCGGGTCGCCCTCGGCTGCTGCGGCCGAGATCATGGCCGAATCGAAATCCTGGAAGGGGATCTCGCGCAGCTTGCTCGGGGTGTTCATCTTGGCCATCAGGACAAAGGCCGTGCGCTTGATGCCCGTAGCCGATACGTAGGCCTCCAGACAGCCACGGCGTCCGCAACCGCACTCGCGGCCTCCGCGCTCAACGATCACGTGGCCAAACTCACCGGCAAAACCGTCGTGGCCATAGATCATCTCGCCGTTAGCCACAAAGCCCGAGCCGAGACCCGTGCCGAGGGTGATCATCACGAAGTCGCGCATCCCTTTGGCGTTGCCATAGACCATTTCGCCGATCGTGGCGGCGTTCGCATCGTTCGTGATTAGCGTTTTTACGCCACCAAAGGCCTTCGAGAGGTCGTCAGCCAGCGGGTAGATGCGCGTCGTTTCGTCGCCGTCGGTTACCTCGGGGCGGAATTTCCACAAGTTGGCCGGCGTCTCGATCGTACCACGGTGGTAGTTGGCGTTCGGGGCACCAATGCCGATACCCACCAACTCGTACTCAAAATCGACGCTGTGGAGCATCGTGCGCAGTGCGCGGCTCAAATCCTCGACATAGGTCGGATAGTCCTCCTTGTAGGGATATTTGCGGGTCGAGATAACCGATTCGGCGTAGACGTCGCCGCGCTCATCGACCAATCCGAAAGCGGTGTTAATACCGCCTATATCAATACCTATTGCTAGTTTTTTCATATCGTTATGTGGTAAATTATGATTGTCGCTGTTTGTTGGCTGCAGCCGTTTGGGCAGCGCGTTGTGCCGCGGCCGAATAGCCAATGGTGTATGTGGGGCCTATCTTAAAGACCGCCGATACCAATGAGATGAAAGGCAATCCGAGGCCGGCAATGATACATTGCATCCAGAACGATACTTCGTAGATCTCGAGTTGATTCAGACGCATCGTGTAGAGTAGGATTGTGATCGGAATGAGCAGAATTACAATAGCCAAGACCGATTCGACGAAATAGAGCAGATTGGATTTGTAGTTGCGGATCGACCCGGGGCATCTCTTCTCTAACTTCTTAGCCGTACGCTCGGAGTAGAATTTGCTGGAGCAAAGATAGAAATGCATGAAGAGGGCGAAGGCTGCAATCACGAAGGGTAATCGCACATAGGGCATCCCCAATAGGTTTCTGAATACGATCACATCCAATACGATGGCGACAAATCCTACTATTTGAATAATTTGATGACCCAATAGCATAGTTGATCCGGTTTTTGCGGGGTTTATAGAGCCTTCTGGGGTTTGTGTGAGGCTCCTATTAAACGGCGTAGATCCTTGTAAATCAAATCGTAAATCCCAACTTTTAAGGGGCGTGACCTTATATTCTAAAATTTTTTAAGTTCTTTTTTGGTGCTCAAAGTTACGTCAAAATTCGGTGGGTACAAACTTTTTTCGTATTTTTGGGTCAGAATTATGCAGATAAATCGTTTTTAGTCATGCTGACCCAGGAAAAATACCTCGATCTGTTTGAAAATTACCTTGCACAGACCGAATTGCCGGCCGAGCCGGAGTTGCTCTATACGCCCATCGCTTATTCGCTCTCGGGCGGAGGAAAGCGATTGCGCCCGGTCTTATTGCTGCTGACCCACGGACTCTTCTCTGAGTCGGTGCACGAGGCTTTGCCGGCCGCGGCTGCTGTGGAGGTCTTTCACAACTTCACACTGCTGCACGACGATATTATGGACAATGCCTCGTTGCGTCGTGGCAAACCCTCGGTGCACGCTAAGTGGGGCCAGAATGTGGCCATTCTTTCGGGTGATGCCATGATGATTTATGCCTATAAACTCTTGAGTCGTATTCCGGCGGCCCGTCTGCAGGAGGTGTTGACGGTTTTCAACCAGACGGCACTGGAGGTGTGCGAGGGTCAGCAGTATGACATGGACTTCGAGCAGAAACAGAAGGTCTCGGTGGTTGAGTATATGCGGATGATCGAACTGAAGACCTCAGTACTATTGGCCGGATCGGTTGTGATCGGTGCCTTGTTGGGCGGTGCCTCAGAGGAGGAGTGCCGTGCGCTACGTCGCTTTGGCGTGGAGCTGGGCTTGGCCTTCCAACTGCAGGATGACCTGCTGGACAGCTACGGCGACCAGGAGCTGGGTAAGGCGATTGGCGGCGACATCTTGGAGGGTAAGAAGACCTACCTGATGGTGACGGCCATGAGCCATGGTGACGAACAACAACGCGAGACATTGCGCAAGACCCACCTCGATGCGACCCTTTCGGATCAGGAGAAGATTGCTCGTGTGAAGGCGGTTTATGATGCGCTGGATGTCAAACGGCTCACCGAGCAGCAGATTGGTTTGCGTTTTGAACGGGCATTGGCGCAACTCGAGACCCTTTCGGTTCCAGCTGAGCGGGTGCAATCGTTGCGTGACTATGCCATGAGCCTGATGGGACGTAAAAAATAGAGAAACACAATGCAAAGAAAGGATATAGAATTGATGGCGCCGGTAGGCTCCTATGAGGCGTTGGCTGCTGCAATTGATGCGGGGGCGGACTCGGTCTATTTTGGTGTCGGAAAGCTCAATATGCGCTCGGCCTCGGCGGCCAATTTCACACTCGATGATTTGGCCGAGATTGTGCGTCGCGCCCATGAGGCGGGCGTGAAGGCCTATTTGACGGTCAATACGGTGGTCTATGAGGATGAGTTGCAGACTATGCAACAGGTCATTGATTGCGCTCGTCGCGAGGGGGTTGATGCCATCATCGCCACCGATATGGCGGCGATTCTCTATGCCCGACGCATCGGGCAGGAGGTCCATATTTCGACCCAAAGCAATATTTCCAACTCTGAGGCGGTGCGATTCTTTGCCCAATGGGCCGACACGGTGGTTTTGGCGCGTGAATTGTCACTCGAGCAGGTGCAGAAGATCCACGAAGAGATCGTTGCCAACGACATTCGTGGCCCGAAGGGTGAGTTGGTCGAGATTGAGATGTTTGCCCACGGTGCACTCTGCATGGCTATTTCGGGTAAATGCTACCTTTCGCTCTTTGAGACGGGGTGCTCGGCCAATCGAGGAGCCTGCCGCCAGCTGTGCCGCCGCAAATATACGGTGCGCGATAAGGAGACGGGTGCCGAGTTGGATGTCGATGGCCGTTACCTGCTCTCGCCGAAAGATCTCTGTACGATCGATTTCTTGGATCGTTTCATTAAGAGCGGTGTGCGGGTCTTGAAGATTGAGGGGCGCGCACGCGGTGCGGAGTATGTCAAGCGGGTTGTCTCCTGCTACAACGAGGCTCTCTGTGCCCTTTGTGAGGGTCGTTATACCCCGGAGTGGGCTGCCGAGCTGAAAACGCGCTTAGCCGAGGTCTTCAATCGCGGTTTCTGGGAGGGCTACTACGCCGGTCGCCCCGTGGCCGAGCAGACCTCGCATTATGGATCGGCCGCAACCCGCCGTAAGGTCTATGTCGGTAAGGTGGTCAATTTCTATAAGAAGATTTCGGTGGCCGAGGTACTTGTTGAGGCAGCTCCGATTGCCGTTGGCGAGGAGATCTTCTTCTTGGGTGCAACCACCGGCGTGGCCGAGCAGCGGCTCGAGGAGTTACATGGCCCCGAGGGGGAGATCACGGCGAGCGTGGAGCAGGGAAAGTTGTGTGCCATTCGCACGCAAGCATTGATTCGTCGTGGCGATCAACTCTATAAATTTGTCGAGGTAACCGACTGATGACGTTGCCACAGCATATGAAACGAAACTAAAAACAGCACAGATATGTTTGCACCATCGACCTATGTGGAGCGTCGTCAGACGCTGATGAAAAAGATTGGTTCGGGATTGATTTTGCTTCCGGGAAACACCTTCTCGCCCAATAACTATCCGAACAATGCCTACTATTTCCGCCAGGATTCGACCTTCCGTTACTTCTTTGGCCTGAACAATCCGACGCTGGTTGGCTTGATCGATGCCGATGCCGGTGTGTCGATGCTCTTTGGCGATGATTTTACCGTGGAGGATATCATCTGGACCGGTCCGCAACCTACACTTCGCGAGTTGGGTGCCGAGGTGGGCGTGACGCAGACCTATCCGTTTGCTGCGGTGACGGAATTCCTTAACCGTGCAGTTGATCAGGGGCGGCGCATTCACTTCCTGCCTCCGTATCGTGGCGAGACGAAGATCCAGTTGCAGGAGTGGCTCGGCCTGACGCCGACGATGGTACAACAAAGCCGTTCGGTCGAGCTGATGTTTGCCGTGGCCGAGATGCGTGAGAAGAAGTCGGAGGAGGAGATCATTGAGATGGAGAAGGCCTTCCAATTGGGCTATCAGATGCATACGCTGGCCATGAAGATGTGTCGTCCGGGCGTTGTGGAACGTGAGATCGCCGGAGCTGTGGAGGGTATTGCCAAAGGTTATGGACAGGGTGTATCGTTCCCGACGATTGTTTCGCAACACGGTGAGACACTCCACAATCTGAATTGTGACGGAGTGCTGGAGGCCGGTCGCCTGCTGTTGGTCGATGGTGGGGCCGAGACGGTCAGTGGCTATTGTTCGGACCATACGCGTACCTATCCGGTGAGTGGTCGTTTCAGCGATCGCCAGCGCGATATCTATAATATTGTGCTGAAGGCGCACGACGATGTGGCTGCGATGGTTGCCCCCGGCATGATGTATCAGGAGGTGCATCTGGCCGCCTACCGCTCGTTGGCCGAAGGGTTGATCGGCGTGGGGTTGCTGAAAGGCTCGGTCGATCAGCTCATCGAGAGTGGCGCTATGACGATGCTCATGCCGCACGGTCTGGGCCATGGCCTGGGTATGGATGTGCACGATTGCGAGGCGATGGGCGAGCGTTCGTATGATTTCTCGACGCTGCTCGATCAGGCGGCTCGTTCGGCCACCTGTGTGCATCGTGCTACCTGGCGTCTGGAGCCGGGTACGGTGCTGACCGATGAGCCGGGCATCTATTTCATCCCGGCCTTGATCGATAAGTGTCGTGCCGAAGGTAAATACGCCGGTCTGGTCAACTACGACCTGTTGGCCGATTACTACGACTTCGGAGGTATCCGCATCGAGGATGATCTGTTGGTAACACCCACGGGTAATCGTATGTTGGGTGGTGAGCAGCATATCCCCATTACGATCGAAGAACTGGAGGAAGTGGTTGGTAAATAGATCTATACAACCTCTACGAAAAAGGGGCTGTCGCAACAGAATCGTTGGACAGCCCCTTTTCTTGCTGTGGGCACGCTATCGGAAACGTTTCATGATTCCATAGATTTCGATCACAAAACCACCGACCACCAAGATCGGAGCCAGGGTGATACGTCTGAATGAGAACATCTCGTAATTGAACTCTTCGGGCGAGTTGCTACCTCCGCCTGCCATCAGTACCAGCCCTAATAGGAGAACTGCTAATCCGATGAGAAGGATCACATAGTTGCGACGCGTAAGCGGCATACGCGGATTTTCGATCGGCTCGTGGCCCTTTTTCTCTTGCATCATATTTTAATATAAGTGTATCTTGTTGGACTTCATGTTGACAAATTTGTTGATCGCAAAGGTCGTAAAGAGTAGCGATACGCTCATGCCCACTGCGAGCATACCTCCGCCGAGTATCCACACGGGACGCCACTCGGCCAGCGAGGTGAACTCCGGTACAGCCTCCCCGACCCCATAGAGTGCCAGCCCGAAGAGTGCGGCCGCGATCAGTCCGGCCCAGATGCCTTGCAGCAAACTGCTGGCCAAGAAGGGGCGCATGATAAACCATTTGGTAGCACCGACCAGCTTCATCGTGTTGATTACGTAGCGTTTGGAGTAGATGGCCAGTCGTACCGTGTTATTGACCAAAATGAGCGAGATGAGTAGCAATGCTCCGCAGAAGAGCAACAACACGAAGCGGATTTTTCCGATGGTGCTGTGTAATTGTTCGGCCAGCTGGGCCGGATAGCTCACCCGATCGACCCCCTCAAGGGGCGAGATGCGATCCATGAAGCCCTCGACGGCGGCCTGATCCTCCGAGGCGGCCGAGAGGGTTACCTCATACGAGTCGAGCAGCGGATTCTCTCCCAGTACCTCCTCGAAACTCGCAGCGAAGAGCTTGCGAAATTCCTCGTCAGCAGCCTTCTCCTCTTTTGATACATAGACAATTTTGCTAGCCAGAGGCTCCTGCTGTAGAACTTCAAGGAGTGCCTCGCGTTCGGAGGTGGTCGATTCGCGAGAGAGCTCGACCATGACCATCATGCTGCCTTGCAACGTTGTGGCCAGTTGGTGAGCTGCCAACATTAAATAGCCCACCGATCCGAGCAGAAAGAGTACCAGAGCGATACTGAGTGTCGAGACCAGGTAGGAGTTGCGCACCTTGCGCTTGAGTCGTTTATCTTCTTTCATAGCTTTCGTGCGGGGATATGTGCAAATGTAGTGGATATTTTCCGAAATCCCCAATTTTTCTGTATATTTGTGCGACATGTAATCTTGTGAGCTATGTTGATTCAAATTCTTTTAGTCTCCGCCATCGTGATCCAAACTGTCGCCACGATCTATGCCTTGCGGTTGGTACGTGCGACCAAATATAACTCGATATGGATCCTCTTTATCATCGGTTTCTCGATCCTCTCTGTGGAGCGATTTGTGCAACTGCTCTCGGTTTCGGGTCAAGAGGTCTCGGGTGGACTGATGGCTGAGTTGGGAGTCGTTATCTCGATCTGTTTGTCGATAGGTGTGATGTATGCCCATAAACTCTTCAAATATATTGACCGCCTCAACAACCAACGCCAACTTTGGAATCGCCGTATCTTGACGGCCGTGCTACGCACCGAGGAGGATGCTAGAGCGAGTTTTTCGAAGGAACTGCACGACGGTCTTGGTCCGCTACTCTCGTCGGCGAAGATGTCACTTTCAGCCCTCTCGATGGGGGAACAAGACCCTGCACGGCGTCAGCTGATTGCCAATACGACGACAGTCATCGAGGAGGCTATCCGCTCGCTGCGGGAGATCTCGAACAACCTTTCGCCCCATGTTTTGATCAACTTTGGTTTGGCGCGTGCTGTGCGCAATTTTATTGACAAGACGCTCTCGATGCATCCCGTGGAGATTGATTTCCAGACCAATCTGGACGTTCAACGTTTTGAAAAGGATCCCGAGGTGATCCTCTATCGTGTGATCTGTGAGTTGATCCACAACTCACTCAAACATGCAGCTTGCTCGCATATTGACCTCTCACTACACTACGAATCCTCCTCCTTTACGCTTGAGTATAGCGACAATGGGCGCGGTTTCCGGCCCGAGGCGATGATGGATTGTGGCATGGGGCTTTCGAATATAGCCTCGCGCATCAACTCGCTCGGTGGTACTTTTGATCTGCAAGCAGCTCCCGGAAAGGGAATGCGGGCCTTGATTCGCATTGACTTGCGCGGTGAACAGCAGCCCACCTCTTTACGTTCCTAATGTACGAAAAACTAAAAAAGATAACGGATGAATTGTCGTATTGCGCTGGTCGATGACCACACGTTGTTCCGTTCTGGATTGCGTGGCCTGCTTGAAAATATGTTAGGCTGCCAGGTGGTAGCTGAGGCCTCTAGTGGTGAGGAGTTCCTTGCCATGCTCAATGGGCTGGAGGTTGATGTGGTCTTCATGGACTTTTCAATGGGGGGGATGGATGGCGCCCAAACAACGGAAGAGGCTCTAGTTCGTCGTCCCGAATTGCGGATCATTACCCTCTCGATGTTTGGCGAAGAGAGCTACTATTCGCGCATGGTCAAAGCTGGTGCGAAGGGATTTCTGTTGAAGGATTCGGCTATTGACGAGGTAGCTGAGGCGTTGCAGAGTGTGATGGGGGGCGGCAGCTATTTCTCGGCACAACTCTTGCAGTCGATTCGTCGCAATCTCCATTCGCCCATGCAGGAGCAGGAGGATCCCATCTCCGACCGCGAAAAGGAGATCTTGGTTGCCATCTGCCAGGGGTTATCAAATCAAGAAATTGCCGACCAACTCTTCATTTCGAAACGTACAGTCGATAAACACCGCGCCAACATTTTGGAGAAGACGGGCTGTAAGAATACGGCCGCGCTGGTCGTCTATGCCCTGCGCAACGGTATCGTTGATCTTTAATCGTGGTCTCAACGAAAAGGTCCTATGGTCGAACGCTTCCTCCACCACATCGAAGCCGAACGTCGCTTCTCGCCCCTCACGGTGGCGAACTACCGCCGTGACATCGAGCGGTTTGTGGCTTGGTGGACGGCGTTGATGCGCGAGGAGGATCCTACGATCGAGGGCTTTGATCCGACCCGGGTCACTGCCGAACAACTCGGTCTGTGGATCAGTCATCGCTCGAAGAGTGGCAAAATCGCAACAGCGTCGATGAATCGGGAACTTTCGTCATTGCGTTCGTTGTTTCGTTTTCTGCGACGTGAGAAACTGCTTGACCGCGATCCCTTTGCGCAGGTCGGCACGCTCCGAGCCCCCAAGCGGTTGCCGGTTTTTGTGCCGGAGAGTCGCATGGAGCCTCTGGTAGCCGCGTGTAAAGCGGAGGGTGTGGCGCAGGATGAGTTGGCCGCCTTTGAGGAGGAGCGTGATGCGCTGATTCTACTGATGTTCTACGCCTGTGGCCTGCGCCTAGCCGAATTGATCGGTATCAACCGAGAGGATTTTTCGGCCGATTACTCCTCCTTGCGAATCCGTGGAAAGGGAAATAAGGAGCGCATGGTTCCGATCCTAGAACCCCTGCGTGAAAAAATTTTTACATACCTATCGACGATTTCTCGGCAGCAAATTTGCATAAATCCCGAAAAAGCACTATTTTTAACAACGAAAGGTGTTCGAGTCTCTCGCTCGTTGGTCTATCGGCTGGTGCATCGGGTCTTGCGGGCCCATGGTGTCCAGGGTAAGTGCAGCCCCCACGTGTTGCGGCATACCTTTGCGACCCACCTGATGAACCGAGGTGCCGACATGCGAGCCATCCAGGAGTTGATGGGTCATGCCTCGTTGCGATCGACGCAGGTCTATACCCACAACTCGATTACCGGATTGCAGGCCGCCTATCAGGCTGCCCATCCACGGAGCCGGTCGGACGAGGGGCGATAAAAGGGAAGGACGAGGCCCTTGTTGCGGGGCGCGTCAAGAGGTGACAAGAGACAGGTTTTGGAACCTGTAAAAAGAATATTAACCATTTAATAATCAAGGCTATGAACGTACAGATTCAATCCGTGAAATTCGATGCCGGCAAGCAGCTGGTCGAGTTCATCCAGTCAAAAATGGCTAAATTGGAACGATTTGCAGAGCCTACAAGCGCCGAGGTGGTGCTCAAGCTCGACAAAGATCCCGAGAAGGGAAATAAGATCGCAGTTATCACGCTTTACATTCCCGGAGGCGATATGCGGGCCGAGTCGCGTGCCCGCACCTTCGAGGAGGCCGTAGATGATGCTATTGACAGCATCAAACGCCAAATTGAGAAGCGCAAAGAGTAACCGCGGGATGAACATTCTTTAGCAACACCAAAAGGGGCTGTCCATTGCGGACAGCCCCTTTCGTTTACTCCTTTAATTCGATGTAGATCACACCGTTCGATGTGTCGCCATACTGTTTGAATTGCTCTGTTTTCTCAGCGTTCTTATAAACCGCTACCGACTGAATCTTCTCGGGTTGGATATCATTGATGTTCTCCAACACCTCGATCTTACCATCGGGATGCTTGACCAAATTCAGAGCCTTGACAACAGCAGGACTCTCCGACGTACGCACGTAAACCATCTTGCCTGCGAGCTCTTTGTTGATGGTGATCTTCCCCGAATCACCTTTGTCGATGCGGATGGTCGTCAGTTCGCTCGATGAGCCGCGGCCGGCAGTTTCGGGTTGGGTGGTGATCAGCACGACACTCTCCACACCCCGCATCACATTCATGTTTTGAATCGATTCGGCAGGCAGCTGATCGACATCTGCCTTGGACATCGGCTTGCCATCGACTACATAGAGGGTCTTTTCGCTATCGGCCTTGGAGGAGGCGTAGAGCGTCACGTCAATTACAGCCTTGCTTGCCACCTGCACGCGCTGCGTCTCGTAACCTATATAGGCAAAGCAGAGGGTAGCGTCGGGTGCTGTGGTCACTTCGTAGCGGCCGTTGAGGTCCGTGACTACGCCCCGCAAACTATGCTGCTCTTGTACGATCGTACCAATCATAGGGTTGCCATTCACATCCACGACCTTGCCTGTTACGCGATGTTGTGCCTGGGCACAAAGGGCTGCCAGGGTGAAGGTGATCATAAACACAATCTTTTTCATCGTCATACCGTTTTTTAATTTGTTTTCAGGTTGTTTGTTGCGGAATTACCGGTTTTCCAAGGGCAAAGATAGTGCGGTTGGAGGGCAAAAAGCGTGAACGAAGTGTTAAGAAATGTTAAGTAATGTTAACTCGGTTGTTGCCTCCTCTTTTTTTGCTACCTTTGTCAAGTGCTCATGAGGAAATGAGATGAAACGTACCTATTTTAGAAATATATCGCTGGTCGTTATCGGCTCGCTGACCCTGTTGGCCGTTGTGCAGTGCCTTTGGGTGTGGCGGAGCTATCGCGATGCGGTTGCCGATTTTACGCGCCGATCCGAATCAGCCGCCTATAAGGCCATCTATAAGGCCTTCCGCATGGATGCTATTCCGGGATTGGCCGTGGCCAATCAGGTGCGGATCGACCTGGATGAATTTGCGTTGGAGTTTGAGCCCGTGTTGCTCGAACAGGGGTTGTTGCAACCCTATGCCGTGGAGATCGTGGATCGCTCGGCCGATTCGCGGGTGATCATGCGGCGACACGATATGGCGTCGTTGCAACGACCTCATTTAGCCGAGATTGAGATCGACGATGCCCATCAGTTTGCCCTTCGGTTGGCCATTGAGGTGCCGTATGGGCAGTTCTGGGCGCAGATGCGGGGTGTAGTGCTTTCGTCGGTGGCCATCGTCTTGTTGTTGGGGTTTGTGCTGGTCTATTTGGTCCGAACGATGTTCCGCCAACGGACCCTCGAAGAGATGCGCCGCGACTTTACGCACAACATCACCCACGAACTAAAGACCCCTATCTCGGTAGCCGTGGCCGCTACGGATGCGCTACGTAACTTTGCTGCCGATGAGGACCCTGTGCGGCGAAAAGCCTATTTGGAGATGATTGCCACCCAACTCACGCAACTTTCGATGATGGTCGAACGTATCCTTTCGGTCTCGGTCGAGGGGCGGAAGGAGCGGTTTAACCCCGAACGGCTGACCCTCAAACCGCTCTTTGAAGAGTTGGTACGGGAGACACGGTTGCAGGGGCGCGATACCCGACAGATTCGGATCCTATGCCCCGAGCAATTGACCCTCTCGGCCGACCGATTCCACCTGCGCAATCTGTTGGCAACGCTGCTGGATAATGCACTGAAATATGGTGGAGAGGAGGTGCAGGTGACCTTGTCTGCCACCGTAGAGGGGACGTCGGTGGTTTTGCGTGTGGCGGACAACGGCTGCGGCATTGCGCGCGAACATCAGCCCTATCTGTTCGAGAAATTCTACCGTGTCCCGACAGGCGATCTGCAGCCTACCCGCGGCTATGGGCTGGGGCTTTACTATGCACGACGTGTTGCCGAGATGCACGGCGGTACGATTGCGGTGGAGAGCCGTGTCGGCTGCGGAACAACCTTCATTGTTAAATTGCCCGAAGATGGAGAGATCGATAAAACTGTTGCTTGTTGAGGACGAGCGGATGCTGGCCGAGATCTTGAGCGATACGCTCGGCGATCGGGATTTCGAGGTCGAGACGGCCTTTGACGGGCTGGAGGCTATAGAGCAGGTGCGCAAGCACACCTTCGATGTGATCGTCACGGATGTGATGATGCCGCGGATGGATGGCTTCACGCTGGCCAAGCGATTGCGTAGCGAGGGGGTCACGACACCGATCCTCTTCCTGACGGCCCGCTCGGCGACCGAAGATGTGGTGCGGGGTTTTGAGGTCGGTGGCAATGATTTTCTGCGAAAACCCTTTGCCATTGATGAGTTGATCGTGCGGGTCCGTGCATTGGTAGGGCGCGTGGCTCGTTCGGGGCAGGCCGAGACACACTTCTCGATTGGGAAGATCGACTTTTCGGTGGCCGAGAAACGGCTGCAATGTGGCGATCAACAGGTGCCTCTTTCGGCACGCGAGGCGGCTGTTCTAGTGCGACTCTGCCGCCGTCGGGGTGAGACGGTCGAGGCCTCGGGGCTGCTGCGTGAATTGTGGGGCGATGATAACTTCTTCAACCTGCGCAGTCTGAATGTCTATATCTCGCGTCTTCGTCGTCACCTGGCACTCGATCCCTCGGTGGAGATTGCCAGCGAGCGAGGTGTCGGGTATCGTTTGCAGGTGCGCGCGTAGAGATAAGGCCTCTATATACCTATTTATAATAGCCCGGCTTCGTAGTAGATGACGATCTGCTCCAGCACGCGATCCTCCTGCTCCTTGTCGTAGCCGGTCTTGAGGTTGTGGCCAAACAATCGCCCTACTCCCTGCCAAAAGCCGGCAACAAAGCCGCCGCGAAACTCCCGAATCACCTCATAGGCCGTGTAATCCGTTTCGCGGGCAATGAGTTTGAGAAAGACACGCCCTTCGGTGCGGGTCATGCGCTTGGCTACGGGGGTGTATTCGTTGAGGATCGACTTGTAACACTGCTTGGTGTAGCGACGGCGGTCGCTTTTGTCGAGCGTCAGGAGCGTATCCTCCATCTCGTGCATGGTCTCGCGGGCCAGCTTGGCCATGGGATAGACCTTCTTGACGGCTAACACCAATCGGCGGTAACGACGCAGATCGGCCGGACGGTTGAAGATGTAGACCGGCAGAATCTCCACCTGGGCGATCGAATCACCCCGCTCGACTATCCACTCCTGCCGCATTACGCCACGAATGCGTTGTGCCTGCAATTCGATCGATGTGCAGAGCACCAATGCCGCTATGAGTAGCCATTTTCGCATTTTTTTCGTATCTTTACCGCAAAGATAGGAAAATAACGGATTTTAACAACCAAAAAGTATGCTCAAAGAAGGATTATCGGCCTCGGCTCATACAACCGTCACCGAGGCAAACACGGCACGTACGATGGGATCGGGTGATTTGGAGGTCTTTGCTACCCCCGCGCTGGTGGCACTCATGGAGCAGGCTGCGATGCAGGCCGTAGCTTCGGCCTTGCCCGAGGGGGCTACCACCGTCGGATCGCAGATCGATTGCGCCCACATCAAACCCTCTCCACTCGGGGCGGCAATCACCGCCACGGCTGTGCTGACGCAGGTCGAAGGGCGTAAGCTGACCTTTACGCTCGGAGCAACCGATGCCGAAGGGATCATCGGCGAGGGAACTCACATTCGCTTTGTGGTCGATCGCGTGCGCTTTATGGCTAAGATGCAGGGCTGATGCGCTGTGTGATGCCCGTAAATGTAGGACCCGGAAACTTTTTTCGGGTCTTTTTTTTGGTTTTCTCATTTTTTTTGTAATTTTATAGTCCGTAATGCACTATTGCGAAATAACCTTAAAACGAAACAATATGAAAAACTATTCAGCTAAAGAGATTAAGAACATCGTTCTGATTGGTGCGCCCGGCTCGGGAAAGACTACCCTTGCCGAAGCGATGGCTTACGAAGGGAAGGTCATCGACCGCAGGGGTAGTATCGAGACTAATAATACACTCTCGGATAATACTGATATCGAGCATGAATATAAACGCTCGATTTACTCGACGATTCTCTTCACTGAGTTTATGGATCGTAAACTCAATATTATTGACTGCCCGGGTTCGGACGACTTCTGTGGTTCGCTCTTCTCGGCCTTCAAGGTGGGTGACGTGGGTGTCTTCTGCTTCAATGCCGCCAACGGTTGGGAGGTAGGTAGCGAGATTCAGGCCCGCTATGCCCGTCTGCTCAACAAGCCCGTGATCGGTGTGATCAACCAGCTCGATAATGACAAGGCTTCGTTCGAGAGTGCCTTCGAGTCGATTAAGGCCGCTTCGCGTGTGAAGCCGGTAATCGTGCAGTATCCTGTTAATCAGGGTGGCGAGTTTAATGCCTTCATTGACGTGCTGTTGATGAAGATGTACCGCTTCAAGGATGAGAACGGTACGCGTGAGGAGCTGGAGATCCCGGCCGAGGAGCTGGAGAAGGCTCAAGAGTTGAATCGTGAGCTGGTTGAGATGGCCGCAGAACACGATGAGGCCCTTATGGAACTCTACTTTGAGAAGGGTACCCTTACGCAGGACGATATCCGTGCCGGTCTGAAGATTGGTGTGGCAAACCGTGAGGTGATGCCGATCTTCTGCGCCAGTGGTAAGCGCGACATCGGTACGAAGCGTCTGATGGAGTTCATCATCAACGTGGCTCCGGGCCCGCTGAAGGCTCCTGCATTTGTTGCTACCGACGCTTCGGAGATCGTAGCTGACGAGGCTGCTCCTGCTGTAGTTTTCGTATTCAAGAGCCAGGTAGAGCAGCACATTGGTGAGATTACCTACTTCCGCGTGATCCGTGGTAAGGTGACTGAGGGTATGGAGTTGGTGAATACTCGCACCCAGAACAAGGAGAAGATTTCGCAGCTGTTTGCCGTAGCTGGTAAGAATCGCGTGAAGGTGAATGAGTTGTTGGCCGGTGATATCGGTTGCACGGTGAAACTGAAAGGTACGAAGGCTAATGATACGCTCGCAGCACCTGCAGAGGTTGTAACCGTCGAGCCGATCGTCTTCCCCGAGCCGCGTTATCGTGCTGCTATCAAGTGCAAGGAGCAGGGTGACGAGGAGAAGCTGGGTAAGATCCTGAACGATGCTAAGAATGAGGATCCCACGATCCTGGTGGACTACTCGAAGGAACTCAAGCAGACGATCATCCAGGGTCAGGGTGAGCATCACCTGAACATCCTGCGTTCACGCATTTTGGCCGAGAATAAGATTGAGTTTGAGTATATCGCACCGAAGATTCCCTATCGTGAGACCATCACGAAGGTGGCTCAGGCCGACTATCGTCACAAGAAGCAGTCGGGTGGTGCCGGTCAGTTTGGTGAGGTGCACATGATCATTGAGCCTTACTACGAGGGTATGCCCGAGCCGAAGAACTACAAGGTTCCTGGCAAGGGTGAGATGGTTGTCAATGTCAAGACGAAGGAGGAGTACGACCTGGCTTGGGGTGGTAAATTGCAATTCTACTCGGCTATTGTCGGTGGTGCTATCGACGCTCGTTTCATGCCCGCCATCCTGAAGGGTGTGATGGAGAAGATGGATCAGGGCCCGCTGACGGGTTCGTATGCCCGTGACATCCGCGTGGTGATCTACGATGGTAAGATGCACCCGGTAGACTCGAACGAGATCTCGTTTAAGCTGGCTGCCCGTAACGCCTTCAAGGATGCCTTCCGTACGGCCGGTCCGAAGATCATGGAGCCGATCTACAATGTCGAGGTACTCGTGCCGAGCGACTATATGGGTGCCGTGATGAGCGACCTGCAGAACCGTCGTGCCATGATTTTGGGTATGGAGTCGGATAAGGGCTTCGACCGCTTGAGCGCATCAGTGCCTCTGGCCGAGTTGTATCGCTATTCGACGACGCTTTCGTCGCTGACCTCGGGTTCGGCTACCTATTCGATGAAATTCGCTTCATACGAGCAGGTTCCTGCCGATGTACAGGATAAGCTGCTGAAGGCTTACACCGATACGGATGAGGATTAAGTAAGTCCTCTGCTGAGATAGCCAAGGGGCTGTTCAACCGATGTTGAACAGCCCCTTATTTTGGCGGTAGAGGGACGATAGCGGCTTGCCTCCTCCTCTCCGCGATGGCCACCTTTTTTTATTAACGCATCGCCTGCTCGGCTGTACCAATCATGCGCCCCTCCATGTAGAGCTCTACCTGGTAGGTGCCGGCCATGAAGTTGGTTTGCTCGAAGAAGATGCTGACGGCCAGATCCTCGTTTTGGTACTCCACCTCACGAGCGGCCGAGTAACCGATCTTCTCCCCCTCAAACTCGAAGCTGGGAGCCGCCTCGGTTTGCATCAGGTAGCCCTCGGGCGAGGTGATGCGTACGTAGATCGCCTTGTTGCCCGGCGTAGCCAACTCGTTGGCTGCCAGTTCGAAATCGACACGCATGCGTTCTGCCTTCTTGATGCGCGAAACCTCCTTGCTCTTAGCGTTGAGGGCTACGAGACGGATGTTGCGAGCACGTACTACGGCTCCGGCCTTCACCTTATTCTCCAACTCCTCACTACGCTCCTCTGCCAAGTCGGCACGCAGGTTGGCCGACGAGATCTCCTTGCGGTAACCGACATTTTCGGTGATGAGCTTCTTGTTGAGCGTGTTGAGCGAGTCGATCTGTTTGATGTAACCCATCATGACCGTGCGCAACGTACCCAGCTCCTTCTCATACTGCTTGAGTTTGTTGTAGTTCCAGCGACGCTCCTGCTTGAGCTGCTCGACCAGTGCATTGGCGCGCTCCAGATTGACGGCAATGCTGTCGTTCTGGTACTTCAGATCGTCATACTCGACGATCAGCTCGGTCAGATCTTGCTGCAACGAGTCGCGGTCGGCAGCCATCAACTCGTTATCGCGCATCTGCTGGCTGTGGATGTTGTAGTAGAGAATCGAGATAGCCACCAAAATCACCGACAGCAGGCCGATGACAATGCGGTAGCCGCGAATCGAGCGATTTTGTTCGGGTTGGGGCTCGTCGTAATAATCCTCCTCGTGCTCCTCGGCGGGATTGTAATCGTATTTTGTCTCTTCCATAATAGGATGGTTTTTAGGTTAAGTTTGGGCAAAGATAGTGATTTTTATTCAATTGAGCCTATTTTATGCGACTCTCTAACGGATATTTCAACCCTTTGAAGCGGTAAATGTAGGCCTGAATGCTGCCGATGCGCACGGGCGATTCGATCGAGAGGGGAATTTTGTTGCGGTCGTCCGAGATCCATAGCGTGAAGATTGTTCCGTCGGTGAACGAATAACCTTCGGTCGTACCTAATTGGCACTCGAAGCGCAAGGCCTTGAATTTTCCTTGATTGCGAATACGCTTCTCCTCGCGGCCGATGTAGCGGTAGTTGATGCGGCGCACGGTATCTTCAAGTACCATCTCGAGGGTGCCGATCTCACCCTCTTTGAACTGATCACCCTCCATCGAGCGCATGTTGAAGAAGAGCGAAATGGCATCCATACTCTGCTTGGTGAGGGGTACGGTACGCTCCTGGAAGGGGCGTTTGCGGCTGCTCCAGCGCGTGTGAACCTGCATGGCTTCCCAGTCGTAGTCGTATTCGCTCTCGAACGTGTAGCTGCCTTCGAGCAGGTCGCTGCGGAAGTGCTCCGTGCGCAGGGTTTGTGGGTCGATACGGATCGTGTAGGAGTCCTCCATGTTGAAGAACCAGCGATAGGTGGGCAGCGTACGACCGACACCTACAACCTGATAAAACGGCTGGCCGTCGTGCTCAATCTGCGAGGTCTTCACCTCGACCGAACCGATCTCGGTGTTGGGGAAATATTTAGCTCGATAACTTACGCGATATTCCAGCTCCTCGCCCGGATGGTAGAGCTGCGCTTGTGCCGCAAAAGAGGTCGTCACGGCCAGCAGGAGTAGAAGGAGTCGTTTCATGGTGTTTGATCGGTTGTATAGCTATAAAACGAATGGTTGTGTCTGTTTAGTATCTGTTACGAAATGCGGGAGAAGTCGATCTGCTCCTCTCCGGCATAGCGTCGTCGCAGTTCGGCCAATCCGTGGTGTTCGGCCCGACTGAGTGCAGGGTCGCGCTCGAGTATGGCGATAGCGGCATCTCGCGTGAGGCTCAATACCTGCACATCTCGGGTCGGATTGGCAATCTTCAGATCAAAAGCCATACCGCTCTGTTGTGTGCCGTTTACATCGCCTGCGCCGCGTAGCTTGAGGTCCAATTCGGCTAGCCGGAAACCGTCGGTCGTCTCGCACATGGCATCGAGCCGCGCCTTCGACTCACGCGAGAGCTTCTCGCCCGACATCAAGATGCAGTAGGACTGCTCGCCTCCTCGGCCTACGCGTCCGCGTAGCTGATGGAGCTGCGAAAGACCAAATCGTTCGGCTGATTCGATCACCATGACCGTGGCATTGGGGACATCGACCCCCACCTCGATCACCGATGTGGCGACCAAAATATGGGCTATGCCCTCCTTGAATTGACGCATCGACTCCTCCTTGTCGGCCGGCTTCATCTTGCCGTGGCAGATGGCCGTGACGTAGTCCGGCAACGGAAAATCGCGCGATACGGCCTCGTAGCCGTCGGTCAAGTCTTTGTAGTCCATCGCCTCGGACTCTTGGATGAGCGGATAGACGATGTATGCTTGTCGGCCCAGCTTGATCTGTTGTTTCAGAAAGCCCCATAAACGTAGACGGGCCGAGTCGGTATAGTGGTAGGTCTGGATCGGACGACGCCCCGGGGGCAGTTCGTCGATGACCGAAACGTCCAGATCGCCATAGAGGGTCATGGCCAGCGTGCGCGGAATGGGCGTGGCGGTCATCACCAAGATGTGGGGCGGTTGCAGGTTCTTGGTCCAAAGCCTTGCGCGCTGCTCGACACCGAAGCGATGTTGCTCGTCGATGACCACGAACCCTAAATTGGCAAATTGCACCCGATCTTCGATCAAGGCATGTGTGCCGACTAAAATATCGACCTCGCCCGAGGCGATCCCTTCGAGGGCGGCACGGCGCTCTTTGGCCTTCGAGGAGCCGGTTAGGATGGCTACGCGTACCGGCACGTCGCTCAACATTCGGCAGAAGGAGGCATAGTGTTGGCGGGCCAAAATCTCGGTTGGGGCCATGATACAGGCTTGAAATCCGTTGTCCACGGCCAGCAACATCGAGATCAACGCCACGAGGGTCTTGCCGCTGCCGACATCTCCCTGCAACAGACGATTCATCTGGAATCCGGTGATCGTGTCTTGCCGAATCTCCTTGATAACCCGTTTCTGGGCCCCGGTGAGCGGGAAGGGGAGCTTCTCGTTGTAGAAGGTGTTGAAAGCCTCACCGACCTTCGGGAAGAGGAATCCGTCCTGCTTGGCCATGCGCGCCGTACGACGGCTCTGCACGTTGAGCTGAATGCCGAGCAATTCGTCAAATTTGAGGCGATATTGGGCTTGTCGTAACTCCTCGGCTGATTGGGGAAAGTGGATGTTGTAGTAGGCTCGGTGTAGCTCCATGAGCCCATATTGTTGCCGCAATGCGGCGGGTAGCGGATCTGGTATCGGCTCGCGCAAGAGCCCCCAGGCGGCGGTGATGATGCGGTACATGCCCTTGGTGCCGAGCGACGATGAGATCCGCTCGGTCGATGGGTAGATGCCTTGCATGCCACTTTCGACCTTGCGAGATTGGGCTTGCTCCATGGTTTCTAGATCGGGATGCGCGATTTGCAATTGGCCTCGATAGCGTGAGGGACGTCCGAAGATGAGGTATTCACGCCCCACCTCGATCTGTTTCTCGATCCATTTGATTCCCTGAAACCAGACTAGTTCCATGCGTCCGGTTTGATCTTGGGCAATGACCGTGAAACGACGTTTGCGTCCCTCTCCGGCATAGCTTACCCCGATTAGACGGGCTCGCACTTGTACGTAAGCCGTCTCGGAGGCGTTGATCGCCTCCGCAATCGTGTAAATATGAGTGCGGTCAATGTAGCGGAAGGGGAAATGGTTCAGCAGATCGCCTACCGTGCGGATTGATAACTCGCGCTCCAACAGACGGGCACGCGCCTCACCGACTCCCGGTATAAATTTTACGTCGCTATGTAATACCTGACCATTCATCCCTACAAATATAGGTAAAAATATGGTGATCCCGCTAAAAAAAACTATCTTTGTCGTATCGAAAATCTTTCCGATTATGCTTTTAACTCATTATCAGCGTCGCCAAAGTGCCCCTGTACGCATCGGTAAGGTGTGGATCGGGGGGCAACACCCGATTGCTGTTCAGTCGATGACCAATACCGATACGAACGATACGGAGGCCTCGGTCGGCCAGATCAAACGCATTGCAGCTGCCGGTTGCCCGATTGTGCGCCTGACGGCACAAGGGGCTCGTGAAGGGGAGAACCTCAAGCCGATTGTCGCTACGCTTCGTGCCGAAGGGGTCGATACGGCTATCGTTGCTGACATCCATTTTCTGCCCGAGGTAGCTGCCATTGCGGCTAAAGCGGTCGATAAGGTACGCATCAATCCGGGTAACTATCGGCTCGATCGGGGCGATTTGGAGCGGCTCGTAGCGCAATGCCGCGAGCGAGGTGTCGCCCTGCGCATCGGAGTGAACCACGGGTCGTTGGCTAAGCGGATCTTTGACCGTTATGGCGATACACCCGAGGGAATGGTCGCCTCGGCGATGGAGTTTTTGGAGCGTTGTCGGGCGTTGCAATTCGATCAGGTGGTGGTCTCGATGAAATCGAGCAATACGCGCGTGATGGTAGCTGCCTATCGCCAGTTGGTGGCAGCCATGGAGCAGGCTGATATGCACTATCCGATCCATCTGGGAGTGACGGAGGCTGGAGCCGGTCTGGAGGGGCGCATCAAGAGTGCCGTGGGCATTGGTGCGCTGTTGGCCGATGGTATCGGTGATACGATCCGTGTCTCGCTGACCGAGGCCCCCGAGCAGGAGATTCCCGTCGCACAGTTGTTGGTGGACCATTTTAGCCACCGCGCCGGATCGTTTGAGGTCTTGCATCCCGAACGTTACTCGCCGTATGCCTACCGGCGACGTTCGCAGGTGCAGGTACCGGTGGTACATAGCGAATCGCTCGACGGCTTTCGCATCTTGGAAGCCGTATCGGAGAACCCGACGGCCGAGTTGCGGGCGGCAATTTTGAATCTGGAGCAGGCCGACGAGCCGGTGGTCATCAAACGGCGGTATGAGACCGGCGATTTGGTGCGAATGGCTGTCTGTGCAGCGGCTGATTTGGGCCCGCTGTTGCTCGATGGATTGGCCGATGGCCTGTGGATTGAGGCGCCGGCCTTTAGTCAAGAGCAGATCCGTGAGGTGGAGCTGATGATCCTGCAGGCGGCTCGCGTACGCTTTTCGCATACGGAGTATATCGCATGTCCCTCGTGTGGACGCACGCTGTATGATATCGAAAAGACCCTTGCTGAAATTCGCAGCCGCACCTCCCACCTGAAAAATCTGCGTATCGGGGTGATGGGGTGCATCGTCAATGGCCCGGGTGAGATGGCCGATGCCGATTATGGCTATGTCGGAGCAGCCCCCGGCCGCATTACGCTCTATAAAGGGCGCGAGGTGATCGAGAAGAATATTCCGCAGGAGGAGGCTCTCGAACATCTGATCGCCCTCATTCAGGCACATGGTGATTGGACAGAACCCGAAACACGATGATAATACTTCCCGCAGCCTATCTCCCCTCGATCGCCTACTTTGCAGCCTTGCAGCGAGGTGATTGTCTGATTGACATCGGAGAACACTTTATCAAACGCTCGGAGCGCAATCGCGCCCGCATCATGACCTCGGACGGGGTGATGGAACTCTCCGTGCAGGTGGCACACGCCAACCGTCCGCGCCAACCGATGAGCACGATGCAACTCGACTACTCGAAACGGTGGCAACATCAGCATTGGGGAGCTTTGGTGGCAGCTTATAAGGCTTCGCCCTTCTTTGACCACTATGCCCCGTTGCTCGAACCCTTCTATCGACAGCCCTATGCCTCGTTGGTTGAGTTTAATTTGGCGATACTTCGGGCCTTGTGTCAAGCGGTACACCTGCCCGTTCCACCGGTGAGTACGACCTATGTGACGGCTGGTGAAGCGGATTGGGATCTGCGACCGAAACAAAAAAGCTCGGTCTTTTACACCGAGCCTTATATTCAGGTCTTTGCCGATCGGCAACCCTTCGAGGGCAACCTCTCCTTTATTGATTTGTTGTTTGCGGAAGGCCCAAACGCCCTACAGGTCTTAAAAGACTGCCGATTTGAATAATCGCACCATCGCCTAATCCGCCCGCCGAAAGACGTACTTGTGCCGTCCCGTGTATGGAGATCGTGTCGGAACGGTATTGGCACGGAGCATAGGGATGCAGGCGTACGGTGTCGTCCTGTACCAGCAGCAGCGGGTTGGGCTCGGAGGAGTAGACCGTGAAGTGCTGCAACGTATCACTGCGCATGCGATAGCGTCGATCGGCCAGATGCAGCGTGGGTTGCTGCTTGTTCCAAAGTGCCCGATAGAGGTAGTAGGCGTCCTTCTTTTCGCGGCGATTGAGCGATACCAAACCTTGTCCGTTGATACTGTAGGGACGGCGCGCCGACCCATATTCAAACATGTTTTCGACCCATGTACCCCAGAAGAGAGAATCGGCTTGTAATTCGCGGCAATAATCCTCATGGAAGATGGCTTGACGGCGCTCCGAAGCCCATTCTTGCCCTTTAGTGCGCTGCACACCACGTGTCATGCCCAGGAAACCCTCTCCTCCATAAGAGATGGCCGAGTGCAGGTGGGCCCACGAGGCACGCAGTTGGTCACGCCATACCGAAAGATCCTCAGTTAGACCACGCTGCCATCCCAACTCCTGATGCCAAACGATTAGGTCGGTCAGAAAGTTGATTGGCCCATCTTGATCGCTACATGCTACAGTCAAGCGGTTCGGGTCGAGGCGATGTGCCTCCTCATTGAGCCGACGCAATAGTTCGTGCAATCCCTCTCCGCGCGGTGAAAGGCGAGAGAAGATGCCCCACAAAATGACCGATGGGTGGTTGATGTGTTGTGCGATGATTTCGCGCAACTGGTCGAGCGCATTTTGCTCAAAGAGGGGTGTCGAGAAGTAGGCTTGGTCGGCCATGAATGGTGCACGTTGCAGCGGTGAGTCGATCCAGACCAAAAGCCCGCGTTGGTCGCACTCTTGGTAGAAGTAATCGCCATGCGGCATGACGGCTGAACGAATGGCGTTGGCTCCCAACTCTTCGATCAGATGCAGATCCGTATCATAATCCTCTTGTGTAGGCAGACCGCTGGTGGCGTTGTCGTGATGGACAACTACACCTTTGAGTTGTTGGGGAGTTCCGTTGATGGCAATCCAGCCTGTTTGTGGGTCGATCTCCACTTTGCGGAATCCGGTGCGGATTTCCACAAGATCACGCCCCGACTCGCTTTCGATCGTCGTGCGCAGGGTGTAGAGATTCGGCTCCTCGGGTGACCAGAGCTTCGGTCGCTCAAATCCGAAAGGGAGTAGAATGGGCCCTTTTTGCTCGCCACGAATACGTTGGGTGCGGGTCAGTACCACCTTGTTGCGGTCGTTCAGCAACTCGATGCGCAGGGTTGCATCGGTGGTGGTCGTCGTGAGTAGGTGAACCTCCACCTCGCCCTTTACCTGTCGTTCGTTGGCCTCCGAGGTGTGAATCAGCACGCCATTGGCCCCCCAATAGAGAGGTGAAATGGCGGTTTGGTCGGTGACGATTAGCTCTACACCTCGATGCAGACCACCATACAGATTGATGTCGGTCGAAACCGGTAGCACGTCGCTGCGGAAGTTGTTGCTGACGATCACCTGCACGGCATTGGTCGTTCCTACGCGGATGCGATCCGTGATCTCGAAGCAGAAGGCCGTGCCCCCGCCACGATGTTCGCCGACGTGGTATCCGTTGATGAAAAGGTTGGCGACCGATTGTGCTCCATAGAACTTCAGGAAGAGGCGTTTGTCGCTCCATTCGTTCGGGATGTAGAGCTCTTGCAGGTAGTGGCCCGTCGCCTCGTCGAAACGGTGACCGGCCAGCGGGTTGTTGTTCCACGAGTGGGGGAGGGATACGATACGCGCATGTTCGCTATCGTTTTCGGTCCGGAAGAAGAATTGCCACCCGTCGTTGAGTGGATATATTTCGCGAGCCAGGGCCATCTGAGCCGAGGCAACGAGCGCGATGAGCAGTATCCATCGTTTCATTGTCAATCGCTTTTTAGAAAACCAAAAATTACCTAACCGAGGGCAAAGGTACGAATTTTTAGGATTGCATTTGCCATTTGAGCCATTTTTTGTATCTTTGAACATCTAAATTCTTATTACGATGTTTTGGTTTGATATATTAGTGGCATTGGTGCTGGTCGTGGCCGTGTGGAACGGCGTACGCCGTGGGTTGATCATGCAGCTTTGCTCGTTGGTCGGCATTGTTGTTGGCCTTTGGTTGGCCTCTCACCTGGGTGAGGATGTGGGCGAACTCTTTGGCGTGGCTGACGAGTACGAATATCTGGTAGGCTTCGCAACGGTGATGGTCGCAGCGCTGATTCTGGTGACGCTGGTGGGTATGCTGTTGCGCAAACTCTTCCATTTTGTCGGATTCGGCATGTTGGATCGCATCTTGGGTGTCGTGGTGGCCGTAGCTAAATATGTGCTGGTGTTGAGTGCGCTGGTGGCAGTCTTTGATCACTTCAATGCCGAGGAGAAGTTTCTGCCTCGCGCAAAGTTGGAGGGCTCTTATACCTACGGACCGCTCTGTGAGTTGGCTAATAAGATGTTACCGCTGGCCGAGGAGGTACATGAGGAGCTCTTTGACAAGGATTAGTTTCGGAGTGGTCGAATCGTTTTTAATTGGAAAGTAGATGATCGAACAGACCTTTTCGGGGGTGGTTGTCCGTGCAACCGGCAGTTGGTATGAGGTGCTCGCCGAAGGAGAGCGTCTGCAATGCCGTATTCGTGGTAAACTGCGCCTCAAAGGGGTGCGCTCGACCAATCCGGTTGTTGTGGGTGATCGGGTGATGGGCATCACCGACGAGCAGGGCAACCACCTGATCGTCGATATCGAGCCGCGTCGCAACTATGTGATTCGCCGTGCCTCGAACCTCTCGAAAGAGTCGCATATCATTGCGGCCAACATTGACCGAGCGCTGCTGATGGTGACTCTGCGGCAGCCTGAAACGGCCCTCGAATTTGTCGATCGTTTCTTGGTCACCTGCGAGGCCTACAAGATTCCGGTCGTTTTGCTCCTCTCGAAGAGCGATTTGCAGGACCCGGAGGCGTTGGCGGCCTTTCGTGCTATCTACGAACCGATTGGTTACCGTGTGTTGGAGGTTTCGACCGCCACGGGTGAGGGTGTTGAGCAGGTGCGGGAGCTGTTGATTGGCGCTACCACGCTCCTTTCGGGCAATTCGGGCGTTGGAAAATCGACACTCGTGCAGGTAATAGACCCGACACTCGATATTCGCACAGGGGAGATCTCGGACAGCCACCATAAGGGTCGTCACACGACCACCTTTTCGACCATCTATCCGTTGGTCGAGGGTGGCTATGTGATCGACACCCCCGGTATCAAGGGCTTTGGCCTGATCGATATCGAGGAGGAGGAGTTGTGGCACTATTTCCCCGAAATGATGCACTATGGTCAGGAGTGTCGCTTCTACAATTGCACCCACACGCATGAACCCGGTTGTGCGGTCATCGCTGCGTTGGAAGAGGGGGCCATTGCCGAGCAACGTTATGAGAGCTATTTGAAAATGATGGATGACGATGACAAATATCGCAAATAATATTCCCCAACTTGTTGTCCCGGATCGGGATCACCCGCTTGCGTGGTATCAGGCGCGGATCGACTACCTGGCCTCGTTTATGACCGAGGAGCGTTTCTCGCTCTTTAAGCGGACGCTGGCGCAGCGCACCAACTATATGACGATCCTAGCCGAGAACACCTTCCATCCCCACAATGCTGCCGCCTTGATGCGCCATTGTGAGGCCTTTGGTGTACAACGCATGCACACGATCGAAACCCGTTGCACGTTCGACCCGTCGCAGAATATCTCGCGCGGATCGGATCGGTGGCTCAATCTGGTGCGACACAGCTCTACGGCCGAGGCGCTGTCGGCCTTGAAAGCCGAGGGCTATCGGTTGGTGGCTACGACACCTCATCGTGAAAGTTGCACGCCCGAGACCTTCGATGTGATGAAGGGAAAGTTTGCCCTGATCTTCGGCACAGAGCATGCTGGTATTTCGGACGAGGCGATGGCGGCTGCCGATGAGTATCTGCGTATCCCGATGTGTGGCATGGTCGAGAGCCTGAATGTCTCGGCTTCGGCGGCTATTTTGATCTACCAACTCACGCAACGTCTGCGTGATCAGGTGAAGGATTGGCAGTTGACCCAAGAGGAGCATACCCACCTGCTCTATGATTGGACGCGCCTGTCGGTCAAGGATGCTGATCGCATCCTGCAACGCAAATTCGAGGAGGAGCGTTGAGCTCACTCCCTGCATAGGATGAACCTTTAACCCAAATAGACTATGAAACAATTCTTTGGAACCCTGTTAGCCTTGGTGGCATGTTGTGCTTGTGGCCCGACGACGACAGCACCCGAGACGATTGATTGGCGGGTGGCTGATCTGCCGGCTGTAGATAGTGTGATGGGTGCACCGATCCGTTTTGCAACACCGCTGGGCGATGCTGTGCAATTTGATGGCGAAGACGATGCTTACTACCTGGGCGTGAATCCGTTGCAGGGGATGGAAGAGCTGACCATCGAGGTGATCTTCCGCCAGCGTAGTGGGGCGGCCTTCGCACAGCGTTTCCTGCACATGGGTACGATCAAAGGGGAGCGTATCCTCTTCGAGACCCGCGTGAATGCCGATTCGACCTGGTATCTGGATACCTACATCCGTCTCGACAAAGAGACCGATCTGGTCTTGATCGACTCGTTGCAGACCCACCCCTGCGATCGTTGGTATAATCTGGCGATGGTGGTCGCTGACGGGCAGGCCGTAAGCTACGTGGACGGCAAGCAACAGCTGGTAGGTGAGATTCCGTATCGTGCCATCAATGAGGGTATTACTTCGGTTGGCGTGCGCCAGAATAAGGTGTGCTGGTTTGAGGGTGACCTCTATCGTGTTCGTATCACACCTCGCGCCCTTGCACCCGAAGAGTTCTTAACCGATCAGCAGACGTTGAATCAGTAGAGAAGCCCCCTCAGAAAAATAAAAGAGGCTGTCGCAACGCACTTGTTGGACAGCCTCTTGTGTTTTTATTCGCTGAAACGTTTGAGTGTGGCAATCTCCTCGGCCCATCGGCTTTCGTCAGGCGTTTCGAGAATGAGCGGAATGGCCTGAAAACGCGGATCAGAGGCGATGTAGCGGAAGCAATCCCAGCCGATCATGCCCTCGCCGAGCGGTGTGTGGCGATCGACCCGGCTGCCGCGCATCTTCAGTGCATCGTTCAGGTGCATGCCCTTGAGGTATTGGAAGCCTACGATACGGTCGAACGTAGCAAAGGTCTCGTCGCACAACTCTTTGGAACGCAGATCATAACCGGCCGCAAAGGCGTGGCAGGTGTCGAGGCAGACTCCGACACGCGATTTATCCTCCACGCGGTTGATCAGGTAGCTCAAATGCTCAAACCGATAGCCGAGGTTTGAACCTTGGCCGGCGGTGTTTTCGATGACGGCCGTAACCCCTTCTGTGCGATCGAGTGCCCGATTGATGCTCTCGGCAATGCGATCGAGCGAGGCCTCCTCCGAGATCTCGCGCAGGTGGCTGCCCGGGTGGAAGTTAAGCCGATCCAGCCCCAAGAGCTGGCAACGACGCATCTCCTCGTAGAACGACTCGCGCGACTTCTCGAGTGCCTCGTCATTCGGATTCCCGAGGTTGATCAGGTAGGAGTCGTGCGGCAAAATTTGGGCGGCCGTGTAGCCGTGCTCGGCACAAGCAGCCTTGAATCGCTCGATTTCGGCCTCGGTGAGGGGCTTGGCGAGCCATTGGCGTTGGTTTTTCGTGAAGAGGGCGAAGGCGGTCGCCCCGATGGCGGCTGCATTCTTGGGGGCATTTTCCAAACCCCCGCTGGCGCTGACGTGTGCTCCTATATAATATTGCATACTCTTTCGCTTTTTTTTCGTGGGGCGAGGCCCCTGTTGTGTACTATTTGTGTTTGTAACGCGAAGGTGATTCGCCAGTGTGCTGCTTGAAATACTTTCCGAAGAAAGATTGGGTCGAGAAGTTTAACTCATAAGCGATCTCCTGAATACTCTTTCCAGAGTATTTAAGTAGTGTTTTGGCCTCCAAGATGACCGCTTCGTCGATCCAGCGGGCGGCCGTTTTGCCACTGACCTCCTTGATGGCTGTTGAGAAGTATTTCGGTGTAAGGTTCAACTGTTCGGCGTAGAAACCGACATTGCGCTCGCGGCGACAGTTTGCCTCCAAAAGGGCCATGAACTCATCGAAGATCACTTCGCAACGTCCTTGTTTGGGCTGCTGAGCCTTCTCCCGGAGATTGATCTCTGCAATGATGTAGAAGGCGGTGGTGAAGAGCGAACGGACGATTTCGTGGCGGAAATCTTTCTTGTCGCTGTGCAACAACCGCTTCATGAGCTGAAAAACCTGCAAGATCTCCGTTACATCCTCCTGCGTGACATGCAGCACAGGCGACATGCGGAAATGCATGTAGATTGGCAGCGAGGTCGAGAGTCCCACTTGAATATCGTTCAGGAAACTCTTCGAGTAGGCTAAGAAGTAGCCCGAAGCATTGGCTGAAACCTTCTCAGAGCGGATGGCTGTGTTGGGGTTGAAGAAGACGATCGTGTTGGGACGAATCGTGTAACTTTTCATGTTTACCTGAATGGTAGCCTCGCCCGTGAGCATAATTAGAGCCGAAAAACCGTCAATAGCCTTAGGGGCACGTTCGGTTGGGTTCTTAGCAGCATTGATGGAGGTGAAGACTAGATTGTCGGAGAGGTAGGAAACATCGCTTAATTCGCGACGAATGCGGGAGATGGGAATCTTGTCGAGACGACGCATCGTGAGCGGCTGTTGTTTGGTTGTCGTCATGGTGTGCGTATGGTTTTTCGGTTATCGGTTATTGTTTGGCCTTGGGGCATTGGATCTGCAGGGCCCCCTTCAGACACTCGATCTCGAGCGGGAAATCGGCCCCGCGTTGTCCATCGACGTCGGTTAGCTCTTGATTGGGAGTCTCCAATCGTAGTTTTGCAGCTCGTAACTGTTTGACCGATCGAGGGTTTCCGCCCAGGAGGAAGCGAATCATCGCCCAGCACGAGCGCAAGAAATGACGTTTCTCAAGGAGCAGGACATCGAACAGGCCATCCTTGACTGACGAGCGGCGGGCCAAGTGAAATCCTCCGGCCGTCTCGCCGTTGAAAATCAGTACGATGAGTGCCCCGATCGACGACTTTTGGCCGTCAGCCTCGACCTCCAGCGGAATGCGATGCATACGGCGTAACTCCTTCAGACCCTCGGCAATGTAAGCCAACTTACCCCAACGGTGTTTGCGCTCATCGGAGGTGCGTTGCGAGGTGGTTGTGAAGAGTCCGAACGAGAGAATATTGACAAAGTAGAGGTCATTAACGCGTCCACAGTCTAGGTGGTCGATCTCGCCCGTGGCAATCTGGCGGGCCGCCTCGATGGGATTCTTCGACATGCCGATGGCTCCGGCAAAGTCGTTGGCCGTGCCGGCCGGAATGATGCCGATGGGCAGATTTAGCCCCACATCCATCATTCGATTGACTACGTAGTTCACCGTGCCATCCCCTCCGGCAACCACTACTAGATCGAGGTTTTCCTGTCCGTGGAAAGGGTTTTCTTGAAAGTCGATCAGGTGTGGCTCAATGGTATATCCGTTTGTGCGGAACGTATTGATAATCTCCTCTTTGCGTTCTTCAATGCGACCGCGGCCTGAGCGTGTGTTATAGAGAAAAAGTGCCTTTTTCATGGTGCGTTAATCTTGCATAATAAGTTGTTGCATAGCCTCTGAACAGTAAGTCTCATACTCCTCGCTCTGCTCACCGGCAAGGATCAAGTAGAGTGCTAATTTTGGGTGGTTTTTGGAGAAGTTGATAGTCTGCTCGGCACCCAAAGCCATAAGCATTGTGCAGAGAGCGTCGGCCTCGGCACACGTGGGAGCTACAACTGTGGCTGAAAGCAGGGATGAGAGCGCGCTGTAACCCGTGCGAGGATTGATCGTGTGTGCGACCTTGTTGCCCTGCGCATCGAGATAAAAGCGACGGTAGTTGCCCGATGTGGCTAAAGCTCCCTGTGTCAGTGCAATGCGTCGTTGGATGTAGGCTCCCTCTGAGTAGTTTCCGTCGAAGGGCGTCTCGATGCCGATACGCCACGGATTGCCCTGCCGGTTTACCCCCTTGCAGCGTACCTCGCCACCGATATCGACCAGGTAGTTGTCGATGCCGCGTTCCTCGAGCATGTCGGCCACCAAATCGACCGTGTACCCTTTGGCAATGGAGTTCAGGTCGATCTGCATGCGCGGATCGGCCTTTACGAGCCGCCCATCTCGGATGGCGATCTTTTCATAGCCGATAAAGGGGAGAATCGAGTCGATGTTCGGTGTTGCGACAGCCTTGTCGCGGCCGAATCCCCATGCCTTGATAAGCGGCCCTACGGTGATGTCGTACATGCCATCCGAGAGGCGCGAGATGGAGTCTGCCAGCGTGATGTTGCGGATTAGATGCCGATCGAGAGAGTCTGTCTCGCTGCGGTTTATACGTGATAGTAATGATTGCGGGTCAAAAATCGACATCGAGCGTTTTGCTTCGGCGTCAAGGGCCATGCAGGCGGCATACAACTCCCCGGAAGGTGTCTCCGTCTGGGCAATGAGCGAGAGCGAGGTACCGAGCATCGTCCCACCAACCTCCTGATAGGGGTGGTTCGAGCTGCAGGCGTAACAGCCCAACAGAAGAGCTGCGAAGGCTATAAAACGAGGTTTTGACATAAAATTCTACTATTCTTCGGCAAAATTACAACAAAATAGTCGATCTTGTACATTTTTCTTGAGAAAAAAAGCGAAAAAAGTTCCATTTACTTTCTTGATTCATAATTTAATTTGTACCTTTGCGCGACACTCTGGCGTTATTTCAGTAGTAAGGGGAATGCGTCGTAGAGTGGAACTTAAATAATCATCAAAATATTATGGCTTATTTAACAGCAGAGAAAAAGCAGGAGCTTTTCGGTCAGTACGGCAAGTCTAACACGGATACGGGTTCGCCCGAGAGCCAGATTGCCTTGTTTTCGTACCGTATTGCCCACCTTACCGAGCACCTCAAGAACAACCGTCACGACTTCGGTACGCAGCGCGCTATGTTGCGTATGATTGGTAAGCGTCGTCAGTTGCTGGAGTACCTCAAGGAGGTGGACATCGAGCGTTATCGCGCTATCGTGAAGAAGCTCAACCTCCGCAAGTAATCCGCAGAGGGAGAAATGAGGGCAATTCCCGAAGTGGGGTTGCCTTCATTTTCGTAAAGAAATCAAGGACTTACACATTATAAGAGGAAAAAACGAAAATGGAAGAAAAGAAGCTGTACAATGCTGTCCGTAAGGAGATTACGCTGGCCGACGGTCGTGTGATCGAGATCGAAACGGGCAAGCTGGCCAAGCAGGCCGACGGTTCGGTTGTCGTCAAGATGGGCGGCACGATGCTGCTCGGTACGGTGGTGGCCGCCAAAGATGCCAAACCTGACACGGATTTCATGCCGTTGCAGGTTGAGTACAAAGAGAAGTATGCCTCCTGCGGTCGTTACCCGGGCGGCTTTATGAAGCGTGAGGGTAAGGCTAACGATGCTGAGGTGTTGACGGCCCGTCTGATTGACCGTGCCCTGCGCCCCTTGTTCCCGTCGGATTATCACGCCGAGGTTTATGTTACAGTGAACCTGATCTCGGCCGAGAAGGATATTCAGCCCGATGCGTTGGCTGGTTTGGCTGCGTCGGCTGCCCTGGCTGTATCGGACATTCCGTTCGGTGGCCCGATTTCGGAGGTACGCGTCGTTCGTAAGAATGGCGAGTATGCCATCAACCCGGGCTTCTCGGAGATGGCCGAGTGCGATCTCGACATCATGGTCGGTGGTACGATCGACAACATCCTGATGGTCGAGGGTGAGATGAAGGAGGTATCGGAGGAGGTTATGCTCGGTGCCATCAAGTTTGCTCACGAGGAGATCAAGAAGCACTGCGCCGTGCAGATCGAGCTGATGAAGGAGCTGGGTAAGGATGTGAAGCGTGAGTATTGCCACGAGGTGAACGACGAGGAGTTGCGTCAGACGATCATCACGGAGCTCTACGACAAGGCCTATGCCATTGCTACGAGCGGCACGATGAAGCACGAGCGCGAGGAGTTGTTCAACAACCTCGAGGCCGAGTTTGCTGCTCGCTATACGGAGGAGGAGCTCGAGGAGAAGGCTCCGCTGATCCACAAATATTTCCACGACGATGTGCAGAAGAAGGCCATGCGCAACATGATCCTCGACGAGGGTAAGCGCCTCGATGGTCGTAAGACCGACGAGATCCGCCCCATCTGGTGCGAGGTGGGCTACCTGCCCTGCGCACACGGTTCGGCCATCTTTACGCGTGGTGAGACGCAGTCGCTGACGACCGTTACGCTCGGTACGAAGCTCGATGAGAAGGTTAAGGATGAGGTGCTCGTGCAGGGTACCGAGCAGTTTGTGCTGCACTACAACTTCCCGCCCTTCTCGACCGGCGAGGCTAAGGCCGCACGTGGTCTGTCGCGTCGTGAGATCGGTCACGGCCACTTGGCTTGGCGTGCCCTGAAGCCGATGATCCCGCTGGGCGAGGAGAATCCCTACGCTGTACGCGTTGTGTCGGATATTCTGGAGTCGAACGGTTCGTCGTCGATGGCTACCGTATGTGCCGGTACGTTGGCACTGATGGATGCCGGTGTGAAGATCAAGAAGCCCGTTTCGGGTATCGCTATGGGTCTGATCTCGGATTCGGCTACGGGTAAGTGGGCTGTATTGTCGGATATTCTGGGTGATGAGGACCACCTGGGTGACATGGACTTCAAGGTGACGGGTACGGCCGATGGTATCACGGCTACGCAGATGGATATCAAGGTTGATGGTCTGTCGTATGAGGTGCTGGCTGCGGCATTGGAGCAGGCTCGCAAGGGTCGTCTGCACATCTTGGGCAAGATCACCGAGACGATTGCCGAGCCGCGTGAGGATTACCGTCCGTTCGTGCCGCGCATCGTACAGATTTCGATCCCGCAGGATATGATTGGCGCTGTGATCGGCCCCGGTGGTAAGGTGATCCAGGATATTCAGAAGACGACCAACACGACCATCACCATTACGGAGGTGGACGAGAAGGGTATCGTAGATATTTTCGGTGTGGATAAGGAGGCTTTGGATGGTGCTCTGAACCGTATCAAGGCGATCGTTGCCATCCCCGAGGTGGGTGAGACCTACCACGGTAAGATCCGCTCGATCGTTGCCTTCGGTGCTTTCGTAGAGATCATGCCGGGCAAGGATGCCCTGCTGCACATCTCGGAGATCGACTACAAGCGTTTTGAGACGATGGAGGAGACGGGCCTGAAGGAGGGTGATGAGATCGACGTGAAGCTCATCGGTATCGACGAAAAGACCGGTAAGTTGCGTCTGTCGCGTAAGGTGCTGTTGCCGAAGCCCGAGGGTTATGTGGAGCGTGAGCGTCGTCCCCGTCCGGAGCGTCGTCCTCGCCCCGAGCGCAAGGAGTAAGGCAAAGAAAGGTGCGAAAAATTAGACAAAAAAGAGAAAAATATCGCAACTTTCAGGTCTCGATAGTGGCCAATGGTGAAAATTTAATTATATTTGCAATTGAGACCTATTAAAACTAGAAAAACAAACAATATTTTTAATTTTTAGCTGCTATGAAAAACTTTATGAAACTGAGCTTCGTGCTCGTGGCTGCTGCGCTCCTTTCGAGCTGCAACTGCTTCAAGAAGATGGCAAAGAATCAGGATGAGGTGAAGGTAACCGCAACGCCCGAGATTCTGGTGCTGAACAACGGTTCGGTCGACGTTGATATCAACGTTCAGTTCCCGGTTGAGTATTTCAACAAGAAGGCAATCTTGAAGGTTACGCCGGTGATCGTGTTCGAGGGTGGTGAGGTTGCTGCCGAGACGAAGTACTTCCAGGGCTCGAAGGTTGACGAGAACTACACGGTTGTAGATGCTACGATGGGTGGTAACTACTCGATGCAGGTATCGTTCCCCTATGATCCCCGCATGGATCAGTGCGAGCTTCAGCTGCGCGCCGAGATCAAGTGCCCGAAGGGCCCGTGCAAAGAGTTTACGCTCGTGAACTTGAACAATGGTGCTGTTCCGACCAAGGAGCAGGCTGCTGTGCTGGCCGGTGAGGATGCTGCTGCTAAGGCTGCCATCGCTAAGGAGTTCGGTCTGACGATCGCTTACGGTCTGAACACGCTGCAGAAGGACATCAAGTTTGGTGACCTGATGGAGGATAAGGCCAACAACTACAAGCGCGTAACGACGACGGTGAACAAGACCGATATGCTCTACGCTATCAACTCGTCGCGCGTAACGAAGAAGAACGAGAAGGCTGCTAACCTGGGTGAGTTCAAGGCTGACGTTGACGGTAAGCTGAACAACGACCGTGCTACGCAGAACATCGCTGTGAAGGGTTATGCTTCGCCCGATGGTCCGGAGAAGTTCAACGACAAGCTCTCGAAGGCTCGTAGCGAGTCGTCGCAGAAGGTTGTTGCCAAGTTGCTGGCTGAGACCGGTCTGGAGATCGACGCTGCTGCTTACGGTGAGGACTGGGACGGCTTCAAGGAGCTGGTTGAGCAGTCGAACATCAAGGATAAGAACCTGATTCTCCAGGTGCTGAGCCTCTACAACTCGCCCGCAGAGCGTGAGGCTGAGATCAAGAACCTCTCGTCGGTTTACGGTGAGCTGAAGGAGGATATCCTTCCCGAGCTGCGTCGTGCACAGATCGTGAACAGCACGGATCTGCAGGGTAAGACCGATGCCGAGATCCTGGCTGGTGTGAAGAGCGGTGATCTGACCGTTGAGGAGTATCTGTTCGCTGCTGAGTCGCTGGCAAAGAACTCGGAGGAGCAGGCTGCTATCCTGGCTGCTGCTGCCAAGAAGTACAACAACGACGCTCGCGTATGGAACAACCTGGGTGTTGCTCTGACGAAGTGTGGTGAGCCCGCTGCTGCGCTGAAGGCTTTCGAGCAGGCTGCAAAGCATGATTCGTCGAGCGAGCTGAACAAGAACCTGATGCTGGCTAACCTGGCTAACGGCAAGACGGCCGAGGCTAAGAAGTATGCTGCTGGTGCTGACGCTGAGGCTAAGGCTGCTCTGGCTGCTGCCGAGGGTAACTACAAGGCTGCTGCTGCCCAGATGGAGGGTTACAACGCTGCTATCGTTGCCTACATGAACAACGACCTGGCTGCTGCCAAGAAGGCTATCGCCAAGGAGACGACGGCTGATGCTGACTACTTGCGTGCTGTAATCGCAGCCAAGGAGGGTGACGTTGCTACGGCAAAGGCACAGCTCAAGAGCGCAACGGCTAAGAATCCGGAGCTGGCCAAGAAGGCTGCTAAGGATGTCCTGCTGAAGAACATTCAGTAATTGAATGCCGGTAAAGGGAGGGCGTGAAGCTCTCATCCACAAAAAAAAGGGAGGTTTCGGCCTCCCTTTTTTTCTTTTGATGCATCAATATTGCAGAAAAATACCTATATTTGTGAAAATGCAAAATGTGTCTGGTATGGAATACACACAACAACTCAACGAATATGCTCCGGCATGGACGCCCGAGCAGGTAGATCAAGAGGTGGCCCGCATCAAAGAGGTCGCTGCGAAAAATTGCACGACCGAGGTCTATAAGTTCTGCTTCTCGACTATCGATCTGACGACCCTCTCGTGTAACGACTCGGTGGAGTCGGTGACAGCCTTTGCCGAGAAGGCTGCAGCTTTCTACCATAAGTTCCCCCACATCCCGAATGTGGCTTCGATCTGTGTCTATCCCTCGTTTGTCGAGACGGTGGGCCTGGCCGTGGATGGCACGCCGATGCGTATCACGAGTGTATCGGGCGGTTTCCCTGCCTCGCAGACCTTCATGGAGGTCAAGGCCCTCGAGACGGCCATGGCGATCGAGAATGGTGCCGACGAGATCGACATTGTGCTCAATGTCGGCAAGATGCTCCAGGGCCATTATGACGAGGCGGCCAGCGAGGTGGCAATGTTGGTTGAGGAGTGTGGCGAGGATGTCGTGCTGAAGGTGATCATCGAGTCGGGTGCGTTGAAGAGCCCTGAGTTGATCCGTGCCGCATCGCTGATCTCGATGTTTGCCGGCGCTGACTTTGTGAAGACCTCGACGGGTAAGATTGACGTGGCAGCTACGCCCGAGGCGGCAGTGGTGATGTGTCAGGCGATCCGCGACTACTACGAGAAGACGGGCAAGAAGATTGGCTTCAAGGCGGCCGGTGGCGTACGTACGGCCGAGGATGCTGCGCTCTACTACACGATCGTCGAGGAGACGCTGGGCAAGGAGTGGCTTACGCCCGAGCTTTTCCGTATCGGGGCCTCGTCGGTTGCCAACAACCTAATCTCAGCCATTGAGGGTGCACCGGTGAAGTATTATTAACATATCGGTGACTTCCAACCCAAAAAATGGGCTGCTCAACAAGCATTGTTGAACAGCCCATTTCTCTTTTTCGGGAGGAGTCCTCTCTTTATTCCTTCTTTCGGCTCTCTTGTAACACCTCGATGGCGCGTGTGGTGACATTGTCCACCGGGTGAATTTGGTCGTAGAAGGCGTTGTCCTCGAGTTTCGTGTTACGCCCGATGTAGGCGCGAAGTTGCGCCTCCATCAGCCGACGCGATCGGCGAATATCGCCCCATGCGGGGGCAACCCCCTGCCGTGCGGCATACTGCACAAAGTCGTTGAAGAGCGTCGTGTTGTTGTCGAGCAGACGGTGCAGATCGTCAAGGCTCTCCACGGCGTTGAGGGCCTCGCGGTGACGATCGGCATACTCGATCGTGTAGCGGTAGAGAATGTTACGCCCTGAAACCTCCAGGAAATAGGGTGTAAGATCGGTCGTGTCGGCCGGAATGAATTGGTCGGGCATGATGCCACCCCCTCCATAGACTACCTTGCCTCCGGGAGTTACCCGTTTGAGTGAATCGGCAAAGTGGATCGAGTCGGCCGAGAAAAACTCGTTGTTTTGGTAACGGTTCCACAGATCCAACTCATAGTTTTCGTCATCACCTACCGTATAGGGCTTTTGGATCGAACGACCCGTCGGCGTGAAGTAGCGGGCGATGGTCAGCCGCAGGGCCGATCCGTCGGGGTAGGGGATTTGACGTTGTACCAACCCTTTGCCGAACGAGCGGCGACCGATGATCGTGCCACGGTCGTTGTCTTGAAGCGCACCGGCCAAAATCTCACTCGACGAGGCACTGTACTCGTCAATGAGGACTACGACCTCCATATCCTGCGCCGTACCCGAGCCGTCGGCATAGTCGCGCAACTGCTGCTTGTGGCGATCTTCGGTATAGACAATGAGTTGATTTTTGTGCAGGAACTCATTGGCGATCAGGATCGCCTGGTCGAGATAGCCACCCGAATTGCCACGCAGGTCGAAGATGATGCGATCGACCCCGGCAGCACGCAGCTTGAGCAGAGCGAGGAGCAACTCTTGGTGGGAGGTGCGGGCAAACTGCCCCAACTTGATGTAGCCAATCCCCTCGGCAATCTCAAACGACGCCTCGATGCTCTTGATCGGAATCGCTCCGCGAACTACTTCGACCTCGACCAACTCGTCGATGTGCTGTCGCTCCAGCCCCAGACGCACCGTCGTGCCGCGCGGACCACGCAACTGCTTGACGATGTTGTTTTGGGGAATCTTCTTGCCGGCCACGAGCGAGTCGTTGATCTCGATGATGCGGTCTCCGGCCTTGATACCCGCCTTGTCGCTCGGCCCGTGGGGGATCACATTGAGGACAATGACCGTATCGGTGGCCATGTTGAAGACCACGCCGATGCCGTCAAACTCCCCCTCGAGTGGCTCGTTCAGCTCGGCCATTTCGGCTGCCGGAATATAGACCGAGTGGGGATCCAGCTCCTTCATCAGGTGCGGAAGAACCCGTTCGGCGAGCGTATCGATCGAGATCGAATCGACATATTCCCGCTGAATGAGGGCGAGCGTATAGCTCAACTTATTTTGGGTGCCGACCATCTGTTGCAGCAAGCCTTGCAGTTGCGAGGTGCTGTTGGTGCGACCCAGGTAGTTGCCAAAGAGGATACCGCCAACGATGCCTGCTGCAAGCAGCAACGGGAGCAGGATGGCGCGCATCCGATTGCGATAGTTTGCCATTACTTATTCTTAAAGGTATAGGCCACACCGACACTCAAGAAGGTCTTGGTCTGGATGTGGGTGCTTTGTGCACGGTTGTAGTAGAGCTGGAAGTTGATGGTCGTCGTCAGCAGCTTGGTTGCCTTGATCTCGATCGTGTTCTCCCAACGCACCGTGGGGTGAATCTGCGCATGGGGCTTGTCCTTGATGTTGCCGTTGTTGGCCTCCCACTCGCGCAACGCATCCCGATAATCGCCATAGTTGTTGATGCGGTTGTCGAGCGCGGCATTGGTGATCCAGCCCCAGAACGAGTAGAGCGTCGTGCGGTAGCGCAGGTATTTCGTCGGGCCGAAGGTGCGGTCGTAGTCGATCTGGATCGACGAACCACCCTCGTATTTGGCACTCTTATCGGGGTCCTCGATACCATAGGCATAGGCCTTCTTGATGCGATTGCCCTCCGCGTCATACTGCTCGCAACGAATCCAGTCGTTCGTGGCGTAGGTGGCACTGAGTGCAATCGGTGAGAGTTCGACCTTGAAGGGCCACTTTTCGAAGGGGCTGTGGAACTTAACACCGACCGACAGATCGAGGTAACCCGGGGTCATGAAGGTGCTCTTGAGGTCTTTGTGCTCCTGCTCGGTACGTGAAACGTAGCCCTTGGCCAGCTGGCTGCGGAACTTGACACTGCCACCATAGGCCCAGTTTTTGGCCATCTTCCACGACGGAGCGATGTAGAGATAGAACTCATCCTGATTTTTGAACCAGATACCTTCGCGGTCGATGACCTCTTGCCCGTTCTCGTCCACACCGCGCGTCTCGACCTTCATGCGGTTGTAGCCAAACTTGCCCTCGAACTTGGTCTCGATCGAGAAGCGATCTTTGGTGAATACATGCTGGAAAAAGACGTTGGCCGTGGTGGCGATCGAGTTATCACCGCCCGACACATCGACCCAGGGGTCGTTGTATTGGGTTAGCGTGGCCATCACACCGGCGGTCAGCTCGAGCGTGTTGCGCTCCTTGCGGATGGCGGCACGCTCAGCCTTGTAGCGGGCCAGACTGAAGTATTCGGTCGAGGTGTCGCTACGTTTCATCGTGTCGCGGAAGGATATAGTCTCCTCTTTGGTTTCGACCTTGTCGATGGTAATCTGTGCGGTTGCCGGAGTAGCCATACAGAGCCCTACCAAGGCAATTATCGCGCAAAAAAGTTGTCTCTTCATGAAAAAATCGGGTGTTTGGTATTCAATTAAGTTGCAAAGGTACGAAAAGCGAATGAGAAAAGCGAACCGAATAGTAAAAAACGAACCGCCACACCTATTCGTGCAGCGGTTCGTCGGCTATGGTTTACCCTCGGAGGGGATTAGTAGCGCAGCGTCAAGGTGCTGATTCTGGTGCAACTCGTTGCCGTACTTTTATTGCTAGAGCATTTTACAGTAGCATTCGAGGCTGACATGGTTTTCGTGGCATTCAACGAATAATTTTTGGCTGTCGTGCTGGTCGTTGAAGCGGTTTTGGCGGCGTCATTGCCGCTTACCGATATCGTAAATGCAACAGATGTCCATAGACCGCTACTTACATAAGTACCTGTGCTGGCAATCGTGATGGCGGTATCGGCCGGCAAATAGAAAGATTTTTCGACCGAGGCTGTTTCGCTGGCAGTCCAATTACTCACATTATAGCCTAAACGCAGCGTGCCACCCTCGTTCCACGATACATTGCCCGACGATTTCCAAGCATTCCAGCTATCGTTAGCCTTTGGATTCAGGTCGTAGGGAATACCCGTGACAGCAATCGAATGGCTCGTGCCGCCTAACTGCAGCGTCTTGCCGCTCGGGAAGGTGATCGTAGCCGTGCCGTAGCAGTTATACGACTTGAGAGCTAACTCCGAGAAACGCTTGTCGGCCGAGCCGTAAGCTACATCTACCGTTTGATCAGCGCAGGTGAATTTGGGGGTCGATGCGAGCGACGTGAAATAGGGGTCATTGAGCGAAACGTTCTTCAGGTAGATCGTACGACCATCGTAGTTGTTGCTCTTCGAGATCGAACCATTACTGCTGTTGTACGACGAGTGGATCAGGTAGTTCAGCGCAGGAATCATCGTTACCGTGACCGGATACTCGGCCGTTGCGATATTCGAGCCGGCAATGCGAACCTGTACCGTGTGAGCTCCCGAGGCAACGTTCTTAATCGTGTTACCCTCGAGTGCTACAACCTGCCCATCGAGCAAGGCCTCTACCTTGCCACCGGCGGCCGAGAAGCCCTCCAGGTAGATCGTGCTACCGGCCAGCGACGAACTACCAGCGGCGTTGTACTGCTCATACCACGACGTTGCACCCGTCATTGTGAGGCTCTTCCACTCCACATTGAGCACCGTGCGCTTGCCGGCCGAGAGGGCCTGCTGCGAGGCGGGCACGATGAGCGTATTGCCCTCCGTGTCGGTCAGCGTCAGCGTGAAGTCGAACGTACCCTCACCGAGGTTGAAGACCACCGTCTCGCCCTCCTGCTCGACGATCAACTCCTTGCCCGAAAGCTGCTGCTGAACGCTCTGCGTCGTGAAATCAGCCTGCCACGAGGCTACAAAGTCGCTCTCGGACGACAGCACCGCCTTCGTGATCACCTTGCGTGCGCTACGGCCGGCTTCCCAAACGCGTACCTCGTAGGCCGACGAGAGGTGCGTCAACTCGATCTGCTGCAGTTGCTCGACCGTCGTAGCCGGGGTCGTAGCACAGAGCACCGGGCTCCACGTGCCCGTCTGCGGGGCGGTGATCGTCAGTTGTGCCGGGTCGAACGACGCGGCCGGGTAGGCAAAGAAGAAGGGAGTAGCCTCGGTCGTGGCGAACTGATACTGATCCGTGCCAAATTTGCCATTCTCCTTCAGCGTCAGCGTGTTCGGATAGAGCTGATCGGCTACCTGGCAGCTGAAGAGAGCATCGTCAGCCTCCCAGCTCCAATTCAAATTCTCATCAAAGGCACGGCTCGACTCCCCGGCTACGGCTACCTCCATCGAGGTCGTATAGGGAGCCTCGGGCGACCATGCGCCCTCCTCAATCGTCTCCTTCGAGCAGCTTGCTGCGCAGGCAAGCGTTATGAGTGCAAAAAATAACTTTTTCATCATCGTCAAATCTCTTTTTGTCGGTTGCTTAGGCCCAGTTGTCCTCGCCGCCGTTGTTGTTTTCGCCACCATCGGGCACCGTTACCTCTCCACTGAGCGAGAATCCCTGCTCGCATGCGACGCTCAAAATCTCCAGCGTCGGCTTTTCATACTTCATCTTTTTCATCATCTTATCTATCTTGTAACATGTTGATTTCTGTGGTCATGTGAACTCCTCTTGCGGGTCGCCCAAAAACTTTGGGCGCAAAGGTACTGTAATTATTAAAATAAATCAATAATTCAATAGCGCGATTCAGTTAAGTCGCCTCCTTTGATCATGAATAGGCCGTTTTTCATCACAGAAACAGTGCTGCTGTCCGACTAATCCTATAAAAATAAGTAGTAATCGCACAAAAAGAGACCTCTGACCAGGTGGTTAGGCTGTTCGCTACCTCCCTCGAAATGCTTGTTGCCGTCGTGTACACGCCGCATGCGTGGGCTTCGAGTCCTCTCGATCCCCTTGTGTAACAGTTGCCAACCAAAAGGGGCTGTCGCAACCCTTTTTGGTTGGACAGCCCCTTTGCTGTTGGGTGATCTTGTGCCGTTAAGCCTTCTTCGTGCGCTTGCGTGCAGCAGCCTTGGCCTCCAGTGCCTTCTCCACCTCGATCTGGAAGTCCGACAATACATTCATGTAGTTGATGAATGCGTCGTAAGCCGAGTCGTAGGGATTGAAGTAGGAGTGTACATCACCATCCGAAAGCCACTTCGTGGCCATGTAGTAGAAGTGGTCCGAGGTCTGCAGGAAGTTCCATACATAGTCGAAATCGGCACTCTTGAGCTTGGCGATCTTCTCCTTCATGGCATAGAGTTTCGAGAAGGCCTCGTTCTGCAACTCGTTACCGAGCCATGCCGTAATATCGCGCTCCTCGTCAGCCCACGACATCACGTGCGGGCAGTGCAACACCGATACGGGCTGGTACTTCTTGGCAGCCTCGCTCACCGTGGCAAACTCTACACCGGCACCCAAAGCCACCTTCGGCAGGGCCTTCATGAAGTCGAAGATACCCGTCTCGGCACCCTGGTGCTCACCAAAGGTCTCGTAGTCCATGAAGAGGTTTACGACCTCGCCCGGAGTCTCCTCCGACGAGAGCCACGAAACATACTTATCAGCCGTGAGCGGATACTCATCCCAACCTTGGTTTGAGAAGCGGAAGGCGATGTCGTCCGAGAGCTTGTAGTTGCGCAGCAAGAGGCGCATCTTCTGGTCGATGGCGTTGGCATAGATGTAGTTGGGCGACTTCCAACCCAGGATGTGACGAGCACCCTCGGCCAGCATCGTCTTGAAGCCCAGCTCCGAAACCATGGCACCGATCTCATCCGAGTAGATCAACTCCGTGTTGCGGAAGGCGGTCGGCTTCTGGCCAAACTCCTTCTTGATCATGGCCGTGTGGAGCTTCACCTGCTCGGTGAAATCCTCCTTCGAGGCCAACGCAGCCAGCGAGTGCGAGTAGGTTTCGCCCAAGAACTCGACACAACCCGTAGCAGCCAGCGCCTTGAACGAATCGAGCACCTCGGGGCAGTAGGCCTTGAACTGCTCAACAGCGATACCCGTGATCGAGAACGAGCAACGGAACTTGCCCTTGTTCTCCTGGATGAGCTTGAGCAGCAGGGCATTCATTGGCAGGTAGCACTGACGAGCCACCTTCTGCATGATCGAGCGGTTCGAGAGGTCGTCCAGGTAGTTGTGGTCTTTACCCATGTTGAAGAAACGGTACTTCTTCAGACGCCAGGGCTGATGAACCTGAAAATAGAGACAAACGGTTTTCATGTTATATGCTTCTTTTTTTATTTGTTTTTACTCTCTTCAACGATACGCTCATAGATGGTCTTCATCTTGGCTGCTACGTTGTTCCATTTGAGGTTGGTTACCTCCTCCAGACCCTTGGCCGAGAACATGTTGGCTAGGGCGGGATACTGAATCAGACCATACATGGCATCAGCCAAGGCATCGACATCCCAGTAGTCCACCTTCACGGCGTAATCCAGCACCTCGGCTACACCACTCTGCTTGGAGATGATCACCGGCACGTTCGATCGCATAGCCTCCAGCGGCGAGATACCGAAGGGCTCCGATACCGACGGCATGACATAGACATCCGACAGCTGGAACATCTTGTGCACATCCTCACCGCGCAAGAAGCCCGTGAAGTGGAAACGATCGGCAATACCGAGGCGTGCCACACGGCGAATCACGTGGTTCATCATGTCACCCGAACCGGCCATCACGAAACGAACATTGGGAACGCGCTTGAGCACCTTAGCGGCAGCCTCCACAAAGTAGTCGGGACCCTTTTGGTAGGTGATACGACCCAGGAACGTGATGATCTTATCGTCCACACCACGCTCGGGGGCAGCCGACTGCTTCTCGGCAAAACGCACGGCGTTGTGTACCGTCACGACCTTCTCGGCCGGAATGCCGTAGCGGTTGATGACGATGTTGCGCGTGAGGTTCGATACGGCCATCACACAATCGGCGGCCATCATACCGGTCTTCTCGATTGCGTGTACCTGCGTATTGACATTCTCACCCGAACGGTCATACTCCGTGGCGTGCATGTGCACCACCAACGGTTTGCCCGATACGCGCTTGGCAGCGATACCGGCATAGTAGGTGAGCCAGTCGTGGGCGTGAATTACATCAAACTGTCCCTCCAGATTCTTCGCTACCTGAGCAGCTACAACTGCATAGCGAGCTACCTCCTCCATTAGGTTTGCACCATATTTGCCAGAGAAGGTATAACGCTGCTTCCAACTGTCGGTCGTGGACCATACGCGCTTGCCCGTCTTGACAAACTCCTCGTGGTACGATTCGTACTCCTCGGGGGAGATGTAGGGCACCATGTTGGAGTCGATGTGAATGAACGAGATCTTGTCGAGGATGTCGTCGGCGCCACTCTCGGTCGAACCATATACGGCCTCCACGTCGCTTGCATTCACTACGCGGATAAAACGCTGATCCTCATCACCATAAGCATGCGGAACGATGAATGTTACATCCACACCGTTTCGAGCCAGTCCTCGTGTCATACCGTAGCATGCCGTTCCCAGACCGCCGGCAATGTGGGGTGGAAACTCCCAGCCGAACATTAAAACTCTCATAGTGTATTTCTTATTTATTATTTATTACTTACCTTCTTCGTGGCCTTCTTTGCGGGGGCCTTTTTTGTTGCCGTCTTCTTTGGGGCGGGTTTAACCTCACCCTTACGCTCACAGATCATCGAGTAGATGTCGAGCACGGCACTTACCGACCAAGCCTGCGAGATAGCACCGCGCGAAGCATACGGAGGATCAGCGTCGTAGAGCTCGCAGATCGATCCGATGCCATAGCTCTGGATATCCTCCTCGAAGTACTCCAGGATCTCCTCGGCCGTCGGCAGGTAGCGGTCGCCGTTGATGTCGAAGGCGGCAGCCACATAGAACGACAGCATCCAGGGCCATACCGAACCATTCTTACCGGCAAAGTCACGCTCGGCGGGGGTACCCTCCTGCGAACCGCGATAGAGCGGGTTGCGTGGCGAGAGCGTACGCAGACCGCGTGGCGTCAAGAGGTGCTGGCGAATCGTGCGCAGCGTGTCGAGAATCACCTCCGACGAGAGCATCTTGAACGGAAGACCGCACGCGATGACCATGTTCGGGCGGATGAACGTATTGATACCATCCTCGCCAATGTAGTCGGCCAGATAGCCCTCCTTGAGGACGAACATGGCGTTGAACGAAGCCTTGGTCTTTTCGGGTAGAGCCTCCCAACTCTTGACGAACTCCTTGTCCTTGTTCGTCTTGGCCAGCTCCAGAGCGTAGCATACAGCGTTGTACCAAAGGGCCTGAACCTCAACCTGGTAGCCGTTACGCGGCGTTACGGCCTTACCGTCGATCACCGAGTCCATCCACGATACGGGGAAGTCGTTCGACGTGGCCCAGATCAGACCATTCTCATTGAGGATGATGCGACCATCAATACCCTTGCGATAGTTCTCCAGGATACCCTTCATGGCCTCGCCGTAGCGCTTCCATACCTCCTTGGCACCGATGTGCTTCTCGAGGCGTTGCAGCGTCCAGAAGAACCACAGCGGAGCATCTACAGCCTCACGTGCCGAAGCCGAGCCGGTGAACATGCCCTCCTGCATGTCGCCTACCAGCGTGTCGAGGGCGGCAATGCAGTCCTCCTTATGGTTTTGCTGCAAGGTGATACCCGGCAACGAAACGAAGGTCTGACGACCCTGCGGACCATGCCAGGGATAACCCTTGATCACCTCCGTGCGGTCGCCACGGCGGATGACAAACTGACGAGCAGCGTGCTCCAGGCAGCTGATGAAGTCCACCTTGTGCGTACGGCGGGCAATCGACTGCTCGAACATCTCCTCAATCTGCTGGGCTGACTGCATCTCGTCGAGCGAAGCCGAGAAGATGATGCTCTCACCCTTCTTGAGCTCGGTCTCGAAGTAACCGGTCGTGAGCAGATCCTCATAACCATCGTAGCCACGGGCCAAATCCTGCAGATACTCGAAGTTGTAGTACCAATCGGGAGCGGGGATGTATTCAGCCTCGGGTTTGTTGGTCTGCATGTAGAGCCAGGGGAAGTTGCCGTAGAGGCGACACTTCACACCGTTGATGGCCGGATACGAACGGCCGTCTGCCTCCATGTTGGCGTGCGTCAAGGCGTGCTTGTCGCGGAAGGCCAGGAAGGGGCGCAGGCGCAGTTTCGTTTCAGAGTGTGCATCGACGAGCGTGTAGCGGATCATCAGCTGCGTGCGCTTATGGATCCAAAGCATCTCCTTCTTGAGGATCACACCGCCGACGCGATAGGTGATCGTCGGGGTAGGCGTGTACTCGAAGTCGGTGATGTACTTGTGACCGCGCGGCTCATAGACGCCCTTGAAACGGTGCAGGGCCAGGTTGAACATCTGGTCGTGCTGCACGATGGTTTCGTCGAGCGACGAAAGCAGCAGGTAGGTGCGGTCGGTCTCGTCGATGGGAGCTACAATCAGACCGTGGTATTTACGGGTGTTGCAGCAGACGATCGTCGTGCTCATGTAACCGCCGATACGGTCGGTTGCGAGCATCTCGCGCTGGAGCGAATACTCCAGATTACCAAGCGAGGCTTTGTCGAATGTTAAGGCTGACATATTTGTGTAAAATTCGGTTCGTTGGATAAAGTTAATAAAAAAAACGATTCGTTGTATCCTCTTTCTCAAAAAATTAACGTTTTGTTTCGTTTTTTTCTTTTTTTTGGCGATTGCGTTCCTTGTTTTTAGACGTTTTGGAACTTTTATTGTGTTTTGATACGTTTAATTTGCAAAGGGATACATCGTCGGGGGAATCTCGCAAAGAAGCCCGGGACGATTGCTCGTCCGGGCTTCTGCTCGTTTAGACGCCTAATCGTCGTCTTAAGCCCACTTCACGAGGGCAAAATCCATACGATAGGGCAGCTGCTTGTTCTGCGGGAAGACACGCAGTGCATAGTCGAACGTACCGGCCTCGTCGGGCGTGTACTCCAGCGTGTAGGTTACCAGCGAACCCTCGACCTTCGTGCACTCCAGAGCGATCGTGCGCTTCACGTCGATCTGCTCTTTGCCAACGATCTGCTGTGCTACAACCATCTCAACACCGATATCCTCGGGCTGCAGGTTCTGTACGTCGAGCGTCACGGCAAAGCGATACTTCGCACCGACGAAGATAGCCTCCTGACCCAACTGTACACGCTCCGTATTGACTACGCGTACCGAATCCCAGGCAGCCGAAACCTTACGCTTCCAGGCGGCAATCTCACGAGCCAACTTGTAACCTCCGGCCGTGATCTCGCGCTTGCGGGCAGCCAACTTGTTGTAGAAGCGATCCTCGTAGTCGATCAGCATGCGGTTGGTCGTGAAGTTCGAGGCGATGTCTGCCACGCAACTCTTGACCGATGCCACCCACTCGTGCGGAATACCATCCTCCGAACGGTTGTAGTATTTCGGGGCGATCTGCTCCTCGATCGTGTTGTAGATCATCTCGGCGTCGAGCTCGTCCTGGAAGTGTTGGTCAGTGAAGGTGCGCTCCATCGGAAGCATCCAACCGGCACCCTCCTTGTAACCCTCGACCCACCAGCCGTCGAGTACCGAGAACTGCATAACACCATTCATTACGCACTTTTCGCCCGACGTACCCGAAGCCTCCAACGGACGGGTCGGCGTGTTGAGCCATACATCGACACCCTGCACCATGCGGCGAGCCAACTCCATATCGTAGTTCTGCAGGAAGAGGATCTTGCCCACGAACTGCGGCATGGCCGAAACCTCGACGATGCGCTTGATCAGTTCCTGGCCCGGCTTGTCGTGCGGGTGAGCTTTACCGGCAAAGATGAACTGCACGGGACGCTCCTTATTGTTTACGATGGCAGCCAGACGCTCCAGGTTCGAGAACAAGAGGTAAGCACGCTTGTAGGTGGCAAAACGACGGGCGAAACCGATCGTCAGCACCTCCGGCTTGATGCCGTCGATGATCTGCAACATCTGACGCGGCGAGTCGAGGCGTACCTGACGCGGGTCGCTGTAACGACGACGGATGTGGTGGATCAGACGCTCCTTGAGCTTCATGCGCTCCGACCACAGCTCCTCGTCGGGAATCTGCTTCACCTTCTGCCATGCCGGAATGTCATATACGTGACCCTCGAAGGCGTCACCGAAGTAGCGTGCGTAGAGACGACGTAACGACGTGGCAATCCAGGTCGGGAAGTGTACACCGTTCGTCACATAGCCGATGTGCAACTCGTTCTTGAAGTAGCCCGGCCACATGTTGCCCAGGATCTCCTTCGATACCTCACCGTGCAACCACGACACACCATTGACCTCCTGCGAGAGGTTGCAGGCCAATACCGACATCGAGAACTTCTCGTTCGGGTCGTTCGGGTTGGTCTTACCGAGGTTGATGAACTGCTCCCAGGTGATGCTCAGCACGTCGGGATAGTGCGACATGTACTGACGAATCATCGACTCAGGGAAGGCGTCGTGACCGGCCGGAACCGGCGTGTGGGTCGTGAAGAGCGACGACGAACGGATCACCTCCAGAGCCTCCGAGAAGGAGAGCTTCTTGTGGTTCACCAGGTCGCGGATACGCTCCAGACCGATGAAGGCGGCGTGACCCTCGTTGCAGTGGTATACATCGTGCTTGATACCCATCTGACGCAGGGCGCGGATACCACCGATACCGAGCAGGATCTCCTGCTTGAGGCGGTTCTCCCAATCGCCACCATAGAGGTAGTGCGTAATCTGACGATCCTCCTCGAGGTTAGCCTCGTAGTCCGTGTCGAGCAGGAAGAGGTCGGTACGACCTACCTGGCATTTCCAAACACGAGCCGAGAGCGTACGACCCGGCAGAGCGATCGTAACCGTTACCCAACCGCCGGCAGCATCACGTACGGGCGAGATGGGCAACTTGTAGAAGTTCTGAGCCTCGTAGGTTGCCTCCTGGGCTCCCTGGGCCGACAGACGCTGCGTGAAGTAACCGTAGCGGTACAACAGACCCACAGCAGCCATCGGAACGTTCTTGTCCGAAGCCTCCTTCAGGTAGTCACCGGCCAAAATACCCAGACCACCCGAGTAGATCTTCAGCGACGAGTGCAGACCGTACTCCATCGAGAAGTAGGAGATCGTCGTAGCACCCTTGGCGGGCTTCTCCTCCATGTAGGTGCGGAACTGACCATACACAGCGTCGAGTTGTGCCAAGAAGGCAGCATCCTGCTCGAGCTGCTTGAGACGCTCCATCGGCAGTTTGTCGAGGAATGCGATCGGGTTCTGATCGCAAGCGATCCACAACTGCTGGTCGATACCCTCAAACAGTTCGCGGGCGCTGGCATTCCAGCACCACCAGAGGTTGCGCGACAACTCCTCGAGTGCATGCAAACGAGCCGGCAGAGTCTTGTCGATCATCATGCGATTCCAGCTGGGTTTCTCGACGAAGAGCTGCTGGCGTACGAAATTGATCTGCTCGGTGCGAGCACCACCCTCACCCAGCAGAGCACGGTTCGTGCGAATTACCGAGCTCTCCAAAGCCTCGGCGTATGCCTGTTCGTAGGAGGCGTAGAGGCTCTTCCAAAGAGCTGTTTTAGAGATGTCTAAGGCCGATTTGCGAACCTCGCTCACCTGCTCGTCGCTGAGCTGGCTGAAGCGCAGCAAAGCGTCAGCGATCTTTATGGTCACCTCCATGTCGTTGTAGTCATCGCGGCGGATCACCTCCACACCGGCGTGGTCGATCTTCTTATCAACCCAGATGCCGAAGCCGGCCAGCGTCGTCGTGATAGCCGGAACCGAGAAGGCCACCGACTCCAGCGGCGTGTAACCCCACGGCTCATAGTACGACGGGAATACCGTGACGTCCATACCCACCAACAACTCGTAATAGTGCTTGTTGAAGATGCCATCCTGGGCATTCAGGTAGGTCGGCACGAAGATCACCTTGACCTTCGACTGCTCGGTCGTCAGAATCGAACCATTCAAGGCATTGACAATCTGATCGGTCGATTGGTGCTCCAGACGGTGGGTCGAATATTTGTATTGGCTCTGGTCGATCGGGTTTTGAGCGTCGGCCAGGTGTGCTTGCAGATCCTGACGAGCACCGGCATTGGCAGCCGGCACGGTGATGTAAGCCAGTACCTCGCGGTTCAACTTATCCGATTGAGCCAGACGCTTCAGCGACTCGATGAACAGGTCCAAACCCTTATTGCGGAACTCATAACGGCCGCTTGTGCCGACGATCAATGGCTCTTGGGCGAACTTCTGACCCAGGCAAGCTTCTGCCACCTCGATCATTGCCTTGCGGGCCTCCTTGCGCTTCTTGTCGAACTCCTTACCGCTCCAAACGAAGTCGTTCTCAAAGCCGTTGGGCGTTACGCCATCGACCTCGCGACCGAGCAGATACTTACACTCGTTAGCCGTGATGTCGCTCACGGTCAGGAACGAGTCTGCATAGGTGGCGGCCATCTTCTCAATTGAGTGCTTGGCCATAACATTGAACTGGCGAGCCAGGTCATCGGCGTTGAACTTCGTCAGATCGTTGTACAGGGGCAGGTGGTTGCCTGCGATGCAACGACCCATCACTGTAGCATGGGTCGAGAAGAGCGTAGCTACATAGGGGGCGTTCGAACGCAGATAGAGCGCACCGGCAGCCGTCATCCACTCGTGGAAGTGGGCAGCGACCTTGTCCTGTGCCGAGCAGAATGCATCGACGTACGAAGCGATCACCTGACCAGCAGCCCAACCGAAGAGCACCGGCTCAACATAGTCCCACTGACCCGAGATCGAATCTACGTGGTACTCGTCCCACAACGTCTTGAGAATCTCGTCCTTCTTGGCGAAGAGCGAGGTGAAGTCAATCAAAATAGCCACCGGGTTGCCCTGGATCTTCCAACGGCCTACGCGAATACGGATACCCTCCTCATAGACACTCTGACGCCAAGCGCGCAGCAGCGTGGCATCCTCCTCGAACTCGGGATTTGCACCCTCATATTGCAGATCGGGACCGATCAGCACATAGTGGTCATTGAATTTGCGCAGCGCGGTTTTGGCTTTGGTTGCAATGACGGTATGAATACCGCCAACTTTGTTGCATACCTCCCAGCTCACCTCAAACAGATGGTCGGGAGTCATTTTCGTGTTGCTCATTATTTCTTGGTTAATTGTTGATATTTCTATACTTTACGTATGTGAATCAGGGCGCAAAGGTAACACTTATATTTCTATATTCCAACTTTTTCAATTTTTTTAAGAATATTTTTTTCGTTGCCTTTGTGTGGGTTACCCCTCAAACAAAGAGGCGATTATTGCATCCGAACGGAGAAACTCGCGTGCAGGTATCCACAGACGCCCTTCGTGGAGCTGCAGGCGACCCTGTTCGAGGAGCGGACGAGCCTCGCGCAGGATGCGTTCGCAGAGTTGTGGCCCGAATCGCTCCTGCATGGCTCGCAGATTGAGCCCCTCGGCCGTGCGCAGGCGGGTCATTAGCAATTCGTCGATCTGATTTTCGCGGGTTAGTTCCTCTCGTTCGGGGGCTTGACCCTCAAGATAGCGATCCACCGAGGAGGCGTTCCATTGGCGCGAAACTCCATCAAAGGAGTGGGCTGCAGGGCCGATTCCGAGGTAGGGTGTGCCGTCCCAATAGCTGCTGTTGTGGCGTGCGCGGTAGCCCGGCAGAGCGTAGTTCGAGATTTCGTAGTGTTCGTATCCAGCCTCCGTAAGTCGTTCGTGGAGAAGTATATACTCTGCCTCGCAGGTCGCCTCGTCACACTCCGACAGTTCACCCCGTGCGGCCATTACCCCAAAACGCGTGCGTGGCTCGATGGTCAAAAGGTATGCCGAAATGTGTTGCACGCCGAGTGCGAGAGCCTTGTCGATCGAACGCTCGAAGTTCTCACCCCCAAATCCGGGCACGCCAAAGATCAGGTCGATGGTCAGGTTCTTGAAACCGACCTGTTGGGCACGGCGGATAGCCTGTTCGGCCTGGAGGACTGTGTGGCGGCGATTCATCAGCTTTAGACACCCGTCGTCAAAGGATTGGATACCGATCGAGAGACGGTCTATGCCGATCGAGAGCAACGCCTCGAGGTAGGCCTCATGCAGATCATCTGGATTGGCCTCTAGCGTGGTCTCTACCACCTGCGAGCAGTCGAAAAGATGGGCAGAGGTGTCGATTAACTGTTTGATTTGTTGCGGCGTACAGAGCGATGGCGTGCCTCCGCCGAAATAACGTGTACGGATCGGCTCCCCGCCAAGGTATGCGCTGCGCCGATGTAACTCCTCGCACATCGCCTCGATGATGTGGGGGAGTCGGTCGATCTGTGCCGTGCGGTAGAAGTCGCAGTAGCTGCAGATGCGTTTGCAGAAGGGGATATGGTAGTATATTCCGGCCATGAGTAGACAAAGGTAACAAGAAAAATCGAAAATCGTATATTTCTCTATTCAAAATTAGAAGACACGTTTTGAGACGATTAACGTCTGGCAGATGCTACCTGTGACAAATGTTATCAAATTGTTAAATTTATTTATTTTATTCCTAAAATATTTGCATAATATAAAAAGTCGCCCTACCTTTGCACTCGAAGTTTTAAGGTTCATTTAGGTTAGTAGTTTTAGGTTGGTTGAGGAGATCGGCAGGTTGTAGTGCAAAGCACTACTAAGATTCTTCGGCGGTGCTCGTCGAGTGAATCGAATACCTCCGACCGACTCATTTTTTTTTGCCCTGACTACCACAAAAAGACGCGACCCTCGCTGTGAGGGTCGCGTCTTTGATTATTTCGGGTTGGCCGACTACTCGATTTGGGTCGGCTCGTCGGTTGCCGGCGCCGGCTGCTTGGGCTGGGCTATCAGCACAAGCAAAAGCGTGGCGGCAAAGGCCATGAACTCGTTGATCCGGAGGATGAGATCTCGTATTACGGAAGCCTCTTCATAGTCGCCGTAAAACAACTCAACCAGCAATGCGAAGCCAAAGACGCCGAAGATGAAGCTGAAGAGTAGTTTGGCTGTGAGCACCACCTTTAAGGTCCAGTGGGCACAGATGCTCCAAACGAAGAGTAACCAACTAAATAAGTTACTGATGAAAGTACAGGTGCTGGCGATCTGCACAATCTCGAGGAAGTTTCTTTCTGGATCGAGCTCGAAAATGAAATAGATATCCCATAAGAACCAGTTGATTGTGTAGCCTACTATATAGATTATCAGTCCGATACGTGCCGGGATATTCAGATGAATCTTCTTCATGAAGAGCGGCAGAAGCAACAAGATAATCGTGGCGATTCCGACGATTCTGCTGAGAATATTGATTGTAACCACTCCATTTCCCGACGGCATGGGAAAGTGGACATCCATCAACTCCTTAACCACGGGGATGAGGTCAAGAAATAATAATACGGGGAGTCCCGTCAAGGTAATCCACCACCAGGCGGGGAGGATCGAACGTCGTTTCAGTGTGTTTGACATGTGAATGGTTGTGTTTGGTTTTGTGTTGCTATCAACAAAGTTAGGAATAAAATTTTGATTTTTACCTTTTTCGGGCTATTTTTGTCTCATTATGCGTGAAGAATTCAAACCCGGAACTCTGATCTATCCCTTGCCGGCTGTCTTGGTCACCTGTGGCAGCTCGCCCGAGGAGTGGAATATGCTGACCATCGCCTGGACAGGCACGGTCTGCACCGACCCGCCGATGTGCTATATCTCGGTGCGCAAGGAGCGACACTCGCATGCGCTGATTAGCCGCACGGGCGAGTTTGTCATCAACTTGACGACCGAACGGCTTGCTCGTGCCACCGATTGGTGTGGCGTGCGCAGTGGCCGCGATTACGACAAATTCCGCGAGATGGGGCTCACACCCCTGGCTGCCAAGCATGTTTCGGCTCCCCTGATTGCCGAGTCGCCCGTAGCTATCGAGTGCCGCGTGAAGCAGTGCATCGAGCTGGGCTCGCACGATATGTTCCTGGCCGAAGTGGTGGGTGTAGAGGTCGATGCCGACTATATTGACCCCGAGACGGGCAAATTTCACCTCGACAAGACGGGCCTTTTGGCCTATTCGCATGGAGCGTACTACCGCTTAGGCGAACAATTGGGTACCTTTGGCTGGTCGGTCCGCAAACGCCCTGCGGCGAAATCTGCTGTAAAGACCTCTGCCAAAAGACCTTCCGCTAAGCTTGCCGCAAAACGCCGTAAATAGGCGGTTTGTGTGACAAGAAACCCTCACACCGCATGCAGTGTGAGGGTTTCTTATATTATATATATAATAGGTGTGAGCCTTTGGAGCACTGTTTGAGGGGACGTTACATCGCCTCAGCGACAACATAGGTGCTGCCTCCGATGAAGATCATATCCTCCTCGGCGGCGAGGGCCTGGGCACGGGCAACAGCCTCCTTGACATCGGTTACCACCTCACCTTGCAACTCGAAGCGGGCTGCCGTAGCAGCTAACTCCTCGGCCGGAATCGCACGGTTGCTTTGGGCAGCCGTGAAGATGTAGTGTGCCTGACGGGGCAGGAGGGGCAGAATGTGCTCCAAATCCTTGTCGCGCACGAAACCTACGACGCAGAATAGTCGATCATGGGGCGTAGCAGCAATCTGTTCGGCTACATAACGAATCCCGTGAGCATTGTGGCCCGTGTCACAAATGGTCAACGGACGGTCGGCCAACTTCTGCCAGCGTCCGAAGAGCGACGTATCTTTCGCAGCCCAGCGTACACCCTCGATAAAAGCACGGCGCGATATGGTCAGCGGAGTCCATTCGTGCAGGTAGTCGGCTACGGCTGCTGCAGTGACAAGGTTGCGACGTTGGTAGATGCCCATTAGGTCGATATCCAATTCGTAGTGATAGCCGTCGCGCGTGCGGCAGAGCGAGAAACACTGCGTGCAGGCCTCCTGCGATTGGCTCTCGCACGAGAACTCTTGCTCGGCATAGATCACCTTCGAACGAGTTGCTGTAGCGATCTCTTCAAGCGTGTCGTTGTAGCGGGGATCGCTTTCGCCGATGACCACCGGGATGGACTTTTTGATGATGCCACCCTTCTCACGTGCAATTTCGGGCAATGTTTGTCCGAGCAACTCCGTGTGCTCCAGGCCGATGTTTGTAATTACGCTCACGACTGGCAGGATTAAATTCGTAGCATCGAGGCGTCCCCCCAGACCGGTTTCGATCACTGCCACCTCGACATCGCTCTGTGCAAAATAGTCGAAGGCCATAGCTGCGGTCATCTCAAAGAAGGAGAGTTTCAGGTCGATCATTTTGGCTTGGTGCTTATCGACAAAGTTTACGACCTTCTGCTTTGGGATCATCTCTCCATCGACCCGAATGCGCTCACGGAAATCGTGCAGGTGAGGCGAGGTAAAGAGGCCTGTGCGGTAGCCTGCTTGTTGTAAAATTGAGGCCAGCAGGTGCGATACCGATCCTTTTCCGTTCGTGCCGGCTACATGGATCGTGAAGAAGTTGCGTTGCGGATTACCCAGTACGCGACAAAATTCGCTGATGCGCTCCAGCCCCGGTTTGTAGGCTGAAGCCCCCTTCATTTCGAAGGCCGGCAGCGAGTTGAATAGAAAATCGAGAGTTTGGGTGTAATTCATATTGTACGGGAAAATTGTATTTTATACAAGGTGGCTACGTCGCCGCACACGGTAGGCAATGTAGTAGAGCGCCGAAAGCAACGTGATGTAGCAGGCGATGCGCCCCAAATAGTCTCCATAGCGGGTGTAGAGGGTTAGTTTACTATGCAGGTACACCTGTTGACATTGCACGCCGCGTTCCTCCCAAAAGAGTTGGTGTGAAACCTCACCCCGGGCCGTAATGAACCCAGATTGGCCGGTGTTGGCTGCGCGAGCGATGGCACGACGGTGCTCGATAGCACGTAAACGCGAGAGCGAAAAGAGCATCCTGTGGCCGGGCGTATCACCCCACCAACCGTCGTTCGAGAGGATGGCCATGAATTGTGCCCCACGACGTACGTGGTCGCCAAAGAAGTTGCCATAGACTCCCTCGTAGCAGATTGCAGGACCCATCTTCGTTCCTCGATGTTCAAAGGCTGTACCATGTGTTCCTTGGCCGATTTGTCCCACCACGCCGCCTAAATCAATGACCAAGAAGTCCATCAAGTCGAAGATCCATCCGGGTGTCTTCTCTACGCCAATGACTAGGCAACCTTTGTGATGGAGTTGCGTACGTCCGGTGGAGTCGATAGCCACGGCCGAATTGAAAATGTCGCCATAGAGCCCTCCTCCAAAGTGGCGTGCGGTCCACGTACGGCTTGTCGGTGAGTAGAAGCGACGGGTGTTGGCACCGGTCACCAGCAAGGCCGACGGATGGTCGGCCGCGAGCGTGTCGCGCAGTTGTTGCCAGATGGGTGCCGGTGTGTCGCTCGGGTAGTAGAGCGAAAGGTGTGGCTCGTTGTAATAGCCCGGTACGGCCGTCTCGGGTAACAAGATGAAGTCTGCCGAAGCGGGAACTTCGTCGAGCAGTGCAAAGAGGTTCTCGATCTGGTAATCGGCGTCGCCGTGGAATTTGTCGTAGCAGTCTATATTGGGTTGGACAACAGCTACTTCCGTTGTACCCTCCTGGGGCTCTTCGTAGCTCCACCACAGACCGAGTGAGACGCCGATCGGCAGCAACCAAGCCATAGCGGCAGCCACCCAACAGCGCGTGGTGCGTTGCTGCCAAGCCTCGAACAGCAGGATATTGACCACCAGCACCCAAATCGATCCTCCCCAAATGCCGCACCACTCATACCACTGCACGGCCCACACATCGTGCGAGAATCCGTTGCCGAGCAGCAGCCAGGGCCATGAGATTTCGCCCACCGTGTACCAATATTCGGTGGCAACCCAAGCGGCGATGAGCATCGTATAGGCGAGGGGTTTGGTAGCCTTTTTAGAAACCGTGTGAAAAGCCATGAAGGCCATCAGGTTCAGGGCCGTGGAGACGATCGTGGCGGCAATAGGCCCGATAGGTGTGGCGTTCCAGATCCACCAGACGGTAGCCACGTTCCAAAGCATGAAGGTCAGCGTGGCCCATCCGAACATCGACCACCACCCGCGCCGCGAGTTCTCCATCGTGTGGCTCATCCACAGCAGGGGCACCAACGCCACGAAGAGTCCCATGCCGGACAGACCGAGCCACCCTGCTGAAAGCAGGACAACCGAAAGGAGCATGGCCATAAGTCGCTTTGTGAGCATCGCGTGGGGCGGTTTAGTTGTGTCGGACAAAAGTAGTCAAAGTTCGGCGGAAAGAAAAGCAAATGGCCGAAATTTGTTGGATAAATTCCGTCGGGCAGCATGTTTCCTGCAAAAAGGGTGTGATTTTGCAAAAAAAAATTGTAAATTAGCACCAATTTGTAGCAATGACCGCCTATGAAACTACTCACCTCTACATTACTTCCCGTCGATGTGGTCTTCCACACTTCGTGGTGGCACCACCATGTGGGGATCACCTTCGATCCCGATTTTTTCTACGATCCGCGTCGTCGCGTAAGCGATGAACAACTCATGGAGCGTACGCTCTACGACCGTTTTGGCGATTTGGGACTCGGTGCTCACCATGCCGAGGAGCGTCCCGAGATCGGTGCGGTGCACCTGGCTGCCGGTTATCTGCTCTCCGAGATGTTGGGCTGTGAGATCGTCTATGGCGACGATACGCCGCCCCAGGTGCTTTGTGCTCATCGCGAGGAGCTGACCATCGACGAGGAGGCTCCCTTCCGTAGCGAGGCCTTCAAGCGCCTTCAACGCCTGATCGAGAGCCTGAAGGCTAAATATGGCTATGTGACGGGCGATGTGAATTGGGGCGGTGTACTCAACCTGGCCCTCGACCTGAAGGGGGAGAGCGTACTGATGGATATGATGCTCGACCCGGAGGGGGTTGCGGCCTATTTCCAGCAGATCGGTCGCGTCGTAGAACGGTTCTTTAGCTACATCCAGAGTCAGACTGGCTCGTCGTCGATCTCCGTAAACCGCATAGCCCGCTATATGGACGATCCGCTCTACATTCACTCGGAGTGCTCGCACACGATGATCTCGGAGCAGGATTATGAGGCTCTGCTACTACCGATTGATCTGGCTTGGAGTGCTAAATATCAGCCTTACGGCATCCACTACTGCGGCCGCGATCCGCATCGTCATGCCGCTCAATTTGCCCAAATCCCGAATTTAGCCTTTTTGGACTTAGGATGGGGCGGTGATGTGGCTCTTTTGCGCGAGGCCCTGCCCGAGGTATTCTTCTCGTTGCGTCTGAATCCGGTCGAGATCGAGGGTTATACGTCGGCCGAGCTGGAGCAGATCATTCGTGAACGGGTGGCCGCTTCGGGCGACCTGCAACGGACGGGTATCTGCTGCGTCAATATGGATCAGCATGTGCGCGACGAGCGTGTCCGCGAACTCTTTACGATTGCCGAACAAATTAAAAACGAACAACGATAAATCCCATGGCAAAAGATGTCTTTAATACCTCGCTGGCCGATTCGCAGGCCACGCATGTAACCCCGATTTCGCCTGAACGCTTCGATCGGGCCCGCTATGCTGACTATGCAGCCCAGCTCGACGAACGTTGTGCCCGCTTTTGGCAGGCCGATGAAGGGGTGTTGGTCTATCGCCGTATGCGCGTCAAGGAGGTCTTTGCCGAGGATTGCCGCGATCGGGAGCGTTCGCTGGCTTGGCAGCTGGGTGCACTCGATGCCAGCATGGCCTATAAGGCCGATGTAGCCAACTTCCTTGAGCCGTGGTATGGTCTGGGTACGGTGGCTGCTGCTTATGGTTTCGACTATCGCTGGGAAGCGGGACAAGCTCCGGCTGTGGATGGCAAGTTTGCGACGACGGCCGAATTGGTAGCGGCCCCCTTCCGTCCGGTGGCCGAGACGCCGATTGGCCGCCATACGCTCGATATGATCTCCTATTTCTTGGATAAGACGCGAGGTGAACTGCCCGTTTCGTTTTGCGATGTGCAGTCACCGCTCAATACGTTGAGCAATATCATCGACTCGAACTCCTTCTACCTCGATTTGATGCTCGACCCCGAGTCGATCGAGGTGGCCATGGATCGCACGGCCGATCTGCTGATCGACTTCACCGAGGAGCAGCGTAAACTGATCGGTTCGGCACTGGCCAAACCGGGGCATGGCTTCGCCTCGAGTCGCCGATTCGATGGCTTGGGTATGAGCGACGATACGGTGACGATGCTCTCGCCCGACCTCTACTTCCCGCTCTGTGTGCCGGCCATGACCAAGGTGGGCGACCGCTTTGGAGGTGCCGTTTTCCATTCGTGTGGCTGCTGGAGTGATAAGAAGGAGGATATTGCCCGCATTGCCGGGCTGCGGATGGCCGATGGAGCATTCTCGTTGGCGACCGATCCGGGTGCAAATCCCACGGAGGGCTTTGCCGAGGCCTTTGCCGGTACGGGTGTGGTGCTTAATGCCCGCATCGTAGGCGATGCCGATCTGGTCTGCGAGAAGGTGCGTTCGTTGTGGCGACCGGGCATGAAGCTCATCGTGGTGACCTATTGCGAAACACCGGCCGAGCAGGCTGCCCTCTACGACCGTATTCACGAGATCTGCCAATAAAACACCTATGGCCAAGAAGATCGAAAAGACCAATGCTGCCCGCCTGCTGGATCGCGCCAAGATCGACTATGAGTTGGTGCCCTACACGGTTGATGAGAATGACTTGGCGGCTACACACGTGGCCGAGGAGTTGGGCGAGCCGATCGAGCAGGTCTTTAAGACGCTGATCCTCAAGGGTGATCGGAATGGCTTTTTGGTCTGTGTCATCCCGGGCGATCGGGAGGTTGATCTGAAGAAGGCGGCCAAGATCTCGGGCAATAAGAGTGTGCAGATGTTGCCGATGAAGGAGTTGCTGCCCACGACGGGCTATATTCGTGGCGGCTGCTCACCGATCGGGATGAAGAAGCGTTTTCCGACCTTCCTTCATGCGACCTGTCTGGACTTTACCCATATTTATATCAGTGCCGGGGTGCGAGGGCTTCAGCTCAAGATCGACCCGCAGGCATTGATCGGCTACACCGAGGCGGTGGTGGCCGACCTAACCGAATAGATGAATCAAGAACCATGAAACGGCTACTCATCCTCACCATTACGTTGCTGGCTACCGTTGCCGTATCGGCACAACATCCGGCTAATGCCATCCGCGCGCTCGATCCCAAACATCCGATCGAATTACTCGATGGAGCCTTCCGCTACGAGCGTCAAGTCATCAAGCTCGACGAACATACCATTCTGATCGACGGCTCACTCAGCGATGCCGAGGCCGCCGCCCTCCCACACGTTTACAATACCTTTCAAGCTGCCGCGGAAAATTTCGTGGCCGGTAGCGAGGAACAACCGATGCGGGTCTATATTGCTCCGTGGGTCTATTGGATCGACGATCCGGATGATCCCTACATCCGTGGTTCGAAGGGCGAATATCCCTTTGGTATGGTGGTCAAATGCCCCTATTTGCACCTGATTGGTCTGCACGCCAATCCGCGCGCAGTGGTGTTGGCCTCGCAACGCGGACAGACGCAGGGTGCTGTGGGTAACTTTACGATGTTCGACCTCTGGGGCGACGGTATGCGCTTCGAGAATCTGACGATGGGTAATTTCTGCAACATCGACCTCGAATATCCCCTGAAACCCGAATTGGGACGTCCGAAACGCAATTCGGCCATCACGCAGGCGCACGTGGCCTATTGCCACGGTGATCGGATCATGGCGCGCAATGTCCACTTTTTGAGTCGTCTGAATATGTGTCCGTTGGCCGGAGCAAAACGCGTGCTGTTTCAAGAGTGCCACATGGAATCGACCGACGATGCCCTCTGCTCGACGGGCGTTTATCTGAACTGTACGCTCGATTTTTACGGCCAAAAACCCTTCTACAATACCGATCGCGGAGGTGCGATCTTCCTCGGATGTCGTTTCCGTGTCTGCCACGAAGAGCCGCGCCAATACTTCTGCAAGGCGCAGAATCCGCTCTCGATCATCAACTGCCGGTTTGAGGGCCCCTCGCTGGACTATGTCGGGTGGACCCATACGCCGGCCGAGTGGCTGCGCTGCTATCAGTACAGGGTCAAGATGAATGGGCAGCCCTACATCATCGGAGCCGATCAGCCGACGAATACGATTACGCTCGATGATAAATTGTTGTTGTCGGCCTACTATGTGAAGTATCGTCTGCGCGATGATACCTATCTAGATTGTTATAATATCTATAACCTGCTTTGCGGGGATGATGGGTGGGATCCGCTCGGGCAACGTGCAGAGATCGAGCAGGCGGGGCGTCTGAATCAACGCGACTATACGCAGATTGCCACCTCGCTGCAGCTTGATCACCGACAGGCTGAGCTTCGCACGGGCGAGGAGCCGCTGACGGTGACAGCGTCCCTCTTCCGCCACTGTAACTATCCGCTCAACAACCGCCCGATCCGCTGGCGGGTGGAGTCGGGCTATGAGCGTTACGTGCAACTTTCGACCACCGAGGGACAGACCTGCACCGTTACGCCGACCAACGACGAAGATTATCCGAAACACTTCACCCTCATTGCCTCGACCGACGAGGGACACGAGGCGGCCCTCGAACTGACGATCCATCCCAACCTGATAACCCCGCCGACCTTCACCAAACAGCCCGAAATACTCCTTTCGCGGCCGGGAAGAGCCGACGTGGCGTATGCGCTCGATTTGGGCCAGCGCGAGGATCTCTCGATCGTTACGTGGTACCGCGCCAAGCGTAAGGATGGCAAGGATGCTGTGCCGGTAGCCGTATCTCCGGCCTACACACTCTCTCCCAATTACAAAGCGACGGGCGACATCGTTACGCGATTGGATGCTCCGACTCTTGCTTATGGGCTGACGCAGGATGATATTGGCTACTACCTTGTGGCCGGTGTTGCACCGAAACATATCCGCTCCGAGGCAGGCGAAGAGGTACGCGTGGTAACCTCACGGCCCATCCGCAAGGAGGATGTAAAACAGATCCGCTCCATGGATCGCACGTTCGCCACCTTCCCGCCGATGAATCAACCGAAGATCGCTGCCGGCTGGTGGACGGTCGATAGTTTCAAGCCGGCCGACACGAAGGCCTACGGCTGGCAACCCAACCCCGAGAAACCCGCTTGGCGTTTCGGTGAGGGCATCAACGGTGCACGAGGTACGGGTCTGTATCAGATTCAGAAGGGTGCACGCCTGCTCTATACCCCGACAGCCGAGCGCAAAGGCGATATGGAGGTAAGGCTCTATTGCGACCCAGCCAAGACGGCCGGTCAGGGTTTTGGCAGTGCTACGGGGCAATATATGGAGCTCTACATCCAATTTGACACGAAGACTTTGACGGGTTATGCCCTGCGCGTGGAACGCACGACCAAGCACAGTAACGCGGTTGATTTCAGTTTGGTGCGCTACGACAAGGGAATCGTTACGCCCCTCACCAAGCCGATCTCTTCGCCCTGCTTCCGCACGGGGTGCACCCTGACGATCAAGATCGCAGGCAGACACCTCTCGGCGCACGTCGAAAGTGAAACAGTCTTGCCGCTCGAAACACGCCATCTGCCGCAGCAGGTCGATCTGAAGGCGACTGTTAAGCCGCTTCCCTATGGTGGTACGGGGCTGCTCTACACGGGGTCGTGTGGTGAGAGTATCGTGCTGTTGCACCGCTTGCAGGTTGAGTGGAATGGTCAATAATCTTCGCATGTAACAAAGAGAAACATAAAAACAAACTAATCTGTTATGAACAAAATCAAACAATCCATTCTCAAGTACAACGGCGTAAACTATCTTGTGCCGTTCATCCTGATCACCTCCTGCTTTGCGTTGTGGGGCTTCGCCAACGACATTACGAACCCGATGGTGAAGGCCTTCTCGAAGATCTTTAACATGAGTGTGACCGAGGGTGCTCTGGTGCAGGTGGCCTTCTATGGCGGTTACTTTGCCATGGCCTTCCCTGCAGCCATGTTTATCCGTCGCTTCTCCTACAAAGCGGGTATTTTGATGGGCTTGGGACTCTATGCCATGGGTGCGCTGCTCTTCTTCCCGGCCAAGATGACGGGCAACTACTATCCCTTCCTGCTGGCCTACTTCATCCTTACGTGCGGCCTGTCGTTCCTTGAGACGAGTGCTAACCCCTACATCCTGGCCATGGGATCGCCCGAGACAGCTACGCGCCGTCTGAATATGGCTCAGGCCTTCAATCCGATGGGCTCGCTACTGGGTATGTATGTAGCGATGAACTTTATCCAGGCCAAACTCAATCCGGCAGATTCGGCCGAGCGTGCGCAGTTGAGCGAGGTGGCGTTTGAGGAGATGAAGCAATCGGACCTTTCGGTGCTGATCGGCCCCTATCTGATCATTGGTCTGGTCATCGTCGCCATGTTCCTCTTGATCTGGTGGATGAAGATGCCCAAGGTGCAGGAGAACTCCAAGCAGGATGGTCTGCTGCCGACCCTGCGTCGTATCTTTGCGCAGAAACGCTACCGCAACGGTGTGATTGCCCAGTTTGCTTATGTTGGTGCACAGATCATGTGCTGGACCTTCATCATTCAGTATGGTACGCGTGTCTTGATGGCTGAGGGCATGGAGGAGCAGGCTGCTGAGGTGCTCTCGCAACGTTATAACATCATCGCCATGGTGATCTTCTGCTCGTCGCGTTTCATCTGCACGTTCTTGTTGAAATATATCAATGCCGGTCGTCTGCTGGCTATTTTGGCCATAGCTGCCACCTGCTTTACGGCTTGCGTGATCGGCATCGACGGCCGATGGGGACTCTATGCACTGGTGGCTGTCTCGGCCTGCATGTCGCTGATGTTCCCCACGATCTACGGTATTGCGCTTGAGGGCATGGGCGAGGATGCCAAGTTTGGTGCTGCGGGTCTGATTATGGCTATTTTGGGTGGCTCGGTATTGCCACCCGTGCAGGCACTGATCATCGACCAGAAGGAGATTTTGGGCTGGCCGGCAGTCAATTGGTCGTTCATCCTGCCGCTTGTTTGCTTCCTGGTGGTGATGTACTACGGCTTCTCGACCGCCCGTGAGGATAAGCAACGCGCCTAATCTTAAAACCAATACAACCATGAAACGACTCCTATTAGGAGCCATTGGGTTACTCTTTGGAGTGGCTGCTGTGGCCCAAGAACCGGCAATTCCTTTTAATGGGGAGTTGCTCGACGGAACGGGTGTTCCGATCCGTTCGGCCCGCATCTATGTGCGCTCGGAGCGCGATTATGCCTTGACCGATCGGCAGGGACACTTCGGCCTGACGAATGTGCAGGCGCAGGATACGCTCTTCATCTTGATTAAGAAACGGCTCTACACGGTGCCGGTTGAGGGGCGCAAGAGCATTCGCATCTTTCTGCCCAATGAGCGGGATGCGATCCATGCCGAGGAGGCTCCTGAGTTTATGTCGATCGGCTATGGTTTCGTGGCTCGTCGAGAGCGCACGAGTGCCTCGAACTATATCTCGGGCGAGGAACTGCGACGTTCCGGTCAGCACGACATCTTGCAGGCTTTGCAGGGGCGTATTCCGGGATTGAATATCGTTGGTCAGGGAGAGAGTACCTTTGTCAATATGCGTGGTATGCGTAGTTTTCGAGGCTCCTCGACGCCGCTTTTTGTGATCGATGGCGTGATTGTCCCCTCATTAGACGGCTATTCGGTGAGCGATGTGGACTATATCGAGGTGATGAAAGAGGGCTCTATTTATGGTTCACAAGGAGCTAATGGGGCAATTCTGATCCATACGAAACGTCAGTAATCTTCCGGCCTTATAACTTCAAATCAAAAGGGACTGTCTCAACGCAACTTGTTGGACAGTCCCTTGTTTTATTCTATGATGGTCGCCCCCATCAGGCCGATCACCACATCGTTCGAGAGCGTCTCGAGGGTGAGCCGCTGCAACTCCTTCTCGGGATCAATCGCTATTTCGACGATCGTGGCCGCACCGCCTTCGATCATTGGGTTGACCCCTTCGAGGTGCAACTCTTGGGCAAGGTGGCGACTGCAACGACCATTTTTGAGCCATACGCGCGGTAGTGCCGGAGCACGGAAGGCGTAGCCGTCCGCATAGCCGATCTGCTCAATGGAGGGCCAATTGTCGGGGTTGACGAGAGCCAACGTTTCGCTCGTTCCATCCGTATAACAGATACGGATCTCTCCGTTGGCGATGTGGCTCTGCATGTGATTCGTCGAGCCGGCCATCAACAGCATGAGGCGCGATCCGCGCCCCTCAAGAGGTATGGTGGCGCAGGTGGGGTAGTTGTCCCACAGCGAGGTGTAAAGGATGTTTTTCCCCTGATGAACCAATCGGAAGGGGAACTTCCTTCCATCGAGCTCCACTTCGAGCAGACCGCTCTCCGTGTCGATGGGCCGTCTGGCAACCGCTTCGCGCAACCCGGCATCATCCACCTCAAACGAGGCCTTCGGGTGGCACCAATCCCCATAGCCCTGCTTGGGAATTTGGAGTGTGGTGACTTTGGGGCGCGGCGAGAGATACTCGTTGCGGTAGATGTCACCCACCGAGGCGTTGTAGTGTGTCGAGAGGTCGATCGGACGCATCTGTGTGGAACGAAAGTCGGTGAGGACGACCTGTTGAACAGATGCCGATGGTCGGATCACGGGCTTTTCGGTCGGTATAGGCTGTGAGCGATAGCGCAGTTCGACTTGATAGTGATGGGCTCCCTGCAGTGGGATGCCGATGCGCATTCCGACGTGGCTCGGGAGGAGTTGCAGTGGCTGTTTTTTGCCGTTGATGTGCACCTGTTGTAAATCGGTTGCGGGAACGACCAATTCGAGCGTGGTTGTTTCGGCATAGCGGTGGTCTATCGTGTAGCTGGTTTTGCGCCCTTTGCGCACAAACTGATAGTCGATCTTCGGCAGGTGGATCGAGGCGTGATCCCATGCCTGCGGGAAACCAGGAACGATAGCTACCTGTTCCTCGATCAGATTGGGGCGAATACCGAACAGACCCTCCACTAGCGCACGTGCCCAGACACCAATTGGGTCGGCAAAGTCGCGGTAGCACTCGCCGCGCGCAGCATCGAGGTAGCTGATCTGCCCGAAATTCAGGGGAGAGGTGCCCAAATACATGTTGTCGAGTGCCATGCCCTTCATCAGACGGAAGCCCTCCTCGCTCTTGCCGGCCTGCCAATAGGCCAGTGCTGCGTGCATCACCTCGGCCGTGGCAACGTTGTTAATCGACCAGATGTAAGGCTGCCAATCGCTCGTAGCGGGAAGGGCAAACTCTACGTCAAGATCGGGCGAGATGACGGGCAGATGGGGTAGTTGGCGGATATAATCGGCTGTCGAAGCCCAATGTTGCGGCGTGCCCACCTCCGAGTCGATGGCGTGGTAGATGGTCCAAAGGGCGGGGGAGGTGTGCAGGCGACCATGTCCCATCCGATCCTTGTATTCGGCCCAATGGCCTCCCTCCTTGTACCAGAGTGTTTCGAGCATCGCTTTTTCGATGGCTTTAGCCTCCTCCCGATAGGGGGTGGGGTCTGCTCCAATGCGCTCGGCAATGCGGGCTACTTCGCGGTTGGCGAAATAGTTGTAGGCCGAGGAGTGGGTTACGGCTCCGCCGTTGTAGTAGAGCGCGTCGCTGGCCCAGATGCAGGCGTAGCCGTCGTAGAGGTGGTCGCCATCGGGGTCAAAATTGCGCTTTTCCCAAGCTAAATGGAGTTGCAGCGTCGGGAAGATTTCGCGCATGAAGTCTTCGTCGCCCGTAGCGCGTATGTGACGCAGCAAGGCGTCAATATAGACCAGGTTCATGTCGTAGTGCGACATTTCGCGTCGATCAGGACGACGGCAGATATAGCCGTTGCTGTACATCGGTGTTCCCCAGCGCTTTTCGGCGCGGGCGAGGTTGAGCGTGGTGTCCTGACGCGGGTGGTCGAGTGTAGGCTCCACGTCGCGCACCATATTTTCGGCATAGGTGCGGAAGTGGGTGCGAGCGCGGTCGTGCCAGCCGATGGCATCGCCTACATAAGCTCCGCGCCAACCCGTATAGGAGGATCGCCAACCCACCGCTCCGTGTAACCACGTGCGGCCGCTCCAGATGCCGTCGGCTGCAATGGCCAACGCCCCGCCGATGGGGTTGATCCACGGATCGGGGGTCTCGATGCGGATCGACGCAAGCAACTGCTCGCGCTGCCGTGTGGCCTCTTCCAGGACTTGGAGAGCCTCTTCGTCGGTCAGTGCATGGGCGTGATAGGGATGATAGACCAATACACACGTCTCGTGGGGCGCGAGGGTGAGTTCTCCCGTGAGATAGCCCGCCTCATGTTGTTGTATGCGATCGAGCGGCAGCCGCAACGTGATCTGCCGATCCTCCCCCTTAAATTGATAGGCAACGCAGATGTGCTCGCCCTCGATCGTGTAGCGATTGGTCGCACAATAGGTCTCCTTGAGGTCGAAGGCCGTCGGGTCATCGACCCCCAAATCACCGTTACGGTAGAACTTTTGCCCCGATACACCGCCAAAGCGTACAGTAATTGTTTGCTCCCGGTCGGCCTCGTTGTGCAGTCGCCAAAAGGCCGCATCACGCCCCTCGCGCATCACCTCGACATCTAACCGCACCTCGCCCTGTAGGTAGCTCATCCGCCCCGCCTCATAGCGCGTTTGGCAACGGCCTTTGGGGAGCGTGAACAGCAGATTTCCGCCCATGCCCGGCAGGTAGAGGGCAAACTCGGGCTGATCGCTGCATTCGACCCGAAAACCGCTATGTGCTCCGTATAGCGCGCGGTTGAATCGCGCCGTGCCGGCAACCAACACCACACCATTGCCATCGGGGCGATAGTGTAACGGCCGCGGAGCCGTAGAGGTGACATTAAAGGTGTAATCCTCGTTGAGTTGTGGTTTGCCCCCTTGCTGGGCCGAGGCGTGCAGGGATAAGAGGGTGCAAAGTGCACCCGATAGGAGTGTTGCGAGACGGTTCATAAAACAAAGATAACGAAAAAAAGCCATCTTGCCTCTTTTCACCTTGGGAAATCGTGTGATGCTACACAAAAAAAAGAGGCTGCCCAACCTGTTGGACAGCCCCTTTGCGGTATGTGAAATGCTCAATAAGTCATTTACTCTACCTTCGGACCTGCAGCTACGAGCGACTTGCCCTCGTCGTTGCCCGTGAACTTCTGGAAGTTCTTCACGAAGCGACCGGCCAGATCCTTGGCCTTTACCTCCCACTCCGAAGCGTCGGCGTAGGTGTCGCGCGGATCGAGGATAGCGGGATCTACACCCGGCAGAGCGGTCGGCACCTTGAAGTCGAACATCGGGATCTGCTTCGTCGGAGCGTTGTCGATCGAACCATCGAGGATGGCGTCGATGATACCACGCGTATCCTTGATCGAGATACGCTTGCCCGTACCGTTCCAACCCGTGTTCACGAGGTAAGCCGTAGCACCCGACTTTTCCATGCGCTTTACGAGCTCCTCACCGTACTTGGTGGGGTGCAGCGACAGGAAGGCAGCACCGAAGCAAGCCGAGAAGGTCGGCGTGGGCTCCGTGATACCGCGCTCCGTACCGGCCAACTTGGCCGTAAAGCCCGACAGGAAGTAGTACTTCGTCTGCTCGGGCGTCAGCACCGACACCGGAGGCAGCACGCCGAAGGCGTCAGCCGAGAGGAAGATCACCTTCTTGGCAGCGGGAGCCTTCGAGATCGGCTTCACGATGTTGTCGATGTGGAAGATCGGGTACGATACGCGGGTGTTCTCCGTTACCGACTTATCCGAGAAGTCGATCTTACCCTTCTTGTCCACCGTTACGTTCTCCAACAGAGCGTTGCGACGGATAGCGTTCCAGATGTCGGGCTCGTTCTCCTTCGAAAGGTTGATCACCTTGGCGTAGCAGCCGCCCTCGAAGTTGAATACACCCTCGTCGTCCCAGCCGTGCTCGTCGTCACCGATCAGCTGACGCTTCGGATCGGTCGAAAGGGTCGTCTTACCCGTACCCGACAGACCGAAGAAGATAGCCGTCTCGCCCTTCTCGTTCGTGTTGGCCGAGCAGTGCATCGAGGCGATGCCCTTGAGCGGCAGCAGGTAGTTCATGTACGAGAACATACCCTTCTTCATCTCACCACCATACCACGTGTTGATGATCACCTGCATCTTCTCCGTCAGGTTGAAGACAACAGCCGTCTCCGAGTTCAGACCCAGCTCCTTGTAGTTCTTCACCTTGGCCTTCGATGCGTTCAGCACCACGAAATCGGGCTCGCCGTAGGTCTCCAACTCAGCGTCGGTCGGGCGGATGAACATATTCTTCACGAAGTGAGCCTGCCAAGCCACCTCCATGATGAAGCGGATCTTCAGGCGCGTATTCTCGTTGGCACCGCAGAAGGTGTCAACTACGTAGAGCTTCTTGCCCGAGAGCTCCGTCGAAGCGATCTTCTTCAGCTCCTTCCAAGCCTTCTTCGTTACAGGCTTGTTGTCGTTCTTGTACTCGGGCGAAGTCCACCAGATCGTATCCTTCGACGTCTCGTCCATCACGAAGAACTTGTCCTTGGGCGAGCGACCCGTGTAGACACCCGTCATCACGTTCACGGCACCCATCTCGGTCTCCTGACCCTTCTCGAAGCCGCGCAGACCCTTCTTCGTCTCCTCACGGTACAGCTCGTCGTACGAGGGGTTGTAGATGATCTCCTCTACGCCGGTGATACCGTACTTTTTCAAATCCTGTTTGTTGATCATAGTTGTATTTGTATTAAAAAACCTCTTTCTGTTTGCTTGTGCTATCAAAAAACGAGCCTTGTGCACCAAATCCTGCCCTGCGAAGGTCGTTTGACCCGCTCGGCCGGCGACTGCTTTTTCTGCTAAACGCGTCCTTACGAATTGATACTCAACGTGTTGAATATCCGTTTGTTTGCCGCCTTGCCAAAAAGCCCCTTTTTCGACGGTACAAAGGTAGCAAAAGTTTTGAAAAAAGTAAAAAAATAGGCGGAAGATATCGCAACCGCGATCGAAAAATCATAAATACTAATTCCTTTATTCCTACGTAGTCTATTTGCAAAACAGGAAAATTATCTGTAATGTAAAAGTTTGGAATTTAGGAATTTTATGTATTATATTTGTAATATCAAAATGATATCAAATTGAATAAGTAAACGTTGCGTCGTAGCGGGCGCGTGAAGCGATCGCAAAAGCAACAACGCGAGGGCTCGGATGCTCGGTCTTGAGAACTGCGCGCCACGATGGCGCGATCGAAAAAAGGTTGTGTGGTGTATAATCGGATATTGTATCTTTGTATGTCGCATGTTGAGTTGTAACAAGAAGAGCAATGATTGAGATTTTACTACTCTTGCCACTTATTCCGATGGTGTTCTTTTTTGTGTATCTACGAAAAAGACGTCAAATTATCCAATCTGTCACATCGCTAACGAGGGGTGAATCCTCTGAACGAGACTTAATCTATCGCCTTGTTCGAGAGGGCATTCCGAATCATACTATTTTTCATGATATATACGTACCTACGAAAAGTGGATATGCGCAAATTGATTTGGTTGTTCCAACCAGAGTGGGCGTTTTTGTATTTGAGGTGAAGGATTATAGTGGGTGGATTTTTGGAAATGGGAGATACGAAAAATGGACGCAAGTGTTGGCGTATGGCCAAGAAAAGCATCAGTTCTATAATCCGATTCGCCAAAATGAAAGACATATCGAGGCGCTACGTCAAGCGTTACCGCAATTGCAACATGTACCCTGTTACTCGATTATCGTCTTTTATGGATCGAGTTCAATTCGAGTGTTATCGAATGTGCCATTTAATTGCCGCGTGGCATATCCAAAAGAGGCGGTAAATTTAATCACTACGGCAATGCAACGGCTCTCACCTGCTCGATATACAGATAAGTGGGAAATAATGAATGCCTTAAAGCGATTTAAGGTGAATGGTGATAATCCGGCTATTGTAGCTGGACATTTGCGACGAGCGCGAATGGCTGGCTATGGAAAATATCGATCTACGTATGCGTATGCACCTCGTTACATGCGCGGATGGCGATGGTTGGGACGCTTTTGAGAACCTACGTGTCGCTCTGATAGCCCCATGCCTAAAACTCCTCTATCACGGCTTTGCCCTCCAACCAGGCGGCCATGTTGAGGACCAGCAGGTTCCAGTTTTGAAAGCCTTTGTTGAGGACCGGCTCGCCGTTCTCGGGCAGGTAGTATTCGTGCAGAGCGCCATGTCGCTCATAGTCGCGGCCAAGCAGCAGAATTGTCTTTTCGGCCAATTCGCGGGCTTCGGCCGTAAATCCATATCGTAACAAACCTCTGAAAACAAGATAATTGACATTGATCCAGATTGGACCCTGCCACGAGGAGGGGTTGCCGCTGGCGCGCAGGTCGTACATCTTCTCTAACGGTGAGAGGGTGCGGATGCCGGCCGGTGCGTTGAAGAATCGGGTGTCGTGAAATTGTCGTTCCACGATCTCGGCGGCCTGCTCTTGGGTGGCGATGCCAGCCCACATGGCCATAAAACCGCTCCAGACGCTGAATCGCTGGATCAGACAGTCATAGGTGCGAGGTTGCCCGACATGCAGATAGAGCTCGCCGGGTTGCAACCCCTCGATCTCGGGCTGCTCGATCGGAAGCAGATTCAGATCGACGCTGTAATAGAATCCGTCGCGCGGGTCCCAGCAATGTTGGCGTATGGCCGCACGGAGCGTCTCGGCCTCGTGGGCATAGCGGTCGGCAATTTCGGGCATTGAAAGCCGGTCTGCCAGGTACTCCATGGCGAGTAACTCACGGTACATGAGCGCATTGAGGAAGATCGAGCCCGAACTGCCGTGGGGGCGATAGAAGGTGCTTGGGTCGTTATCGACACCGATAGCCTCGTCCGTCTGCCAATACATCAGCCCCGTGGCGCGGTGGCGATGGTGGTTTAGATAGCACGACACGAAGGCCTGCAGGTGGTAGAACTTCTCGCGCAGCCACTCGGCATCGCCCTCCATCTGCTGCACGATGAAGGCTGCATGTTGGGCGATCGTGGGTTTGTGCATGTTGCTTTTCCAGGGGTTACGCCGCTTGAGCATCTCCTCGCGCGAGGGGGCGTTGCGCTCGATCCAGATCGGAATCCACCCCTCCATGCCGCCATAGTGCAGGGCATTGAGCACACATCCCTGCTCGTATTGCAACGCCTCGGTGCGATCCTTCGAGGTGCCATTCTCGAGCAGGATCTGCCGCAGGGCAATGTTGCTCAACCAGGAGTCCCAATCCCACAACATATCGAGATATTGGTTGCTGCCGGGGGCTAAAAAGGGATAGACGAGGGCTCCGCCAGCTTCACGATACATGCCGCGCATGTCGCGGTAGATGTGCGCGCGACAAATTTCGGTATATTTCTTGACCTGCTCCGGTGTGCGATCGGGCAGTTGAGCTGTGGCCGTTGCTACCAAGCAAAGGGCTACGAGGGTGGTTGGTAGGCGTTTCATAAGACAAAGTTAGGATTTTTTTTGAGATTCTGCACTTTTGGGAAAAGATATTCTGATTGATTTGTAGCCGGTTATTGCGCTGATTTTTTCTTGTGGCGGGGCATAAAGTGCATTGCTATCCTCAAAAAGGCCCTTTTGGGGGTGATTTTCGCCTATATATATTATAATATAGGTATCAAAAATATTTCACATTTTCTTTCAAAAATATTTGCAGATTCAAAAAATGTCACTACCTTTGCAACCGCATTTGAGAAAAACAACACCTCGCAAGAGGGCTGAACAACGAAAATGCAAAGTTCTTGAAAAAAATGCAAAAAAGATTTGGAAGTTTCAAAAACTTGCCTTACCTTTGCAGTCCGTTCGCGTCACTTTTGAGGCGAAAGGTTTTCAAACTGGTTCTTTGATTTACTGGTATATTTTGAGAGAAAAAGGAATGTAGTATTTATCTGTCAATTCTTTTAACAAAGAAACGAAATAGTCAGGACTCTAACAAAACATTTTATTTTTTATACAATGGAGAGTTTGATCCTGGCTCAGGATGAACGCTAGCGGCAGGCCTAACACATGCAAGTCGAGGGGCAGCACAATAAGTAGCTTGCTACTTATGGTGGCGACCGGCGCACGGGTGCGTAACGCGTATGCAACCTACCCATAACAGGGGGATAACACTGAGAAATTGGTACTAATACCCCATAACATTTTGGAAGGCATCTTCCGAAGTTGAAAACTCCGGTGGTTATGGATGGGCATGCGTTGTATTAGCTAGTTGGTGAGGTAACGGCTCACCAAGGCGACGATACATAGGGGGACTGAGAGGTTAACCCCCCACACTGGTACTGAGACACGGACCAGACTC
>JBGVPZ010000009.1:0-384718 GCA_045127275.1 Alistipes sp.
TCGAAAGACCGCTCATGGTCTTCACCTGATCCTCTACGTCGGTCGAGAAGAGGAGGGTGTTGGTGTTGTCACCATTGTCCTGATAGACGGCATAGTGCAGCTCGGTGGCCGTCGTACCGTCGTTCGTGGCACGCGAAACGATACCGGGGAGTTCAACCGTGAAGGAGACCTTTGCAGTCTCGTCCACTACGGCGGGAGCCTCCGCAGCATCCTTCGAGCACGATGCAGCCAACGCAATCAGAGCGACAGCTGCGAGTGTCTTGAACATGTTTTTCATACGAGATTAAAAATTAAAGTGAATAGATTACGTAAAAAAATGTGTTTGCGTAGGAGAATATAAAAAAAACGACCCACTACCGTAGCCGGCTGTGTGCACCGCTATGGCAGGGGTAGTGAGTATGTAAAATCAGGGAGAAAATCGAACGATTAGAACAATGCAGTCCCCCCCCCCCGAAATTTTTGCAATCAATGTATTGATAATTAGATACATAAGATAAAAAGAAGAGGCTCGTGTTACTATTAATAAAAGGTTTTAAGTAAACAAAGGTAGTGGTTGTTCTGAACAAAAACAAGAAAAAATGTCAAAAAAGTAAAAATAAAAAAGCAGGCCGTGATGCGACCACCACAAAAAAGGGTTGCACAACACTTGTGCAACCCTCTTTTTCGTGGAATAATGGTCAATTAGATGTACATATTGACAATGGCCTCGTAGAGCTCCTGCTTGCCGCTCTTCTGCTGCGGCTCGTGCGTCAGGGCGTACTCGGCAACCTGCTCCAGCGTCAGCTGGCCCTCCTCGAAGGCCTTACCCTCGCCGCAGTCATACGAAGCATAACGCTCCTTGAGCATCGTCTGGTAGGGCGAGTTCTCGAGGATGTCGGCTGCGATCAGCAGGGCGCGAGCCATCACGTCCATACCGGCGATGTGGGCGATGAAGAGATCCTCCGGATCGGTCGAGTTGCGACGCACCTTGGCGTCGAAGTTCGTGCCGCCACCCTGCAGACCGCCACCACGTACGATGACGATCATGGCCTGTACCAACTCATAGAGGTCGATCGGGAACTGGTCGGTGTCCCAACCGTTCTGATAGTCACCACGGTTGGCGTCGATCGAACCGAGCATGCCGGCATCGACAGCGCACTGCAGTTCATGCTCGAAGGTGTGACCGGCCAGCGTGGCGTGGTTCACCTCGATGTTCACCTTGAAATCCTCGGCCAGACCATTGGCACGCAGGAAGCCGATCACCGTCTCCGTATCGACATCATACTGGTGCTTCATCGGCTCCATGGGCTTCGGCTCGATCAGGAACGTACCCTTGAAGCCCTGCTTGCGGGCATAGTCGCGGGCCATGCGGAGCATCGTGGCCAAGTGGCTCTTCTCGCGCTTCATATCGGTGTTCAGCAGCGACATGTAACCCTCGCGGCCGCCCCAGAATACGTAGTTCTCACCACCCAGCTCAATGGTAGCGTCGATGGCGTTCTTTATATGCAACATGGCACCAGCCCCCCCGTCGAAAACGGGGTTCGTCGAGGCGCCGTTCATGTAGCGAGCGTGGCCGAATACGTTGGCCGTACCCCACAGCAGTTTGATGCCCGTCTCGGCCTGCTTCTGCTTGGCATAGGCAACAATAGCCTTCAGGTTCTCCTGGTATTTGATCGGATCGGGGTCCTCGTCTACGAGATCCACATCGTGGAAGCAGTAGTACTCGATACCCATCTTCTGCATAAACTCAAAACCGGCGTCCATCTTGGCCTTGGCACGCTCTACGGGGCAGGCTGCCTCGTTCCAAGCGAACTTCTTCGTGCCACCGCCAAACTGATCTGCACCCTCAGCGCAGAGCGTGTGCCACCAAGCCATCGAGAAGCGCAGCCAATCCTTCATCTTGCGGCCGGCTACGACCTGCTCGGGGTTGTAATAGTGGAATGCCATCGGATTCTTCGAATCCTTGCCCTCGAAAGGAATCTTACCAATCTCGGGGAAATACTGTTTTGCCATAATTGATGATAGATTTATTGTTGGTTTATTGTAATCTTGCTTTGACGGCTGCTTTCCACAGCTCGTAACTCTTTTCGAGGGCCTCACGGTCAGCCTCGCACGGCTCGACCACCTCCAGACACTGGAGCGAACGGAAAGCCTCCTCGCGGCTCTTATAAAGTCCTGCGCCCAATGCACCACCGCGTGCTGCACCCAACGATCCGTCTGTATTGAAGAGCTCGATGCGGGCTCCGGTCAGCGTCGAAAGCGTCTGGCGGAAGAGGGGAGAGAGGAAGAGGTTGGCCTTGCCGGCTCGAATTACGTCGGGCTTGAGCCCCAGCTCGCGCATCAGGTCGATGCCGTAGCGGAACGAGAAGGCGATGCCCTCCTGCGTGGCGCGCAGGATGTGGGCCGTCGTGTGGCGATTCAAGTCGATGCCCACCATGGCAGCCCCCGTCGTGCGATTCTCCAACACACGCTCGGCACCATTGCCAAAGGGCAATACAACCAATCCGTCGGAGCCGGCAGGAGCCTGCTCGGCCAGCTCGTTCATGGCGGCATAGTCGAGTGTCTGCTGGACAACATGGCGACGCATCCACGAGTTGAGGATGCCGGTGCCGTTGATGCAGAGCAGAATGCCGTAGCGAGGTGTTGCGGGCGTATGATTGACATGTACAAAGGTGTTCACGCGCGAGAGTGGATCGGCCTTTGGTGTATCGACTACGCCATACACCACGCCGCTCGTGCCTCCCGTGGCTGCGATCTCACCGGCCTCCATGACGTTGAGCGAGAAGGCGTTGTTGGGTTGGTCGCCGGCTCGATAGGCGATCGGCGTGCCTGCGGGAATACCCAGCAGGGCCTCCGTCGCAGCATTCGTGTGGGCCTCGACACCAATCGAAAGACCCGCCTCGGGGATCATCTCCTGCGGAATCCCGTAATAGTCGGCCACAAAGTCGGCTCGTTTCTCCTCTTTGAAGTCCCACAAGATCTGCTCCGAAAGGCCGCTTACCGAGGTTGAAACCTCACCCGAGAGGCGATAGGCGATATAGTCACCCGGCAGGATGAATTTGTCGATTTGAGCAAAGATTTCTGGCTCGTTGCGCTTCACCCAGGCCAATTTCGAGGCGGTGAAGTTGCCCGGCGAATTGAGGGCGTGCTCCAGGCAGAAGTCGCGGCCAATGGCTTCGAGGGCCTCAGCACCGATCTCTACGGCACGCGAATCGCACCAGATGATCGCCTTGCGCAGGGGCTTATGCTCCTTCGAGAGGGCTACCAAACCGTGCATCTGGTAGGTGATACCGATGGCTGCTACCTCACTCAACGGGTGCTCCTGGCCGATTTTGCGAATACCCTCCACGACATATTGCCACCACATTTCGGGGTCTTGCTCGGCCCAGCCGCTTTGCACGGCGTCGATGGGCATCTCTTGTGCAGGATTGGTCGATGAGGCGATACATGCGCCGGAGGCCACGTCGAGTAGCGATACTTTGACTGACGAGGATCCGATATCAATGCCTAAACTCTTCATAAACAGGTTGGTTCGTAGGTTGTTTTGTTCGGTTGGTTGTTGTGCGGTTGCGAGCGCGATGCTGTTCTCAAGTTGGCAAATGCCCACAATCTGCAATTTATCAAGGTAAAATTACGCTTTTATTTTTAATTGTGCAATACCTCGATTAAAAAAACGCACCTCCGAAAGTGAAGTGCGTTTTTAAGTAAATTTTTGAATTTCGAATTACATCGTCTCGAATCGATAGACAATCTTCTGGCAATATAACTCCCCGGGTTGCAGCAGGGCCGAGGGGAACGATGGTTGATTGGGCGCATCCGGATAGTTCTGACACTCAATGGCTACACCGTCATAATCGGCATACTTTCCGCCCGATTTACTCTCGGGTGAACCCTCCAACCAGTTGCCCGTGTAGATCATCACGCTGGGCTGCGACGAGAGCACCTTGACGATGCGACCCGATGCGGTCGAACGCAATGCGCCCACCTCGCCCAGGATATTCTTCTGCCAACCGTCGATCGGGAAGGGGTGGTCGTAGCCCTTGAAATCGTGAATATGGTTGAAATCATCGTCGATACCCTCACCCAAACGGCGGAACGTGCGGAAATCTTGCGCTGTACCGGCCACATCGAGCCATTCGCCTGTCGGAATCTGGTCACGGTTCATGGCCAGCACACGCGAGGTGTTGAGCTGCAACTCATGGTCGAGCACCGAGCCGGAGGCCTCGCCGTTGAGGTTGAAATAGACGTGGTTGGTCAGATTGACCACCGTCGTGCGGTCGGTCTTGGCCAGGTAGGTGATCTCGAGCTGATTTTCGTCATCGAAATCGAAGATCGCCTCGACAGCCAACTCGCCCGGATAGTTTTGATCACCCTCCTCTGAGGTGAGCGACATGACCACACGGTTGGTCTCTACGCGGCTCTCCCAGACACGGTTGGCGAAGTTTTTCGTGCCTCCATGCAGGTGGTTGCGGCCGTTGTTGATCTCCAGACGGTACATCTCTCCGTCGATCTCCAAGCGGCCGAAAGCGATGCGGTTGGCATAACGGCCAACGCTTTTACCCATGGCCGGGCCATCCCCAAAGTAGCCCTCGGGGGCTTTGTAGCCCAATACCACGTCGTCCATCTTCCCCTCGCGGTCGGGAACGACGACCGAAAGGATCGTGGCTCCGTAGTTCGAGAGTTGCACCGTGGCGCCTTGCTCGTTGCGCATCGTGTAGCGGATGATGCCCTCGCCTTCGGGGGTCATGCCCCACACCTCTTGTTCGATCTGTATCATGGTTGTATGCTTATTCTGCGGGTGTTAAGGTGGCGAAGAGGTTGTCGATACGCTTCAGACACTCCTCCTTGCCGATGAAGGCCGTCACGTCGTACATGCCCGGGCCCTTACCTGCGCCGACCAACGCCAAGCGCAACGTGTTCATCACCTGCCCCATGCCGTAGCCCTTCTCCTGAATCCATGCGTGCACGACCTGCTCGGTGTGCTCTAACGAGAAGTCGTCGATCGAGGCCAGCACCTCGCGAACCTCCTTCAAGATGCGCGGGTTGTCCCCCTTCCAATACTTCTTGGCTTGCTTCTCCTCATACGAGGTTGGAGCTATAAAGAAGAATGAGGTCAGATCCCACAGATCGGTCACCAGCTGGGCGCGTTCCTTCATGATGCCTGCGGCCTTGCCGGCTAATGCGTCCGAAACCTCGATGCCGTGCTCGCGCAAAATGGGCTGATAGATCGCAGCCAGCTCCTCGTCGCTCTTGTGGTGCATGTATTGGGCATTGAACCACTTGGCCTTGTCGGGCTGGAAACGGGCTCCCGATTTCGATACGCGGTCGAGCGAGAAGCCGTCGATGAGCTCCTGCATCGAGAAGATCTCCTGCTCCGTGCCGGGGTTCCAGCCCAGCAGGGCGAGCATGTTGATGAATGCCTCGGGGAAGTAACCATCCTCGCGGTAGCCGCGTGCCGTCTCGCCGGTCGTGGGCGAGGTCCAGAAGAGCGGGAAGACGGGGAAGCCCATCTTGTCGCCATCGCGCTTCGAAAGTTTGCCGCCGCCCGTAGGTTTGAGCAGCAGCGGGAGATGGGCAAATTCGGGCTGCGAATCGCTCCAACCGAAGGCGCGGTAGAGCAGGTAGTGCAACGGCAACGATGGCAGCCACTCCTCACCGCGAATCACGTGCGAGATCTCCATCAGGTGGTCATCGACGATGTTCGCCAGGTGGTAGGTCGGCAGCTGATCGGCCGATTTGTAGAGCACCTTGTCGTCGAGCGTCGAGGTGTTTACCTCCACATGGCCACGAATCAGGTCGTCCATCTTGACCACCTCGTCCTGCGGCATCTTGAAGCGGATCACCCACTGATCGCCACGGGCAATGCGAGCCTCGACCTCCTCCTTCGTTAGGCGCAGCGAGGTCTCTAGTTGCTCGCGCACGGCAAAGTTGTAGGCGAAGGCCTTGCCGGCCGCCTCGGCCTCCTTGCGCAGGGCGTCGAGCGACTCGGCCGAATCGAAGGCATAGTAGGCCCAACCCGCCTCGACGAGTTGCAGGGCATACTTCAAGTAGATCTCACGACGCTCGCTCTGGCGATAGGGAGCGTGCGGACCCTCGACACCGACACCCTCGTCGATCTCGATGCCGCACCAACGGAGCGACTCCATGATGTATTGCTCGGCACCGGGCACGAAACGTTGCGAATCGGTATCCTCGATGCGCAGGATCATCTTACCGCCATGCTTGCGGGCGAAGAGGTAGTTGTAGAGGGCCGTGCGAACACCGCCAATGTGCAGCGGGCCGGTGGGGCTGGGTGCAAAACGCACGCGAACGGGTCTGTTCATGATGTTATAGTGTGTTTTTTTGATTAGACATTGAAGAGGAAGTGCATGATGTCGCCATCCTGTACGACATACTCTTTGCCCTCGATGCTCAATTTGCCCACATCGCGGCAGGCCTTCTCCGAGCCGAGCGAGACATAATCCTCGTACTTGATCACCTCGGCACGGATAAATCCGCGCTCGAAATCGGTGTGGATCACACCGGCCGTCTGCGGGGCCTTCATGCCCTTGACATAGGTCCAGGCACGACTCTCGTCAGCACCGGTCGTGAAGAAGGTCTCGAGGTTGAGCAGCTTGTAGGCCGCCTTGATCAGACGGGCTACACCCGACTCGGTCAGTCCCAGATCCTCGAGGAACATCTGACGCTCCTCGTAGCTCTCCAACTCGGCAATATCGGCCTCAGTGGCAGCGGCAACGATCAGCATCTCGGCATGTTCGCCGGCGATGGCTGCCTTGACTGCCTCGGTGTGCTCGTTGCCCGTGACAGCACTCTTCTCATCGACGTTGCAGACATAGAGTACCGGTTTGTCGGTCAGCAGGTTTAGATCGGCCACCAGCTTCTTTTCCTCGGCCTCGACCTCCAACTCACGGGCGTTGCGACCCTGCTCGAGCAGGGCTTTGTATTGCAACAACAGCTCTACAGTGCGCTTGGCCGTGCGATCACCACCTACGGCCGCCTGCTTTTGGGTCTTGGCCAGGCGATTCTCGATCGTCTCCAGGTCCTTGAGCTGCAACTCGGTGTCGATGACGCCCTTGTCGCGTACCGGGTCGATCGTCCCATCGACATGGGTGATGTTGGCATTCTCGAAGCAACGCAGCACGTGGATAATGGCGTGCGTTGTGCGGATATTGCCCAGGAACTTATTGCCTAGACCTTCGCCCTTCGATGCGCCCTTGACCAAACCGGCAATATCGACAATCTCGATCGTCGTGGGGATGACCCGCTTTGGGTTGTCGATCTCGGCCAGACGGATCAGTCGCTCATCGGGTACGGTGATCACGCCGACGTTGGGTTCGATCGTGCAGAAAGGGAAGTTGGCTGCCTGCGCCTTTGCGTTCGACAGACAGTTGAAAAGGGTCGATTTGCCCACGTTCGGGAGACCCACAATGCCGCATTGTAATGCCATATAGTAGTTATCTTTTGATTATTTTCGGTAGTTTTAACTTGCAAAAGTAATAAAAAAATCAGAATGTAAGGGTGCGAATTCCAAAATTAAAGGAGATTGAGGAAAAATCCCCGAATCTCCTTTGATTGGTGCAGTTTTATGCAAGGCCGCTTGCCGACTATTGCTGCTCCATGAGGAAGGTGTAGTTCTCGATATTTGAGTAGCCGTTGGTGGCAATTTTCGCAGCATCCGAAGCGTCGTTCTTATTCAGCCCGTATTGCTCCTCGATCGAGTCGGGGATGCCATCTTTGTCGCTGTCGGTCGGGCGGTTATCGGCCGTGTTGATCTGCATCCAACCATCCCCCAAGCTGTATTGGCGGGTGTTGCGTTGGTTGCGGAAGATCGTACCCTTGATACCCAATGAGGTGAGTTCGTCGATCATGTAGGCATCGACCTTGTCGCGGTTGGGCAGGGTAGCACCCACGTGGCTGACGATCCACGTATAGGCCTCTTGGGCAGAACTTTTGGCCGCAATCTCGGGGTGCACCGATGCGGGAACGGAGAGGAACGAGGGTGTTCCGCTGCAATAGGTGCTCCAGTTGTCTGTTGTGATCTCTACACCATCCAGCGTGCCGTTGCAATCGGGGTCGTAGTAGTTGCCCACGCAGTAGGTGTCGAACAGACTGTTGCCGCCCGAGAAGGGCTTTGCGCAACCCTCTTTAGAGAGCACCTCGTAATAACTGTGACCCGCCCCTGTCGGGGTGCAGATCTCGGGGTTGTTGTACACCTCTTCGCTGACATTGGCAGCAGCAGTGTTGCGCCATACGTAGCAGGGGCCTTTGATGAAGTAGTTGTTCTCGATCCAAGTGTCGGAATGACCCTCCGAATCGCCGCCCATGATGTAGCAACCGCCTTTGCCCCAATTGTAAACCACGTTGTTGATGTATTGGTTGAGACCCTTGACCTTGAAATTGCGCGTGGAGTTGTCGATCAGTAGGTTGCGGTAGATCGTGATACCTTCGGTGTCGGAGGTTTGGATCAGTCCGCCACACGAGTGGTTCATGCACCCTTGGCCGATGATGGAGTTCTGAATGGTGATGTTCTGGGGGCGAGTACCTTTCCCGTCGCTGCTGATCGAGAAGTTCTCATCTGTAGCCCACGTGAACGAGCAATGGTCGTAGATCGTGTTGTGGCCGTTGGAGAGGCCTCCGGCGTCCATGTTGTCTCGTCCCGTTGCTTGGCGTCCGACGCGAATACGCATGTAGCGCACAATGAGGTTTGATGCCCCCGATGAGGAGACGCGGTTGTTGTAAATCTCAATACCGTCACCTGGAGCGGTTTGGAAAAGCAGCGTCTGGTTGCTCTTCAGCACCAGCGTGCTCTTCAGTGTGATGATGCCTGCCACATCGAATACGATGGTGCGGTTGCTTTGGCTGACCGCATCACGCAGGGAGCCTGCTCCTGAATCGTTGAGGTTGGTGACATGATAGATCTCGCCTCCGCGACCACCCGTGGCTGCGCGGCCATAGCCCTCAGCTGTCGGGAAGGCCTTGACGGCTCCATAGTCGGGGAATTGATTGGCGGGCGTTGGCTCGGGTTCGGGTTCCGGCTCAGGTTCGGGTTTCGGCTCAGGCTCGGGTTCCGGCTCCGGCTCCGGCTCGGGCTCTGGTTCTGGTTCTGGTTCTGGCTCTGGCTGTTCGGTCGGTGGGGTCGGATCTTCCGAGGTGCCGCCATCACCTCCGCAGCTATTGATCAGGAGGATGGCGATGCTTGCCAAAAGTAGATGTAGCAGATGTCTTTTCATGAGGATGGATGATTGGTCGCGGCAAAAATAGGGATAGCAAGAAAAAAAAGCAAATAAAAAGAGGGCGTGATCGGGATTATTTTGTTATCTTTGCCCAAATTACCGTATGGTGTGGAGTTATGGAGCTAAAAAAATTACAATCCGAATTACAACGCCTGCTGACGATTGCCGATCGTTGGCAGCGTGCTGATGATATTACCCCAATCGAGCGCGATCTGATGCTGGGTCGTCTGCGTGAGGTTTATGAGGCGCTGCTGTTTGGGCTGGAAGATGCTCCGCAGGAGCCGATCGAGCAGCCTGCCGCCGGGGTCGCCTTAGGCGTAACCGAGCCGGTAGAGCAAACCGAACAAACCGAGCAATCGCAGCAGGAGCCGACTGCAGAGGAGCCCACACCTGCCGAGCAGCAGACCGAGCCGATCGAAGAGGGCGCCCCGACAGAGCCTGCGCAGCGTGAGGAAGATCCCTGGTTCTTGGATGCCGATGATCTGCTCTCGTTCGATGCCCTGGATGCGACCGAGGAGGCCTCCTTTGGGGAGGAACAACCGTCGGAGGAACAGTTGGAGGATCCGATTGTCGAAGAGGTGGTCGAAGAGGCATTTGCCCCCGAGGAGGAGCAACCCTCGCAACCGATTGAGTTGCCGATTGATCCGCTGCCCGCAGTAGAGGAATCGATCGAGGAGGAAGAACCGGCCGAGGAAGAGTTGGCCGAAGCAGAGGAGCAACCTGAAGAGCTCCCGATTGCCCAAGAAGAGCCCGCAGAGCCGATCGAGCAAGATCAAGAGGAGCCTGTTGAGCAGGAACCGATCGAGGAGAAACAGCCCCAGCCGGTTGCGGAGCAGCCGCAGCAGCGTGTTACGACCCTCTTTGGCGAGGAGGATGCCTCGGTGCGCCATCGCAACCGTCAGCGTGCGATCCTTTCGCTGTATGATACCCATCCGAAAGAGTTACTGCCCAAAGAGAGTGAGGTGATTGCCGTGGATGTGAAGCCCGAGGTGATTGAGATCTCCGATCAAGAGCTGGCTACATCAAAGCGGATTGTGCGCCGTACGGTAGCTCAACCGACCCAAGCGGAAGAGTCGGTTGTGTCTGCAACTGCTCAATCGCAAGAGCCCGTAGAGGTCAATGCAGTGGAGGTTGCGCCCCGTCCGGTACTAGGCGAAGTGATTAAACCTGTGGAGACGATCTCCGATACGATCGCCCCGAAACCCGATATGGCTACGCAGATACATCGTCAGTCGGCCGTGATGGACTTACGCCGTGCTGTGGGTGTGAATGATAAATATCTGCTCATTCGTGACTTGTTTGGCGGCAACGGATCGCTCTATGAGATCACGATTCGCCGTCTGAATGAGTTCCAGACCTTCGACGAGTGTCTGATCTATATTGCCAAGAATTTCTCGTGGAATCCTGATTCGGATGGCGCACGCCTCTTGATGGATGTCCTCGAACGTAAATTTGCCGAATAAGCCATGGCAAAACTCTATCTAGTACCCACTCCGATCGGAAATTTGGAGGATATTACCCTGCGAGCCATCAACGTACTGCGTTCGGTCGATCTGATCTTGGCCGAGGATACCCGCACGACCTCCTTTTTGTTGCATCATCTGGAGATCGAAAAGCCGTTGCGCTCGCACCATAAATTCAACGAACACGCTACGGCACAACTCTTTAGTGAGACGATCGCTGCCGGCCGCGATGTAGCTTTGGTCTCGGATGCCGGTACACCTGGTATCTCCGATCCGGGCTTCCTGCTGGTCCGCACCTGTGTCGAGCAGGGCATCGAGGTGGAGACCCTGCCCGGTGCTACGGCGCTGATTCCGGCCTTGGTCAATAGTGGGTTTCCGTGCGACCGTTTCTGTTTTGAGGGCTTCCTGCCCCAAAAGAAGGGTCGTATGAAGCAGCTCCAACGCTGTGCTGATGAGGAGCGTACGATGATCTTCTACGAGTCGCCCTATCGGGTGGTGAAGTGCCTCGAGCAGTTTGCCGAGGTCTTTGGTGAGGAGCGCCCGATGAGTGCCTCGCGCGAATTGACCAAGAAATTTGAAGAGACCGTGCGCGGTACGATTGCCGAGGTCTTGGCCCATTTCCGGGAACACGAGCCTAAGGGCGAATTTGTCTTGGTTGTAGCCGGCAAACAGCGCAAGAAAAAGCACCAAAACGAAGAGACGACGGACGATGATCAAGATTAGCGACCTGAATATCGGCCAGCGGATCGGGCTGGAGGTGCTGTGGGGATTGACTTGGATGATCTCCGTCATGCCCTATTGGGTGAAATTCTACCTGCTCGAGCCCTGCTTCTATTTTCTGCTTTGTCATCTGTTGCGCTATCGCCGCAAGGTGATCATGGAGAACCTGCGCAAATCCTTCCCCGAACGCTCCGAGAAGGAACTGCGACGCATTGCTCGGCGCAGCTACCACAACCTCGCAGAGGTGATCCTTGGCACCTTCAATTTGGTCCACATGCCCCCGCGCAAGGTGGCTCGTTATGTGCGCACCGAGGGGTTGGATGCGGTCAATGCTGCGACGCAGGGTCGGGATTTTATCGTCTTGATGGCCCACTATGGATTGTGGGAGCTAGGCATCTATTGGAATCGCTTGGATCCGCACCATGTGACGTTGGGAGTCTATCACCAGTTGCGTTCGAAGGTGCTCGATTTGTTCTATCAGCGTCTGCGTACCCATGATTTTGCAGTGCCAGTGATGAAGAAGGAGTCGATGCGCTTCTACCTGCGCCATCGTGAGGCGGGGTTGAATGGCCGACGCATGGTGTTGGGGTTGATTGCCGATCAGAATCCGAAACATCGCGATAATCATTATTGGTTCGATTTCTTGCACCAGCCTACGGCCTTTTTTGATGGAGGTGAGCAGTTGGCTTTGCGCTTTGGTATGCCGGTCTGGTATGCTACGTTTGATCGGGTAGGGCGGGGACGCTATGTGATCCGCTTTGAGCAGTTGTACGATGGCTCGGAGGAGGTCGCCCCGCACGAGATTACGGAACGATATGTGCACCGCCTGGAGCGAATGATCTGCAACGATCCCGCTTGGTGGGTGTGGTCGCACCGACGCTGGAAACAAAAGCCGACCGATGTCCAAAACTAAAATCGTCATACTGAATTGGAACGGAGTGCAGCACCTCCGCTGTTTCTTGCCGAGTGTCGTACGCTCGGTGGGGACTGATGTGGGGGTTGTGGTGGCCGATAATGGCTCGACGGATGGCTCGCTGGCGTTATTGGACGCGGAGTTTCCGTCGGTCGAGGTCGTGCGGCTCGATCGCAACTATGGCTTTGCCGAAGGCTATAATCGGGCCTTGCAGCAGGTCGAGGCCGACTACCTGATCCTGCTCAATTCCGATGTCGAGACCCCCGCAGGGTGGGTCGAGCCGTTGGTGCGCAGCCTAGACGAACACCCCGAGGTGGCCGCTTGTGCCCCCAAATTGCGCTTTACCGAACATCGGGAGCAGTTCGAGTATGCCGGTGCGGCAGGAGGCTATATGGACTATTTCGGCTACCCCTTTTGTCGGGGACGCCTGCTGCGGTCGATCGAGACCGATCGGGGACAGTATGACGACGAGCGCGACCTGTTTTGGGTCTCGGGTGCCGCCTTCTGTTGTCGTGCCGAGGTGTTCCGTGCGTTGGGCGGATTCGATGGCGACTTCTTTGCCCACATGGAGGAGATCGACCTCTCGTGGCGCATGCAGCTGGCCGGCTATCGGGTGCGAATCGTGCCCCAAAGCGTGGTCTATCACTATGGTGGCGGCACGTTGCAGACCGACTCACCGCGCAAGGTCTATCTGAACCACCGCAATAACCTCTCGATGCTCTTCAAGTGCGGCACTGCGGGGCAGTTGTGGTTGCTCTTCCTGGTGCGTCCGTGGCTCGATCTGTTGGCGGCGTGCTCTTATTTGGCGCAGGGCCACGGCAAGGGTTTTTGCAAGGTTTTTCGCGCCTGGTGGGACTTCTTGGGGCAGTTAGGCGTGTTGCGACGGAAACGCCGTCAGATCCTCCGAAAAGCCGATGGAACGCGCTATATCTATCGCGGGTCGCTCCTGCTGCGCTATCTGTTTGGCGCGCGTCGTTTCGATCAGTTGTAAGGGCATCACACACTTATTTTCTCCGCTAAAAAAAATAACCGGCCGACCCTGAAGGATCGACCGGTTTTTGAAATTTCGCAAATACGCTGTTTGCGTATCGTCTGCAAGCAATTACTGGATCGAAACACCGTCGATTACGAGCGTACCCGTACCCGACGGAACGAAACGACCGTAATAGTTGCGCTTCTCACCCGTGGGGTTCTGTACGTCGCTGGCGTTCTCCTGCTTCAGCGTGTTACCGCTCTCGGTGATGTTCTTGATCTCGGCCTGGCCGTTGTTAGCCGTACCGATCACAACACCTACACGCCAACCGCCATCGTCGGTCGAGATCAGCTGGTTGTTCGTTACCGTACAATCCTCAATAACGGTGAAGGTAGCAGCGTTAGCACCTGCGTGACCTACGATACCACCGATCGAGCCCCAGCCCTTCAGCGTACAACCCGTTACCGAGCAGTTCTTAACCGTGATATACGAATCTACCGGACCGTCGTTCTGGTTGTTGTAACCGGCCGTCCAACCAATCAGACCACCGATACGCGACTCGTCCTGGCCGTCGTTGGGCGTGATGATCGTCGAATTTACGAGGTGGCAGTTGATCAGCGTGATCTCGTCCATCGAATCAGCGCAACCTACGAAGGCACCATAGCCCTGCGTGTTGTTGGCAACGATAGCGGCATTCTCGATCGTCAGATCCTTGATCACGATACCCGAACCACCGGCGAAACCACCCTTGAACAGACCTGCGCTCAGACCCGTGATGGTCTTGCCGTTACCGTTCAGCGTAACGATGTCAGCACCGTTGTAGCCATCTACTTTGATCGGCTCCCAAGGCTGACCCGTCATATCGATATCATCCTTCAGAATGATCGTCGTGTCACCGGCACCGGCCTGACCGGCAGCCACAAGCACCGACTTCAGCTCATCCATCGTGCTGATCGTCTCAACGATCGTACCCTCGATCTTCTTGCTGCAACCGTTTACGATGACTTTTGCGTCGTGCTGAGCAGCATCCTCATCTACCCAAACAGCAAAGTCCTGATCCTCGGTCACCTGCGAAATATCGTTGCCTGCACCCCAGTTGATCACAGCACCGGCAGCCGACTTCACGATGACAGCAGCCTTCTCCTTCGTGATGAACTCCGTGCCGGCTACGTTCAGCGTAACCAGAGCCAACTCTGCAGCATCCACATACTGCTCGTCGATCTTGATACCACGGCCCTGAGCTGCGGTGAACGAGCTGTTCTCGATCGTTACCGTAGCACCGATAGCCTCGATCCACATCGAATAGTAGTTGCCACTCTCGGCAAATGCTACGTTCTTGAACGAGTAGTTGCCGTTGCCGCAGATGGCAACACCCTTCTCAAGGGTTACATTCTCCATCTCGGTGTTGGCGCGGAGCATCAGGTTACGTACATCCCACGTGTTTGACTTCGGAGCAACGCGCGTGATGTTGAGGTTCTTCACCTTCAACTCACCGGCCGTGTTCAGCGTCGGCATGTAGTTGGTCGTGAAATTCAGCGTCTCGTTGCCGGTCAGACCCTCGATCGTCAGCGTCTTGGTGGCAGCACCGCCCAGCATGGTGGTGTGGCCGCTGGCGATGTTTACATCTGCAGCCAGTACGATGTGCAGATACTCGGCGTTCAGAGCCAAAGCAGCAGCAAGCTCCTCATCGGTCGAAACCTGTACGCTCTTCACACCGTCAATCACGTGGCCCGGCTCGTTGTCGAAGGTCGGGTCGATGATCACGTTGAACTTGGCGGGATCGGTCAGCAGATCACCGACGATGTTCGTGCGGTGGTTGCGCTCGATGGGCACGTTCGTGAACTTGGGCACGTTGATCGTCTTACCATTCTTGTCGGTGAAGGTGATCTCCACATCAATTACGTCGGTCGGCAGAGCGGGCAGTACGTAGTTGAACGAAACCCAGTCGTAGGTCGTGTTGGAGAGCTTGGCGGGGTTGAAGGCAGCGAACTCGGCAGCCTGGAACTCAACAGCCTGGTGCTCGCCCGTAGCGTTGCCAATACCCTCGGCAATGCTGAAGCCCGTGTGGGTCTCGGTCTTAACGGTTACGGTCTTGAGCTCAAAGCCGGCCTTCTTGGCAGCGGCGAGCTGACCCTCCGAGAGAGCCACGTTGAGCTGTGCGAAGGGACGCTTCAGGTAAACGGTCTCGTTAGCCGAACCCTTGATCTCGAGGTTGTCCACGAAGCCGATGAAAGCGTCGCGCGTGTCGTCAGCACCGGCAACGGCAGCAGCATAGTTCATGGCGATCGTCTTGTTTTCGAGAGCGGGCTGGTGCGTATTTGCAGCCTGAGCCCAGAAGACGATGTCGTAGGTCTGGTCAGCCACGAGCTCCAGATTTACGGTCGTCGAGAGGTTGATGGTCTGCGTACCCTGGAAGAGGAACGCACCATCGGTCTTGCCTACTGTGCCGGCCTCATAGACGGCGTAGTAGAGCTGGGTAGCCTTCGAGCCATCGTTGATGGTAGCCTCAGCACGCGAAACAACACCGGGGAGTTCAACCGAGAAGGTAACCGTAGCGTCACCATTCACGGCGGGAGCCTCCGCAGCATCCTTCGAGCACGATGCAGCCAGCGCGATCATAGCGACAGCTGCGAGTGTCTTGAACATGTTTTTCATGCGAAATAAAATTAAAAGTGAATGTATAAAAAGTGTAAAATGAGCACAATTAGTATAGCAAAGTTAGTGCAGCGTGTTGGGAAAAACAACATTTTTAACGACTTTTTTTAGGGGTCGAAATACCCCCCCCGAATTTCCTGAAAATGAGCATGTTGCAAACATAAAGAAAAAACTGTGCCAGAGGGTGGCACAGTTTCTTTTTGTTTTATTTTTCGGATGAATTGATCAATTATTCGGATCAGTATTGTTCTTGTTCGTTTGGGAAGTCGCCCGAACGGACATCCTCGACATAGTGGCCGATGGCCTCGGTCATGGCCGTATGCAGGTCGGCATATTGGCGCAGGAATTTAGGTTTGAAGCCTTTGTTGATGCCCAGCATGTCGTGCACGACCAAGACCTGTCCGTCGCAGTCCGAACCGGCACCAATACCGATTGTGGGGATGGCGATGCGGCGGGTTACCTCGGCAGCCAATGCGGCGGGAATCTTCTCCATGACCAGACCGAAACAGCCCGCCTCGGCCAGCAACTCAGCGTCGCGCAGCAGTTTTTGGGCCTCGGCCTCCTCTTTGGCACGCAGACCATAGCCACCCAACTGGTGGATCGACTGCGGGGTGAGCCCCAGGTGGCCCATGACGGGAATGCCGGCTGCGATGATCTTCTTGATCGAAGGCAGCAACTCCTCGCCTCCCTCGATTTTTACGCCGTCAGCACCCGTCTCCTTCATGATGCGGATGGCGGCTGCGAGGGCTATCTGCTCGTCACCGCTGCAGGTGCCAAAGGGCATATCGACCACCACAAAGGCGCGTTCAGTGCCTCGCACGACCGACGAGGCGTGGTAGATCATCTGATCGAGTGTGATGGGCAGGGTGGTGGAGTGGCCGGCCATGACGTTGGCTGCCGAATCACCGACCAGGATGATGTCGATACCGGCACCATCGACAATCTTGGCCATCGTGTAATCGTAGGCGGTGAGCATCGCGATCTTCTCGCCGTCGTGTTTCATCTTTGCGAGCGTGGCAGTCGTGACTGCACGCACTTTGCTCTCTACTGACATAATACTTATTTAATAATATGTGTATGTTTGTGCGTTAAAAGGGGTATTTTTGACGGGGCAAAATTACATCTTTGGCCCGATTTGGCAAAAGAAATTCCACAAAACCACACCACCCGAGACCGAAACGTTGATGGAATGTTTCGTGCCGATCTGTGGGATCTCGATAGCACCGTCACACCGATCGACAACCACTTGATCGACGCCGGCAACCTCATTGCCAAAGACAAGGGCATAGCGGCGTGTGGGGTCAGCGCGGAAGGCATCGAGCATCACAGCCCCCTCGACCTGCTCGATGGCCAGGAGCGTGTAGCCCTCCTGCTTCAGCTGCTCAACAGCCTCGAGGGTCGTCTCCGTATAGTGCCAGGGAACGGTTAGCTCGGCTCCGAGGGCCGTCTTATGAATGTCGCGTGCCGGAGGTGTTGCGGTGATGCCGCATAGGTAGATACGCTCGATGGCAAAGGCGTCGCCCGTGCGGAAGAAAGCTCCCACGTTCTGCATCGAACGCACATTGTCCAAGACGACCACGACGGGCATCTTCTGCATCGCGGCAAAGGCCTCGGCTGAGGGGCGATGTAACTCTTCGTTGGTAATTTTTCGCATAGGAATTTTAATATAGCGGGGCAAAAGTACGAAAAATTAAAATCTTTTCGCTAATTTTGTCGGTCAAAGCGTAAATAAACGAAAACGTTAAGAGATAATTATATGGCAATCGAAACCACCGAAACACGCGAAAAGTCGCTCAATTTTATTGAGGAGATCATCGAGGAGTCTATCGCTAAAGGCGAAAAAGAGATTCAAACGCGCTTCCCGCCCGAGCCGAACGGCTACCTGCATATCGGCCACGCCAAGAGCATCTGCATCAACTTTGGCATGGCTAAGAAGTATGGCGGTAAGTGTAATCTGCGATTCGATGATACGAACCCCGTCAAGGAGGATACCGAGTATGTTGAGTCGATCAAGGAGGATATCAAATGGCTCGGATTCGACTGGGCCCTGGAGCGTTATGCTTCGGACTACTTCGACCAACTCTACGAGTGGGCCGTGCAGCTCATCAAGAAGGGACTGGCCTATGTCGATGACCAGACTCAGGAGCAGATCCGCGAGAATCGTGGTACGGTGTCGGTTCCGGGTACTCCCTCGCCGTGGCGCGACCGTTCGGTTGAGGAGAACCTCGATCTGTTTGCCCGCATGAAGGCCGGTGAGTTTGAGGATGGTGCCAAGGTGTTGCGTGCCAAGATCGACATGGCTCATCCGAACATGTTGTTCCGCGACCCGATCATGTATCGCATCCTGCATGCTGAGCACCATCGTACGGGCGATAAGTGGTGCATCTACCCGATGTATGACTACGCTCACGGACAGTGCGACTCGATCGAGCGCATTACCCATTCGATCTGTACGTTGGAGTTTGACGTCCACCGGCCACTCTATGATTGGTTCATCGAGGCGTTGGAGATCTATCCCTCGCACCAATATGAGTTTGCTCGTCTGAACCTGACCTATACGATGATGTCGAAGCGTCGCCTGCTCAAGCTCGTGCAGGAGGGGGCTGTGATGGGTTGGGACGACCCGCGTATGCCGACCATCTGTGCCCTGCGTCGTAAAGGCTACACGCCCGCCTCGGTACGTAACTTTGCCGAGATGGTAGGTGTGGCCAAGCGTGATAATGTGATTGACCTGGGCAAGCTGGAGTTCTGCGTACGTGAGGATCTGAACAAGGTGGCCGAGCGTCGCATGGCGGTACTCAACCCCCTCAAGGTGGTGATCACCAATTATGAGGAGGGTAAGACCGAGCTCTTCACGGCCATCAATAACCCCGAGGATGAGGCTGCCGGCACGCGTCAGGTGCCCTTCTCGCGTGTGATCTACATCGAGCGCGATGACTTCATGGAGAATCCGCCCAAGAAATTCTTCCGCCTGCAGCCCGGTGGGGAGGTGCGTCTGCGCTACTCCTACCTGATCAAGTGCGAGGAGGTGATCAAGGATGCCGAGGGCAACATCGTAGAGCTGCACTGTACCTACGACCCGATGTCGGGTGGTGGTTCGTCGAGCGACGGCCGCCGTGTGAAGGGTGTGATCCACTGGGTTTCGGCCCAGGATGCAGTGGAGGCTGAGGTGCGCCTGTTCAACCCGCTCTTTGTGACTGAGGATCCGAACGAGGGTTGCGAAGAGGGTGGCAAGACTTGGGAGGATAACCTCAATCCTGACTCGCTGGTGAAGATCAAGGGCTATTTGGAGCCTTCGCTCCTCGAGACCCCGATCGGCAAGGCCGTGCAGTTCGAGCGTGTGGGTTACTTCTGCCCCGATACCGATTCGACGCCCGAGCATCCGGTTTTCAATCGTACGGTGACCTTGAAGGATTCGTGGGCCAAAATCAATAAGTAAGCACCTGCTGATGGGCTCTTTTGGCATCTGCCTCGGATGAAAAATCCTCATTTACCAAAGTAGACTGCGGTTTTTCCTCCATCGGGCAGCTTCAAAGCAAAGAGGCTGATTTACCATCATGGAATTACAGGGCATATCTCCCTGTAATTCTTGTAATTGATAATAGGTGACGAAATATACAAACCCTAATTTAAGCAATCGACATTGACTGAATTGACCATTTTTTTGACGATGTTTGCTGCCCTGGTCGTGGGTGGTGTGGCGGTGTGGCTGTTGCTGCGCGGTCAGGGGCGTCGTTTGCAACAGGAGTTGGAGCGGTCGAATGAGGCATGTGTGGCGCGCGAGGCGGAATGCCGTACCTTGCGGGACGAGCTGGCCCTGGCACACCAACAGGAGGCCGTGTTGAACCAGAAACTCACCTCCAAGCAGGAGGAACTCGAGCGTGAACGGCAGACTAGAAGCGAGGAGTTTGACCGCCAATTGGAGCTGGTCAAGGAGCGTTTGCAGAACGAAACGCGCGAGTTGGTCGAGCAGAAGAGTCGTGCCCTCACGACGTCGAATAACGAGACGATAGAGGCCATTATGCGCCCCTACAAAGAGAAACTCGGCGAGCTGGGTTTGTTAGTCAGCTCGGCACGTGAAAAGCAGGTCGAGACGGCTTCGGCCATTGGACGGCAATTGGAGGAGGTGATCCGCAACGCCCAACGGTTGGGCGAGGAGGCCGATAAACTCTCCCGAGCCTTGCGCAACGAGGTCAAAACGCAGGGTAACCTGGGTGAAATGATGCTGCGCCTGCTGCTGGAACGTTCCGGCTTGGAGGAGGGCATAGGCTTCGAGTTGCAGGTCACGCTGCGCGATAAAGCAGGGCGGACGATTTACAACGAAGAGGGACGACGTATGGTGCCCGATGCGGCAGTGCACTTTCCCGGAGGACGGACCGTGCTCATCGACTCGAAGACGCAGCGTGCCTATGGCGACTACCAGCAGGCAACGTCCGAGGCTGAGCGGGCGGATGCCGTGCGTCGTCACATCGAGAGTGTGCGTACACAAGTCAAGGAGCTTGCGGCCAAGAATTACACCTCCTACACCTGTCGTGGCAATGAGGTATTGCCCTATGTCTTTATGTTTATTCCGATCGACGCCGCTATGCAGTTGGCTGTGGCCAATGATCCGGAGTTGTGGTCGTGGGCCTTCGAACGACATGTCTTTATCACTAGTGAACAGAATTTGTTGCTTGTGCTGCGTCTGGTCGAGATTGCTTGGATACAACAGCGACAGATCGAGAATCAAGAGGAGGTCTATCGCATAGCGGGCGAGTTGCAGGATCGTATTGCCACCTTCTTGGCGCACTTCGAGGGGGTCGGACAACATATCGAGGCGGCACGCCAAGCCTATGGCGATGTGGTGGATAAGTTGCGCGACGGCCGCCAAAGTGTGGCCGGATCGGCGCGCAAATTGGAGAAATTGGGGGCGCAAGCAGCCCGTAAACAGAGCCAATTGGCCGCCTCGTTGGCCCGCATCGAGCGCGAGGAGTAGAACACTCGTCCCGACGCGCTGAAAAATAGCAAGAGACTGATAGAAACCAATATCGCGTATGAATCGTTACCGCAAACTTCGCACCGTGGCGGCCCTGCTACTCTTTGTGGCGATCGTGTTGCTCTTCTTGGACTTCACGGGGGTGACTCATGTCTATTTGGGATGGTTGGCCGAGGTGCAGCTGCTGCCTGCCCTGCTGGCACTCAACGTAGGGGTCGTGGGTGTGCTTATCGTGCTGACACTGCTCTTTGGACGCCTCTACTGCTCGGTGATCTGCCCGCTGGGTGTGATGCAGGATATCGTTGCTCGCCTGGGGCGCAAGGCCAAGCGCAACCGCTATGGCTACTCGAAGGCCAAGACGCTGCTTCGTGTGGTCGTGCTGGTGCTTTTTGGGGTGCTCATTGCGCTGGGCTTGACCTCGTGGGCAGCTCTGATTGCTCCCTATAGTGCCTTCGGTCGCATCGCGACGAATCTGTTGCAGCCCCTTTGGATGTGGGGAAATAATCTGCTGGCCATGGGTGCCGAATGGCTGGATAGCTATGCCTTCTATCGTGTGGATGTGCTTTGGCAAGGAGCCGTGTCGCTTGTGGTGGCACTCGTAACCCTCTTTGTGGTGGGGCTGCTGGCCTGGAAGCATGGTCGCACGTGGTGTAATACGATCTGCCCGGTGGGTACGCTGCTGGGTTTCTTTGCCCGTTTTTCGTGGTTGCGACCGGTGATAGACCGCTCGAAGTGCAACGGTTGTGGCCTGTGTGCCCGTAACTGCAAGGCGGCCTGCATCAACCCTAAAGAGCATACGATCGACATGAGCCGTTGTGTGGTCTGCTTCGATTGTTTGGATAGTTGCCGACAAGGGGCGATTCGCTATGTGCCGCGTCGCAAGCAACAGCCCGAAACGGCATCGAAAGAGCAGCCGGAAGCCGGTGTTTCGCGTCGCACCTTCCTCGCAGTGGCGGCTACGGTTGCCGTAACGGGGGTGGCCGAGGCCAAGCGCAAGAAGGTGGATGGCGGTGTAGCGGCCATTGTGGCTAAAGAGGCACCCGCTCGCAAGCGGGAGATTGTCCCTGCCGGAGCATGTTCGGTGCGCCATTTGACGCAACATTGCACGGCGTGTCAGCTTTGCATCTCGGCCTGCCCGAATCGGGTGTTGAAGCCCTCCAACGGGTTGATGCGTCTGATGCAACCGACCATCTCCTACGTGGATGGTTATTGCCGTCCCGAGTGCACGAGTTGTTCGGAGGTCTGCCCGACGGAGGCCATTCAGCTCATTACGCGCGAGGAGAAGAGCTCGATTTCGATCGGTCATGCCGTTTGGGTTAAGAAGAATTGCTTGGCAGCATCCGAAGGGGTGCAGTGCGATAACTGCGCACGCCATTGCCCTGCGGGGGCTATCACGATGGTGCAGGCCGAGGGCTACGAACGAGCTATTCCGACCATTGACACGGAGCGTTGCATCGGGTGTGGAGCCTGTGAATATCTCTGTCCGGCACGTCCCTTCAGTGCCATCTATGTGGAGGGTAATGACGAGCATCGTCTGCTCTAACGAACGATGAATAGCTATGCAAACGAACGATAAAAAGGGCCTTTCGCGCCGCGAATTTTTACGCCGCCTCGGATTGGGTGGAGTGGCCGTAGTGGGATCATCGGCTGTCAGTTGCTCCTCGGATTTGGCCACGGGGAGTAAGACCGGAAACGGCCTGGTCGGCGGTGGAACCATGACCTATCGCACAACCCCTACTACGGGAGATCGAGTCTCGCTGTTGGGGTATGGCTGCATGCGCTGGCCGCAGGTCGATCCGACGGATCGCAATTCGCCGATGGATCAAGAGCAGGTCAATCGTCTGGTCGATTATGCCATTGAGCACGGTGTGAACTATTTTGATACGGCTCCGGTCTATGGCCGAGGTCTCTCAGAACGCGTGACGGGTATAGCCTTGAAACGTCATCCGCGTGAGAAATATTTCATCGCTACGAAACTCTCGAATATGCGCGACTTTTCGCGTGAGGGGGCATTAGCCATGTATCGCAAATCCTTCGAGGAGTTGCAGGTCGATTACATCGACTACTACCTATTGCATTCGATCGGCGGTGGCGATGGTATTCCGACCGTCAAGAAACGCTTTTTCGATAACGGCGTGTTGGAGTTCCTGCTCAAGGAGCGTGAGGCGGGTCGTATCCGTAACCTCGGCTTCTCGTACCACGGCGATGTCAAGGCCTTTGATTATCTGCTCTCGCTACACGATCAGATTCGGTGGGATTTTGTGCAGATTCAGCTCAACTATGTCGATTGGAAGCATGCCGGACGTCGCAACACGAATGCCGACTATCTCTATGCCGAACTGTGGAAACGGGGTATCCCGTCGGTGATCATGGAGCCGCTGCTGGGTGGTCGTCTGGCCTCGCTCAATGAGCACCTGACGCAACGCCTCAAGGAGCGTCGTCCCGAGGAGAGCGTAGCATCGTGGGCCTTCCGCTTTGCCGGCTCGCCGGAGGGTGTGCTGACGGTCTTGAGTGGTATGACCTATCTGGAGCACTTAGAGGATAACATTCGCACCTATTCGCCGCTGGAGCCTTGCTCGGAGGACGAACTTACGCTGTTGGAGGATACGGCACAGCGTTACCTGCGCTATCCGCTCATCGGTTGCACGGATTGTCTGTACTGCATGCCCTGTCCCTATGGATTGGATATTCCGGGCATCTTCAAACATTATAATAAGTGTATCAACGAGGGTAATGTCTCGGCTACATCGGGCGATGCAGACTATCGCCGTGCTCGCCGTGCCTTCTTGGTGGGCTATGACCGTGCGGTGCCACGTCTGCGTCAGGCTGCACACTGCATTGGGTGTCGTGAATGTGTTGCACACTGTCCGCAGTCGATCGATATTCCGGCTCAGCTACGCAAGATCGATGCCTATGTCGAGGATTTACGCCAAGGGAAGGAGTTTTAGAGCCTTCTGAATCGGTATAAGCCTTGAATGAAGGCTTGTTACCCGACTTATAGCTACGAGGGGCTGTCTTCACCATGTGGGTGGGCAGCCCTTCTGTATTTGGTCGGGCGAGGGGATGGACGAACCGAAAATAAGGGGAACTCTCGGGTCTGATGAAAAAATGTTTATATTTTTTTTGCTGAGGGGGAGCCGTTGATTAGGTAGATTCCGAAAAAATGACTAATTTTGCAGGCAACAAAAACGCGTTCATTATGTCTTTTATCGATGAAAGAGTGCAGCCCGAAGGCTTGACCTTCGACGACGTGCTGCTCGTTCCTGCCTATTCCGAAGTGTTGCCGCGAGAGGTTTCTACGCAAACTCGTTTCTCGCGAAATATCATGCTGAACATTCCGATCGTCTCGGCCGCTATGGATACCGTGACGGAGGCCCCGCTGGCCATTGCTTTGGCGCGCGAGGGTGGTATTGGTGTGATCCACAAGAATATGACGATCGCCGAACAGGCGGCCCATGTGCGTCGCGTGAAGCGTGCCGAGAATGGTATGATCTACGATCCGGTGACCATCTCGAAGGAGGCTACGGTGGGCGATGCACTGTTGCTGATGCATGAGAATAAGATTGGTGGTATTCCGGTGGTCGATGAGGATAAGATCCTGATCGGTATCGTGACGAACCGCGACCTGCGCTTTCAGCGCGATATGAATCGCCTCATTGGCGATGTGATGACTCCGGGCGATAAGCTCGTGACGACCCACTCGACCGACCTGGAGAATGCCAAAGATGTGCTCCTGGGGTCGAAGATCGAGAAACTGCCCGTCGTGGACAATGAGGGTAAGCTGGTGGGTTTGATCACCTATAAAGATATTACGAAGATTCAGGACCATCCGAATGCCTGCAAGGATAAGATGGGCCGACTGCGTGTAGCTGCCGGTGTCGGTATCACCGAGGATGCCATGCTGCGTGTGGATGCTCTGGTAGCCGAAGGTGTTGATGCTGTCGTGCTCGACTCGGCTCACGGCCACTCGGCCAATATTGCTCGCAAACTGCGTGAGATTAAGGCTAAATATCCCCAATTGGATGTTGTAGCTGGTAATATTGCGACAGCTGAGGCTGCCAAGTTCCTCATCGAAGCGGGTGCCGACGGCGTGAAGGTCGGTATCGGTCCGGGTTCAATCTGTACGACCCGCATCATTGCCGGTGTGGGTGTGCCGCAGCTCTCGGCCATCTATGCTGCAGCCCAGGAGGCCAAGAAGGCCGGAGTACCGGTGATTGCCGATGGCGGTTTGCGCTACTCGGGTGACATTGTGAAGGCGCTGGCTGCCGGTGGTGATTCGGTGATGGTTGGCTCGATGTTTGCCGGCACGGAGGAGGCTCCGGGTGAGACAATCATCTTCAACGGCCGTAAGTTTAAGTCGTATCGTGGTATGGGTTCAATCGACGCCATGAAGGCCGGTTCGGCTGACCGCTATTTCCAAAAGGGTTGCGAGGGGAACATCAATAAGTTGGTGCCCGAAGGTATCGTGGCTCGCGTGCCTTATAAGGGTACGTTGAGCGAGACGGTCTTCCAGCTCATTGGAGGTCTGCGCTCGGGTATGGGTTACTGCGGTGCGAAGGATATCCCGACGTTGCAGCAGGCTAAGTTTATCCGCATCACGGCTTCGGGTATGCAGGAGAGTCACCCGCACGATGTAGCCATTACGCGCGAGGCGCCGAACTACTCCAGCGAACGCTAAACAGCTAAGACGATGTGAAAGACTATTCAGCTCACGAATCCGCACACTTGATACGGTGTGTCGTTTGGTGAGCTGAATTGCTTTTTTTCTGGAGGAGGAATAACAAGGTATAATTAACACATAAAATAAAACAATACTATGAAGCAGGATATGATTGTGATCCTCGATTTGGGGAGTCACGAAAATACAGTCTTGGCGCGCGCTATTCGCGACCTGGGCGTTTATAGCGAGATCTATCCCCACGACATTACGGCTGCCGAGTTGAAGGCTTTGCCCGGTGTGAAGGGTGTGGTGATCAACGGTGGCCCGAACAACGTGATCGACGGAGTGGAGATCGACGTGCTCCCCGAAATCTATGAGATGGGGCTGCCCATCATGGCTGCAGGTCACGAGAAGGCTCGTTGTGAGGTGAAACTGCCCGCCTTTGGAAACGACATGGAGGCCGTGAAGGAGGCTGTGCGCTCGTTTGTCTTTGATGCCTGCAAGGCCGAGACGAATTGGAATATGAAAAACTTTATCGACGACCAAGTGGAGTTGGTGCGTCGTCAGGTGGGTGACAAGAAGGTCTTGTTGGCCCTTTCGGGTGGTGTCGATTCGTCGGTGCTGGCGGCACTGTTGTTGAAGGCGATTGGCGATCAGCTGGTCTGCGTACACGTGAACCACGGTCTGATGCGCAAGGGCGAGTCGGAGGATGTCGTTGAGGTGTTCCGTAATCAGCTCAATGCCAACCTGATTTATGTCGATGCCACGGAGCGTTTCCTGACTAAACTCGAGGGTGTGGAGGATCCCGAGCAGAAGCGTAAGATCATCGGTGGTGAGTTTATCCGCCTGTTTGAGGAGGAGGCTCGCAAGTTGGACGGCGTTGATTTCTTGGGTCAGGGTACGATCTATCCCGACATCGTGGAGAGTGGTACGAAGACAGCCAAGATGGTCAAGAGTCACCACAACGTAGGTGGTCTGCCGGAGGATCTGCAGTTCGAACTGGTCGAGCCGTTGCGTCAGTTGTTTAAGGATGAGGTGCGTGCCTGCGGCGTGGAGCTGGGCCTGCCCTACGATATGGTCTATCGTCAGCCCTTCCCGGGTCCGGGTCTGGGTGTACGCTGCCTGGGTGCCATTACGCGCGACCGCCTGGAGGCTGTGCGTGAGTCGGATGCTATTCTGCGCGAGGAGTTCAAAATTGCCGGTCTCGATAAGAAGGTTTGGCAGTACTTCACGCTCGTGCCGGACTTTAAGTCGGTGGGTGTGCGCAACAATGCCCGATCGTATGATTGGCCGGTGATCATCCGTGCCGTCAATACGGTCGATGCTATGACCGCTACGATCGAGGAGATTGAGTGGCCCGTGCTGCATAAGATTGCTAACCGCATCTTGGCCGAGGTGCCCAATGTGAATCGTGTTTGCTACGATCTCTCGCCGAAACCGAGTGCTACGATCGAGTGGGAGTAGTCGAACTGCCTTTCAAGTAAAAGGAGCTGTCTGATAAGCATTTCAGACAGCTCCTTTCTTGTTGAAGGATAGCTTGTTAGAACTCCACCAAGATGCGGAATACCTTGCCCGGAGCCTCAGCCCACTGCTTCATCACCTCCTCGGCAGTTTCGGGCGTGCCGATGGCCGAGATGAGACGCTCTTTGGGGAAGGTCGGATGCTCGTCGAGGAAACGAATCACGGCGCGGAAGTCCGACGGCATGGCGTTGCGCGAGCCACGGATGTCGAGCTCCTTCTGCACGAAGAGCTTCGTCTGGAACTCCACGTTGTTCTTGGCATAGCCGATGCAGACAACACGTCCGGCAAAGGCAACCTCATCGACCGCCATGACATAGGTCACGGGCGAACCTACGGCCTCGATCACGACATTCGGCCCGTGGCCTCCGGTCAGCTCCTGCAGGCGGGCGTGTACATCCTCGCTCATAGTATTGACCACATGCTTGGCGCCCAGCTCACGTGCCAGGGCCAACTTCTCGTCGTCGATGTCGGCAGCAATGACCGTTGCACCACGCAGGGCGGCACGCACGATAGCTCCGACACCGATCATGCCGCAACCGATCACCATTACGACATCCAAATCGGTCACCTGGGCACGATCCACGGCATGGAAACCGACACTCATCGGCTCGATCAGGGCTGCATCGCGGGGCGATACACCATCAGCCGGAATCACCTTCTGCCAGGGCACGACGATATACTCGGACATGGCACCGTTGCGTTGTACACCGAGCGTCTGGTTGAATTGGCAGGCATTCACGCGACCGGCCAGACACGAAGCGCAGGTGCCGCAATTCGTGTAGGGATTGATCGTGACGGTCTGTCCTACGGTGAGCGAGGCGGGGACACCCTCGCCCAGCTGGGCGATCTGGCCACCAATCTCATGACCCGGAATGACGGGCAGCTGCACCATCGGGTTGCGACCCAGATAGGTGTTCAAGTCTGACCCGCAATAGCCTACATAACACATCTTTACGAGCACTTCACCCGCCTTGGGGGTCGGCTGCTCTACCTCTACGACCCGCATCTCGGACGGGGCCACGATTTGTACTGCTTTCATCGCTGTAAATACTTTATTTTGTGCTTTTTTTTACTCTGACATATTCTTGATGTAAGGCAATTCCACCAGCGACTTAAATCCATAGAATCGCGCGGCATTCTCGCCCAGGAACATCGCCTTTTCACGCTCAGTCAATTCGTTCGATTTCGAGACGAAGTCGTAGGACATGCGATAGGTGATGGCCGTGATCGTGCGCGGATAATCTGATCCCCACATGAGCTTCTCCCAACCCACCTCGTCAGCCGCCTGACGGATAGCCCGAATAGCCCCGTGGAAGGGATAGAACTCGCTGTTATAGAGCCACGTGATGCCGCCCGACTCGATCATGACGTTCGGGTAACGCGCCAATCGTACCTGATCGAGGAAGGTGGGGTAGGTGGCCATGCCGAAGTGGCCGATGGCAACCTTGAGCTGCGGATGCTGTTGGATGATCTCCTCGCATTGGCCGATCTGGCGCAAATCGTCGTCCAGGTCGATCGAGAGCATCACGCCGTTTTGCTCCATCCAGTCGAACAGTGCCACCATCTTGGGCTCGATCAGCTCGACGGTCACGGCATCGGTCTTGAGTCGGTTGGCCGGAATCTTGATGGCTCGGAACCCGCGTGCATAGAGCGCACGGGCCTGCTCGAGCAGATCGTCACGGAAGTAGTCGCACATGCCGCAGCAGAAGAAACGGTCGGGATAACGCTGCATGACCTCCTCGAGGTAGTCGTTTTGCAGGCCGTCGATATACTCCTGCGTGATGACGGCTGCCGACACCTGCGCGTAGTTCATGTTCGAGAGGAACACCTCGGCCGAGTTGCGTCCGTCGATCATGAAGGGCGGTATCATCTGTACCTCCTCGCCCAGGAAGTGCGAACGGCCGTTCTCGAGCGTCAGGATTCGCTTGCCGTTCCACTCGGCATCTTGACGCAGCCATAGGTGGGCGTGCGCATCAATAATCTTGTAATCCATCCTTGTCGCTGATTTAGGAGTTGGCCCAACTTACGCGCTGCTGATCGCCGATGATCTCGCGAACCTCCTCGACAAGCTGCCAATCGATCGGCTCCTCGATGAAGGCTAAGTTCTTCTTCACGTTCTCGGGGTTGGCCGAGCTGAAGAGCGTAGTGGCGATGCGGTCGTTCGAGAGGGCAAACTGCATGGCGAGCTTCTCGATCGGGTAACCCTTGGCCGTGCAGTGCTCGGCGGCCTTTTTGCAGGCTTCGACGAGCGGTTTGGGTGCCGGGTGCCAATCGGGTACACCGCGCTGCGAAAGCAGACCCATCGAGAGGGGCGATGCGCTGATGATGCCGACGTTGTGCGCTTCGAAGAAGTCGAGGAAATCGACGATTTTGTCGTCGCAGAGGCAGTAGTGGCAGAAGTTGAGCACGCTCTCGACCGTCCCTTCGGGTACATGCTCGATCACCCATTTGAGGTTCTCGAGTTGCAGGTCGGTGATGCCCACGTGGCTCACGATGCCCTTCTCGCGCAGCTCGACCAGAGCCGGCAGGGTCTCCTCGACCACTTGATTCAGATCGGCAAACTCCACATCGTGGACGTTGATCAGGTCGATGTGGTCAATGCCCAGACGCTCCATGCTCTCATAGACACTCTCCTGGGCGCGCTTGGCCGAGTAGTCCCACGTGTTCACGCCATCCTGGCCGTAGCGACCCACCTTGGTCGAAAAATAATATTTGTCGCGGGGAATGTTTCGCAGGGCTTTGCCGAGTACCGTCTCGGCCTTGTAGTGGCCGTAGTAGGGCGATACGTCGATGAAGTTCATCCCTCCCTCAATGGCCGTATAGACCGCCTCGAGGGCTTCGCTTTCGCGCGTGGAGCGGAATACGCTGCCCAGCGACGAAGCTCCAAAGCTCAGGGCCGAGACCTTCATGCCCGTTTTTCCGATTTCGTTGAATTTCATAAGGTTGGTTGTTAAGTTTGACGAATTACGCTATAATAGAACAAAAATAGGTTTTTTTTCTGGAAATGACAAGCATTCGCGCAACTTTTCTTGCGAGGGGGGCGGTGTTGGGTTGGGCGTATTTGCGAATCCGACGAAAAGCGGGGAAAATGTGCCAAAAAGTTTGTGAGATTGTGTTTTATGTTGTATCTTTGTAGTTCATTTGGGGTGAAGTTTGGTGCACTCCGAAAATGATAGATTGAACGATTAAGATGAAGATAACCGCACATATTTCAGCTCCGGAGTTCGAGCAGATGCTTCGAGCAGAAGAGTGGATCGAAATAGATGCCGCAACGCGTCGGCGAGTGGAGGCGTGCTATAGCTTTCTGGAGAACTTCTCAAAGGATAAGGTGATCTATGGCATCAATACGGGTTTCGGTCCGATGGCGCAATGGCGCATCAATGACGAGGATCTGAATGCTTTGCAATACAACATCATCCGTAGCCACTCGACCGGTGCCGGTGAGCCGTTGCCCGAGCTCTGCGTGCGCGCTGCGATGATCTCTCGCCTGATGACCTTCTTGCAGGCCCATTCGGGTGTGCATATCCGCACGATCGACCTGCTGGTCGAGTTCCTGAATCGCAAGATTTACCCCGTGATCCCGCAGCATGGTAGCGTGGGCGCAAGCGGCGATTTGGTGCAGTTGGCACACCTGGCTTTGGCATTGATCGGCGAGGGTGAGGTCTTCTATTGTGGTGAGCGTCGCTCGACGGCCGAGGTGCTGAACGAGCTGGGCGTGGAACCGCTGCAGATGTTTGTCCGCGAGGGTTTGGCCGTGACGAACGGTACGGCTGTGATGACCGGTATCGGTCTGGTGAACCTGCTTGCGGCCGAGAAGTTGGCCGATTGGGGCTTGATTGCCTCGGTGCTGATGAACGAGATTGCCGCGTCGTATGACGACCTGATGTCGGAGAAACTCAATGCGCTGAAACACCACAAGGGTCAGCAGGAGGTGGCTGCACGCATGCGTGCGTTGGCTGCCGGCAGCGAGCGTCTGTTGAGCCGCGAGGCGGAACTTTACCACCGCCACGAGCAGCAGACCTTCGAGCACAAGGTGCAGCCCTACTACTCGTTGCGTTGCATTCCGCAGATCCTGGGCCCGATCTACGACACGATGGCTCATACGCGCGAGGTGCTGTTCGAGGAGCTCAATGCAGCTGATGATAACCCGATTGTCGATCCCGAGCAGCAGACGGTGATCCACGGTGGCAATTTCCACGGTGACTATGTCTCGTTCGAGATGGATAAACTCAAGATTGCTGTGACGAAACTCACGATGCTGGTCGAGCGTCAGATGAACTACCTGTTCCACGATCGAATCAACGGCATCCTGCCCCCGTTTGTCAATCTGGGCGTGCTGGGTCTGAACTATGGTCTGCAGGCCTCGCAGTTTACGGCTACCTCGACGACGGCCGAGTGCCAAACGCTCTCGAACCCGATGTATGTGCACTCGATCCCGAACAACAACGACAACCAGGATGTGGTGAGCATGGGTACGAACTCGGCGCTGCTGTGCCAGCGTGTGATTGAGAATGGCTACCAGGTGATGGCTATCCACATGATGGCGTTGGCCCAGGCGGTGGATTGCTTGCAGATTGCCGACCAGCTTGCGCCCGCTACGCGCGCCCTCTACGATCGTGTGCGCGCATTGGTGCCGGCCTTTGTGGAGGATACGCCCAAATATCGTGAAATCGAAAGCCTGATGGCGATGTTAAAAGCATAAATGAAGGAGATGACTGACGTGAAGAAATATGCCCTGGTGACCGGAGCAAGCCGTGGAATCGGCCGTGCTGTAGCGGTGAAATTGGCCGAGATGGGCTATGCGATTTTGATCAACTACGCCTCGAATACGGCAGCGGCTGAACAGACCCTGGCCCGTGTGCAGGAGGTTGGCTCGGAGGGTGAGTTGATGCCCTTCGACGTGACCGATGCTGCGGCTGTGGAGAGTGCCTTGACGGCCTGGAAAGAGCGTCACGCAGGGGAGCACATCGCTGTGATTGTGAACAATGCCGGAATCCGCAAGGATAACCTGATGATGTGGATGCCGCGCACGGAGTGGCACCAGGTGCTCGATACGACCCTCGACGGCTTCTTCCATGTGACGCAGCCGCTCTTGAAGGATATGATTGTGGCCAAGTGGGGTCGCATTGTCAATATCGTCTCGCTCTCGGGCATCAAGGGTATGCCGGGCCAGACGAACTATTCGGCTGCCAAGGGCGGTCTGATTGCCGCTACGAAGGCTTTAGCCTCGGAAGTGGCCAAGAAACGTATCACGGTCAATGCCGTTGCCCCGGGCTTTATTCGCACGGATATGACGAGCGATCTGCCGGAGGCTGAATTGAAGAAGATGATCCCGGCAGCACGCTTTGGCGAGGCCGAGGAGGTAGCCGATTTGGTAGCCTTCCTCTGTTCGGACAAGGCGGCCTACATCACCGGTGAGGTGATTTCGATCAATGGTGGAATTTATATGTAAATCAATGAATAACAGAGTAGTGATCACGGGAATGGGTATCTATTCCTGCATCGGAAAAAATAAGGAAGAGGTGACCCGCTCACTTTACGAGGGGCGCTCAGGTATCGGTTTGGATCCGGCTCGCAAGGAGATGGGCTATCGCTCGTCGTTGTGCGGTCTGCTCGAGAAACCTAATCTGAAGGGGATGTTGGATCGTCGCCAGCGTTTGTGCCTGCCCGAACATGGCCAGTATGCCTACATGGCTACGGTTGAGGCAATGGCCCAGGCCGGTATCGACGATCAGTTCCTCGCAGAACGTGAGGTGGGTATCCTCTACGGTAACGATAGCAGTGCAGAGGCGGTCATCGCGGGTGTGGATGTGATTCGTGCCAAGAAGACGACAGCTCTGGTTGGGTCGGGTAACATCTTCCAGTCGATGAACTCGACCATCACGATGAACCTCTCGACAATCTTCAACCTGCGCGGTATCAACTTTACGGTCTCGGGTGCTTGCGCCAGCGGTTCGCATGCAATCGGCATGGGCTATATGCTCATCAAGCAGGGCTTGCAAGAGTGTGTGCTGTGTGGTGGTGCCGAGGAGGTCAACGTCTATTCAATGGGCAATTTCGATGCCCTGAATGCCTTCTCGATCCGCGAGGATGAGCCGACAAAGGCTTCGCGTCCGTTCGATAAGAATCGAGATGGTCTGGTGCCAAGTGGTGGCGCGGCAACGGTGATTTTGGAGAGCTATGAGTCGGCCGTGAAGCGTGGTGCGACGATTTTGGGTGAGGTGATCGGCTATGGCTTCTCGTCGAATGGTGACCATATCTCGGTGCCGAATGTCGATGGCCCGGCCCGCTCGCTGCGTATGGCAATCCGCGATGCAGGGATCGATCCCTCTGAGATCGACTACGTGAATGCTCACGCCACATCGACCCCGCTAGGCGACCTGAACGAGGCGCGCGCCATTGCCGAGGCTTTTGGTGAACACCGCCCGTTGGTAACCTCAACAAAATCCTTCACGGGCCACGAAATGTGGATGGCCGGAGCTAGCGAGGTGATCTACTCGATGCTGATGATGCAGAACAACTTCATTGCTCCGAACCTGAACTTTGAGGAGCCGGACGAGGCTTCGGCTGAGCTCAACATTCCGCGTGAGCGTGTCGATCGGTCGTTCGATATGTTCCTGAGCAACTCGTTTGGTTTTGGAGGTACCAATTCAACGCTTATTATCAAGAAATTTCAATAACAAACAAAAAGAAACCCTGAATAAAAATGACAAAAGAAGAGTTTATTGCAAAAGCAAACGAAGTGCTGGCCGAGGAGTTCGAGATTGACGGTACGACCATTACTCCCGATGCCTTGTTGAAAGAGACGCTTGGTCTCGACAGCCTCGATTTGGTCGATGTGGTTGTACTCATCGAGCAAAACTTTGGCGTGACGTTGACCGGCCCCGACTTCGTGGGTGTTGCCACCTTCGGTGACTTCTACGAGATGTTGTGGAAGAAAATCAATGGCTAATCGAGCAGCCAAATCCTGGAGCGGAAAGTCGCGCGGCGGACGATGGGGTTACCTCTTCTTCGTTGGCGCGCTCCGTTTTCTGGGGGTGCGAGGAGCCTATGCCTGCATGGCCTTTATCGTGCTCTATTTCATCCCCTTCGCACCACGCGCCACTCGTGCCGTCTGGCGATATCATCGTCGGCGCCGGCATCTGGGGCGTTGTCGTGCTTTAGTGGCGTTGTATCGCCACTACTACAGTTTCGGACAGACGCTCATCGACCGCCTAGCTTTGCGCAGCGGCATGGTGGATAAGTATCACTTCGTCTTCGATAACTACGATCCCTTTTTGGAGGTGATTGACAGTGGTCGTGGCGTGGTGATGATCGGAGCCCATGTCGGTATGTGGGAGGCTGGAGCCGCCTTTTTCGGGGGCTATGGCAAGAAGATCAACATCGTGATGTACGATGCTGAGCATCAGCGTATCAAGGAGGTGCTGGAGCAGGAAGAGGCAGGAGGTCATGACTATAAGATCATCTCGGTTAAGGAGGATCCGATCGAGGCCCTGTTGCAGATGAAGATCGCACTCAATGCTGGCGAATATGTCTGCTTCAACGGTGATCGGCCGCTCGACATGAACTCGGCCGAGGAGGTAAGCCTATTGGGAGCTCCGGCGATGATGCCGCGAGGTCCCTTCCTGATTGCGGCCAAGTGTCGGGTGCCGGTGGTCTTCTACTATGCTATGCGCGAGAAGCGACGGACCTATCGATTCCGATTTACGATGGTCTCGTCGGGCGAGAAACTGGAGCCGAAGGCCTTGATGACGCGCTATGCCGCTTCGCTCGAAGAGTTGTTGGCCATCTACCCCTACCAATGGTTCAACCTCTATCCCTATTGGAAAGAATAAATATAGACAGATAAGAAAAGATGAAATTAACCCCTTCTTTAGAAAAGATTTACGGCCACGAGCAGCAGTCGGCCCTTGAGGCACAACGTCGTGCCGAGGAGATCGCCTTTGCTCCGGTTGTCTTTCAGGTTTCGCGCCTGATGCTCAAGCGTGGTATCTTGGCCTACCTGGCCGACCATCGTGAGGGTGCTACGCAACAAGCCATCGCACAGGCTGCCGGTCTCTCGAACTATGCGGCCCAGGTGCTGCTCGAGGCTTCGCTCTCGATCGGCACGGTGCTCGTTGAGGAGGATCGCTACCGCCTCTCGAAGGCGGGTTGGTTCCTGCTCAATGACCGCATGGCACGTGCTAACCTCGACTTCAACCACGATGTGAATTACCTGGGTTTGTTCCATCTGGAGGAGGCACTCGACGAGGGGCGTCCGGCCGGTCTGAAGGTCTTTGGCCAGTGGCCGACGATCTACGAGGGGCTTTCGAGCCTGCCCGAGGAGGTGCAGCGCAGCTGGTTTGGTTTCGACCACTTCTATTCGGACGAGTCGTTTGAGGCGGCCCTGAAGATCGTCTTCGATGGTGAGCGCAAGGTGCGTCGTCTGCTCGATGTGGGTGGCAATACGGGCCGTTGGGCGATGCAGTGTGTGGGTTATAACCCCGAGGTGGAGGTGACGATCATGGATCTGCCGCAACAGCTTGATATGATGCGCCGCGAGACGGCTGGTAAACCCGGCGCCGAGCGCATCCATGGCTATGGTTGCAACCTGCTTGACGAGGCTACGGCCTTCCCCACGCCGGCGTTCGATGTGATCTGGATGAGCCAGTTCCTCGATTGTTTCTCGGAGGAGGAGGTGACGAGTATCTGCCGTCGTGCAGCCGCTTCGATGGACGAGCATAGCCGCCTCTATGTGATGGAGACCTTCTGGGATCGTCAGCGTTTTGAGACGGCCGCCTACTGCCTGACCTTGACGAGCATCTACTTCACGGCTATGGCCAACGGCAACAGCAAGATGTACCACTCGGACGACATGATCCGTTGCATCGAGGCTGCCGGTTTAGAGGTGGAGCAGTGCATCGACGGCCTGGGCTTGGGTCACTCGATTTTGATTTGCAAACGACGCAACGCGTAACGATCTATGGAGGCATCGCAATATGCTATCGTGGATCTGATTCCGCAACGAGACCCCATTGTGATGGTCGATGGCTTTGCCGGCATCGACGAGGAGGGTGTTTCGCATAGTCGCTTGACCGTCTCGGAGGAGAATATCTTTGTGGACGAGGGGCAGATGAGCGAGTGCGGTTTGATCGAGCATATCGCTCAATCGGCCGCTGCCCGTGTGGGTTATCTGTTTCGCGAGCAGGACAAGGAGGTGCCTTTAGGATTTATCGGCTCGGTCAATAAACTCGAGGTGAAGCAATGGCCGCAGGTCGGTGATCGGATTGAGACCTCGATCCGTATTGTGCAGGAGGTTTTTCAGGTGACCTTGATCGAGGCGGAGTGTTGTGTGGCAGGTGAGCCGATTGCTATCTGTCGGATGAAGATTTTTTTGGATATATAACGTGCAGATGAGACGCAGACGTAATATGGGTGAGGTAGCCCTCTCGACCACAACCACCGTGCAGGTTCGCTTCAGTGAGGTGGATTCGATGCAGGTGGTTTGGCATGGGGTCTATGTCCGCTATTTCGAGGATGGACGCGAAGCCTTTGGCCGCACCTATCCCGGTATCGGTTACATGGACTTCTACCACAATGGTTATACAGCGCCGATTGTCGATCTTCAGGTGCAGTACATTGCTCCGCTGACGGTCAATGATACGGCCACGGTCGAGACCCGCTACATCGCCAGCGATGCGGCCAAACTCTGCTTTGAATATACGGTACGTCGTGATCGAGATGGAGCTGTAGTAGCGCGAGGCAGTTCGATGCAGGTCTTTGTGGAGGCCGGTGGGGAGATGAGCCTCAATACGCCGGCTTTTTACGAGGCGTGGAAACAAACGTGGTTGAAGAGATAGTGGTCGATACCAATATATATATAGGTGCATATAGCTTGCAGACGGCGTTGGGCGATCTGACGGCTACCTGTGAGGCGATGGCTTCGGGGCGTAGCGGTCTGCGCTATGATGCCCGCTTCGGCATGCCGACTGCTACGATCGACCAAGTGGCTCCGATTGCCGGTTTGACCCGCTTTGAGGCGATGCTGGCGCATGCCATCGAGCAGGTGAGCCGCTTGTCGGGTGTGGCACTCGATCGGCCGGATACGTTGCTGGTGCTCTCGACTACGAAGGGTAATGTCGCCCTGTTGGAGGGGCAGACGGAGGCCCCCGAAAGGGCCTATCTCTATGCCTCGGCCGAGGTGCTGGCGGCCCATTTTGGGATGACGACGGCGCCGGTGGTGATCTCGAACGCTTGTATATCAGGCGTTTCAGCCTTTGTGGTGGCGCGTCGCCTGTTGCAAGAGGGGCTTTGCCGCCATGCGATTGTGGCCGGCTGTGATGAACTCTCGGAGTTTATCGCTTCGGGTTTTGCCTCGTTTAAGTCGATCAGTCTGAATCCGTGCCGCCCGTATGATGCTGCACGCGATGGTTTGTCGCTGGGCGAGGCAGTGGGTGCTGTGCTGCTGACCCGCGAGCGGGCGTTGGCCTCGGAGCCTTGTGTGGCTTTGTTGGGGGGTGTCGTGTCGAATGATGCGAACCATATCTCCGGTCCTTCGCGTACGGGAGAGGAGTTGGCTTGGGCCATTACCGAGGCCCTGCGTGAAGCCCACGTAACGCCGGAGGAGGTAGGGTGTGTCAATACGCATGGCACGGCAACCCGCTATAACGACGAGATGGAGAGCAAGGCATTGGCCGTAGCCGCTCTGTCGGATGTCCCGACCAACAGTCTGAAGGGCTATATCGGCCATACGCTGGGAGCCTCGGGTGTCGTGGAGAGTATCTTGACAATCGAGCAACTGCGTCGTGGGGAACTCTTTGCAACTCGGGGTTTTGAAGAGTTGGGAACTCCCTGCCCGGTAGCTGTTTCTGCCGCTCCGCAACCAATTCGTAAGGCGATTGCTGTGAAGACGGCTTCGGGCTTTGGCGGATGCAATGCGGCGATCGTCTTTGGTCCGGCCAGCGAGGCCTGTGATGTCGAAGAACAACCTGCTATGCGTGTGGTTACGGAGGTGGCTCACGCGGTGGTGGCACAAGGTGAAAGTCCCTTTGCCGAGATGATTCGCACCCGATTCCGTGCCTTTGGAGAGCAGAATCTGCGCTTCTACAAGATGAGCGACCTGGCCAAAGGTGTGTATGTCGCCGTCGAGGAGTTGCTGCGTCAGGTGCCGCTGGATGAGCAGATTGGAGCCGAGCGGAGAGCGATTGTCTTATCGAATCGTGCCTCGTCGTTAGAGGTCGATCTGACCCACCAGCAATTGGTCGATCAGCATGCTCCCGAAGGGACTTCGCCGGCCGTGTTTGTCTATACGTTGCCCAATGTGGCGATGGGTGAGATAGCTATTCGGCATCGCATCAAGGGGGATAACACCTTCTTCATCGAGCCGAAACAGAGCGATTGGTGTGAACGTTATGCCCGCCAACTCATTGCATGCAATCGTGCTGACGAGGTGATTTGCGGTTGGTGTGAGAAGATCGGCCAGAAGTGGCATTTTGAGGTGAAATTATTGAGAAACGTATAAATATAAATGACTATGGAACAACTGATTCAAGAATTGAAGGAGCACCTGATCGAGGAGCTCAATTTGGAGGATATTACGCCCGAAGATATTGATGCTGAGGCACCGCTCTTCGGTGAGGGTCTGGGACTGGATTCGATCGACGCCCTGGAGATCATCCTGATCCTGGAGAAGAACTACGGCGTGCGATTGGCCAACTCGGCCGAGGCTAAGCCGGTCTTCTATTCGGTCAAGACGCTGGCCGAGTATGTGATGCAAAATCGTAAATAGCCATGCAAATTGTTGTCAGCGGAGTGGGTGTGGTCTCGGCCCTCGGTGTAGGTGTTGAGGCCCATCTGGAGGCCATTCGGGCCGGTCGGAGTGGTATCAGTAAGGAGCCTTCGGTGCTTCGTACGACCCATCGTTTGCCCGTAGGCGAACTTCGACTGACGAACGATGCGCTCAAAGAGCAGTTGGGCCTACCGGCCGATCAGACCGTTTCGCGTACGGCACTGCTGGGTGCGTTGGCCGTGCGGGAGGCATTGGCCGATGCCGGCCTGCAACCGCATGGTCGGGTTGGACTGGTCAGCTCAACCTCGGTGGGCGGTATGGATCTGACGGAGCACTTTTTTGCACCCTTCATGGCCGATGATCGCAGCGGCCGGTTGCGCGCGGTGAAGATGCACGACTGTGCAGCCAGCACCGAGTGGATTGCCGCGCAATGTGGCATCACGGGCTATCGCACGACGATCAGCACGGCCTGCTCATCGGCAGCCAATGCCTTGATGACCGGCGCACGCCTGATTCGCCACGGGGTGGTCGATTGTTGTGTGGTGGGTGGAACGGATGCCTTGAGTGCTTTTACGCTCAATGGTTTCAAATCGCTCATGATTTTGGATAGCGAGCCCTGCCGACCCTTCGATGAGGGGCGTGCCGGACTGAATCTGGGCGAGGGTGCTGGTTATCTGGTCTTGCAACGTGCCGAGGAGGTGGAGAATCCCTATTGCATGTTGGCCGGTTATGCCAATCGCAACGATGCACACCACCAAACCGCCTCGTCCGAGCAGGGCAATGGAGCCTTTTTGGCGATGCAGGAGGCCCTGCAAGTGGCCGGTGTGAAGCCCGATGCGGTGAGCTATGTCAATGTACACGGTACGGGTACGGCCAACAACGATCGGTCGGAGGGGGTTGCTATGCGTCGTCTTTTTGGCGACCGAGTGCCGCCATTTAGCTCGACCAAAGGCTTTACGGGCCATACGTTGGCAGCAGCCGGTGGTGTCGAGGCGGTCTTCTCGGCCTTGATGATGCGCCACGGAATGATCTTTCCCAACCTGCATTTCACCATGCCGATTGCCGAGCTGGGATTGACTCCCGTGCAAAAACTCCGCGAAGGGGTCGATCTGCGTTGTGTCGTCTCCAACTCGTTTGGCTTTGGTGGAAACTGTTCGTCGGTGGTCTTTACAAAATAGCAGATGCGTATGAGGTGCTTTGTTCAACGCGTGATGACCGATCGGGAGGTGACGACCGATCTGAAACAACTGATCCCCGATGCTGCGATGCGTCGCCGCATGAGCCGCGTCGTGAAGATGGCCGTTTCGACGGCTGTGGAGTGTGTGGGTGGTGTCGAACACATTGATGAACTCGATACGATCCTGACAGCTACGGGCTGGGGGTGTCTGGCCGATAGCGAACGTTTCCTGCGGAATCTGATTAGCGAGCAGGAGCAGTTACTCAATCCGACCCCGTTCATCCAATCGACTTTCAATACGGTGGGTGGTCAGGTGGCTCTGCTGCGCCATAACCATTGCTACAACGTGACCTACGTGCACCGTGGCCATAGCTTTGAGGATGCCTTGCTCGACGCTTTGATGCGGGCAGCGGATGGCCAGGGAGCGCAGATGTTGGTGGGTGCTTTTGACGAGATGACCCCTTCGCAACATCGCATCATGGAGCGTATGGGGCTATTCCGCACGCGGCAAGATGGCGAGGGAGCCGTCTTTGCGCTGCTCACGGCTTGTCAGACGGAGCATAGCGTAGCCGAAGTGGCAGGGATCGACTTCCCGTCGGAGGGGCTGGATGCCGCCGCGGTGCATACCCGCTATGCTACCGATGAGCGAACAAAGGTGATTTGGAACGATTGGTCGATCGCAGGGTGTTACCCGACAGCCTCGGCGCAAGCCTTTCGCAAGGCGGTTGAGCTGATCGAGCAGGGCACGCCGGAGGTGATCGTCTATAATGCCTATCAGGAGGCCTCGCCTGCTGTGATTCGTTTGCGATGGGTTGGCTGATAGCCATAGCAGTCTTGTTGGTGCTTCTCTTTTTGGGGTGGGCATCGAGTGATATTGGGAGCGGTGTCTATCTGCGAAGCCGTTGCCGTGGTCGTGTGCAGGAGCAGGTCGTGGCCCTGACCTTTGATGACGGGCCGCACGAGACGATGACCGAGCGCGTGTTGGAGCTCTTGGATCATTACCACGTACCGGCCACCTTCTTTTTGGTGGGCGAGCAGATCGAACGCCATCCGGAGCGAGTGCGTCGCCTGGTGGCAAAGGGGCATACAATCGGTGGCCACAGCTACCACCATCGGCCGACCTTCGCCCTGCAGAGCTACCGTGCTGTGAGCCGTGAATTGCAACTGACGGAGGAGGCTGCAGAGCGTGCTACGGGGCTGAAAATGCGGTTGTTTCGTCCGCCGTTTGGCGTGACGAATCCGACGATCGGTCGGGCAGTGCGCAAAGCCGGCTATACGGTGGTGGGGTGGAGTATCCGCTCGCTCGATACGGTGATGCGCCGAAGCCGAGAGGAGGTCTGTCGACGGGTGTTGAAACGCCTGCACCCCGGAGCGGTGATTTTGTTGCACGACCGACTGCCTGAGGCAGATCTCCTGCTCGAACAACTGCTCGTGGGGCTGCGTGAACGGGGCTATCGGGTTGTACCGATCGAAGAGTTATTGAAGATAGAGGTGTATGAGAAATAGCTTGTTGGGAGTGTTGGTGTTGCTGTGTAGCGTGACTGCGGTCATGGCACAGCCGGTCGAACGTGCTGCGACGACCTTCGAGGAGGCGTTGCTGGCCAAGAGCCGAACGATGCAGACGATCTGTTGCCGTTTTGAGCAGACCCAGTCGTTGGCTGTGTTGGCGCGCGAGGTGACCAAGCCGGGGCGTTTCTACTACGTGCAGCCGGATCGGTTGGCGCTGTTGTTCGACGATGGCGATTATATCCGCATGGATGCCACCGCCTTTGCAATGAAGAGCGGAACGGTCGAGACGAAGCGGAAGATCGCTACCAACCCGATGCTGAAACAGTTGCGCCGCTTGTTAGCCGGCTGCATGTCGGGCGATTTGAGCCTCTTGACGGCCGATTACAGCTGTCAGGTGGAGGCCGAGGAGGGGTCGTGGCTGGTGACGTTGCGCCCGCTGCGGAATCGTGCGGCTGCCCATGTGAGCCGCATCGTGATGCGCTTCGATGCCGAGGATTTGTTGCTCGATGAATTGCGCATGGAGCAACCTACGGGTGATTTTACCCGTTATCGCTTTTATGAAAAACGGATCAACGAACCTTTCGATGGGGCGTTGTTGGAATGGAGAGAATAAGTATGCGTCTGGAAGGAACTTTCTATACGATCGAGGAACTCGCTTGCGATGCGCAAGGGGGTCGCTGTCGGGTGCTGATGGCGGCCGAGCATCCTATCTATGCGGGCCATTTCCCCGCACAAGCCGTTGTGCCGGGTGTTTGTACGCTGACCATCATCCGCGAAGTGTTGGCCAAGATGGTGGGCACGGAGGTGGCCTTTGATCGCATCAAGGAGTGTAAATATATCTCGGCACTGCTGCCCCACGAGGGTTTGGAGCTGACGCTGGACTATGTTTGGGGCGAGGAGCAGAGCGTGCAGTGTCAGGTCTCGGCCGAACAGAAAAGTGTACTGAAGCTGAAGGCTTCGTGGCGAAAACGATAAACCGACAGACGAGGGCAAAGGTTGCAAGCGTGATGATAGCGAGCGAATCGACATATAGAGACGCACTGAAACGGTTGAAGTGTCTGGTGGCAATCCCCACCTACAACAATGTAGGGACGATTGCATCGGTGATAGCTTCTGTACGCCCTTATACGGAGGATCTGTTGGTGGTCAATGACGGTTCGACGGATCAGACGGCCGAGATTTTGGCCTCGATCGAGGGGTTGCGCCTGATCTCCTATGCGCAGAATCGTGGTAAGGGGCACGCCCTGCGGCTGGCGCTTAAATATGCGGCCGAGGAGGGGTTTGACTACCTGCTGACGCTTGATGCCGACGGACAACACTATGCCGATGATATTCCGGTCTTCATCCGGCGAATCGAGCAAAATCCCGGGGCTTTGTTGATCGGTGCGCGCAACCTGGCTGCCGATAATATGCCCTCGAAAAATAGCTTTGCCAACCGCTTCTCGAACTTCTGGTATCGGGTTGAGACGGGCCAACGACTCTCGGATACGCAGTCGGGCTATCGCCTCTATCCGGTCAAACCGTTGCAACATATTCGGCTGCTCTCGGGGCGTTATGAGTTTGAGGTCGAGATCATTGTGCGAGCTGCCTGGCGTGGCGTATCGGTCGAAAATGTGCCGATTAAGGTCTATTATCCGCCCGCCGAGGAACGCGTCTCGCACTTCCGTCCGTTGAAGGACTTTACGCGCATCAGCCTGCTCAATACGGTGCTGGTGATGTATGCCTTGTTGGTCTATTATCCGTGGCGATTCTTGCGATGGCTGAACCGAGAGAATATCCGAACCTTCTTCAATCAGCATGTTTTCCAGAGTGAGGATTCCAACCTGAAGATGGCCCTTTCGATGGGTTTAGGCAGCTGCTGTGGCGTGTTGCCCGTTTGGGGTTATCAAGCGATCACGGCGTTGGCGGCTGCCCATTTGTTCCGATTGAATAAAGTCGTTTCGGTGGTCTTTACCTATTGGTCAATCCCGCCCCTGATCCCCTTTATTGTCTATTTGGCCTGCTGGATTGGAACACGCCTATTTGGCCTTTCGGTGGAACTCTCGACCGAATTGTCCACCTTTGAGTCGATCGGTGTTTCGGTTGTACACTATCTGGTCGGCAGCTGTGTGCTGGGCTTGGCCGCAGGTGTTGTGACGACGATCGTGGCGTGGGTGATTATGACGCTTTGCAAGCGGGGAGGTAGCCATGCATAGTCCCTTTTTAGTTCTCTATCATTGGTTTGCGCAGCGTCGTTGGCTCCTCTTTACGCTGCTTGTCGTGCTGTTAGGATCCTTTGGCTGGATGGCCTCCCAGGTGCGCTTTGACGAGAATATCTCGAGCTTTTTTGGCGATCAGGAGAACCCGCAACAACGCGCTTTGTTTGAAAATCTGAAGGTCAAAGATAAGCTCGTGGTGATGTTCTCGGGCGACGACCCCGATCGACTGATCGAGCAGGCCGATAGCTTTGCCATGCAGCTGCAACCCCTGCTCGATGAGGGGGTGTTGCGTGCCGTGGTTGGGCAGATTGACCAGCAGGAGGTGGCTCGGACAACCGATTTTGTCTATGACCACCTGCCGCTCTTGCTCGACGAGGCCGCTTGGCAGCAACTCGAGCAGGCGATTGAACCGGAGGCGATCGATGCCGCTATGGCGCGCAATTTCGACCTGCTGACCTCGCCTTCGGGGGCTATGGTCGCTCCGACGGTGATGCGCGACCCGCTGATGGTGGGTGGACCGCTGTTGCAGCAGTTTGAGACCTTTGGTGGCGATGTTGCCTATGAGATTTACGCCGATCACCTCTTTGCCGAGGATCTGCAAACGCTCGTGATGTTGCTCGAACCGGCCCACCAGATGGGCAATACGGGGGCAAACGAGCGGTTGGTCAGTGTCTTGGAGGAGAGGGTCGAGAGGATAGCGTGTGACGATGTGGCGATCGCGTGCTACGGAGCGGCTTTGATCGCTGTGCACAATGCTCGTTGTATCAAACATGATACACTCATTACGTTGAGCCTGGCCCTGGTGGTGATTCTCTTGATGATCGGCTATAGCTTCCGTTCTCGCAGGGCGATCCCGCTTTTGATTATGCCGCCCCTCTTTGGTGCACTCTTCGCCCTAGCAATGGTCTATTGGCTGCAGGGCTCGATCTCGGCTATCGCAATCGGAGCTGGGGCTGTTGTGTTGGGTGTAGCATTGAGCTATTCGATCCACGTCATTGCCCATCTGAACCATACGAGCGACCCGCGTGCCTTGATTCGAGACCTGGCCGAGCCGCTGACGGTCGGCTGCCTGACGACGATCGGTGCCTTCGTGGCATTGCTCTATACCCATTCGCAGTTGTTGCACGATCTGGGTCTGTTTGCCGCCTTGACGTTGATTGGCACGACACTCTTCTGCCTAATCTTCTTGCCGCATCTGATTGGTGGAGGCTTGAAACAACAGCCGAGCCGTTTGTTGCGTGCCATCGAGCGAGGCAATGGCTACGCCTATGAGCGGAATCGTTGGGTGCTCCTCGTGGTGGGAGCAGCGACCTGTATGGGCCTATTCTTCTATGATCGAGTGGCCTTTGATGGCGATATGTCGCATATCAACTACCTGACCGATGAGCTCAAACAGGCCGAAGCGCAACTCAAACCCTTGACCGGAGAGCAGGAGCCGATCTACCTGGTCACGACGGCCGATGATCAGACGGAGGCTATCGAATCCTATCGCGCCCTGGCACATCTGTGCGATTCGTTGCAGCGGCAAGGAATCGTAGCGAAGTATGCCTCGGCGGTCGATTTTGTGGTGACCCCCGATGAACAACAGCAGCGATTGGCTCGCTGGCAGCAGTTCTGGCAGGAGTATGGCGCACAGACGGTTGCGGCAGTGGAGCAGGCGGCCGTGCGCCACGGGTTCAGAGCCGGAGCCTTCGAGGGCTTCCGAACGATGGTCGAGCGCGACTATACGACCCTGACCGAAGAGGCTACGACGCAGGTGCCTCTCTTGTCTGACTGGATAGATCGCACGGACGCGCGGATAGCGTTGGTCAGCCGGTTGTCGCTTCCCGAGGAGCAGAAGGCGCAGGTGTATGCCGCCATCGAAGAGCTGGGCGGAACGACGGTCGTGGATCGTGCCTATTTCACCCGACAATTGGTGACCTCGACGAGCGAGGACTTTAACTATATTCTGTGGATCTCCTCGCTCATCGTCTTTGTGGCGTTGCTCATCACCTATGGCCGTATCGAGTTGGCCGTCATGTGCTTCCTGCCCATGTGCTTGAGCTGGGTGATCATTTTGGGGTTGATGGCCTTGTGCGACATCCGTTTCAATATTGTCAATGTGATTCTGGCCACCTTCATCTTCGGTATTGGCGATGACTTCAGCATCTTTATTATGGATGGACTGATGGAGCAATATCGCAGTGGCAAGCGTATGTTGGGCATGCACAAGACGGCCATCTTCTTCTCGGCCTTTACGACGCTGGTCGGTATGGGCGTGCTGATCTTTGCCGAACATCCTGCGCTACGGTCGATGGCGCTGATTTCGGTCGTGGGGTTGAGTGCTGTGGTGCTGGTTTCGTACACGGTGCAGCCGTTGCTGTTCCGTTGGTTGATCACCTCGCACACCGAGCGGGGCGGATTCCCCTTTACGGCACTCAATCTGTTCAATACCTTCTATAGCTTCCTCTACTTCTTGTTGGGGTGCATCGTGGCACACCTCTTCTTGGTGGTGTTATGGCCGCTGCCGATAGCTCTTCGTAAGAAGAAGTTAGCTTTTCATTACCTGATCTATGGCATTACGCGCCTCTTCTTGAATACCGTCTCGATCCGCCCGAAACGATTGAATCCGCATGGTGAACGATTCGATCGTCCGGCCGTGATCATTGCCAACCATCAGTCGATTCTCGATATCCTGCTCCTGCTCTCGACAACACCGCGTTTGGTGGTGGTGACCAACAGTTGGGTGTGGAACTCACCGGTGATCGGACGTATTGTCCGTTATGCCGATTCGTGCCATGCGGCCGACGGCTATGAGAAGCTGGTCGAGCGGCTGCGCGATCGGGTGGCCGAGGGCTACTCGGTGCTGGTCTTCCCGGAGGGAACTCGCTCGCTCGACGGACGCATTGGCCGCTTCCATAAGGGGGCCTTCTACCTGGCCGAAGCGTTGCAAATTGACCTATTGCCGATGGTGATCTATGGCACGGGACAGGTAGCAACGAAGCACCATGGTTTCTATATTAAGGATGGCCTAATGGCGATCCGAACACTGCCCCGTGTGTCCTATGACGATCCGGCCTTTGGCGTGGATAATCGCAGCCGCGCGAAGGCTTGGCGACGCTATTTTGAGCAACAATATAGCGCACTCTATGAGACCTATACGACGACCGAAAATCGCTATTTCCGCGATGCGCTGATCAAGAATTTCCTCTATAAGGGGCCGATCGTCGAATGGTATGTGCGCATCAAGGCGCGCAGCGAGCAGTATTATGCCCTTTGGCACCGATTGGTACCCAAGCGAGCCGTGGTGACCGATGTGGGTTGCGGCTATGGGATGATGGGCTTTATGCTCGGCATGCTCTCCGAGGAGCGTACCATCCTGGGTCTCGACTACGATCAGGAGAAGATCGAATTGGCGGGCAACAGCCTGCTGGCCAAGACACATCCGAATGTGCGCTTTGCCTGGGGCGATATGCGTACGGTCGAACTGCCGCGATCGGATGTCTTCTTGGTGAGTGACAGCCTGCATTACCTGCCTGTAGCCGATCAGGAGTTGGTCTTGGAGCGTGTGCTGGGACAGCTCAATGACGGGGGCAAGATCATCGTGCGCGATGGCGACAGCTCGAACAAAAAGGGACAGGCGGTCGTGGAGCAGATCGAGCGATGGTCCACGCGCATTCTGCGATTCAACAAACGGGAACATCCGCTCGAATTTGTCTCGCGGGAGTGGATGGAGCAATTTGCGCGTCGCAACGGCCTGCACTTACAGACCGAGACGTATGGTCGGGTGACCTCCGAAATGATCTATATATTTGAAAAACAATAGCGTCAAGATGCAAAAATACGATGTGATAATCATTGGTAGCGGCCTGGGTGGCTTGGCAACGGCTGTAACACTCAGCCGCGAAGGAATGAACGTGTGCGTGCTGGAGCAGCAAGTCGGATTCGGTGGTTGCTGCCAATCGTTCCGCCGCAAAGGCTATACGCTCGATACGGGTATCCACTATGTGGGTAGCCTGTGCGAGGGGCAGATCATGCACCAATATTTCAAATATTATGGGGTGATGGATCGCCTGAAGTTGCAAAAACTCGATGCCGAGGGCTTCGACCTGATGTGCTTTGGCGATGGGAAGGTCTATCCCCACGCCATGGGCTATGAGCGGTTTGTCGATCGGCTGGTCGAGGCATTCCCTGAGGAGCGTGCCGGAATCGTCGCTTATAGCAAACGATTGCAGGAGATCGGTAAACTGATTACGGTCGATGTGTTGCGTAGCGGCCGTCTCTCGGCGGGCGGTATGGAGTTTACGGCCCTTTCGGCCTACGATGAGATCGCCTCGATGGTGCAGAATCCGCGTCTGCGCGGGGTCTTGGCCGGTAGCAACAGACTTTATAGTGGTTTGGCTGACAAATCGTCATTCTACGAACATGCCATGATCAACCACTCGAATATCGAGGGCGCTCACTGCTTCGTGGGAGGCACCCAACACATGGTCGATGCGCTGGTCGATGTGATCCGCGCACAGGGCGGTGAGGTGCGTGATCGTTCGGAGGTAACCGGTATCCATCTGACCGATGACCTTGTATCGTTTGTCGAGGTTAATGGCGAGGAGCGTCTGGAGGCCAAGTATGTGATCTCGGCCATCCATCCGGCCACGACACTCGATCTGTTGCGCAACAATACGGTGATCAAGAAGGCCTTCTTCACTCGTGTGCGCTCGCTCGAGAACTCCTTTGCGATCTTTACGACCTATTTGATGATGAAACCCGGGGCATTCCGTTACGAGAATCGCAACTATTTCCTCCACGGAGATGCCAATGTATGGCTCAACGAGGCTGATTATAAGGGGTTGAAGATCCCCTCGGTGCTGATGTGTATGCAGCCCAACGGACGGGATGAGTTTGCCGATGTGGTGACGCTGCTGACCCCGATGTGCTTGTCGGATCTGACCCCGTGGCTTGATACGAAGGTGGGGCGTCGCGGTGCCGACTATGAGGCCTTCAAGGCGCAGTATGCCGAGCGAGTGATCGACTATGCGGCCGACTATTTCCCCCATCTGCGCGATGCCATCGCTCATGTGCATACGGCCTCGCCGTTGACCTATCGCGATTATACGGGTACTCCTGATGGCAGTGCCTATGGCATTGTGAAGGACTATCACAACCCGATCGTGTCGCACCTGCCGGCTCGCACGAAGATCGCAAACCTCTTCTTGACGGGACAAAATCTGAATGTGCACGGTTGCCTGGGTGTCGCCGTTTCGTCGGCTGTTACGTGTAGCGAATTGCTCGGCATGGAGTACCTGGCCAAAAAGATCGGAAACGCTTAATAGCTGTTGTGTGGCATGTGGTGGCTCGTCTGTGGTATACTGGTTGGTGTGATCGTTGGGGCGATACTCTACCTCGTGTGGCGGTATCGTCAGATCGACTTTCTGGAGCCGAAGCTCTCGCTTCGACCGGAGCAGTATGCCTCAACTGAACTACATGAAGAACAACGCAGTTGCGGAAATAATAGGCTGTACCGCAATGCTTGGGGATTATGGGAGGCTCGGTTGGAGGGTAATGCGGAGGAACGTGGTGTCGCCTTTGGCGCAATGGCCGCTGATCTGCTGGCTCGGCAGGAGCAAATCTTTGTCGATCAGATTCGGACGTTGATCCCTTCGGCGCGTTATCTGCACTTTCTGTATCGTTGTACGATCTTTTTTAATCGTCATATGGCACGCCATATCCCCGAAGAGTATCGGCGTGAGATTGCGGCCATGGCTCGGTTTTGCAGCCCGAAGTTTGCCGAGTTTGGATCGAGTTATGTGCGACAACTCAACTACCACGCAGCCCACGATATCGGCCATGCCATGCAGAAATATATGCTGGTCGGGTGTAGTGCCTTTGCCGTGCGAGGGGCTCGCAGTGCCGATGGACGGTTGCTCGTCGGGCGCAATTTTGACTTCTATTTTGGCGATGCGTTTGCGCGAGAAAAACTCCTGCTCTTCGTCAAGCCCGAGTGTGGATATGCCTTTGCTTCGGTGGCGTGGCCCGGTATGTGGGGCGTCGTTTCGGGCATGAATCAACGCGGCCTGACCGTGACGCTGAATGCCGCCGAGGGGAAGATCCCCACAGCGGCCGCCTTGCCCGTCTCGCTCTTGGCCCGCAAGATTCTGCAGTATGCTGCAACGCTCGATGAGGCCTTTGCTATTGCCGAGCAAGCCAAGATCTTTGTCTCCGAGTCGTTGTTGGTAGCCTCGGCAGCCGACGATCGGGCAGAGGTCTTTGAGATGACACCATACGGCCTATCTCGTTATTGCTCCGCAGAGGATCGGTTGTGTGTGACGAACCATTTTCAGTCGGCAACGTTTGCTTCCGATACACACAATCAGCAAAATATCGCTACGTCGGACAGCCTCTACCGCCACCGTCGCCTATGTGAATTGATCGACCAAGCGTCTCCGATTGACGAGCGAGCAGCCGCCACGATCTTGCGCGACAGAGGCGGATTGGAGGGCGTCGATATTGGTCTGACGAACGAGAAGGCGATCAACCAATCGCTGGCCCATCATACGGTGATTTTCCGCCCCTCGGAGCTGCGCATGTGGGTCTCCACCGCACCGTGGCAGGCCGGGGAGATGATCTGCTACGATCTGCATGAGATCTTTGAACAGCCCCCGAAGGAGGGCTCCTGGGCCGATCGTTCGCACACGATTGCGGCCGATGAGATCTATCTGGAGCAGGACTATCCGCGCATCAAAGCCTATCGAGCTGATGCGAGTCGTCTACGGGAGGCTATCCGAAAGCGAAAAGCCCTTGCCGAATTCGATCCCGAGCAATTCCAACAGCTCAATCCGTCTTATTATGAGACCTATGAATTGCTAGGCGACTATTACCACGCCATGGAACATACCGATCTTGCTTGTCCGATGTGGCGAGCTGCGTTGGAGTGTGAGATTCCGAAACTACCACAACGCACTGCTTTGTTGAAAAAACTCAAACGATATGATAAGCGATAAAGAATTACATTTCAGAACACCGGCCGAGATTCGTACCTTTCAAGAGGCTCGATTGGTCGAGACGATCGACTATCTGATGGCCCATTCGGCCTTCTATCGGACTATGTTCGAGCGCGAGGGAATCGATCCGACCTCCATTCGGACGATTGCCGACTTGGAGCGGCTGCCGGTGACGACGAAGTTGGATTTGCAACAGCATAATGCCGATTTTATCTGCGTGCCGAAGCGTGCGATTATCGACTATGTGACCACGTCGGGCACCCTGGGCGAACCGGTAACCTTCGCCTTGACCGAGGGCGACCTGCAACGTCTGGCCTACAACGAAGCCTCCTCCTTTACGATGGCGGGTTGTACGAGCGACGATGTGATGCAACTGATGACCACGATCGACCGCCGCTTCATGGCCGGCTTGGCCTATTTTATGGGGGCTCGCGCGCTGGGATGCGGCGTGGTACGTGTCGGTAACGGTATTCCTGAATTGCAATGGGATACGATTCGTCGCGTCGAATCGACCGCCTGCATGGTGGTACCCTCGTTCCTGATCAAACTCATCGACTATGCCGAGCAGCATGGGCTGGATTGCAACCAGAGCACCCTCAAGCGCGCTATCTGCATAGGTGAGGCATTGCGTACGCCCAATGGAGAACTGACCACGCTTGGCCAGAAGATTGCCAAACGTTGGCCCTCGTTGGAGCTCTATTCAACCTACGCCTCGACCGAGATGCAGGCCTCGTTTACCGAGTGTGCCAGCCATTGTGGCGGCCATATCCCCGCAGATCTGATCATTGTCGAGCTACTCGACGATCAGAATCGTCCCGTCGCCGATGGTTGCGAGGGTGAGGTGACCATTACGACGCTGGGTGTAGAGGGTATGCCGTTGTTGCGTTTCAAGACGGGCGATATCTGCATCCGTTACAGTGAGCCGTGCCGTTGCGGACGACAGACACCGCGTCTTAGCTCGGTGATTGGTCGCAAGGGGCAGATGATCAAATTTAAAGGTACGACGCTCTATCCGCCTGCGCTGTTCGATATCTTGGATAATATTCCCGATGTGGAGAACTACTTGGTCGAGGTCTTTACCAACGAGTTGGGTACCGATCAGATCCAAATCAAGATTGGCAGTGCCAACCATTCCGAGCAATTTATCAAGCAGATCAAGGATATCTTCCGATCCAAGGTGCGTGTAGCTCCCGACATCCGTTTCGAGCCCGTCGAGCTGATTGCGCGGCAGCAGATGCCTCCTATGAGTCGTAAGGTCGTGAAGTTTATAGATCACCGCCATTAGGGTAGAACGACTCTAAAAGGGTGATTTCTGCGTTACGCTTGCCCTCGAAATGCTCATTTACGCAAAGTAAACTCCGCTTTCTCGGGATTCGCAAGCCTTGAAATCCTACCTTGACTAAAAACACACAAGCAGCCTCCCGATGGGAGGCTGCTTGTGTGCTCATCGAAGAGCGTCTTACTTCTTACGCTGCTCGTACTCGATCGAGGCCAGGATAAACGTACCCACAGCCTTACCCTCGTTTTGGGTGATCGTGACATCCTTGCCGGCCAGGTAGTAGTTGGCCGTACCCGTGCGTGAGGGGTCCTTCTTCGGGCCCAAACCAGCCGAAGCGCAGGTCTGCACGATGGCCATCTTGCCATCCTGCTCGCGGATGAACTGCGTCAGCAGACCCTGGTAGGCCTTCTCTGCGACCGGCCCATAGGTTGCCTCGTCCAACAGACCCAGACGCAGCCCCTTCAGATAGGAATAGGTGAAGATCGACGAAGCCGAAGCCTCCAGATAGTTTGGCTGCGTACCTACGTTGTAGCTTTCACCTTGAATCGTGTCACCCACGCCGTCGGCACACTTCGTGGCATCGTGCTGTAAGAGCTGATACCACACGCCCGAGGTCTCATCCTGCCAACGAGCCAGACCGGCAGCCACCTGATTGTAGATTGTGAGCAGGGCTGCATAGTCTGCATGCTCCTTCGGCATCACCTCCAGCACATCGACCAACGCGGCAAAATACCAACCCATGCCACGACCCCAGAACTCCGTGCTGCACCCCTTGAAAGGCTCCTCTTTGCGAGCCCAGAAGGCATTTTCGTCCTCGGGATCAGCTGCCCAAGCGTGGTAGTTGAGCTGCTTCTCGGCATCGTACGTGTATTTGTGAATCGTCTTGAACTGCAGGGCAATGTCGTTCCAACTCTCTAGATTATCAGCCTCGTCGGCTGCACCGAAGGCCTCCTGCCACATGGCATAGACGGGCGAACCCATGTAGAGACCGTCTAGCCACATCTGATTCGGATAGACCGCCTTGTGGAAGAAACCGCCCGTGCCCGGCAGCCCCTCGCCAATACGACTGTGGTCATATTTGAGTTTGTTGCGGATCATGGTTGCGGCAGCCTTATAACGCTCGGCATCCTTCGTGTTGCCCTTAGCCAACTCGGTGCGGTAGAGCGTGAAATAGATGTTGCCGGCAGCCAAGTCGTCGATGTTGCTCGGACGCAGGGCGTTCTTACCCTTGATCGTCTTGATCTCAGTGCCCTCTTCGTTGAGGCTGAAGTCGGCAAACGCCTTCACTGCATCATAGTAGGCCTGCTCCTCGGGATAGAGTACCCATGTCTTGAGAACTGCTCCGGCTACCAGGCCCGATACGTAGTCCCACCCCGTTCGGCAGAGGCTGTCTTGGTAGTGACGGTTGCAATAGAAGTCGCCCAGACCGTGCGCCTCGACCATCTGTTTCGAGTAGGGCTTCGGCTGGGGTTGGCCGGTGCAGGCAGTCAGCGCCAGGGCGGCCAGAAGTGCAATAACTGAAAATCGTTTCATGCGATAATAACGTGTTAGTAGATTGTTCGTTAGTTAAAGAAGATATAAAGGCCTATCATCACCAAGATGAGGGCGATCCACAATCCGGCTACTAAGATGCCTGCCTTTTCACGCTCCACCTTGTTGAAGAGCGAAGTCCCCGCCTCGGGCTTCGAGCGGTCGCACCACGAAATGATGGCCATACCGATCAGAATCACGACACAGAGGTAGAAAGAGAGCAACATGAAGTGGGGTGGCTTCCACGCTGCGGCATAGGCTGCGGGATCCACCGCTTGCAACTGTCCGAGATAGGTCGAATACCACAGATAGATACCTCCCACACCGATGCTGATGGCCGTACCGACCGTCAATGCCAGGTTCGCTGCCCATTTCGTGGCACGTTTCCAGAAGACACCCATCAAGAATACAGCGGCCATCGGAGGAGCAATGAAGCCCAGCACCGATTGGAAGATGTTGAACAGATTCAAACCCTTGATCGAGTCGATGGCAACGCAAATCAGCACCGAGAGCACTGCACCGACCACCGTGACGATATGTCCCGTGCGGATGATCTCTTTGTTGGTAGCTGCGGGGTTGAACTTCTTGACGTAGATATCCATCGTGAAGACCGTACTCAAAGCGTTGAGGGCCGAGCCGATCGTGCTGACCAGTGCTGCGGTCAAAACGGCGAGAACCAAGCCCACCATACCGACCGGGAAGAGGTTCTTGACCATCATCATATAGGCCTCATCGGGATTCTCGAGGGGCGAGAAGATGCCGGTAGCGCAGAGTGCGAAGCAGATGATACCGGGCAGGATGTAGAGAGGCACATCCAGAATTTTGAGCCATCCGGTGAAGTTCGTGCCCAACTGCCCTTCACGCAGGTTCTTGGCAGCTAAGACGGGTTGCACCATCGATTGGTCGGTACACCAGAACCAAATACCCGAGATCGGGTAGCCTAGCACGATTGGCAACCAGGGGAAATCGACATCCGAATTGGGGCGGAATAGTACCCAATAATCAGCCGGCGTATGCTCAATGAGCGCATCAATACCCCCTAATTTCTGCAGGCCGACAATCACAATCGTGGCCGAGACAAAGATCAGGAGCAACATTTGATAGACATTCGTATAAGCGACAGCCTTTAGACCGCCCAACATCGTGAAGAAGGCTGAGATAGCCAACAGAATGAGGGCCGACTGCCACATCGGGATGTCAAAGACTTGGCGGATCAGCACGCCACCGGCAAAGAGCGTCAGAGCCAACCACGAGATAATGATCGTGATCATCGTGTACCAAGCCAGGATGTTGCGGGTCGATTGGCCGAATCGCTTACCCATAAACTCGGGCAGGGTCGATACTTTGGCTCCCAGATAACGCGGAGCAAAGATAAAGGCCAACAGGCAGATGAAGATAAAGGCATACCAGGCGAAGTTACCCGATACGATGCCGGTCGTAAAACCGGCCGAAGCCGAGGCTATGAGCATCGAAGGACCTACGTTTGTACCCCACATCGAGAAACCGATATGGTGCCAACGCAATGAATTCTCGGCTAAAAACAGCGAGTTTCCTTTTTTACGCTTCGTACTGGCCCAAATGCCGATGATGATCAAGACAAGGAAATAACCGGCCAAGATCGACCAATCGAGCGTGTGGAGCTGACTCGCATTGATTTGTAACAGATGGAACATGAGAGTTTGGTTAGGTTGGTTTTAGGATGGTGTCGTTTTTTTTGTTGGTTTAGCGATACCGTTCTACGATCTTGAGTGCTTGGTCAATCTCCTGCTCGTTCTTGAAGTCCATTGAGAGCAGCATGCCCTCAGCACCCACGTTGTCGAGCAACGGTTCTAGCTCGTCGAGCGTAACCCAATTGGCCTCGATCGACTTGCCACCTGCCTTGATGCGGCGATACAGATCGTACCATTTCGGGTCGCCACCCTGCGGCTCGCCCACGCCGGGCGTCCACTGAATGGCATTGAGCTCCTCGATCTCGAGCAGCGCATCGAGGTGACGAATTGCCCCTACGCCGTCTAAGTGGTAGAGCGTGTAGTCCAACTTCTGACATTGCTGGCGGATGTAGGGCTGCACGAAGCGGCGGTAGTCCTCCTCGGAGATCATGATCGAAATGTCACTCTGGAGTTTGCTGACACGGCCGGGGCCCCAGATCGAGAAGTAGCAGAAGGCCATGCCGTCGTCCTCGCGGATGATCTCGTACAACTCGTCATAGACGCGGAAATAGATGTCATTGATCTGTTGTAACTGGCGATCCAACAGCTCGGGATCCATCATTGTGTCGAGCAAGACGTTGTCCGTGCCACGAATAGCAGCCAGCACATCGAGACCCTCCATCAGGTCGGGCATACCGACATAGTAGTTGCCCTGTGCACGCTCCTTGCAGGCCTTCAACAGGGCTTTGTGGAGCTTCCAAGCCTCGTTCTCGGGATCAAAAATAATATCCTCACCTACGGCATCGGCCGGATGGATCCAGATTGTGTCGGGACCGCCCTCCAATCGACCACCCAGGATGGCGGCCAGCGAGCCGGGGCCTAATTGCGTATTGGCTACGGGCAGAATATCTGCTTTGAGTGAGCTGTGGGCTACATAATGATCAAGCTCGGCAGCACGCCATGCCGGATCAAACCACCGTTGATTCAGATCCGTAGCCGGTGCGGGTGCCGCGATCGGTGCGTGGGGCGTAACACCCGTTTGCAGGTGCTCCCACATGGTCAGCACACACCCTTTGTGCTGCCACCAGGCGAGGTAGTTCTGTTTCGACTCCTCCCAATTTTTTTTCCAGGTTTGCATCGTATCTTGTTAGAACTTAAATCCATTGAAATGCTCGTCGATGGTCAGCTGCTCGGCCTGCGAGAGATCCATTTGGTCTGTGCAGTCGACCTCAACATCGGGGTAAATAGCGATCTGCGCCCCTTCGCGCACATAGACCGGCATCAACTCGAGCGGCACTTCGACTCCTTTGAGCCAACGGCCACCTTCATGGCGTTCGCCGGTGAAGAAGTTCACCCACCGACCCTCGGGCAGGTAGATGTCGCGTCGATCCTCGCTGTTCATGACCGGTGCCACGAGGAACTCCGAGCCGAAGTAATACTCGTCGTCGATGTGCCATACGGTGCGATCATCAGCATGGTGCATCAGCAAGGCGCGTAACATCGGATAGCCCGTCTCGGTAGCCGTTTTTGCCTCCTGCATGATGTAGGGCAGCAGGCGGTAGCGTAGTTTCCACCAGCGTTTTACGATTGGTGCAATAGCCGGATAGTGCCACGGCTCACGCTTGAACGATCCGTGGTAGCGCATGTGGGAGGTGAAGACACCGAACTGCGACCAACGCACATAGACCTTCTCATCGAGCGGCGAGTTCATGAAGTTGGGCAACGAGTGGAAGCCCGGCACATCGTGGCTCCAGAAACCGAAGCCCGATAGACCGAAGTGCAGACCGCCCTTGACCGAGCCGGCCATGCCGTCCCAGGTTGAGGCCGAGTCGCCACCCCAATGGAGCGGGTAGCGTTGGCATCCGGCCCAAGCGGCACGTGCCCAAACAATACCGTCGCCGGTCACCTCTTTGGTAATCTCGTAGGCGGCCTTCTGGTAGAGCAGTGCGTAGAGGTTATTGAGTTGTTCGGGTTTCATGCCGTAATAGTCGGCATCCATGTGGATGTTCTCGCCAAAGTCGGTCTTGATGCAGACCACACCCATGTCGAGCAGTTCCTTCAAGAGTCCTTTGTACCATTCGGTCGCCTTCGGATAGGTGAAGTCGATCGTGCCGGCATAGTCCAGTGTCGAGAAGTTAGAGCCCTCGCTGCGCTCCTGCTCCTTCGTGAGCGGGGCAATGTAGCGATTCTCTTTTGCCTCGGTGATCTGCTCGGCCCCTTGTGCTACATAGGGCAGCTGCCAGAGTGATACGCGGTAACCGTCGTTCTTCAGGCGTGCCAAGAATCCCTTCGGATCAGGGAAACGCTCGGGGTTGAACTTCCATTCGCAAAGCCAGTCGGTGCGGAACCATCCTGTGTCGAGATGGATCACGTCGCAGGGATACTTCTCGCGGCGCAGACGGTCGCAGATCTCCTGCACCTCGTCGGCGCTGAAATAGGTCATACGGCTCATCCAGATACCGAAACTCCAGAGCGGAGGCAACGTCGGGAAGCCGGTCAGCGAGCGGTAATTGTAGAGAATGCGCTCGGGCGTAGCACCACCAATGAGGAAGGCGTCGACCTCCGGGCCATCGGCCAGGAACTGCACCGAGCGGGTCGAATGGTCGGCCAGTGAGAGTTTGCAGTAGTCGCTCGTGTGGTAGAAGACACCATAGAGGCGGCTCGAAAGGTAGAAGGGAATATTCTTGTAGGCACGGCGGTTATTGACGCCCTGCCCGTCTTGGTTTTTGAGTTGGAAGGTGTGGCCGCTCAGGTCCATCTTCGTGAAACGCTCTCCCGTACCGGCAAAGCACTCGTCAGCCTTGCACTCGAACGAGAGCGTAGCGCGTTCGCTGATACCATCCTTGAGGCAATAGGCCAACGGAAGGGCATCGTAACGCGGGGGCGAGAAGTGGTCGTAGGCCGACAGACGAACCGGCTTGTCGCGACGACCGTCAGGATAGAGCGTTAGGTCTATAGTCGGTTGCGGGGCGGGCTGTAAGTCGCTCCAGAAGTCGATCTCCGCCTCTCGGAGATTCAGCTCGCCACGCAGGAGACCTTTGGAGTCGTGGAATTGCCATATGCGGTCTATGCAGGTGGCCGTTAGCGGCTCACGGTTGATCCATGGAGCCAGGTCGAGCATCTCGGAACTTTCGCGCGGCTCACGATCGTCAGCGCTGAGTTGCAGACGGAGCATCTCGCTGCCATAAGCGCGCAGCCGCAAGATGTGCGTGACAGGGGCTTCATGGGTGTCAGCGGCCATATCGGCAGCCAACTGCTGCTTTTGAAAGGGAACACTAATTCGAATCTCGCCATCTGTTTGCTCAACGGCTGTCGGTTTGTAGGCTTTCCACAACGACTCATTGAGCTGCAAGTCGGGATCGAAGTCTAGAAAATCAAAAAGATGGTAGTTAGTCTGTTTCACGGGTTGAGTTTCTATTTGTTTCTATTTATAGGTGTAGCTATCAATTTTCAAAGATAAGCATAATTTTGTCAACATGCAAGATGGTTGAAATTGAATTCATTGTTGTTTCTGTCACTTTCCTTTTTGTTTTTTGTGGGAATCTGTGCTCGGGTGGTGCTTTGGGGTATATGAGTATGGAACGAGATGGCCTGGGATGTCGGTGTGTGGATGTGTTTTGAGGTTAGCCGATAGGGGTTTTGAATCAATGATCGTTATATATTTCTATTTTTTTTATAATTATTCTTGCTTAAAAGAAATCTTTGTTGTATTTTTGAGATTGTACAAAGCATAAAAAATAAACTTGTCTTATAGAATTATCTACTAACTGCATGAAGAAGTTTTATTTTCTGATTTGGGGTGTATCGGTTGCGCTGCTTTTGGGAGCGTGTACGGAGGATCATTTGGAGGAGTCGGAGTCGTCTATGCGACCGGGCGATGCTTTCTTGGGTGAATTTCAGCAGCTTGTTCTTGATGAAGGTTGTGATGCCTTTACGGGCGATCGCTTTACGCTCTATATTGCTACGCCTAAAGGTGAGGTGATTCATCGCGCAGGTCGTTATATGCGTCCGGGTAATCAATATACGCAACTGCAACTTGATCATGGTTTGGTGGATGGCGAATATGAGTTGCTCTATTTGGAGTATGATTTGCCGGCTAGTGAGGTGTTTGATGGGGTGACGAAGGGACACTATGGTATCGGTTGTCGCGTGTCGATTGCCGATGGAAAGTTGGTGTCACTTGATCGCTGGAATGCCGAATGGGGTTTGTATGGACTTGGAACGGCTGAGGATCCCTATCGTATTTCGAGTGAGAATCACTTGATTCAACTCTGTGTTGAGGTTGGCGAAGCGCGCATTGATGAGGATTGGAAGAATGTCCATTTCTTGCAAACAGCCGATTTGGATGGTCGTATATTGTCGTTGGTGAGCCGTACTTATGGTTGGATTCCGATCGGTTTTCAGCATACACAACCTTTTCGCTCGGTTTATGATGGTGGAGGTCACACGATTGATAGCTTGGAGGTGAAGCGAGATGCTGTTAGTGGTGTTGGATTGTTTGGATATGTACTCGGGGCCTATATTAAAAATGTGCGTCTGACGAATTGTGTCTTTACGGGTGACTTTGCTGTGGGCGGTATCGCCGGAGCTGTGGTTTCAGATGGTGGTGAGCGAAGTATGACCGTGATTGAGAATTGTACGGTATGGAAGTCGTCGATTCAAAGTAAAGAGGGAGGTGTTGGTGTCGGTGGCTTGTTGGGTGCTGTCGATCAATACACTATCGTCAATGTGCATGATTGTCAATCGCTCAATAATACGGTCTATGCAGGTATTAGTGCCGGTGGCGTGGTTGGTATGGCTGCCAGCACGTCGGCGTTGATGGTGGGTATGTGCAAGAATAGTAGCGATGTAACCTCTGATTGGGGTAGTGCCGGAGGTGTTGTCGGTGCTTGCGATTCGCTCAATATGGCCAACTGTCTAAATTTTGGATCGGTTACGGGTGCTGTGAAATATACCAAAGGGGACGAACAGCAAGGTTATCCTTATGTGGGTGCCGGTGGTTTGGTCGGCGGTGCTCGCGCAGCTTATATCGTGACTTCGATAAATCATGGAACCATTCAAGGGCGTACCGGTGTAGGTGGTGTATTGGGTAGCTCGCGTGTGATGGGAGGCCTCGAGGGTGAGGAGTATATCTGCCAAGATGTCACGATGCTCTATTGTGGTAATACGGGTGCAATTGGTGGTGAATCGTGTGTGGGCGGTCTTTGTGGTGAGGCGCAGTTGGGCAGCTCGGGGTGTTACAATGCCGGACCGGTCACCGCATCAGGCTCCTGTGCCGGAGGTATAGTGGGTTTTGCGCAGGTTGCCTTGATGCAGAATAATGTCAATTCTGCCCTTGTTATTGCAGATTCGCATGCCGCGGGTATGGCGGGTGTGGCCTTGATGGGTCGCTTTACGATCAATCAGAATTACGGGCAGATCCAGGTGGTCAATGGTCATGGTGCAGGTATGATCGGCCATGCTGGACGTGATATTCTGATGGATTACTGCGGTAATTTTGGTATGATTCAAGGCGCATCGGAGGATCCACTGGCGGGTTTGATTGCCGAATGTGGTGAGTATATGGACGCGCCTGGAGTCTCCGATACAGTAAAGTATACGATGGCCAGTTTTGAGATTGCGCTAGGTATTGCCGGGATAGTTGGAGCTGGATTGGCCTTTGCGAAGCCGGTATCATCGCTAGCCAAGGCGGGTATCACAGGATTCTCGGTCACCTCGTGGCTCGCTTCAGGGGCTTGCTTGTTGTACGATTCGCTTATGTTCCAATATGATGATAGACGTATAGGGGAGCTTGAGGACTTGGGTGACCTCTCTGAGGAGACGCAAAAGAAGATCGAGGAGAGCATGCAGCAGGTGCAACATACCCAACGTTATATGCGTGCGATGATGTATACCCCTTCGATGACTAATTTCTCGAACAATATGCTCTCGTTTGAATATCCGACCCATGTGCAAAGTCTGGTCGATTTCTGTACAGCTTCGGCGGATAATGAAAAGGATTTCAATGAGATGACCGAGTTGGAGCGTGCGGAGTATATCACGGAGATCATCGAATTTGAAACGAATAAAGCGCGCGATCATCAGATTGCGTCGGCCGTGTCGATCATGTTTAGTACGGTTGCTTTTGTTGCCGGTGGTGTAGCACTTTTGGTGGGGTCGGGCGGTACGGCAGCCCCGGCTGTGATTGCAGGGGTTGCAGGTTTCTGCTCAGGTGTGATTGGTGGCGTAAATACGATTGTCCAAACGGCCACAGCTCGCGACTACAACTTCTCGCTTATACGCGAAAATGTCAATGTTGGTCCGATTGTTTGCAGCGTACCCAATCGTTATGCCGGTGGTTTAGTCGGTGTGTTGCACGATCACGGAGCAATTGAGGATTGTATCAATATCGGCGATGGCCCGGGTAGTGGAGGCCATTTGGTGGGCGATATGCACGATCTGACGACGCTCAAGAATTCGTTGTCGATCGCGACGACCCATTCGTGGGGTGATATTGTTGTCTCGAGTGGTAATGATAATATAGTGTCAGGCCTTTACTTCTGTATTGGTGAGGAGAAGTCGGCCGCATTGCCGGAGGGCTTTGATACCTGCTCGGCTGTAGGGCTGACCGTTGCCGAGGTGGGTGATCCGGCGAATTTCTTCGGTTGGGATATCAGTGGTGAGCAGAGCACGTGGATCATTCCGCCGCATGTGAAAAACCCCTTCCCGATTCCCTATGTGTCAAGCTTTATGCCACGATAATAGGAGTTTTGAGTGCGAATAATAATATATGTTAATATAAATGGTATGAAAAAGATGTTGAAAAAGAGTTGGCTGTTGCTGCTGGCTGCCGTGGGCTTTGTGTCGTGTTCGGATGATGCTACCTTTGATTGGCCGACCGCGATACCAGAATCGACTGTTGAGGAGATCCAGGACGGTCTGCGCTCGACTTTCTATCTGCCACCAACATGGGGACGTATGGCCGAGCGAGATGTGCAGATTGAGTTTAATTCGCGCGACTCTCGCGAGGTGCACCTTTTCGATGCAAAATTGACGGTCGATCAGCGGGCTAAAGTGGTGATCGATATCGAGCATGCAAAGTCTCATTTGCTCGCTTCTGGCGACTATCAGGTGCGTTGCTATATAGATGGTAATGCCTTGCCGGTGCGATTTAGGGTTAGTTTGAAGGATAAGATGATCCGTTATCTTGAGCCGGCGCATGTCTATAGCACTTACTCGGGGGGAGATGGATCGGCAAACAAGCCTTATGAGATTAAGGATAATATTGATTTTAGACTCCTTGTCAATGATTTGACCGAAGACTCATGGTATGGCGATGGCGTTTATTTCCAGCAGACGGGTGACTTTGAAATTACCGCACGAGAGGGGCTCATTGATGAGGAAGGATGGGTTGGCGAACCTTTTGCCGGCAGCTATGATGGAAAAGGTCACACTATTTCGGGGTTGTACTATATCGGAACGCGATCGAATGTTGGTTTGTTTACCGAGTTGCTCTATAATGCAGAGGTGAAGAACCTGACTGTCAACGTGAAGCGATTTGATACGTCGGGCGACAATGTTGGTGCATTAGCCGGTATTGCCTACGATGATGTGATTGTGAAGAATTGTAAGGTCTCGGGCGTCATCAGCGGTAACAACAATGTGGGTGGCCTGATCGGTCAGCTCTATCGACTCGATTCGGCGGAATTTACCGATATTGATGTAGCCGTCGTTATCGAGGATTGTCAGGATTGTGTAGGTGGTATCTTTGGCTATATCTATGGTGGTGTCCCCATTACAATCGACCGTGTGACTACGCAAGCACACTCCTTCGCTATCAAAGGATCGAGGTATGTGGGTGGTGTCGTTGGTTTCGCGAAGAGCACACAATTGACCATCAAGAATGCTGAATTGATCCATACGAGCTATGCAACAAGTAGTACCTCGACCGTGATTGGCGGAGGATCTTATGTGGGTGGACTTGTTGGCTATTTTGTAAATTATTCGAGCGAGGATCTGGGCCTGACGATCGAAAATGCATCGGTATGTTGCACGGTGCGTGGAACCGGTGACTACATCGGTGGTATAGCGGGATTTGTTGGGGATTCGAGTCAGCTCTCGTTGGCAGGTGTAACCGCATCATCGGCCGTATCGGGCGAAAAAAATGTGGGAGGAATGTTTGGCAGTATCGGTCAGGCTGATGTGGAGATTGCAGCGTGTGCCGTTACCTCCGAGAAACTGAATGCTACGAGTGTCTCGGGTCGTGAAAATGTCGGTGGCTTTGTTGGTTCGGCATCACCAATGGAATGGCTGTTTGAGAACAAAAACGAGCAAGAGGCGCTCTATGTGAGTGTTGATGTTACTGCCTCCGAACGGAATGCGGGAGGTTTCGCAGGTTTGGTTGAGTGGGGCGATGTCTCGCTTGATTGCATGCTTTTCAATGCTGCCATGTTTGTGAAGGCACCCTCTGCATGTGGTGGTGTCTATGGCTTGGCTACAAATGCGGGAATCTATGGTGATTATAAGTTGGATTTCGGTACTTATGAGAGTATTCCCAAGGAGAATGACCAGGCTACCTTCTCGTTGACTGTTTCAGGCGATGAATATATCGGAGGTCTTGTGGGGCACCTCTCCGGTTCGAATTCGATCATTTCGTCCACGCATGCGCGTTGTACGGTCAAAGGAGCGTCTTATGTGGGTGGTATTGTCGGTTATCAAGGTCCCAATACTAAGATTGTCGAGTGTGCTGCGGGCGGTATCGTGTCTGGTACGAGAAATTTTACGGGAGGATTGGTTGGTTGTCTTGAAGGTGGTACTGTCAAACAGGCGATCAACTATACGACGATCGATGGAGCATACTATACGGGAGGTATCACCGGAGCAGCCTATCGTTCGGATGAGAACTTCCCGCTGGTGGATCTGTGTGTCAATGTCGGTGCTGTGACGGGTACCGATGTGGTGGGTGGCAATGTTGGCCTGATGTACATTGGATGGGATTCGTTTCAGACGATTGTAATCCATTGTGCTAACTTTGGAAAGATCATCTGCGAGTCGGGTGATTTGTCGAGCTCAGATTGTGGCTTTGGCGGTATTGTTGGCAATAGCAGTGAGGCGGGGTCTGTGGTGCATGGTTGCGCTAACCACGGTGAGATTGTGGGGCAATTGACAGCACACGGCGGCGGTGGTATTGCCGGCTCGATGGGTAAAGATCCGAGTGGCGCAGATAGTAAAGATGCTTACAACTTCTTGATTCGTAATTGTATCAATACGGGTAATATCTCCAATACGAATCCGGAGTGCCACTTGGGTGGTATTCTCGGCTATGCGGAGGAGGGCGATGACGAGTTTCGTCCCGATGCGGCCGTGATAGGTTGCCTGAATAAGGGTCGGATTACTTCTCAGCAAGATTTGAGCACGGGAGGTATTGTGGGCGAACTCGATTGGTATGGTCATATCGAGTATTGTAGTTGCATTCCAAAAGATCAGCTCTCGGAGTATGGATATCACATCTGGGAGGGCGGCGTGAAGTATGATGCTCTGCTTTATGAGAGTTATCGCGTCCGTAATGTAGTTGAATACACCAGTAAGCCGGCCGACGCTTTTAGCTCGCTGGGAACGACCTATTGGGAGATGCCTTCGGGTACGGGTTATCCTGTGTTGAAGGATTGTCCGTTCCAGCACGCGACCTATTAGCCACTCGCTGGTTATGCGACTTTTAGCCAACAGGGGCTGTCCAACCAATGTGTTGGACAGCCCCTGTTGGATTTGTGGGTTGCGGAAGGCGACTATCGCTGCACCTCTGGGCCATTCTGCCCCTCAAAGTGCACTTTAGGACCTGGATTATTGAATCCGAACGAGTTGGGAATTTCACACCAGTTATTGCGGATCGTGTAGCCGTCTGTCGCCGCATCGAGGTAGATGCAGAAGCCGCGATCGTTAGTCGCATAGGGGGCTTTTGTCGGGGCATAGATCGTGTTGTTTTCGATCAGCGAATGGGGCTGATTCGAGAGCGTGTAGATGCCACCTGCATCGTAGAGTTGGCGAGCGTAGTCGCGTACTGTATTGCCGGCAATTCGGTTGTGCTCCATGCCGGTCTTGTGCTTTGTCCATCCCCAACCTACGGCAATGCCCGAATAATTGACGCCGGCTATGGTGTTGCCGATAATCTCCGTGTGGTGGACATAGCCGCAACCGATGGCTACGGCTCCCCAATCTTCGCGGGTTGCTTCGTGGATCGTGTTGTCGGCAATCGTGAGGTAGGAGCAGAACCCCTCGCGGCTACCAATCTGCCCGTAGGGGATATGGACCTCGGTCGCCCCTTCGCCAAACGATCCTGCCAAGATGGCCGTGCCACCAATGTTGCGGAATAGACACTCTCGGATCGTGCTGTTGTGGACGTTGGCTGCCAAGTCTAAAGCCGTGGCACCCATAGCGATAAAACTACATTGCTCGAACTGAATATGGCGGGCGTTACGCACCGAGATGGCCGCATCGGGTCGCTCGACCCACGCTTGGTTCTCCAGGTTGGGATCCCAGGCGAAGCCCTCCTTCTCATGGAGTTTGTAGCCGTCGATAAAGGCAAAGCCGCCTTGCAGGGTGACGTGCCCCTGCTCCGAAGGTCGATTCCAAGCTGTATCGGCAAAGGTGATCCCCACGAACGACAGATGCTCGACCGCCTGCTGTGGAGCTCCTTCGATGGTCATCAATCGTTCCAACTGCGGTATGTGGGTCTGGGTGTTGGGATCGAGCGACGGGTCGGTCAGATAGAGATGGATACGCCCCGAAGCGGGGTCTTGCCACCACTCAAACGCCTCGTCGAGCATTTGATGGGCATTGAGGAGCATGAAGGAGGAATTGCCCTTCGCCTCACCGATCACCGGCTGCGGCCAGGGGTGCTCAAACTCCAAATAGCTTTCCGGCTCCAAGAATGAGACTATGGCCCGATCACCTTCGTAGCAAAGCTCCTTGACGCGCAAAATGGCTGTAGCCCAACGCTGGTGGACCATCATCTCCAACCCCTCAGCCTGCTCCAATCCCTCGATGGCGGGACGAGGAATGGTGATCGTGCGGTTTGTCTTGTCAAAGGCGATCATGCGCTCCATTTTGGTGGGACCAAATTGGTTGGCGCGGTGTAGCTTGCCGCCAAAGCCCCAAAGTTGGCGAATGTAGAGCGGACGACCGTGGATGCGAGGAGCCTCGGTGATCCATTCGGACCCCTGTTTAACCCACGAGGTAAGAGGCCGGCTACCGACAAGAAAGACCTTGCCTGCAGCCCCTTCAGCCGGTTGTAGGGTGGTGGGGGAGTCTGCCGTGCCGCTATCCTCGGGGCGTATGTAGATCGGTCGATCGAGGTGGTAACGCCCCGCCTCGAAGCAGATTTGGATGCCCCCTCGCGTGCGGGGATCGTTGGTGCGACGCCACTCGCGGGCCATCTTCAGTGCGGCATGAGGGGTGCGCAATGGATTCGATTTTGATCCTTCAGCGCGATCGTCGCCCGTCGGCGACAGATAGATCGTTCCGGCTGTGAGCAGCAGCGGGGTGATGAGCGCACCCAGCAATAATGTGAGTCGTTTCATGCTTCTAATTTCAGGTTATGAAGAACAAATATAGCGAATCGGTGATGATTTTACAAGCAGAGGTGATTGTTTTCTCATGCCGGATAATTTTTCAATTTGTAAATTTGATGATTTGTGAAATATTGCTTATATTCGCATGATAAAAGCAAACCAAACCAAACCCAAAAGTAAACTATGAACGAATTATTGCAAAAACTCTTCACCTGCGTAGAGTTCGGTAAGATCAATACCGCATCGCCCTATCCGCCGCAGATGCGTGGTCAGGAGGGTGCTCAGGAGCTGACGCAGCAGGCGTTGGCCGAGGGTATTGCCCCTTCGCAAATCATGGATGAGGCCCTCATTCCGGCTATGACCTGTGTGGGTCAGAAATTCACCGAGGGTAAGGTCTTTGTGCCGCAGATGTTGCTCTCGGCCAAGGCTATGAATGCTGCGCTGACCTATATCAAGCCCTACTTCTCGTCGGGCGAGGTGAAGCGTAAGGGTACCTTCATCATCGGTACGGTCTTTGGCGACCTGCACGACATCGGTAAGAACCTGGTCTGCATGATGGTCGAGGGTGCCGGTTGGGAGGTTGTCGATCTGGGTGTCGATGCTTCGGCCGAGAAGTTTATCGAGGCTCTCAATGAGCATCCGGGGGCCTATGTCGGTCTGTCGGCGTTGCTCACTACGACGATGACCAACATGAAGACGATCATCGACAAGGTACATGAGGTACATCCCGACGTGAAGTTCATCGTGGGTGGAGCTCCCGTATCGGCCGAGTTCGCTGCCGAGATCGGTGCCGACGGCTATGCTGCCGACCCGCAGGATGACATCAAGCTCTTGGAGGGCTTCTTGAACGCATAAACGACATTTTATTTAACAGCTTTATTACAACCATGAAAAAGTGGATCGACGCGGTTATGGCCTCCGATAAACGGGTTGCTGTGCCGATTATGACCCATCCGGGTATTGAGTACATCGGGAAGACGGTGCGTGAGGCCGTAACCGATGGGCAGGTACATTACGAGGCGATCAAGGCCTTGGCCGAGCGTTTCCCGTCGGCAGCCTCGACCGTGATCATGGATCTGACGGTTGAGGCCGAGGCCTTTGGTGCCAAGATCCTGATCCCTGAGGAGGAGATCCCGACCGTCACGGAGCGTCTGGTTTCGGATGCCGCATCGGTCGATGCGTTGCAGATTCCCTCGCTCGAGGCGGGTCGTGTGCCCGAATACTTGAAGGCAAACCGCTTGGCTGCCGAGCATATCACCGATCGTCCCGTCTTGGCGGGTTGTATCGGCCCCTTCTCGTTGGCCGGTCGTCTGTACGACATGAGCGAGATTATGGTGGCCATCTATATCGAGCCGGATGTCATCATGGCCCTGCTCGATAAGTGTACAGCCTTCCTGATCGACTACTGCAAGGCGCTCAAGGCGACGGGTGTTGCCGGTGTCGTGATGGCCGAGCCGGCTGCCGGACTGCTCTCGAATGAGGATCACCAGATGTACGCTACACCCTACATCAAGCAGATTGTTGATGCCGTGCAGGATGATGACTTTACGGTCATTCTGCACAACTGCGGCAATACGGGCCAGTGCACGGGTGCTATGGTCGAGTCGGGTGCTCGTGCTATGCACTTTGGCAACCTGGTCGATATTCCGCAGGCTCTCACCGAAGTGCCCGAGGATATTCTGGTAATGGGTAATCTCGATCCGGTTGTGATCATGCAACAAGCTACGCCCGAGGCGGTGGCTGCGGCTACGACCGATCTGCTGGAAAAGACCCGCGGAGCACGCAACTTTGTCATTTCGACTGGTTGTGATCTTCCGCCTGCTGTCCCTGAGGCCAATCTGGAGGCCTTCTTTGGGGCTGTAGAGGCTTATAATAATAAATAGGAGTGGAGCGTCGGTTTCATACCTATCGTTACCCTTTGAGCGAGGTGCTGCCTTCGCTCGATGAGCTTGCTCGGTATCTTCACATGGAGGATACCGAGCATCCTGCTTATCTCTATATGGTCGAGCGGCTCGAGCAACTTCGTTCCTCGGATTTGGAGGCTGTGGGCGGCTATGTCGTGGGGCGTGTCGATTCGGTTGAGGTGGCTGAAGGACGCCTTGCAGTCGAGGGGGTGAGCTTCGCTGTGGGGGCGCAGGTCGCCGGCTATCTGAAGGAGGCTTCGGAGGCGGCTCTCTTCCTCTGTACGGCCGGGGCACTCTTCTCCGATGAGGCCCATGCGCTCAATGCGGCAGGCGATTTCCTGGAGGCCTATATCATTGATGCCATCGGATCGCTCACCGTGGAACGGGCGATGGATCGCATCCATGCGGCATTAGCCGGAGAGCAGGCTCCCTTGGGGCTTAAGATTACCAACCGTTACAGCCCCGGCTATTGCAATTGGCCCCTGCTGGACCAACATCAACTGTTTCAATTTGTCGGCGAGAATCCCACCGGCATCACTTTGTCACCCTCTGCCCTCATGCACCCCATTAAGTCAGTCAGTGGCATTATCGGTATCGGCACCCATTGTCGGCGTCGAGCCTATGGGTGTGTGATTTGTCAGAATAAGACTTGCATTTATCGTCGCATCGTACAACGGGAAAAAGCCGTATAATGGGTGATTTCAGCGTTTCACTCGTGTCGAAAATGCTCACATACGCATAGTATGCTCCGCTTTTCGATCGTTTTATAACAAAACAAAAAGGGACTGTCCAAACACTTGTTGGGACAGTCCCTTTCTGTTAAAAGACATTCTTCTTAATCTAAATACCCATCCTTAACCAATTGCTCGCGGATGCGTTCCCAATCGGCTACGGGGCGGCGTGCTCCGTCGACAAAACGCACCGGACACCCCAGCGCACTATCGTCAATATAGAGGTCGGCATGCACCTTCGGGGAGCGGGTCCAACGGCCTTGGCGCGGATTCTCGTTCACGGCATAGAGCTCGATTCCCTGCTTGCGAAACCAACGTTTGGCATCCTCTAACAGGTCGCCGCTGCGCATCGTGTAGAGAATCAGCCGACAGCCATTCTTGGTCAGCTCCTTCAGAACAGGCACAGCACCGGCATCGTCGCCCACCTCGGGGTAGGCGTGGGTGACTACCGTACCATCGAAATCGATGGCGATAATTGCATCTTGTATAGCCATGATCTGTTACTGCTTGCGTTTGAATAAATTGGCCAATCGCTGGCGGTAGCTCTTGGGTTGCGCGTCATTGTCGCCATAGCCGTATCCATAACCGTACCCATAGCCGTATCCATAACCGTACCCATAGCCGTGGCGTTTGGTATTCGTGTCGTTGAGCACGATGCTCATGTTGTGGAACTTCTTCTCGCGGTACAGACGCTCGATATCGGGTAGCTGACGGCGATCCAGCACACCCTCGCGCACGACGTAGATCGTCAGATCCGACAGACGGTCGCAGATCAGGGCGTCGGCCACGGACATCGACGGCGTACAGTCGATGAAGATATAGTCATATCGCTTGCGCAACTCCTCGAAGAGCAGGTCGAGCTGCTTCGAGAGCAACATCTCGGCAGGGTTGGGCGGCTGAATACCGGCATAGATCACATCCAAACCATCGTGTACGCCCGACTGCTCGATGATGGCATCCATCGTGGCGGCACCCGACAGGTAGCTCGTGACGCCACGCTTCGTGTGGCCGTGACCCATCTGCGACGAGAAGGCGTGACGACGCAGGTCGAGGTCGATGATCAGCACTCGCTTGCCGGCCATAGCCAACGTCATGGCCAAGTTCGTGGCAACAAATGTTTTACCGGCATGGGGATTCGACGAGGTGAAGAGCACCGTTTGGATATCCTTATCCGACGAGATATTCATGAATGCCATATTCGAACGCAACAGACGGAAGGCCTCCGATACGGCATCGCGGCCCGTTTCGCGGACGGCAATGCCCTGGCGCGAAATACTGTTGTCGTCGGCCGACGGAATATCGCCCAAGAAGGGGATCGAGGTGTACTTCTCGATGTCGCGGCGACCACGGATCGTCGTGTCGAGGATGCCGATCAGGAAGAACAGACCAAACGGAATAGCCAGACCTACGATCAGCGCCAGACACATCAGCACCACCGGGCGGGGCGAAATGGGGATGTTGCTACCATAAGCCAAGTCGATGATGCGCGAATTACTCTCGGCGATGACGAAGTTCAGTTGCGTCTCCTCCTGCTTGTTCAACAGGTAGAGGAACAACTCCTCCTTGATCTTCTGCTGACGCGAAATATCGAGGATGACCTTCTCCTGTGAGGGCATGCTCGAGATGCGGCGATTGACCGACTGCTCCTCTTGGCGCATGGCATCACGCTGCATGTTGAGCGTCGAGATATGCGAGTTGAGCGAGGCGATGATCGAGTGGCGCGTAGCGGTCAGTGCGTTGTTCAAATCCTGAATAATGGGGTTGCTCTCCGACGAATTGTCGAGCAACTTCTCCCGACGCAGGATCATCTCGTTGTAGTTGGCAATCTGGGTCGAAATGCCCTGATTTTGGATCGAGGCGACCATTGGGATCAAGTCGGTCTGACGCGAGGCATCTTGCAGATAGTCGCGGATAAATTCGGCCACCGTGATCTGATTCTCCAACGAGAGGCTCTCGGCCTTGTAGCGCGAACTCTCGGAGGCGGTACGTTGTGCCTCGGAGTGCAGGTCGATGATCTGGTTGCTCTGCTTGATGTCGGCAATGTTGCGATCCACTTCGCCCAGTTCCTGGCCGATCACCTCCAGACGGGCGGCAATAAACTCGGCTGTGATTTTCGAGATGCTCTGCTTGTCTTTGATGGCATCCTCATTATAGACCTTGATGAGCGTGTTGAGGACATCCTCGGCACGGCGGCGCGACGAGGCGTTCATCGAGATCGCTACGACCGAAGCCTGCTTATTGACAATGCCGCTATTGACCGCCTTGCGGTAGCCGTTGGCTACGGCATCCTCGGGACGCTTCGTGACTATAATCGGCTGGTCGTAGAAGGTCGAATCGAGGTGTACGGTCGGCGTAACCACTATCTGACCAATCGGTGTCGAAACCGTATCACCATACGAAACCACCATCTCGCTCCGCTTCTGACGGTTGGTGATGTAGTTATCGTCGAAATTGCTCAACAGAATAGTCCCATCGGCCTGCGGCGTGACGGTCAGATCCTTGGCGTGCTGGTCATCGTGGTTGATGAACGAGACCTCGATCGGGGCAATCTTGTAGAGATCGTAGGTGCGAAGTCCGCGCTTGGCCGAGTAGTTCGTCGTCAAATTCAGCTCGCGCACCACCTCCATCATCAGACGGCGCGACTGGATGATATACAACTCATTATCGACACTGCGACGGCTCTGGAATCCTGCCAGATCGCTGAATGCGCCAATCTCCAAATCACCACCCTTGCGGGTATCCTTGATCAGCAACACGGCCTCGCGCTTGTAGATGCGGGGTGTGCGTGCCAGATAGAAGTAGGTCAGACCCAGGCAGACGATTACCGAGAGGAGAAACCAACGCCAATTCCGGAAAAAGATCTGGATCAGGTCGTGTAGTGTGATCGATTCGATCGGACGCTCCTCCTTTGCGTGCTGCTGTGAAACGGTAGCTTGTTGTTCGGTCATATCAGATACTTACTTTTTTATTTCGAGATGGTTACGATCAAGGTGGCCATCGAGATGGCGATGCTGACCAGCGAGATATAGAATGAACGGTTTTGGCTAATCTCACCCGACTCGGCCTTGTACTTGTTGGGCTTCACATAGACGATGTCGTTCTGTTGGATGTAGAAGGCAGGCGACGTGAAGATATCCTTCGAGGTCAGATCGAGGTATTCGATCGTGCGTACGCCCTCCTTCTCGCGTAGGACGGCCACATCGCTACGCTGACCGTAGATGGTTAGGTCGCCAGCCATGGCCAGCGCATCGAAAATCGTCAACTTGTCGTTGGCAATAGCATACATGCCCGGACGGGTAACCTCGCCGATGACCGAGACCTTCATGTCGGCAAACTGCACATTGACGATCGGGTCGTTGATGTAGTTCCCTTCGACGATCTTTTGGGCGATCAGTGCCTCTAATTGGTGGCGGGTCAGCCCCTGGCACTTTACTTTGCCTAAGATCGGCAGCTCGACAAAACCCTCGCTATCGACCGTGCGGATCTGCAGCGAAGAGTTGTTGTACGAGGTGGTGATGCCCGTTGCATTGAGGGCATTGAACGACGTGGCTGCATTGAAGGGGGCTGCCAACTCGGGATTCTTGCTGTTTACGACAATCGAGAGTCGATCGAGCGGCATAATGCGGATCTGTCCCTGCTGCTCAATCTGTTCAGCAGTGTAGGGTTGCGCATCTTGCAGATACCAAATACGTTTGTACGATGAGCACGAACTCAACGAAAGAACGACCACCAGGGTCAAGAGCATATAGAGTTTTTTCATAGCCTATATAATATATCGCATAATCGCACAAAGTTAAGCAAAAAAAATGGTTGTAAGAAGTTCTTGGCGGAAAAAGAGTGGGAAGAGAGTCACTTTTGTCGGTTTAGGTTAGGAATTTGCGAAAAAAAGTGTATCTTTGACGCCCTAAAATAGAATACGCTAGACCAATTATGATACATCCCGAATGGAGTTATAGTGCCGTATTGTACGAGATGAATGTTCGTCAGCTCACTCGACAAGGAACCCTCAAGGCTGCTCAAGGCCGCTTGAAGGGGTTGCGCGAGATGGGTATAGACGCCGTGTGGCTCATGCCGATCCATCCAATTGGCATCGAGGCACGTAAGGGATCGTTGGGCTCTTACTATTCGGTACGGGACTATTGCGCTGTCAATGCCGATTTGGGCACGATGGCCGATTTTGATGCCTTTGTGGCCGAGGCACATGAGCTAGGCATGAAGGTGTTGCTCGATTGGGTGGCCAACCATACGGCACGCGATGCACGATGGATTGCCGAACATCCTGATTGGTATGAGTGGGAAGAGGGTGCTCCGAAAATTCCTTGTGGATGGACCGATACGGCCAAACTCAACTACGAGAATCGCGCTCTGTGGCAGGGACAGGTCGATGCGATGGCCTTTTGGGTGAAGGAACATGCAGTAGATGGTTTCCGCTGCGATATGGCGATGCTCGTGCCGACCGAGTTTTGGGCCTATGCCACTCGGCAGTTACGCAATTTGAAGCCAGATCTGTTTATGCTGGCTGAGGCCGAGGAGATTCCGCTCTGTGGAGAGGGGGGCTTTGATGCCTATTATGGCTGGTCGATGCACCATCTGATGAACGATGTGGCCCAGCAGCATGTGCGTGTGACAGAACTGCGTCGTTATCTGCAAACGGATCCTTTTCCGCTGAGTTCCATGCGGTTGAGCTTTACGTCAAACCACGACGAGAACTCTTGGAATGGTACGGCCTTTTCGCGGATGGGCGATGCGCGCGAGGTGATGTCGCTCTTTACCTTTGTTGTGCCGCGTGGCCTGCCGCTCATCTATACGGGGCAGGAGATCGGCTATGACCATGTCTTTGCCTTTTTCGATCGAGATCCCATTCCGGCCTATCGGAAGAATCGTTTCACGACCCACTATCGCAAACTTTGTGCTTTGCACCACGAGCACCCGGCCCTGCATGCCGGAGGTCGGGGCGGTGAGGGGATCGAAATCCGTAACAATGCCGAGGATTGCTTGATGATTTTGGTGCGTGAGGTGGCCGGCGATCGGGTGATTGCCATCATGAACCTATCGCCCTATACGATTCAGGCCGAGTATAATACGGGTATCTATGCCGGTACCTATCGGGACTATTTTGCCGGCCGGAACTACGAACTTGCTTCGCAGGTTAGTGAGCTCATGGGTCCGTGGGAGTATCGGGTGCTGGTACGGTAGTGTTTTGCCAACGGTGATCCGAAAAAGGGGCTGTCTAATGCGTTAGACAGCCCCTTTTTACCAACTTTTTATTTACCTATTCGAGGCAACTACAGACGGTTGCCGTCTTCCGAATTTTCAACTCTGCGCTCGCGGAAAGCCTTGCCACTCTTGAAGTGCCAAACCAGCCCGATGCGGAATTGGCGATCGCTCCAGAACTGATTGATGCGATAGAAGCGATCAAATTGCTCGGTGCGGGCACTGATATCCTGTTTGGCGTTTAAGAGGTTATAGACCGAAAAAGTGGCCGTGAAACGGTCGCCAAAACGCTTCTTGATCGAGCTATTGACCTGGTGGGCTGCTCCGATCACGGCATTGCCCATCGTGATGCGGTTATGGTAGTTCCACGAAAGGTCGATGTAGAACTTCGCCGGAAGGGTGAAGGTCGTCGATGCGTAGGTCATCAACATGTGGTAGAGTTTGAGGGGCGAGGCGGTTGTGGCGCGTTGCTCCCAGGCTACATAGGTCAGATTGGCGTTAGCCTCCCACCATTTGGTCAGCTGCATCGGGGCGTTCAGATTGAGGTAATACTGCCGCGTATCCTTGTAGTTGATGTGGTTGATGTAGATGATGTTAGGATCGTTCGGATCGGTGAGGAAATTCTGCTGAATCTCATCGGTCTGTAACGAAAATCCGGCCGTGAGCGTATATTTATACCAAGCCACATAGGTCAGGCTGACGTCGTGTTTGTAGGAGGGGTCGAGCAGCGGATTGCCGATCTGGTAGGAGTAGTCTGAGATCTGGTTTCGCTGGGGGTTGAGCTGCCAAAACGAGGGACGTGAAATCGTGCGGGCATATTGACCGATGAGCATGTGTTTGCTCGACGGGTCGAGCTTGTACGACAGGTTGAGGTTTGGGAAGAGCGAAAAGTAGTCCTTGCCCAATTTCGTCCCATCACTCTCGGTGCGGGTATATTCGCCACGCAACCCCGCAACGAAGCTCCAGCGGTTGAAATTACCTCGTACGATGCCATAGAGGGCGGCAATCTGCTCGTCGTAGTCGATCGAAAAACTTTCCCGCTCGTTGGTGAGCCATTGCTCGTTGTGCAGGTAGGTGTAGAGGGCATCCGACTGCATGCGGTAGTAGGTGTATTTCGCGCCGGTTTGCAACACGATGCGGGGCGAGATATGTTGTTCCCACGCCAACGAGGAGGTTGCCATGCGATATTTCGAGTCGGTCTGGTCACGATAGAGCGAGTCGATCTGATTGACTACGCTGTGGTTGTTGCTGCCACTGCCGTTTTTGCGTACCTGATATTCGGCCAGCAGTTTGAGCGAAGAGCCGAGCGAGTCGATTTTCCAGACATAATTAAAGGTTCCCTTGGCATCTTGCTGTGTACTGTTGTCCAGAAAGAGGCTGTTGGTCTCTTCGGTGAATGTTTGATTGCGCAGGAGCGAGTGGGAGAGGATCTCGTCGTTTTCGTCCTGATTGGTGAAGCGACCACCCAGACCAATGGAGTGATTTTTCGAGATCTCATAGACTGCATCGAGGCGACTGCCGTAGTCGTGACGCTTGCCGTCGTTGGCCGATTCCGAGTTGAGTTGGGTGTCATTTGTCAGGTAGTTGGTCTGCTCGAAGGCATACGCCTCGGTACGCTGATGGGTGTACCACGCTGCGCCGTTGAGGTCGAGGCGGCCACTGTGCAGGGCGATGTTGGCCGAGGGGGTCACGTGTTCACCATAGCGGTTTAGTGTACTGTGGATTTGCACCGACCCCTGCATGCCGTTTTCGCGTCGACGCTTCAGTGTGATCTTGATGATACCGCTGGCCGAGTCGGCATCATAATCGGCTCCGGAGATGGGGATGATTTCAATTTTTTGGATCTCCTCCGCGCGTAAAGTTTTAATATAGGTAATAAGCTCCTCTCCGCTCATCTTCAGTTCTATGTCATTGACGTAAACCTTCGATCCGCTACGTCCGTTGATGGCAATTTTGTCATCGGTGATCCATACGCCGGGTGCACGTTCGAGCAATTCGACACCATCCTTGCCCACAGCGACCTCCGAATTGGCTACATCGACCACAAAACGGTCGGCTTCGCGGCGAATCAGCTGGGCCTTTACGACTACCTCCTCGATTGCTTGAGTTGAATTTTTCAATACAATCGTACCCAATTCTTTGCGGTCGGATATTTCGATCGTATTCGAGTAGGTTTCGTAGTTCAAATGCTGGACCGTGAGCAGGTAACTTCCCGGTGCGGCTTGCAAAGTGAAATGGCCGTTCGTATCGGTGGTTGTTCCGCACACCTGTGCTTCGTTGGCCAGGAGTACGACGGTGGCAAACTCGACCGGTTGTTGTTCGGTGTTTACGACCTTGCCTATGTAGGTGGTTTGTGCCGTGGCGCGCCCTGTGAGTAGCAGGAGTGTGGAGAGCGTCAGGATAAGAAACTTTTTCATATTGTTTGTGTTTGATCTATATTTCCTGGTGCAAAGATATGAAAAAAAAAGAGTAATATGCAATACAAAGAACCGTTTTTTTTGAAAAATAATTTCGGTGTGCGCAAAATCGGGTGTGGGGCGGTTGAAAAAGAAAAGGGGCGCAAGGGTTGGAGAGTGGGCGCGAGGTGGTTGAAGAAGAGGTGAGGAGTGGTTGAGAAAATGGGTGAGAAGGGTAAAATTGTTGATAACTTTTTGCTATAATAATAGGTATCTCCAAAGAAAATGTGTAAATTTGCCGATTGTTAAAGTGTGCGGTTTGCGCACTCGAACGTGAATCTGAAAAAGCTATAGACGATGTTTTCAATTTTACTCTATCTCTACGCGTTGGTGCTCTGCGCCTTCTTTGTGATTTTGTCGGCTGTGGTGCTGGTGATCTGCTATCCGTTTGATCGCCGTCGTTACATGGTGCACCTCTGCTCGCGGGCGTTGGTGCGTTGCTTCTTCTTTGTACCGCCGCGCTGGAGCCATCGGGTGATCGGCTGGGAGAAGGTTGATCCGAAGAAACCCTATGTGATTGTGATGAACCACAACACGCTGTTCGACATTCCGGTGCTCTACTTCCTGCGCATGGAGTATCGCTGGGTTTCGAAGCGCGAGGTGGTCAAGGCTCCCTTCTTTGGGCAGTTCCTCTATCTGCATGGCGATATTCTGATCAATCGTGGTCGTGCTACGCAGGCACTGGAGCAGTTGCGTCGTGAGGGTAAGATGTGGCTCGGGCGAGGCGTCTCGATTGCGATCTTCCCCGAGGGTACGCGCTCCAAGACGGGCGAGATGGGTCGTTTCAACCCCGGAGCCTTCGATTTGGCGTTGCGCAACGAGGTGGAGGTGTTACCCATCGTGCTGCATGGCACACGTTCGATCATCAAGCCGGGTAGCTGGCTTTGGAACTGGAAGAATCGGGTGACCTTGCAGATCTTGGATCCGATCACCGTGGAGCAGTTGCAGGAGCGACCGCTGCGTGAGATCTCCGATGAGACCCGCACGAAGATGGTGGAGACGCTGGAGGCTTTGAAACAACAATAGACGAAACGAAACCCTGAAATGAACAAGCGAGAGGCCTACTGACGAACGAGTCGGAGGCTTCGGAAAAAGATAAAAATGGCAGATTTGTTACAAAATACCCCGAATAACTATGGCGATGAGTCGATCAAAACCCTCTCGCCCCGCGAACATGTTCGCCTGCGCCCCGGTATGTATATCGGCAAGCTGGGCGATGGAACTCAATCGGATGATGGTATCTATGTCCTGATTAAGGAGGTGACCGACAACTCGATCGACGAGCACATGAACGGCTTCGGCCGCCAGATCGAGATTACGGTCGAGGAGCAGACCGTCACGGTGCGCGACTATGGCCGCGGTATTCCGTTGGGTGCGCTGTCGGCCGCCGTCAGTGTGATGAATACGGGCGGTAAGTATGAGGACGACGAAGAGCATGCCGCCTTCAAGAAGACGGTGGGTCTGAACGGTGTCGGTGTGAAGGCTGTGAACTACCTCTCGAGCGAATTTATGGCTCGCTCGGTACGTGACGGCGAGGCTCACACGGTGTGGTTTGAGAAGGGTATTGAGACAAGCGACCGGTGGGAGAGCGGTGTCGAGGAGAAGAACGGCACGATGATCCGATTTAAGGTCGATGAGGAGGTCTTTGGTGCCTACACCTACAACTTGGAGTATGTCGAGCAGTTGGTGCGCAACTACACCTACCTGAACAAGGGGCTGACCATCCGCCTCAACGGACAGAATTACACCTCGAAGAATGGTCTGCTCGATCTGTTGATCGAGAATATGTCCGAAGAGCCGCTCTATGCCCCAATTCACCTCTCGGGGGAGGATATCGAGGTGGCGATTACGCACGGCTCAGGCTATGGCGAGAACTACTATTCGTTTGCCAATGGTCAATACACCTCGCAGGGTGGTACGCACCAAGCAGCCTTTCGCGAGGCGATTGCCAAGACGCTGAAGGATTTCTTCCACAAGGATTACGACCCTTCGGATGTCCGTACCTCGATCGTGGCGGCCATCTCGTTGAAGGTTTCGGCGCCGATCTTTGAGTCGCAAACTAAGACCAAGCTCGGCTCGCGCGATATGTCGAAGGCGGGCCCGACGGTGCGTCAGTTTGTGATGGACTTCCTGGCCAAGCACCTGGACGACTACCTGCATAAGAATCCCGAAACGGCCCAGGCGATCCAAAAGAAGATCGTCGAGAACGAGAAGGAGCGCAAGGCGATTTCGGGTGTGCAGAAAAAGGCGCGCGAGACGGCACGCGAGGTCTCCCTGAACAACAAGAAACTGCGCGATTGCAAAATCCACCGAGGCGATAAGAGCGAGCTGGCCGACCAGACGATGATCTTCATCACGGAGGGTCTTTCGGCATCGTCGTCAGTGACCAAGTGCCGCGATGCCCGTACGCAGGCCGTCTTCTCGTTGCGCGGTAAGCCGCTCAACTGCTATGGCCTGACCAAGAAGGTGGTCTATATGAACGAGGAGTTCAACCTTCTGCAGGCGGCCCTCAATATCGAGGACGATGTGGACAATCTGCGCTACGAGAAGGTGATCGTGGCGACCGATGCCGATGTCGATGGTATGCACATTCGACTGCTGATCACCTCCTTCTTCTTGCAGTTCTTCCCCGAGGTGATTCGTCGCGGACACCTCTACATCCTGCAAACGCCGCTCTTCCGTGTGCGCAACAAGAAGGAGACGCACTATTGCTACTCCGAGGAGGAGCGGGTGGCTGCGGTGGCCAAGTGTGGTGCGCAGGCCGAGATTACCCGATTCAAAGGTCTGGGTGAGATCTCGGATTCGGAGTTCAAGCACTTCATTGGCGAGACGATGCGTCTGGATCGTGTCCGCATCACGAAGGATGACCCGATTCACGACCTGCTGGAGTTTTACATGGGTAAGAATACCTTCGATCGCCAGAGCTTCATTGTCGAGAATCTGCGCATTGAGGAGGATCTGGTCGAGGCCGATCTGCAAATGAGCTAAACCACCCCAAAACGAAGAAACAGAACCGAAATATGGCTAAAAAAGAGAACGAAGAGTTGGATGACCGTTTGATCCCGGGGGCTGAAGAGAGCTCGGAGGGTGAGGACCTGGAGCGTGTATCGGAGGAGCTGGAGGCTGGCGATGAGGCGGATGAGGCAGAGGCAACACCTGCTCGCCGCAATGCTAAGTTCGACCGCCTGATGCAGGACCAGAGTGGCGTGCGTCGTCTGACGGGCATGTATAAGAATTGGTTTTTGGACTATGCCTCTTATGTGATCTTGGAGCGCGCTGTGCCCCACATTGAGGATGGTTTGAAGCCCGTGCAACGTCGTATCCTGCATACGATGCGGCAGGTCGAAGATGGCCGCTACAACAAGGTGGCCAACATCGTGGGTCGCACGATGGCCTTCCACCCGCACGGAGATGCTTCGATCGAGTCGGCGCTGGTGACCCTCGGACAGAAGGATCTGCTGATCGACTGCCAGGGTTCGTGGGGTAACATCCTCACGGGCGACGGTGCTGCGGCTGCCCGATATATCGAGGCGCGTCTGTCGAAATTTGCCCTCGATGTGGTTTTTAACAAGAAGACGACCGAGTGGATGCTCTCCTACGACGGTCGTCAGGAGGAACCGGTGACCTTGCCGGTGAAGTTTCCGCTGCTGTTGGCGCAGGGTACGGAGGGTATTGCCGTAGGTCTGGCCTCGAAGGTGCTGCCCCACAACTTTGTGGAGTTGATCAATGCCTCGATTGCCCACCTCGAAGGGCGCGATTTTCAACTCTATCCCGATTTCCCGACGGGCGGTATGGCCGACGTGAGCCGTTATAACGATGGTCTGCGTGGCGGTGCAGTGCGCGTGCGTGCCAAGATTTCGAAGATCGACAAACGTACGTTGGCTATCACCGAAATTCCCTTTACGACCACCTCGGAGTCGATCAAGGAGTCGATCATTAAGGCTAATAAACGCGGTAAGATCAAGATCCGCAAGGTCGATGACCTGACGGCCGATAAGGTGGAGATCGTCATCCAAGTGGCTCCCGATGAGTCGTCGGACAAGACCATCGATGCACTCTACGCCTTTACCGATTGCGAGGTTTCGATCTCGCCCAACTCGTGCGTGATCTGCGACGATAAGCCCTGCTTTATGGGTGTGAGCGAGATTCTGCGTCGTTCGGCCGATCGCACGAAGTATCTCTTGGGACGCGAGTTGGAGATTCGTCTCGAGGAGCTGAATGCCGCTTGGCATGCCGCCTCGCTGGAGCGTATCTTCATCGAAAATAAACTCTACCAACTGATCGAGGGATGTAAGACCCGCGAGGCTGCCTACGCGGCCGTCGATCAGGGGTTGGAGCCCTTCAAAAAGCTGTTGCGCCGCGAAGTGACGCTCGAGGATGTGCAGCGACTGACCGAGTTGAAGTTTATCCGTATCTCGCGCTATGATTCGGATAAGGCCGATAACGAGATCAAGCAGATCGAGCAGGATATCAAGGAGACGAAGCACCACTTGGCCCACCTGACGGAGTATGCCGTAGCCTACTACGAGCGGATTCGTGAGAAGTATGGCAAGGGGCGCGAGCGTAAGACCGAATTGCGCACCTTTGACCAGATCGAGGCTACGAAGGTGGCTGTCACGAATGCCAAGCTCTATGTCGATCGGGCAGAGGGCTTCTTCGGTATCGGTAAGTCGATGAAGGATGCCGAGTTGGTCTGCGACTGCTCGGATATCGACGATGTGATCATCTTCACGAAGGATGGCCGCTATACGATCACGAAGGTCTCGGAGAAGGCCTTCTTTGAGAAGAATATCTACTACATCGGCATCTTCAAACGTGGTGACGAGCGCACGATCTACAACGTGCTCTACCGCGACGGTAAGAATGGCCCGATCATGATGAAGCGTTGTGCGATCAAGGCGATCACCCGCGATAAGATCTACGACATGACCAAGGGAACGCCCAAGAGCGAATTGCTCTACATGACGGTCAATCCGAATGGCGAGGCCGAGGTGCTGAAGGTCTATTTCAAGCCGCGTCCGCGTCTGAAGCGCGTGATCGTCGATCTGGACTTCTCGACATTGGCCATTAAGGGTCGTCAGAGTCAGGGTAATCTCTTCTCGCGTTACGGTATTCATAAGATTGTGCTGAAGGAGCGTGGTACCTCGACCTTGGGTGGTCAGAACATTTGGTTCGATGAGGATATCCGCCGCCTCAATGCCGATGGTCGCGGTCGTCTGCTGGGCGAGTTTAAGGGGGATGATAAATTGCTCGTATGGACAGGTAAGAACCAATGCTATGTAACGGGCTACGACCTGGGACAGCACTTCCCCGATGATACGATCCATGTGTCGCGATTCCGTCCGGAGACGATCTATGCGCTTTGCTACTACGATAACGAGCAGCAATACTACTACCTGAAACGCTTCTCGATCAAACTTTCGGATAAGTTGCAGGCCTTCCTGGAGGAGGATAGCCGTTTTGTCTGCCTGACCGAGGCATTGGGTGCCGAGGTGGAGCTGACCTATAAGGGGGCCCACGAACACCGTCCGGCCGATCGTTTCGAGGTTGATGCCTTTGTCGGTGTCAAGAGTGCTCAGGCCAAGGGTAAACGTCTCTCGACCTTCGATGTGGCGACGGTGCAGTTTATTGAGCCGGAGTTGCCGGAAGAGGAATCTTTGGATCAGCTTGAGAGCGAAGAACAACTCGAGGGAGAGAGCTCTTTTGAACCGATCGAGGAGCTTGAGTTGCCTGGAGAGGAGGTTGATCTGACCCCCGTCTCACCGATTGCTCCGACGGGTGATATTCCCTTTGAGGTGGTACGGCCGAAGAGCGAGGAGGATGAACCGCTCGACCCGGCGCAGTTGAACCTCTTCTAAATGTGAACGTGAAGCCATGAAACCGCTCTTTTTAGTGGGATATATGGGGTGCGGCAAGAGCACCATTGGCCGTAAACTGGCCCGTCGTCTTTCGGTGGCGTTTGTCGATACGGACAATCGGGTTGAGGAGCGCGAGGGTGCTACGGTCTGCGATATCTTTCGCTACGAGGGCGAGGAGCGTTTTCGCGAAGTGGAGCGCGAGGTGCTGGAGGAGGTGATTCGTGAGGAGTCTGCCGTTGTTTCGACCGGTGGGGGACTGCCCATTTGGCGAGATAATATGCAACGGATGAATCAGGTGGGCATGACGGTCTATCTGAAGCGTTCGGCCGAAAATATCGCCTCGCGATTGAGCCCTTACGGACGACAGAAAAGACCTCGCTTGCGCGGTTTGAATGACGAAGAGCTAGTTGCTTTCATGCGGGAGGATATGGTAGTTCGCGAGTGTTATTATAGCAAGGCACACCTAGTGTTGGTGTGTGATGAGTTGTCGGACGAAGCTATTTTAGAGGCTATTTTGAGCTATGAATAATGCACCGATCGGCATATACGACTCAGGGCTCGGAGGTTTAAGCGTCTGGCGAGAGGTGCAGCGTGTGTTGCCCGATGAATCGCTCATCTATTTGGGTGATGGCAAGAATTGCCCCTATGGATCGCGCTCGAAAGAGGAGATCATTCGCCTGGCCGATCAGGCTGTTGCAATGCTGGTAGAGGCGGGATGTAAATTGGTCGTAGTGGCTTGTAATACGGCCACCGCAGCAGCGATTGAGTGGCTGCGCGCGAAGTATGCGCCGCTCCCGATTGTCGGTATGGAGCCGGCCGTAAAACCGGCTTGTTTGACTACACAAAATCGCGTGGTTGGGGTGTTGGCGACCGAGCGAAGTCTGGATGGTGAACTGTTTCGTCGTACGGCAGCACGCTATGGAGCCGATATCGAGGTGATCACGGCCCCCGGCAAGGGCTTTGTCGAGTTGGTAGAGTCGGGACGTGAGGAGAGTGTTGAGGCGGTGACTTGTGTGCAGGAGGCCATGCGTGAGATGTTGGCACATGGAGCCGATCGGATTGTGTTGGGTTGCACGCATTATCCCTTCTTGCTGCCGGCTATGCGTCGGGCAGTAGCCGATCGGGCAGTGGAGTTTATCGACCCTTCGCCGGCCGTGGCACGACGAGTCGTGCAACTACTCGATGCGGGCGATTTGCGGGCGGCGTCGGATCATTGCGCCGAGTTACGCTTTGTGAGCTTTGCCGATGAGGAGTATCGGCAACGGATTGAAAACTTTGCCCGTCGTCTGTTGACGGAGCAGGGTGGGGAGGAGTAATCCTCGACGAGAAAAGCATGAACCTGGAAAAAACAGAGAAGCTTATGGCTGTATCAAAGAGTAAAAATAAGAGTTCTTCGACCTCAAAGGGCCGTTCGGCTCAACGCTCCAATCGGGATAGTTTCCGTTGGGTGGCGGGGTTGATCTTGATATTTGCCGGTGTCTTTATCGCTGCATCGGTGCTCTTCTCCTTCTTCTGTTGGGCGGAGGATCAGAGCGTATTGAATCTCTCGGAGATGGAGCGCGCCGATGCTGATATGGGGGTCTCCAATCCGTGTGGACTAGCCGGTGCGAAGTTGGGTTATTGGTTGGTTGATCGTGGCTTTGGCCTCTTTGTGATTCTGCTGCCGGTGCTTTTGTCGTTGCTCGGTGTGCGGGTGATTCGCCAAAAGTCGCTGTGGGCAAATCATGTGGCCCTTTCGATAGTCTTGGTGACGCTGCTCGGATCGCTGACGCTCGGTTTCTGCTTTGGGGAGAGCACGTGGCGTTTCTGCTCCAGCTCGGGTGCCGGTGGCGCGTTGGGTAATGCGATGGCCGATCTGTTGAGTGGAGCAATTGGTGGTTTTGGTACGGTGATCGCACTCTTGTGTGGTTGGATTTTGACAGGTGTCTTTATCAATCGTAGCTTTATTGATGTGGTCAATCGAGCCGGTGGTGCTGTAGTCGATCAGGGAGGTAAACTTGTCGATCGTGTTTTGCACCATGAGGAGGCAACCGAGCCGGTCGAGGAGTCCGAGGAGGAGCAACCGCAGCCGGAACCCGTGGAGGAGCCGATAGCGGTGGAGGCGCCGGCTATTGACCAAGAACCTGAACCGCAGGAAGAGCCGCAGCAAGTCGTAATGGATCAACCGCAGGAGGACGAGAGTCCCTTCCGGGAGGTCGAGCTTGGCAGCAAGGAGGATCGTCTGGTGATGGGTAAGGATGGCGTAGTGACGCTTGAGCCGCGCCGCACCCCGCGTCGGGTAGTGCGCGAGGAGCCCGATAGCCCCTTTACGATCATCGACCTGAATAAACTCACCGAGGAGAAGCACGAACCGCAAGAACAGCCGCAGGAGACCGTTGTCGAGCCGATCGTGTTGGAAGAGCCGACCGTGTTGGATGAACCGACCGTGTTAGATACGCCGACCGAGCCGGAGCCGCCTACGCAACCCCTGCCGCCGATCGAGGAGCCCGAGGAGGAGCCGGGTCTGGTCATGGAGGTGACAACGCCGCAGGCTGATCAGGAGGCCTCGAAGAGCGAATTGAAGAGCGAATTGTATGACCCGACGAAGGATCTGCTGACCTATCGCAAACCGCCGGTGACCCTCTTGCGGGAGTATGAAACCACGTCAGAGGTCTCGAGTGAAGAGCTCTTTGAGAATAAGGAGCGTATCAAAAAGACGCTCTCGGATTTCGGCATCGAGATCCAGAAGATCACCGCCACGGTAGGCCCGACGGTAACCCTCTACGAGATCATTCAGGCGCAGGGCGTGAAGATCTCGAAGATTCAGGGTCTGGAGCAGGATATTGCGCAGAGCCTGAAGGCGTTGGGTATTCGTATTATTGCGCCGATTCCGGGTAAGGGGACGATTGGTATTGAGGTGCCGAATCAACATAAACAGATCGTCTCGATGTCGTCGGCTATTCGCTCGAAACGCTTCTTTGAGTTTGCGCAGAAGGCCGAGCTGCCGGTCGTGATCGGTCGTACGATTCAGAACGAGAATTTCTGCTTCGATTTGGCCAAGCTGCCTCACCTGCTTGTGGCCGGTGCTACGGGACAGGGTAAGTCGGTCGGTCTGAATGCCATTATCAGCTCTCTGCTCTACCATAAACATCCCTCGCAGTTGAAGTTCGTGATGGTTGATCCGAAGATGGTGGAGTTTTCGGTGTATGACCGTCTGGAGCGTCACTTCCTGGCCAAGATGGAGTCGGAGGATCGGGCGATTATCACCGATCCGATGAAGGCGGTCTATACGCTCAATTCGCTGTGTGCCGAGATGGAGCGTCGTCTGGAGTTGTTGAGTAAGGCTACGACCCGTAACATTGTCGAGTATAATAATAAATTTGTACAACGCCGTCTCAATCCGGAGAGGGGCCACCAATACATGCCCTATATCGTGGTCGTGATCGACGAGTTTGCCGATCTAATCATGATGGCCAAGGAGGTCGAGCGTCCGGTGATGCGCCTGGCGCAGAAGGCTCGTGCGGTGGGTATTCACCTCATTATTGCCACGCAGCGTCCCGATGTGAAGGTCATCACGGGTGGTATTAAGGCCAACTTCCCCTCGCGTATTGCATTCCGTGTGATGCAGATGGTCGATTCGCGTACGATTCTGGATCAGCCGGGAGCTAACCAGCTGATCGGTCGAGGCGATATGCTCTTCTCGAAGGATGGTGAGGTGACCCGTATCCAGTGCTCGTTGATCGAGATGGAGGAGGTGGAGTCGATTGTCGATTTTGTCGCCAAACAGCAGGGTTATACGGAGCCTTATCCGCTGCCTGACTATGTGCCGGAGGGCGATGGTGGCGGCATGGGCAGCGAGGAGGCTGATCTGGCTCCGAAGAAATACGATGCGCTCTTTGCCGAGATTGCCCGCGATGCGGTGCAGAGTGGGTCGATCTCGACGTCGATGATTCAACGCAATTACGAGGTGGGCTTCAATCGTGCCGGACGCATCATGATGCAGCTGGAGAGAGCTGGTATCGTGGGTCGTCAGCAGGGTGCCAAACCGCGCGATGTGCTCTTCCATGATCCGCAGTCTTTGGAGGCCAAATTGCAGGATTTGGGCGTTTTTTAATGGTATAATAGAATGAAACGGTTTGTTCTGATAGTCAGCAGCCTACTGCTCTTTGTGGGCGCACTTCAAGGACAGGATCGAGCCTCGCAGACAGTCCGAGATATGGTTGCGGCCATCGAGGCTATGGGGCGTTATGAGGTCGATTTTCTGATTCGGGCCGATGCGCAGGAGTTGCCGGGCAAGATCGCTGTTGAGGGGGAGGCTTATGCCATTCGGATGGGCGATGCCGAGGTCTTTGGCGATGCCTCGATCCGCTACGAGATCAACCATGCACGTCGCGAGGTGACGCTGATGCCGACCGAGACCGAAAGCGACAATCTGCTCTCCAATCCGGCACACGCCTTTGCCCGGCTGACACAGAGCACGGCTCGTTTGGAGCGGGAGCAGGAGGGGGAACTGGTGATTGCCCTGACCAACCCCGACGAGCCGCTGACGACGATCTTTTTGACGTTGCAGGCGGCCACAAAACTGCCGCGCAAGATCCGTTACGAGATGGATGGTGCGGGTATAGATGTGGTGGTGCGGAAACTGGTGCGGCTCGAGGGGGCGCTGCCGCGTTACGAGGTGACGCAGTATGCCGGCTATGAGGTGATCGACTTCCGATAATAGCGCTTGTGCCGTTAGGTAGATAGAGGCGTTCAAACCGAGAGAAGGTTTGTCGCCTCATTTTTTTTGTGGAAGAACCGTCAGGGGGTCGATGAGGATGCTGAAAATGGCTTAAATCGGCTAAAAAGGGGCAAAAAAGCCTATTCAAGGCAAAAACACCTTTGAAAAAATGCAAAAAAATAGGGACAAAATTGCTTAAATCGAAAATAAAGCGTATTTTTGTTCGTTAAAAGTGTAGAAAGGTTTTATAACTCGAATAACTCGAACGAATGACAACCGAAGAAGAAAAGAATGGTACCGGTTTGGTCGGCCGTATTGTGCCGGTCAATATCGAAGAACAGATGAAGACGGCCTACATCGACTATTCGATGTCGGTCATCGTGTCGCGTGCATTGCCCGATGTGCGTGACGGTATGAAGCCCGTACATCGCCGTATTCTCTATGATATGAGTGCCGAGTTGGGTCTGACCCACGACAAACCGACGCGTAAGTCGGCTCGTATTGTCGGTGATGTGCTCGGTAAGTTCCACCCGCACGGTGACTTGTCGGTCTATGAGGCGATGGTGCGTATGGCCCAGGATTGGTCGATGCGCTATCCGCTGGTCGAGGGCCAGGGTAACTTTGGCTCGATGGACGGCGATGGTGCGGCTGCTATGCGTTATACGGAGGCACGTATGAAGAAACTCACCGACGAGGTGATGGCCGATATTGACAAGGAGACGATCGATTGGACGCTTAACTTCGATGATACGATCCCCGAGCCGACGGTTCTGCCGACCAAGGTGCCGCTGCTGATCGTCAATGGTGCCAGCGGTATCGCCGTGGGTATGGCTACCAACATGGCTCCGCACAACCTCTCGGAGACGATCGACGGCTGTTGTGCCTATATTGACAATCCCGAAATCACGGGCGAGGAGTTACTGCAGTACATCAAAGCTCCCGACTTCCCGACCGGAGCTATGATCTATGGCTACGAGGGCGTGAAGGAGGCGATGCTGACCGGTCGTGGCCGCGTGATGATGCGTGCCAAGACTGAGATCGAGACGCTGCCGAACGGTCGTGAGTGCATCGTCGTGACGGAGATCCCCTACATGGTCAATAAGGCCGAGATGATCAAGAAGATCGCCGACATGGTCAATGACAAGAAGTTGGAGGGTATCTCGAACATCAACGATGAGTCGGATCGTCGCGGTCTGCGCGTGGTGATCACCGTGAAGCAGGATGCTATGGCTAGCGTGGTGCTCAATACGCTCTACAAGGAGACGGCGCTGCAAACCTCGTTTGCAGTCAATAATATTGCCCTGGTCAATGGCCGTCCGCAGCTCTTGTCGATGCGCGATATGGTGATGCACTTCGTGAACCACCGTCATGATGTGGTGGTGCGTCGCACACGTTTCGATAAGCGCAAGGCCGAGGATCGTCTGCACATCGTCAAGGGCTTGCTCATTGCTCAGGATAACATCGACGAGATCGTACATATCATTCGTTCGTCGAAGAATCCCGATGAGGCCAAGCAGCGCATGATGGAGCGTTTCGGCCTGGACGAGAAGCAGGCTTCGGCTATCATCGAGATGCGTCTGCGTGCGTTGACGGGTCTCGAGCGTGAGAAGCTGATGGCCGAGCACGATCAGTTGATGGCCTTCATCCAGCGTATGACCGATATTTTGGCCAGCGAGGCGTTGCAGTTGGAGGTGGTCAAGACCGAGTTACTGGAGGTCAAGGAGAAGTATGGCGACGAGCGCCGTACGGAGATCGTTTATGCCGCCGAGGAGTTCAATCCCGAGGATTTCTATGCCAATGAGGATGTGGTGATCACGATCTCGCACATGGGCTATATCAAGCGTACGCCGCTGAGCGAGTATCGTGCTCAAAACCGTGGAGGTGTCGGTGTGAAGGGTAGTGCTACGCGCGATGAGGATTTCATCGAGCATATCTACGTGGCCCAGATGCACAACACGATGCTCTTCTTCACGGAGCAGGGCCGTTGCTACTGGCTGAAGGTGTACGAGATTCCGGAGGGTACCCGCTCGTCGAAGGGCCGTGCTATCCAGAATGTGATTCAGATTGCCCAGAACGATAAGGTTCGTGCCTATATCAACGTCTGGAATCTGAAGGACGAGGAGTTCTTGAATAACTACTATATCGTGATGTGTACGCGTCGCGGTACGATCAAGAAGACACTTGTCGAGGCCTACTCGCGTCCGCGTCTGAACGGTATCAACGCCATCACGGTGCGTGAGGGTGACGAGCTGCTTGACGCAACGATCACGAGTGGTAATGCCGAACTGCTCATCGCGGCCCGCAACGGTAAGGCGATCCGTTTCAACGAGCAGACGGTGCGTGCCATTGGCCGTACGGGTGCCGGTGTACGCGGTATCTCGATCGAGGACGACGACGAGGTGGTGAGCATGATCGCCATCGAGCCGAATGCGAAGAAGGATGTGCTCGTATTGAGCGAGAACGGCTACGGTAAGCGTACCGATCTGGACGAGTATCGCATCACGAACCGCGGCGGTAAGGGTGTTCGTACGATCAACGTAACCGAGAAGACCGGTAAGCTCGTCTCGATGCAGGCTGTGACGGACGAGAACGACCTGATGATCATCAATCGCTCGGGTATCGCTATCCGCACGGGTGTGGAGCAGATCCGCCTGGCAGGACGCGCTACGCAGGGTGTGAAGATCATCAACCTGCGCGAGGGCGACTCGATTGCCTCGGTAGTGGTGGTTCCGAAGAACGAGGAGGAGCCGGAGACGGCCCTGCCCGAGGGTGTTGCACCGATCGAGGGTGAGGCTCCGGTTGTGGAGACGGTTGTGGAGGCTGTTGTCGAGCCCGCTCCGGAACAGACGAATGAATAAACAATTAAAAACCTAAAATTCATACGATTATGAAAAAGATGATTTTGGCGGCTATGGCCGCTGTCCTGCTGGCTGTTCCGGCTGTGCAGGCTCAGAAAGTGAATGCAGAGGCTCTGAAGGCCAAGACGGAGAAGTGCGACGCTGATGTCGCCAATCCGAAGAAAAACACGAAGGCTGCTACGTGGATGGCCCGCGGTAAGGCTTACTACGAAATGGCTGTTGCTCCGACGAAGGACATCTTCGTGGACATGCCCGTTGATGTGCTGAAGCTGAGCGTAGGTGCTCCCGCTTCGCAGGAGATGGCTACGCTGGGTGGTCAGGAGTACGAGGCATGGGTTTACCCCTATTTCACGGCTTATGTACGAGGTGGCAAGGTGGCTACTTGGGTGCAGACGCGCGAGGTGATGGAGGGTGCCGTTGCCAAGGCTATCGAGTCGTACAACAAGGCCTATGAGCTGGATGCCAAGCAGGCCGAGAAGGTAAAGGCCGGTCTGGATCAGATCGTGAACTACTGCGAGCAGCTGGGTAACACGCTCAACCAGGTGGGTCAGTACAAGAAGGCTGCTGCCGCTTTCGTGCAGGCTTTCGAGGCACAACAGTGCCCCGCTATGGGTAAGGCCGAGCCGATGTTCCTCTACAATGCCGGTATGTTGCTCACGATCGACGGTGGCCAGAATCCTGCTTCGTTTGCTGCCGGTGCCGAGCTGCTGAACAAGGCTCTGGAGCTGGGTTATGCAGACGATCAGGGTAACATCTACTACTACCTGTTCCACTGCTACTATGGTCAGCGTGAGGCTGATAAGGCTTTCGTGCTGAAGGGTAAGGACGCACTGTTGGCCGGTATCGAGAAGTTCCCGAAGAATGAGCGTATTCTGGAGGGTCTGATGCAGCTCTATACGGCCGAGGAGGGTGTTGGTGACCCTGCCGACCTGGTTGCTATGATCGACAAGTCGCTGGCCGAGCAGCCCGACAACGTGGACCTCTGGTTTGGTCGTGGCCGTGTATTCTATGCCCTGAAGAACTTCGACGAGTCGATTGCTTCGTTCAAGAAGGTGACCGAGCTGAAGCCCGATCTGTATGAGGGTCAGTACTACCTGGGTGTATTCTATACGCTGAAGGGTGATGCACTGAACAAGGAGTTCAATGCCCGTCCGTATAGCAGCCAAGCAGCTTACGATGCCGATCTGAAGGCTGTCAATGAGGTCTATATGGAGGCGCTACCTTGCTTCGAGAAGGCATTGGCTCTCAAGCCGAACGATCCCGACACGCTGGAGTTCCTCAAGTCGCTCTGCTTCCGTCTGCGCGACGAACCGGGCATGATGCCCAAGTATGAGCAGTATAACGCTCAGTGGAAGGCCGTTACGGGTCGCTAATCGAAGAGGTCTGAAAAGGTGATTCTTTAGCAATAGGGTGTTGCCCGACGAAAAAACGTCGGGCAACCTCTTTTTTTTGTCATATTGTGAAAGAATGCCTATCTTTGTATTTAACGATTGTAAAATTGCTTTGTTTTACCGAATAATCCTTGCTAACGATGAAAAAACTTACCACTCTGTTGTGCCTTCTTTTTGCGCTCTTTGCGCTCCCAACATTTGCGCAGCATGTTCGAGTAGATGCGGATATGGAGCAGCGTAGTAATACTCAGACATCCAAGCGTTACCGTGTTGGTGATATGGTGCTGATTGGTGGTGAATTGGGTGTTGTCTTCGCGATCACGACAGATGCTCAGCATGGCAAAGCGATGAGTGTTTCAGAATCGAGCGCGAATTGGGTTGATGCCGGAACGTGGTGCGTGCGATTGGGGCAAGGTTGGCATTTACCTTCACGCGATGAATTGCGTGTGATTTATAGTAAAAGCTCCGAGTTGAATGCTCCTCTCGAAGCAAATGGATTTACACGTATTCTTAATCAGTGGTATTGGTCGTCAGAGTCTTATGATTCGGACCGTGCGTGGGCAGTTACGTTGACTGGTGGCTGCACCACCTATGCCTGCCCTAAAAGACAGACCTACGCTGTGCGCGCCGTCTCCGCTTTTTAGCCATTAGGCTTTTGGCTTTGGATCTTGGAACTTTCAGCGCGACCCGAAGAGGTCGCGCTGATTTTTTTTGCACCTCGGCAGCGTCGGCATCCTTGCCGAATTGGCGGGAACGATTTTTTATTTGTCGGTTTCGACTTTTTGTGCTATCTTTACCCGATAAACTGCTACTACCGATGACTTACGACGTATTTATCAGCTATGCGCGAGACGATTATGCGGATAAGAACAAACAAGTGATTCCGAATAATGCCATTAGTCGCATCAAGGCTTTGTTTGATGAGCATAACATCACCTATTGGTTTGATGAAGAGGGTGTTTTTTCGGGGGATGCCTTTGCTCCGATGATCGCCCGCAACATCAAGGCGTCGAAGATTTTTCTTTTTATCTCGACCGAGCGTGCCAATAGCTCGGAATGGACGAGTAATGAGATCGCTACAGCCCATACTTATCGGAAAAAGATCATCCCTTTCCGCTACGATGATTCGGTCTATAACGATTCGGTGATCATCTATATAGCCCGCTTGGACTATATCGACTATCAGGCGAATCCCGAGAAGGCTTTCGAGCGTTTGTTGCATTCGGTGCAAAGCTATCTGCAGGCAGAGCGCGAAAAGGCAGAGCGCGAGCAACAAGAGGAGGCACGACGTCGGGAGGCCGAGATCTCGCGCAAAGAGCGGGCTGCTAAATTACAAAGCCTGCGCGAGCGTATCGAACATCTTGAAAATCGGAAATTCGAGATCGAGAAGGAGATTTTGACCCAGGAGAAGACACTGACCGACCTGCGTAATGAAAAACGCATTGTCGAGGCCAATATCTCCGATCTGCAAGAGGAGGAGGCGTTGCTGTTGGGGCACACGCGTCCCAAGCAGTCCGTTGTGGAGACGCCGCATCGGGTCGAACCGGCAAAAAAGCGCAAAGAACCCGTTGCCGAGAGCGGAGAGCGAAAGGGCCTTTTTGCCCGCGAATGGGCTGATCTGAAGGCGGCTATGGCGCAAAAGCATTGGTTGGTGAATACCATTCAGCTACTGGGTGTGGTTTTAGCATTGGGAGCATGGTTTAATGTCTTTCGTATTGCCATTATTGATGAGTTTGAATATCGTTACGATTTTGGAAGTCCTATCGCAGCATCTACTGCTTTTGTAGGCGGTTATAGGTTGCTTAAGAATCGCCGAGATGGTTGGCTTTGGATGCTTTTCGGTAGTGTGATGGCTGTGCTGTTTATAGACCCCTATCCTGAGGTGCGTATAGCTTGTTGTATAATATCCTCGTTGGTTTGTGGTGTCTTCGCTCTTGCGATGCTGATTCGTAAGAGCGGAAAGTCGGCATGGTCGCATCTGCAACGCAATACACTTCCGATCAAGAGAGATAAAATCTATCTTTCGCAAATTGTTGTTGCCGGCCTCTTCTTGCTCCTTTGTTTGGGTAACTGGATCGATGCAGCGATGTTGAAAAGCGATGTGGAGCGTCGATTTGAAAATGGTGCCACCTGGAGCGAATTGGAGAATGATGCGTGGGAAGTGCGTTATCGTCATCCGTTTGATCAATGGGACTGGCATGAATCATTGAGGGAGCGTAGTCAAGCGCGCGAGGTGCCCAAAACGGCGCCGGATGACAATTCCCGAATCTCAAACTTACCAAACTAATCTCGCTGGTAACATCGTGCTGTATGGTAGTGGTCGCCCGGTGCGTCCCGTTTCAGAATAACAGCGTAGCGCATTCCTTTTTCAGCGCGCCCCGAAGAGGTCGCGCTGATTTTTTTTGGTCGTTATTGGCCGGGCCTATGCCGCCATCGGAAATCGTGATGGAAAAGAGTGGCCTTTTTATTGCTTTAGCAATAAATTTCATTACCTTTGCAGGATATAGAGACGACTATGGCTAAAGAGAACGAAAACGATATTTTACAGGAACTGACCAATCGGGAGTATGAGCATGGTTTTACGACCGATATCGAGACTGAACTGATCCGACGCGGCCTCGATGAGGAGGTGATCCGTACCATCTCGGCCAAGAAAGAGGAGCCGGAGTGGATGTTGGAACGCCGCCTGAAGGCCTTCCGCCATTGGCAGACGATGAAGCACCCCACGTGGGGGCATCTGGATATACCCGAGATTGATTTTCAGGATATTATCTACTACGCCGCGCCGAAACCCAAGAAGAAGCTCGGCTCGATGGACGAGGTCGATCCCGAGCTGAAGCGCACCTTCGAGAAGTTGGGTATTCCGCTCGAGGAGCAGATGGCCCTGGCCGGTGTGGCGGTCGATGCCGTGATGGACTCGGTGTCGGTCAAGACCACCTTCCGCGAGACGCTCAAGGAGAAGGGGATCATCTTCTGCTCGATCTCGGAGGCGATCCGCGAATATCCCGAGTTGATCCAAAAATACCTCGGGAGCGTCGTGCCGTACACCGACAACTTCTATGCAGCACTCAATGCGGCCGTCTTCTCGGATGGCTCGTTCTGCTACATCCCGAAGGGGGTGCGTTGCCCGATGGAGCTTTCGACCTATTTCCGCATCAATGCCGCCGGTACGGGCCAATTCGAGCGCACGCTGATCGTGGCCGACGAGGGGGCCTATGTGAGCTACCTGGAGGGTTGCACCGCCCCGCAGCGCGACGAGAATCAGTTGCACGCGGCCGTGGTGGAGATCGTCGTGGAGCGCGATGCCGAGGTGAAGTACTCGACCGTGCAGAATTGGTATCCGGGTGACAAGGAGGGCAAAGGCGGTGTCTATAACTTCGTCACGAAGCGCGGTCTGTGCCGCGAGAATGCCGTGCTTTCCTGGACGCAGGTCGAGACCGGCTCGGCCATTACGTGGAAATATCCGAGCTGCGTGCTGCTGGGCGATAACTCGGTAGGCGAGTTCTACTCGGTGGCTATGACCAACAACTACCAGCAGGCCGATACGGGTACGAAGATGATCCACATCGGTCGCAACACCCGCTCGCGCATCGTCTCGAAGGGTATCTCGGCCGGCAAGAGCCAAAATGCCTATCGTGGTCTGGTGCGTGTCAATGCCGGCGCAGAGAATGCCCGCAACTACTCGCAGTGCGATTCGCTCCTGATCGGTTCGCAGTGTGGGGCGCACACCTTCCCCGAGATTGACTGCCGCAACCGTACGGCCATTCTGGAGCACGAGGCTACGACCTCGAAGATCTCGGACGATCAACTCTTCTACTGCAACCAGCGCGGCCTCTCGACCGAGGATGCCGTGGGGCTGATCGTCAATGGCTACGCCCGTGAGGTGTTGCAGAAGCTGCCGATGGAGTTTGCCGTCGAGGCACAAAAACTGCTGGCGTTGCAGTTGGAGGGCTCGGTCGGATAGCCGAGAGTTCAAACGTGAAAATAAAAAAAGAAAAACAGATATGCTTAAAGTAACCAATCTACACGCTACGGTCGATGGCAAAGAGATCCTGCGTGGTATCAACCTGGAGGTGAAGGCCGGTGAGGTGCATGCCATCATGGGCCCGAACGGCTCGGGAAAATCGACCCTGGCATCGGTTTTGGCCGGTAACGAGAAGTTTGAGGTGACCGAAGGCTCGGTGGAGTTTGACGGGGAAGATCTGCTCGACCTCTCGATCGAGGATCGTGCTCGCAAGGGCCTCTTCCTCGGTTTTCAGTATCCGGTGGAGATTCCGGGTGTCACGATGGCCAATTTCATGAAGTTGGCAGTCAACGAGCAGCGCAAATTCCGCGGTGAGGAGCCGCTCACGGCTGCCGAGTACCTGAAGATGATGCGCGAGAAGGCCAAGATTGTCGAACTCGACACGAAGATGACCTCGCGTGCCGTCAATGAGGGTTTCTCGGGTGGTGAGAAGAAGAAGAACGAGATTTTCCAGATGGCGATGCTCGATCCGAAGCTGGCGATCCTCGATGAGACCGACTCGGGTCTGGATATCGACGCACTGCGCATCGTGGCAACGGGTGTGACGAAACTGCACACGGAGCAGAATGCCACGGTGGTCATTACGCACTATCAGCGTCTGCTGGATTACATCGTGCCGGACTATGTGCACGTGCTCTACAAGGGCCGTATCATCCATACGGGCGATAAGTCGCTGGCCCTGAAACTCGAGAAGGAGGGCTACGATTGGCTCATTAACGAACAGCAATAGGAGAGGACGATGCAGAACGTTATTTTGGAAAAACTGCCGACGTTGCACATCGCACCCGATCGACCGATCGAGGGGCGGAGCGAGCAGCTCTATCGGGTCGATGATCCGAGTTGCTTGGAGCTGAAGTTGGCTGCCGATGCGCGGCTGAAGCTCCTCGTCGTGCGCTCGCAGGCCACCACGTCGCGGGTGCAGATCGAACTGGGTGAGCGGGCCGAATTGGTGCTCGCAGAGCTCTTCCTGGCCGATGCCGAGGCGATGGTCGAGGTGCAGCAAGGGGCGGAGAGCCGGGTGCAGTTGACCTCCCTGCAGCTCGGAGGCGGCATAGGCCGCTATACGGTCAATCTGATGGGTGCTTATGCCGAGAGCCGTGTCAATGGCCTCTTCGCGTTGGGCGGGGAGGAGCGCAGCTCGCTGACGATCCGCACGAACCATCAGGTCCCCGACTGCCGCAGCTACTCGGAGGTGCGCGGTCTGGCCGGAGGAGAGGCCGTAGGTCGATTTGACGGTATGGTCTATGTGGCCCCCGATGCACAGCGCACGGATGCCTTTCAGCAGAATCGCAATATGCTGTTGAGCGAGAAGGCGCGTATTGATACGAAACCCCAGCTGGAGATCTACGCCGACGATGTGAAGTGCTCGCACGGTGCTACGGTGGGCCAAATGGATCAGGAGGCGATCTACTACCTGCGCCAGCGCGGTCTGGACGAGCAGCAGGCTCGCCGCCTGCAATTGACCGGCTTTGCTGACGATTTGGTGATGCGCTGCGGATGTGAAGAGATGTGTGCCGCGCTGTTGGAGGCACTGAATACTAAATTGGATCGAATCTGATGTTTGATGTAACTGCCATACGCGAAGAGTTCCCGATTCTGAAACAGCAGGTCTATGGCCGGCCGTTGGTCTATCTGGATAGTGGTGCTACGGCCCAAAAGCCGGAGGTGGTGATCCGCACGTTGGATCGCCTGCACCGCGAGTTGAATGCCAACATCCACCGCGGGGTGCACTACCTCTCGGAGCAGGCTACGGAACTCTACGAGGCGGCACGTGCTACGGTGGCCGACTTTGTGGGGGCTGCCGCCCGCGAGGAGGTGGTCTTTACGGCCGGAGCTACGGCTGCCATCAATACGGTGGCCTACGGCTGGGGTGACCGCTTTGTGGGGGCGGGCGATAATGTGGTGGTGAGCGAGATGGAGCACCATTCGAATATCGTTCCCTGGCAGCTCTTGTGCGAGCGTCGTGGCGCCTCCTTGCGTGTCTTGCCCTTTGACGATGCCGGCCGATTGATGGTCGAACGGCTGCCCGAATTGCTCGACGAACGGACGAAATTGGTCGCCGTGACCCAGGCCTCGAATACGTTGGGCACACGGCCCGATCTGCGGCCGATCGTGGAGGCCGCCCACCGTGTGGGGGCTGTGGTGCTGGTCGATGGTTGTCAGGGCGTGGTGCATGGCGGTGTCGATGTGCAGGCACTGGATTGTGATTTTTATGCCTTCTCGGGGCATAAGTTGTATGGCCCGACAGGTATTGGCGTACTCTATGGCAAGCGCACGCTGTTGGAGGCGATGTCGCCCTTTATGGGGGGCGGCGATATGGTCGATCGTGTCTCGTTCGAGCGGACGACCTACGCCCCTGCGCCGCTCAAGTTTGAGGCCGGTACGGCCAATTATATCGGAGCCATCGGCCTGGGCGAGGCTATTCGCTTTGTCCAAGGGTTGGATGGTGCGGCCGTAGAGGCGCACGAGCAGGCGTTGCTGGCCTATGCAAGCGAGGAGTTGCAGCGCATCGACGGCCTGCGGATTTATGGCACGCAAGCTAATAAATGTGCCATTCTGTCGTTTAATATTGCAGGGGTTCATGGCTACGATCTGGGCATGATCCTCGATAAATTGGGTATCGCCGTGCGTACGGGCCAACATTGTGCCGAGCCGGTGATGACCCACTATGGTGTGCAGGGCATGTGCCGTGCTTCGTTGGCACTCTATACGACCGAAGAGGAGATCGTGGCGTTGGTCAAGGGCGTGAAGCGAGCCGTCGCCATGTTGCGCGGATAGGTGCGTGCCGTACGAAAGAGAAGAAGATACCCAAATAGCGAAGAGGAAGAGATAAGATGTTGATCGTATTGGAAGGATTGGATGGCGCGGGTAAATCGACCCAGATTAAGGCCTTGACCGCGCTCTTTGAACAGCGAGGTGCTGCGTGTGAGTACCTCCATTTTCCCCGTTTCGATGCACCGGTGTTTGGTGAATTGATCGCCCGTTTTCTGCGGGGTGAGTTTGGCTCGGCGGCCGAGGTGGACCCCTATTTGGTAGCGCTGCTTTATGCCGGCGATCGGGCCGATGCTGCGAAGATGATTCAAGGCTGGTTGGACGAGGGAAAGGTGGTGATCCTGGATCGGTATCTCTATTCAAATATCGGCTATCAATGTGCAAAGCTGCCTGCCGGTGAGGAGCGTAGCCGCTTGATGCGTTGGATCCTAGATATGGAGTATGGCTATTACAAAATTCCGCGCCCCGATCTGTCGCTCTTCCTGGATGTGCCGTTTGCCTTCACCGAGCGTCGCCTGACCGAGCAACGTGCCGGTGAGGATCGCACCTATCTGCAGGGTGGTACTGACATCCATGAGGCATCGCTGACGCTGCAACAGCAGGTGCGCGAGGTCTATTTGGAGACTGCGGCGATGGATGCCTCGTTGCAGGTGGTCGATTGTAGCACCGAGGAGGGGACAATGGCCGCTCCCGAGGTGATCTTTAGCCGTATTATGACCCTGTTAAACCCCTTATTGGAGCTCTCGAAGAACGATGCGCAATAAACGAATCATCAAACTGCTGGCCCATGTGTGCCGCACGATCTTGGCATTGACCTTCCTGCTGTCGGGCTTTGTCAAGACGATCGATCCGTGGGGTACAGCACTCAAGGTGAATGAATACCTGACCATTTATGGATGGGATGCACTGAAGCCGGCCGCCATGGGCTTTTCGATTTGGTTGTGTGGTGCGGAGCTGATGATGGGTGCCATGCTGCTCTTCAAGGTGCGCATTCGCCTGGTCTCGATCTTTGCCCTGCTTTCGATGATCATCTTCACGGTGATCACCTTTTTGAGTGCGACGGTCTTGCCGGTGGAGGATTGCGGTTGCTTTGGTGATGCCCTCAAGCTGACTCCCTGGCAAACCTTCGTGAAGAATCTGATCGCTCTGCCGATGGCCTTCATCGTTTGGTGGCGTTATCGTCCCGACCGGATTTTTCAATTCAATCGGTTGGAGTTTGCCTTGATGTGCCTCTTCTTCTGCAGTTCGATGGGGTTGGGCTACTATTGCTATCGCCACTTACCGCTGATCGATTTCCTGCCCTATCGCGTGGGAGTGCATATTCAGCAAGCTATGTCGGAGGCGGCCGACGTTGATCCAGTGGATGAGGAGGAGACGTTGCTGATTTTCCGCAACGTAGCCGATGGCTCTCTCCGTACGTTCAAACTTGAAGATCCTGAATGGCAGCAGAATGATCAATGGGAGTGGGTGGAGACCCAGAGTGTCAGCAGTACGAATGTAGTACGCCCGCTGATTAGTGAGTTTGCCCTGCACAATGCTGATGGGGATGTGACGCAGGAGATCTTGTCGCATCCGGGCCGACTCTATATGCTATGTGTAACTAGTTTTCGGATGATTCCGCAGGAGTGCTCCGCACGTATGAAAGCGTTGGTGGAGCAGGCTGCGGTGCAGGGCGATCGGGTGATCTGTCTGACCCCCGAGCCGCTCTATGGGGAGACTACCTGCTGGATTGGTGATCAGCGTGTGGCGTGCTACAACATCGACGCCTCGACGATGAAGACCCTGCTCCGCGCTGATAATGGATTGGTTGTACTGCAGGACGGTGTTATTGAGGCGAAGTATAACTGTTTGGATATCAAACCATAATAAGATAGTTTGGGAGGATTGCTTATGCCGCGTTTACTCATCTTTGTTTGGTTGTTGGCGTGCGCGTTTTTCGGTCTGGAGGTGAAGGCCTCGACCCACGACGAGGCGTTGCAGCGCGGACGTGAACGGTATGACTTTGGCCGTTGGGTCGAGGCTCGCGAGTACTTCCTGGAGGCCCGCAAGGGGCTGGCTGCGGCCGATCGAACGGGCTTTGAGATGGTCGATTATTACCTGGCCGCTTGTGCTGTTGAACTGGGTGATCCCGATGCCGAGCAGATTCTGCGTGGCTATATGAAACGCTATCCGGGCTCGGTCTATAACAATGAGGTGCGCTTTGCGCTGGGCTCCTATTACTGTGCCAAGGGGGAGATGCAGCAGGCGCGCACCTGCTTCTCGCAATGCAATTATAAGGCGTTGAGTCGCTCCGAGAAGGAGCGTTATGACCTGCGCATGGGCTATGTCGCTTTTGCCGAAGGCTCTTATGATGAGGCAGATGGCTATTTTGCACGGGTCGATTCCCGGAGTGAGTATGCCGACCATGCCACCTATTATCGTGCCTATATTGATTATGCGGCAGGACGTCGTGATGAGGCTAAAGCCGCCTTCCAACAACTGCTGACGAGCGATGCCTATGGTGCCGTAGCTCCTTACTATCTGCTTCAGATCGAATTTCAGGAGGGCAATTATCGCTATGTGGTCGAGCAGAGTGATCTGCTGTTGGCGCAAGCCGGAGGTGCACGCCGAGCCGAGCTGGAACGCGTGGTAGCCGAGTCGTGGTTCCATCTGGAGGGGTATCAGCAGACGCTGGAGCACATGGACCGTTATGCCAAGGCGGGCGGTGAGGCGAATCGTGACAGTCACTACCTGCGTGGTTTTTCGCTCTATCGCTTGGCGCGCTACGATGAGGCGATCGCTCCGTTGCGAGCCGCTTGTGGAGCCGAGGATGCCTTGACGCAGAATGCCTCCTATCACCTGGCGGACTGCTATCTGCGACAGGGACGCAAGGAGGAGGCTATGCAGGCCTTTGCCATGGCTACCAACGAACAGTTCGATGCGGCCATTGCCGAGGATGCGCTGTTTAACTATGCCAAGTTGCAATATGAGTTGGGTGGAGGTGCCTTCAACGGAGCGATTCATCAGTTGAGCCGCTATCTGGAGCGTTATCCGCGCTCGGAGCGAGCCGATGAGGCGCGTACGCTGCTCGTGGCGGCCTACTACAATTCGCGCGATTACGATGCGGCCTATCGGGCCTTAAAGGCGATGCCTTCGATGGATGCGGAGCTGAAGGCGGCATTGCAAAAAATCACCTATTTCCGTGCCCTCGAAGCCTATCAGCGAGGTGATCTGACGACTGCCAAGCAGGGGCTGCAAGAGACGATGCGCCTTCAGGTGAGTGCTCGTTATACGGCTTTAGCCCGCTTCTGGTTGGGTGAGATTGCCTATCGTGAGGGCAATTATGCCGAGGCTGTAGCCGCCTATAATGGCTATCTGCAACGCGCGCCACGTGGTGAACGCGAATATGCGTTGGCCTGCTACAATCTGGGCTATTGCCACTTCAATGAGGAGCGATTGCCGCAAGCCGAGCAATCCTTCAACCGTTTCTTGGAGCTCTACACCCATGCCGATGGCTATCGTACCGACGCGCAAAATCGGTTGGGCGATCTCGCCTATGCCGATCGTCGCTTCGAGGAGGCACTCACTTGGTACAATCGGGTGCGGGCACGCCAAACCTCGGAAAGCCACTATGCCGCCTATCGTCGGGCGATGACCTTGGGTGTCTTGCGCCGCACAAGCGAGCAGGAGGCTGCCCTGCGTGAAATCATGGCCAAGGGGCAGGGTGATTATCTGGAGAAGGCCTCCTATGAGTTGGGAAGCAGCTATATGGCGCGTGAAAACTATGCCGCCGGAGCCACCCAGCTGGAACGATTCGTGGCCGACTATCCCGCCTCGCCGTTGCAACCGCAGGCGTGGTCGGCATTGGGTCTGGCTTATCTGAATTTGGGCAAGCGGCAGGAGTCGATTGCGGCCTATCAGCATGTGGTGAGTGCCGCTCCGCAGTCGGCCGAGGCGCGGGATGCATTGCGGTCGATTCGTGAAATCTACCTTGCTGATGGCGATGTGGATGAGTATTTCGCCTATGCCGAACGGGTGGGCGTGGAGCACGACCTTTCGGCCATGTCGCGCGATTCACTCTCGTTTGCTGCCGCCCAACAACTCTACCTGGCTGATCGTCTGCCGGCAGCCGAGAAGTCGTTGCGCAGCTATCTGAAGAGCTATCCGAAGGGGGCTTGGCGGACCGATGCACTCTACTATTTGAGCGATTGTTACCTGAAAGCACAGAATCACGATGCTGCGATTGAAACTCTTACCGAATTGGCCGATCAGGGCACCCATCCCTATCTGTTGCAGACCTTGCGTTCGTTGGTGGATCTGACCTGGAATGCGTCGCGCTATGAGGCGGCCGCAACGGCTTATCGGAAATTGTATGCGGCATCGACCGTGGCCTCGGAACGCGAGGAGGCGATGACGGGCTATGTGCGGGCTACGCTGGCCCAACAAGATCCCACGCGCATCGAACCGATGGCCAAGGAGGTGCTGGCGGTTACGGATGCCGGCAAGGTGGCTCATCGAGAGGCTCGTTTTGCTTGGGCCGAGCAGTTGCGTCAGACGGGCAATCAGGAGCAGGCAAAGCTGCAATATACCCCGTTGGCTACCGATGTATCGACCCGCGAGGGTTCGGCTTCGGCTTATTATCTGCTTGAAATGCAGTATGATGCAGGGCGAGGAGATCTAGATGCGGTCGAGCGTGCTATCTTTGCCTATGCCGAGCAGAGCCCGAAGAGCTTTTGGTTGGCCAAGGCTTATCTACTGCTGGGTGATCTCTATCTGAAGAAGGGCGACCACTTCCAGGCTCGTGCCACCTATCAGAGTGTGGCGGATGGCTACTCCCCGGCCGATGACGGCATCGTGGCGGAGGCCAAGGAACGTATTCAAAAACTGACCGAATGATGAAACGAATTTGCTGGATAGCCCTCTTGCTGCTTGTGTTGCCCGGAGTGGGTCGTGCGCAGGTGAGCAAGCAGGTCGAGGTGACGAAGGCCTATGAGCTGCACCTCGAAGAGGCGGAGAAATATACGATTGCGCCCGATATGACCGATACGATGCAGTTACGCCCCGATATTGATTATACGGTCACGCCGCTCTCCTTTGAGACGAGCTTGGCGACACGACCCATCCGCCCGGCTAAGGTGACCTATTGGGAGTTTAACCGCCCAAATCCCTACTATCTGAAAGCGGGCTTTGGACTTCCTTTGCAGTCGATTGCCGAGTTTTCCCTTTCGACCCAGCATCCCGATACGGGCTATGCGTTGGCCTATCTGAACCATCAAGGTCGTTATGCCAAGATCGAAAATGAATTTGGGGTCAAGGAGCCGGCCACTCGTCTTTGGACCGAGCTGGGCGGTGCTGCCGGAAAATACCTCGGGCGACACATCCTGGAGGGGGATGTACGCTATACACATCGGGCTTTGCGTCGTTATGGAATGGCACTCCCTGCGACCATGGAGCATATTGGCGATGGGGTAGGGTACTCCGACCTGGAGGCCTCCATCCGCCTAGGAGATGATTTTCGACAGCTCGAACGGACCAATTTTGAAATTGGACTTACCGGTGCCCTCTTCTATGACCATAGTGATCCGATTGGCGCGCTCAGTCGCGGTCGTCAAACCGATTTCTCGGTCAGCGGAAAGGTGGGGCGTGCCTTCTCCGAGGATCGCCTGATTGGTGAAGTCGGCTATCAGCAGTCCGCAGGAGGCAAGGGGGTGGACGGCAAACGCCAACAGGTGCTGACGGCTTCGGTGTTGTATGGCCATACGACCGAGCAATATCTACTGGAATTGGGGGTGCAATATGCCTACGACCGTTATAAGCAGGAGTGTGGAGCTACGGCCGAAAATTATCTCTTCCCACATTTGCGTCTGGAGTTCGATCTGCTATCGGATGCCGTAAAGCCCTTTGTGGAGATGGATGGTCGGTTGGAGCGCAACGACTATCGTTCGCTCTCGTACCAAAATCCCTACCTGCAGACCTCGACCTGGCTGACCAAGAGTAGCCCTTCGTGGGAGGGACGTGGTGGATTGACGGGCCATTCGGCCAATAACCGTTTTTCGTATCGCGCCTATGCCGCCTTCTCGGTGCATGATAACTACATCTATTGGTTGCTGCCGGCACTCGATCTGACGACACCTTCGGCCTATGCCGCTGGATGGATGATCCCCTACATGGGGCGTCAGACACGTTTTGCGTTGGGAGGTGAGGTGCTCTATCGCCCGAATAAAACGTGGCTGATGGAGGCTAAAGCGCGCGTTGAGGCCCGCAACGACGACGATGCCGCATTTGAATGCGGTCGCCCTGCCTTGGAGGGTGAGTTGGGCGTACGCTATGCGGCCGGTAAGGTGCGTGTAGGGCTGAAGGCTGTGGCCACCGGTGAGCGGGTGTGGAACTATGTTGCGGTAGAAAACCTCGCGGAGGATGTCGCTGCTACCGAATTGGCGGTGGGTCGCTGGAAGGCTCCCTTTGCGGTCGATCTGCAGTTCGATCTCGAGTGGATGCTCTCGGGTACGATGGCTCTGTTTGTGGAGGGGCGCAACCTGCTTGGGCGCGATCTGTACACCTGGCCCACAATGCCCGAATATGGCATCAATGGTTTGGTGGGTGTGCGCATGACCTTTTAAGACGGAAATGAGTGCCGCTTTCTGTCGGCAAAAAAAAGTGAGGGACCGCAACTCGCTGTCGGCCCCTCACCTATAGTTACAAAAAAAGGGTGAGCTGATTATATCGCACCGCTACAACCACATACCCTTGCTTGATTCCTCACCTGGGGGATTCTGTAGGAGCTGGTCGTATAAGACTCACCCGGGGCACAAAAGTAGAATAAAATTCTTATCTTTGCAAACAAAACAAGAAAAAAGATGCAGACAAGTCGGTTTTGGCGTGGTGTGAAACGCCTGGTGATGTGGGGCGTGTTGATCGGTATCGTGTTGGTGCTGATCGCTTTTTGGCAGTTTCGGGGCGGCGCAGTGGAGACTGATTATGAGTTGCGTTTGAGTCGAAAAGCCGACTATGGCGCACTGCTCGATTCGCTCTTGCCGCACATCGGACACCATGCAGCCTTCCGATTCTATGCCGATCACCTTGACTTGGAGCATAGCTTCAAGCCGGGCTTGTATCGCCTCTCTGAGGGGATGGATGTGATTCAGATCGTGCGCAAAATCAAGTTGGGCGATCAGGAACCGGTACGCTTGACCATCAACAACGTGCGGATCATGCCTCAGCTGGCCGGGAAATTGGCCGGACAGATCGACGCCGATTCGCTCGAGATCTTGCAGGTGCTCACCAACCGGGCTACGGCTCAGCGTGTGGGGGTCGATTCGCTGCGGCTCTTCTCGATCTTCCTGCCCGACAGCTATGAGGTCTATTGGACGATGACGCCCGATGAATTGGTCGATCGTTTCAAACGCGAATACGATCGTTTTTGGACTGCTGAACGCGATGCCAAACGTACCCGCTCGGGCCTTTCGCGTTTTGAGGTGATGACGTTGGCCTCGATCGTCTATGAGGAGACGCATCAGGTGGATGAGATGCCGCGCGTGGCCGGTGTCTATGTCAATCGTCTCAAGAAGGGGATCCCCTTGCAGGCTGACCCGACGGTCAAATATGCCATGCAGGATTTTCAGTTGCGCCGTATCCTGCATAAACATCTGAAGTACGAATCGCCCTATAACACCTATCTGCATAAGGGGCTTCCCCCCTCGCCAATCTGCATGCCCAGCAAGCAGTCCATTGATGCTGTGTTGAACTACGAACAGCACAATTACCTCTTCTTCTGCGCACGGCCTACGTTCGACGGCTACCATAATTTTGCCGTCACCTTTGCCGAGCACAAACGCAATGCGCAGGCCTATGCTGCGGAGTTGAATCGGCGAAAAATTAAATAAAAGTGTTATCTTTGTCGGTTGTAACGATTTTTTAAGTGCTTAAGGCAATGAATAGACAGACTTTTTGGAACGATTTGGCCAAACGAGGCGCTGTGCTGGGCCTATTGCTCTCACTTTCGTTGATTTTTGAGATCTACGCCCAACTTTCAGGCAATATCGGGCTGATGTTGTTGGTCGTTTTTGAGTGGATCGGAGTGGCGGTATTGCACTATATCCTCCTGCACCGCTATACGCGTTCGTTCGGAAATACCTTCTCGGTCGAGGAGGGCTTCCCCTTTGGTCGGGCTTATGGCTATGTGATTCTGCTCTCGCTCTTTGCCGGTATTGTGGTGGCATTGGCACAGGTGGTTTGTGTGAACTATATGATTGGTTATGAGGCTTATATTGACGGTATGATTGCCTCTATGCGATCGGTCTTGGCGCAGAGCGAGATGTCGCAGAACATGGAACCGGTCATGCGCGATCTGTTCCGCCAGCTGCAGGAGACACCCACCCCTTCGATCTTGCAGGTCGCTTGGGGTGCGGTGAGCAATACGATCTTCTTTGGTATGATCTACGGTTTGATCATGGCCGGCGTGTTGTCGCGTAGCCCGAAACCCTTTGAAAAACAGGAGTAAACCATGGAACAAAAACTCGATATATCGGTTGTCGTACCTCTCTTCAATGAGGCCGAATCGTTGCCTGAATTGGTGGCCTGGATTGACCGTGTAGCCGCAGAAAATAGGTTGAGCTACGAGGTGATCATGGTCGATGACGGCTCGTCGGATGATTCGTGGGAGGTGGTCGAGCGGCTCAAGACGAGCTACCCTGCCATTCGTGGTATCAGCTTTGGTCGCAACTATGGCAAATCGGCCGCTCTCTACTGCGGTTTTGAGGCCGCGCGGGGCGAGGTGGTCTTTACGATGGATGCCGACCTGCAAGACTCGCCCGATGAGATTCCGGCCATGCGTCGGATGATTCTTGAAGAAGGGTATGACCTTGTATCGGGCTGGAAGAAAAAGCGTTACGATCCGATCGGCAAGCGTTGGCCCAGCAAGTTCTTCAACTGGACGGCCCGCGTCGCTTCGGGGATTAAATTGCACGATTTCAACTGCGGTTTGAAGGCCTATCGCAAAAAGGTCATCAAGTCGATTGAGGTCTACGGTGAGATGCACCGTTTTATCCCTATTTTGGCCAAAAAGGCGGGCTATCGACGCATTGGCGAAAAGGTGGTTGAGCATCGTGCACGCAAATATGGTTACTCGAAATTCGGACTCGAGCGCATGGTAAAGGGATATTTGGATCTGATTTCTATCCTCTTTATGTCCCATTTTGGCCGTTCACCGATGTATCTGTTCGGGTCGCTCGGGACGCTTATGTTCCTGCTGGGCGGCGGTACGACCATCTGGATCATCGCTGCAAAACTCTGGAAACAGGCGCACGATCTGCCGTTGCGAGCCGTGACCGATCAACCGTTGTTCTATTTAGCTATTTTGGCCGTTATTCTGGGCGTGCAACTCTTCTTGGCCGGATTCCTGGGCGAGATGATCAACCGCAACTCTTCAGATCGTAATAAATATTTGATTGATAAAACTTTAGACTAATATGATTCAACGCATTCAAACCCTCTATCTGTTGGCCGCAACAGCCCTGATGGCCATCACGTTTTTTGCTCCGCTGATGAGCTTCCACCTCATGGACGAGGTTTCGACCCTCTATGCCTATAAGTTGGTCGATGCGGCCGGTCAGGCAACCTGCACGCCGTGGCACTTCTCGGTACTGGTTGGCTTGACGACTATCCTTCCGTTCTTGATCATCTTCCGCTACAAAAATCGCCTCTCGCAAATCCGTTTCTGCGTGGTGGAGGTGGTTCTATTGGTCGGTCTGCTTGTGGTGGGCGGTCTCTACTGCTATCGTTTTTACGACCTCTTTACCGAGCAGATTGCTACGTTGGCCAATCCCGAGCTCTTTGCTGTGGGTTATAAGATGACCCTGCTCTGCCCCGTAGCGGCTCTGCTCTTTGTTTGGTTGGCTTCGCGTGCCATCTTCCGTGATGAGATGTTGGTGCGGGCGGCAGACCGCATCCGTTAAAAATGCGTATTCTGGGCGATTGCGGCGTTATGCTTGCGACAAAAATGCTCACATACCTTGTGTATGCTCCGCTTTTTGTCCCATCGCAAGCCTTGCACTCGCCCGATACTCCGCATTTTTAAGGGACGTTTCGGTGAAATTGTGTATTCTGGGCGATTACGGCGTTATGCTCGCGGTAAAAATGCTCACATACCTTACCCGCAAAATTCAAAGGGACGGCATTATACTCGCTACAGCAAGACTTTCGTAGAAAATTGTTTGAAATTTCCTATGCGCGTGTCGAATTCTCGACACGCGTATTTTTTTGCCCTTTTGGCTACTGAAAAATACCTTTTCTCTTTGAGAAAAGCGAAAAAAAACCTATTTTTGAAGACTATAATTGGGTAATTTGTGTCCGATTGTAGTTAGTGAATTGAAAATGAAATAATTACAAATAAATCTTTAATTTTTTTACAATTTTATGAAAAATCAACTTTGGAGCAAGTTGTTCTTCGGCATGTTGATGCTTTTTGCAGCAACGTCGTTTACGGCGTGTGTCGATGACAACGATGATACGGGTATTCCGTATCTGGAGTTAGAGGCTGAAACGCTTCCCTTTACGTTGCAGGGTGGCGATGTGACCTTTACGGTCGAGACCAACCGCCCGTGGTTTATCACGATGGGCGAGAATAGCGACTGGGTGACGGTGGCCCCGATGGTGGGTGACGGCACGACTGAGGTGGAGATCTCGCTGCCCGAGGCTACCTATGGTCGTGTGGCTGAATTGCACTTCAACCTCTCGAACAGCTATGGTGTCTATATGACCAAGACACTGTCGGTTCAGCAGGGCGAGGTGGCCGCCATCGAGACTATCTACAAAGAGACCTGCGGTACGGCTTCGGTTGCCAGCCCCTGGCCCTATGTGGATGCCTATACGTCGTGGATGACCGAGGGTACGGGTGCCGACGAGGTATTCTACACGGGTGAGAAGGCGACGATTCGCTCGTCGGGTCTGGCCAATGCCGGTTCGGGTCCCAACGTGGTCTTCTTTGGTACGGCTCCGGCCAGCTTTGTGGTCAATAAGATCGCTCTGCAGCCCGAGCAGAATCGCCTGAATCTGAGCTTCTTGGGTAGCTATTCGGAGACGCTTGCCAGTGGCGATTACAACAACGTATTCGACCTGGAGCAGTTCGAGGTGGCAATCAGTGGCGATGGTCAGAAGTGGTCGAAGCTCGACATTGCGAAGGATAATGGCGATTCGGAGCGTCCCTACTGGGTGTCGGCCGAGGCTGATTTCTCGCTCGTGGAGGTGCCCGATTACCTCTATATCCGCTTCACGGCTAACAAGGCTTCGGTCTTCCGTGTTGATGATATCGAGCTCAAGACGAGCAACGACCTGGGTCCGGAGATCGACCTCTCGCAGGGTACCGAGGGCGGTGCTTCGGGTGGCGAAGGCGGTGATACGCCTGTGACGCCTGCCGGTGATGCGCTGTGGCACGAGAACTTTGGCGACCAGGGTGAGGATAAGCCCCTGGTGAAGGATTACACCAATTGGGAAAAGGGTGGCTCGGTAGGTGCTGCGGTGACCTACGATGCTCCTTCGGGCAATGTTTCGGTGCGCGAGTCGGGTAAACTCAGTGCCGGTTATGCCGGTGCTTCGGGTGCTGCGAAGCTCTTCTTTGGTACGAACAATCCGGTCTTTGTGGTGGGCAATCTGCCTTTGACGAGTGAGCAGACGAAGCTGAAGTTGAACTTTGGTGGTGCCTACTCGAAAAACAACAACGGTACGTATGACAACACCTTCTATGCTGAGAAGTTCCATGTGGCCTTGAGTGGCAATGGTGAGCAGTGGACGGAGATCAATTACACGACGGCCACGGCCGATGAGTTCTGGGTATATGCTACGGCTGATGTGACCCTGAAGGCTGCTCCGTCGAACCTCTATATCAAGTTCTGGGTGGACGAGGTTTCGGTCTTTGCGATCGACGACGTACAGCTTTCGCTGGGCAATGGTGGTCAGGAGATTGACCTGGCAACCGGCGGTAATACGGGCGGTGACGAGCCGAGCGATCCGGTGGTGACCGATGCTGTTTGGTATGAGAGCTTTGGTGTGCCCGTGAAGGACGGCACGTACTGGCCCTACACGAACGAGAATACGGCCAATATCATGAGTGGTTCGGGTGTGGTAGCCGGTACGACGACCTATGCAGGTTATAGCACAACGGCTCGTACGGTAGATTCACAGAACTCGCCCAATCCTCCCTGTTCGGGTGAGGGTCACGTATGGTTCCCCGCGAATAAGACGGCCGATAAGAACTTCTTTACGGTCGAGAAGCTGGCGCTGAAGGGTCAGACGAATCTGGATCTGGCCTTCTACCTGTATGGTAACAGCGCAGTCTATAAGACGGGCGATGTGGTGCTGGACTTCTCGGGTGATGGTGCAAATTGGGTGACGGTGAACTTTACGACCGGTGCTGTTTCGGGTGCTACGACCGAGTGGGTGAAGGCGACGGCTTCGGTGACGCTGAAGAATGCCATTGATTACCTCTACATCCGCTTCTCGTCGGCTACGACGGGTGGTGTCCGTATGGATGACCCGACTCTGACGGTGGGTAAGGGCGGTACGCAGATCGACCTGGGCGAGGGCTCGGGCGGTGGCGAGGAGCCTACGCCGACCCCCACGCCGGGTGAGGATACGTCGCTCGATTTCACGGGTGCCGGCAACTATATGTTAGTATGGTCGGTGGGTGGTAAGATGAAGGCTGCGCTGCCGGCATCGAACTACAACTTGCTCGTGAAGGATGTGGCTGTGGCGAACAATTCGATCGTTGCAGCAGGTAACGAGGCTGCCGTATGGCGTGTGGCTGCCAGCTCGGTAGAGGGTCAGTACACGATCCAGGGTAGCGATAATAAGTACTACGCCATGAAGGGCGATTTCGATGCATTCAACAAGGCGGATGATCTGACGAATAACGAGTTGAGCTATGAGTGGGCGTTCCGTAAGCAGAGCGATGGCCGCTACATGGTGCTCAATGTTCACAAGCAGAAGTGGATGCAGTGGGATGAGACCTTCGAAAATATCACGGCTTCGAAGCAGACGGGTGCGATGCCTTATATCTTCAAGGCCAATGCGGACGGCTCGGCCTACGAGCTGATCGGCGGTGGTTCGACCCCCGATAGTGGTGAGGAGCCGACTCCGGAGCCGGAGCCCGATCCGACCCCCTCGGGTGTGTTGAGCGTGAAGGAGCTCGTGCAACTGATGATTGCCGGTACGCCTTACACCGATAAGACGGTCGAGGGTTATGTGGCCGCTTATGGTGGCTCGGGCACGGAGAACGTATCACAAGGTACGGTGGTACTGACCGACAATGACGGTGCCGAGTATAGCGGTCTGACGGTCTTTAAGTATGATTTGAGCTCGCTCGGTTTGAAGGTGGGTGATAAGATCCAGATCAAACTGACGAATGCCACGACGGGTGATTACAAAGGCCTGCGCCAGTTGGCTACGGTGGCTAATGACGATGTAACGGTGATCTCGAGCGGTGCCACGATCAACTACAAGACGCTGACGGGTGCACAGCTCAATGCCGACTATGCAAAATACCTCTCTGTACCGGTACAGATTGCCAACGCAACGCCGACGGCCGCTTCGGTGGGTAAGACCTTTGCTTCGTCGCTGACCTTCAATGACGGTACGGACTTTACGGTCTATAACCGCTCGAAGTGGGCTGCCGGTGCCGCTTTGACGGTACACAATGTGACGGCTACGGTGCGCGGTGTAGCTTCGGTGTTCGACGGTCAGCCGCAGCTTGTTCCCGCCTCGACGGCCGATATAGAGGCCTTCACGCAGGGTGGTACAACGCCCGATCCCGATCCGACTCCCGATCCGGACCCGACGCCGGATCCGGACCCGACGCCGGATCCTTCGGGTACGGTCTATCTCTGGCAGGATGATTTCAGCCAGTTTGACAGCAAGACGGCCGATGGTACGAAAGACTTCTTTGCCGATGCCGGTTTGAAGGGCTCGATTAGCGGTTTTGCAGATGCTTATACGTCCGGTGCGAAGGTCTATGAGGGTCCTGCCGGTAAGATTAAGTTTGGTTCGTCGAGCGCGAAGGGTACGTTGACGACCCCCGCCATGAAGAATATCACCAGTGGTGCAGTCAATGCAACCCTCTCGGTCGATCTGATGGCATGGTCGAATCAAGATCCTACGGCCACGACCTATGGCAAGATTGACAGCGGTGTAACGGTGATCATTACGGTGAACAACGGCGGTACGATTGGTGGCGCTGCTTCGGTGACCACGGCTACGCTGACCGGTGATATGCAGACCTTCACCTATACACTTTCGGGTGTTACTTCGGCTACCACGATTACGATTGAGGCTGCTTCGGCTTCAAAGAAGCGTTTCTATCTGGATAACCTGGTAATCAAGCAGCAGTAATACGGACAGCCGTCTAAAACAGAACGAACGATGACCAATCGTATGATAACCATTTCGCTCATCACCATCCGCCAATTTGTCGAGTGGTTGATGGTGCTGGCACTCGTCTGGCCGTTCACCGCATGTAGCGGTGGCGGCGACGGCGAGGCCGGTGGCAGCAATATGGTCAGCTGGAAAGAGGGGGTGAATACGGTCTCCTCGTCGGCCGGATCGGCCACCTTGCTCATTTCGGAGCAGAGTTGGCCGGGTACGACGTGGCGCGCAGAGATTGTAGCCGGTTCGGAGTGGCTTTCGTTTGCCAAAGGAACAACCCAGACCGAGAAGGAGGGTACGGTTGCAGTCGCGTTGTCGGCTCGCGTGATCTACCTCTACTATACGGCCAATACGACCACCGAGGAGCGCGAGGCGATGATCCGCTTCACCTTCGAGGGTCAGACCCCGATCAGCCTGCAGTTGACCCAGCGTGCCGGTAACGGTGGTGGCTCGAATCCTCCGAGTGGGGGCGAGGATACCCCTTCGATCGGTCTGGAGTGGCCCGAGTTGCCGACCATGACCGAGCAGGGAAATTATTTCTATACGACCCACTATACCCCCGTGCGTGATGTTTCGCAGGGAGGACAGATGATCTCCAAGCGTAACTTTACGCTCTGCTTCGATAAGGAGAAACGTGCCGCTTGGTGGGTAGCCTATCCGTTACACAGCGTCTATATGGGTTCGTCGGGCCGCACCGAAGCGTGGGAGTATGATCCCAACATCGAGAAGAGTTGGCAACCGATGCTCTACTCGGCCTATAATAATGGTGGTACGTGGCATCGTGGTCACCAACTGCCGAGTGCCGACCGCACGGCAACCCGTGAGATGAATGCACAGACCTTCTACTTCTCGAATATGACCCCGCAAAACGGTACGCTCAACAGCAATAAGTGGGCTACGCTCGAGGGTAAGGTGCGCAGTTGGGCCTGCTCGGATACACTCTATGTGGTGACGGGTGCCTATTGGGCCTCGACGAGCAACTACACTACCGATAAATCGGGTAATGTGTGTCCTACGCCGACCCACTACTTCAAGGTGGTGGCTCGCACGCGCAAGGGTGACGTGCGCGAGAAGGGCGACCGCTTGGGCGACTATGCAGCCTCGGAGTTGCAGTCGATCGGCTTCTGGGTGGAGCATAAGTCGAATTCGAGCGTGGGGGAGGTCTCGTCGTGGGCACGCAGCGTGCAAGAAATCGAGCAACTGACCGGTTTCGAGTTCTTCCCGACCCTGCCGGCCGAAGTGAAGACGCAGAAGAATGCGGCTCAATGGGGCTTGTAAATGAATCTTAAAAGAAGAGAGACAAGATGAAGAAAAGTTGGATTTTTACCTTGCTGCTATTATCGGTGATGGTGCTGAGTTTTGCACAAAAGCCGCACAAGGTCATGTTCTGGAACATCGAGAACTTCTTCGATACGATCAACGATCCGGAGGTGCGCGATGATGAGTTTACGCCCGAGGGTGTGAAGGCTTGGAATGGTGCAAAGTATTATAAAAAGTTGGCCAATATCGAGCGTGTGATCTTCGATGTGGCAGCCATGGATAAGAACTATCCGGCCGTGATCGGTTTCTCGGAGGTCGAGAACCGCTCAGCATTGGAGGATATTGTGGCTACGCGTAAGCTCAAACCGGCGTCATATCGTATTGTCCACTATGATTCGCCCGAGCGTCGAGGTGTTGATGTAGCCTTTATCTATCGCCCCGATGTGTTCAAATTGGAGGGTAGCTATCCGGTTCGGGCCAATGTTCCCTCGTTGCCGAACTTCCTCACGCGTGATATTTTGACGATGTGGGGTACGATCGAGGGGGAACCCTTCTATTTCATGGTGATTCACTGGCCTTCGCGCCTAGGTGGTAAGGAGGCCTCGGCCTTCAAGCGCAATGCTCTTGGTGAGCAGATGTTCCGTCTGGCCGACTCGGTGCGCCGAGCCAATCCGGCGGTGAAGGTGGTTGCCATGGGTGACTTCAACGACGATCCTACCGATCCGAGTATGGAAGAGTACATGCAGGCCAAAGGTTCGCTGAAGGAGGTTGCGCCCAATCAGTTCTTTAACCCCTATCACGAAATGTTGCGCAAGGGCGAGGGTACGCTGGCATATGGTGATGCTTGGAATATCTTCGATAACATTGTCGTATCGGAGAATCTGGCCAAAGGTACGACCGGTGAGCTGATGCTGCAACGCGACAAAAAGACGAAGTACTATGGGTACATCTTCCGGCAACACTACTTGTTCCAACAGGAGGGGCAGTATCGTGGTTATCCGTTACGCACCTATGTGGGCAACACTTTCCAGGGTGGGTTTAGTGACCACTTGCCGGTATTTATCTACATTGCCAAATAAAATAAATAAAGAGATATGAAAATCAAAACTATCCTAACGCTAATGCTTTCGATGCTGGGTCTAGTTGCAATGGCCCAGGATGGAGGTATCAAGGGTCGCATTGTCTCGCGTGAGGGACGTGCGGCTGTGAGCGGTGTGCAGATTACACTGATGCCGGGCGAGCAGGTGGCAACCTCGGACGGAGAGGGTAATTTCTTTTTTGATATGGTGCCGGGTGGTGAGTATTCGCTGCTGTTCGAGGCTGAGGATTTCGAGCCTTTGACCCTCGCCGTTCGTGTGGGAACTATGGTGCGTGATCTGCAGACAGTTATACTTGTGCCGGTTGTGCCGCAGGAGATCTTGGATGACTCGATCTTCTCAGAATTTGATGTCGAGACGACTTCGGATGCCAATTCGTTGCCTACGTCGCTATCGGCTTCGAAGGACATCTTCAACAGCATCGCCTCGTACAATTTCAGCGAGATGCGCTTCAATGTGCGTGGTTATGACTCGCAGTATCAAGACATCTATATGAATGGTATCCGCCTGAACGACGCCTTGACCGGCTATTCGCCGTGGTCGTTGTGGAGTGGCTTGAATGATGCTACGCGCAACCAAGAGGTGACTTCGGGTTTGGTGATGTCGGATGTCGGTTTAGGTGGTATCGGTGGTACGACGAACATCAATACGCTCCCTTCTCAGATGCGTAAGGGCCTGCGTACTAGTTTGGTGACAGCCAACCAGAGCTACCGTTTTCGTGCGATGGTGACCTATGCTTCGGGTCAGCAGGATAATGGTTGGTCGTATGCCTTCTCGCTTTCGACCCGTCAGGGTGGCAACGACTATGTCGATGGGGTTTATTACAACGCTTTCGGTTATTTTGCGGCTGTGGAGAAGCAGTTTGCCGGTCAGCATCGTTTGGCATTGACGCTGTTGGGTGCTCCGACCGAACGAGGTGCTCAGCAGGCTTCGACGCAGGAAGCCTATGACTTGGTAGGCAACAACTATTACAACCCGAACTGGGGCTGGCAGGATGGTAAGAAGCGCAATGCTCGTGTACGTGATAACCATGAGCCGCTGGTGATGCTTAATTATCGTTATGACATCACGGATCGTTCGCAGTTGGATGTGGCCACCTCGTTGCGCTTTGGTGTAAACGGCTATTCGGCTCTGACGTGGAAAGATGGGCCCGACCCGCGCCCCGATTACTATCGCTATCTGCCGAGCTATTTCGTGCGCGATGGGAATCTAGCGCAGGCAGCCATGCAGGCCGAGCGTTGGCGTAGCAACTACCAGAATGTTCGCCATTTTGATTGGGAGGGAATGTATCAGGCTAACTACATTGCCGGCGATCCCGAGGATGAGGCGCTCTATGGCCCGGGCCATCGTGCCAATTACATGGTCGAGGAGCGTCATACCGACCAGCTGGACTGGAACTTGGCGATCAATTTCTCGCACCTGTTCCGCAACAACACGAAGCTCAACATGGGTCTGATGATGCGTCGCAACCGCACGGAGTACTATTCGGAGGTGAAGGATCTCTTGGGTGGTGACTATTGGGCCGATGTCGATAAGTTTGCTCAGCGCGACTTTGCGTCGGATCCGGCACTCTATCAGAACGATTTGGAGTACTACAATGCCCATGGCCATGCCCGTGTCGCACGCGAGGGCGATAAGTATAACTACGACTACTACGCACACGTGCTCAAGACTGGTGTTTGGGCCTCGTATCAGTTCCAGGTAGGTCGCCTGGGTGTGGTGCTGGGTGGTGAACTGGGCACCACGCAGATGTGGCGTGAAGGTTTGTGGCAGAAGGGTCTGTTTGCCGACAACTCGAAGGGTAACTCCGAGATGTTGGACTACCTGAACTATAAGGGTAAGCTGAATCTGACCTATCGTTTCTCGGCCGCCCATTCGATCGAGGCCAATGCGCTGATCATGCAGCAGGCTCCCGATTTCCGTTCGGCCTTCGTTTCGCCGCGTACGCGTAACACGGTGACGCCGAATCTGGAGGAGGAGAAGGTCTTCGGTGTGGACGCTTCGTACAATGTGCGTTATGGCGATTTCAAGGCGCGCATTTCGGGCTACTACACCACGATCTCGGACCAGTCGAAGGTGATGTCCTACTATGACGATGTGGCTTCGACCTATACGAACTTTGCCATGAGTGGCATTGACAAGAAGCATTTCGGTCTGGAGGCTGCCTTCCAGGCTCCGATCTATCGAGGCCTCTCGTTACGCGGTGCTGTGAGCTGGGGTCAATACACCTACGACTCGAACCCCTTCTACGTGCAGACGCAGGATAACAGTGCCGAGGTGGTCTCGACCGGTCGTGTCTATTGGGAGGATTTCCACGTAGAGAGCACCCCGCAGCTGGCTGCCAGCCTGGGTCTGAACTTCCGCTCGAGCAAGAACCTCTTCTTGTCGTTCGATGTGAACTACTACGACAACATGTACCTCTCGATGAGCCCGATCTATCGTACCGATGCTGTGATCTCGGCCGGTATGTCGCCCTCGGATGTAGCCTTCATCCGTCAGCAGGAGAAGTTCGATTCGGCCTATGTGCTGAATGCCTCGATCGGTAAGAATTGGTCGATCCAGCGGAAATATACGCTCGGCTTCAGCCTCTCGGTGGATAATATTCTCAACGATCAGGATATTAAGACGGGTGGTTACGAGCAGACGCGTCTGGTCAAGAACGAGGAGACGACGGTTACCTCTTATCAGCCCTTTGACTCGAAGTATTTCTACATGTTCGGTACGACTTATTACCTGAATATCTATTTCCGATTCTAATGTGTGGTATCGACTAAAACGATGAAAAACTATGAAAAGTATCTATAAACTCATTCTCCTTTCGTGGGTCGTGCTGGGTGTTTCGTGCTACAACGATTACGACGATCCGCAGCCCGATCAGCCCTATACGGATGCCGATTTCAAGGCCGAAGGGTTGGACTATATCTCGATCAAGGAGCTCAAATCGACCTTCTGGCGCGAGACGGGAGCTGGAACGGGAGCCGTGGCCTCGCTGCCCATTACTGAACCACTCTATACGCGTGGTAAGGTGATCACGACAGACCGTTATGGCAGCATCTATAAGTCGGTGTTCCTCTATGACGAGAAGACGGAGTCGGCTATCGAGTTGAAACTCAATTCGGGTAATTACGTCTTCTATGCCCCCGGTCGTGAACTCTTTGTTAAACTGCAGGGCTTGGTGCTGGGTAATTATCGCGGTATGGTCAGCATCGGTGCCGCTTCGGGCAACAATGAGTACTCGAACGACAACATCGAGTTGCCGGTTATGATTGCCGAGCATGTCTTCCGTGGTGAGCAGATCGGCATGTCGAAGGCCGATACGCTGGTGGTTAATAGCTCGAATTACACGAGTTTGAACGATGATGATTTGGGCCGTTTGGTACGTTTCGAGGGGGTTACGAGCACCTTTGGAAAGGCTCCCTGGGGCTATAAGAACAACTTCCCGAACTATTTTGCCAACCAGACCTCGTACGATGTGACCAGTGCGGGTGGTCTTGATGGCGTTTCGTGGACCGATTTTATCCAGGGCACACCTACGTGGGCAGCCATGGGTAAGATGGATGGAGCAGGGGTGATCTCAACCTACTTCTACGGTTCGGCCTGGTTTAGCTATAATCCTACGGATGCAGGTGCTGACAGCAATGCACCGGCGGGTAACTACGTGGTTCGCACGAGTGGTTATGCCCATTTCCGCGATGAGGCGATTCCGGCCGATGGCTCGGTGGTCGATCTGACGGCTATCTATGTGAAATATACGAATAGCTCAGGTCGCTATGTGACCTATCAGCTGACGTTGAATGATGGAGCGGATGTGGTCGTAAAGTAAGGACCACCGCTTCTATCTAAATGGGCTGTCCAACATCTTGGTTGGACAGCCCATTTTAGGTTTGTGCCGTTGCGGATAGCGTGCGATCTTACGCCTCTTCCAGGAAACGCACCGAAGCGCGTACGCAGGTCTTCTCCTCCGAGGCGATCTCGAAGAGCAACGTACCCTCCTGCTCGGCGGTCGTGATGGTGAGCATCTCGCCCAATACGGCCTCGTTGAGGAAGTGTAGATCGAGGCGGAAGGGACGATTCTCGCTGATGGCCTCAATCGGCAGACGGTCGAAGATCATCTCGATGTAGCGAATCGTGTTCATGTGTCGGTTGAAGTCGATGTCGCTGTAACGCACACGGTGGTTGTGACGCTCCCCATCGCTCAAGGGGCGCAGACGACCGGCCGGAGCACACGGCTCGGGATCGGGCACCATATAAATATCGTGTACCTTACCGGTGGTTTGTGTCAGATCGACCGATGTGCGGGTAGTCATGTCCAACATGGCCCACTGTGAGGTCATCACGGCAAACTCTTTCCCCTCGTCGTCATACATGCGGAAGTTACGGGTCGAGAGGATACGGTTGTAGCCGCTGATCCAAGTCTCGATCTCATAGCCGGAGTACTGCTTGGGACGATCTTTGACCTCGATGGCCATGCGCCCCAGCACCCAGGTGTGGTTGTCGGCTTCCATATCGACATAGTCGAATCCCTTGTTGTGGGCATCGCGGCCCGCTGCATTGAGTGCAGCCATGATGAGGTTGGGAGCCTTCAGCCGCGACGTGAAATCCAGATCTTGCGGCTCAACATGCTGTTTGAAATATGCCTTTTCTGCCATTGTGTCTACTATTTATAGGTGCAAAGATACAAATAAAAAGGAATAAAAGAAAAATGTCAAATGGGCTCATATCGAAAAACAATAAAAAATATTTGTTATTCATAGTTTTTCGCTATCTTTGCAAACAATAGAACCTATTTGTTGAAACTATGGAACACAAAAAAGCCTATTTGCGCCGTCTGCTGCTGATCATGATCGCCTTCTTTGCGGTGTTGATCAGTGGTTTTTTGCTCGATATCGTGCCGAACTTTACACAAGGTTTGAGCGAGGGTGCTCGTGTCGGCCATCAGATTGTGGATGCCTATGAGCAGGAGGAACCACACAGCCAGTATTTGCTTTGGAACGTGCCCATTCGACTCTCTGAACCGATTACCATTGAAACCTCGGATGCAAAACGCCATGTGGTGGGTCAACTTTCGACCCTCTCGCTCTCGGTGCAGGAACCTGTGCAGCCGGGCGAGTCGATGACCCGCATTGCCTTCGCAGCCATTGGTAATTCGCCGTTGATCTATGCCTTGATGATTGGCAGTGCCTTTTGCTTTCCGGTGATCATCCTGCTGATGTATTTCATCATCCGCTCGGTGCGCCGTGCGATTCGCGAGGAGCGTCCGTTAGCCAAGAACAACGTCTGGCTGCTGCGTGCGATTGCCCTGCTGACGATTTTGAGTGAACTGTTGAACCAAATGGGCCTTTGGCTGATCAATACGAAGGCAGCCGAGGTGCTGGCCGGTACGGCCTATACGGTCGATACGACTTTTCATTTGAACTACTCGACCCTGATCATGGGTATCCTGCTCCTCTTTGCGGCCGAGGTCTTTATCATTGGTCGCGATTTGGGCGAAGAACAAAAGCTAACCATCTAAAAATTAACCTATACTACTATGTCTATCAATCGAAATATGCAACAGGGGGGGGGTAAGCCATGGCCATAATTATCAACATCGACGTCATGATGGCCAAGCGCAAGATGCAACTCGGCACGTTGGCCGAACGGGTGCAGATTACGCCTGCCAACCTCTCGATTCTCAAGACCGGCAAGGCGAAGGCGATCCGTTTTTCGACCCTCGAGGCCATTTGCCGTGAATTGGATTGTCAGCCGGGCGATATTATCGAGTATCGTCCCGACGAGGAATAAAACAGCACATGTAAAATTACTTTTACTTTTTTTAATCGTATGAAAAAAATCACTTTATGGCTCGCATCACTGCTGTTGGCAGTCGGTGCGATGGCGCAGCCGGGTAACCCAATGCTGCAGCCCCTGCCCGTAGATCCTGCCGTGCGTACAGGCACGTTGGAGAACGGCATGACCTATTACATTCGTCACAACGAGAAGCCGAAGAAACAGGCTGATTTCTACATCCTGCACCATGTAGGTGCTATTCAGGAGGAGGAGAATCAGCAGGGTCTGGCTCACTTCCTGGAGCACATGGCCTTCAACGGCACGAAGAACCTGCCGGGTAAGCAGCTGATCGAGTATCTGGAGACGATCGGTGTGAAGTTCGGTGCAAACCTGAACGCCTACACCTCGTGGGATGAGACCTGCTACAACATTTCGGCCGTGCCGACCACCCGCGAGGGTATCATCGACTCGGCAATGCTCATTCTGCACGATTGGTCGCATTTTATCACCTTGCAGCCCACCGAGATCGACTCGGAGCGCGGCGTAATCAAGGAGGAGTTGCGTACGCGCGATGGTGCACAGTGGCGTGCCACGATGAAGATGCTGCAGGCCCTGGGTAAGGGTACGCGCTATGCAGAGCGCAACCTGATTGGCTATTTGGAGGGTCTGGAGAGCTTCAAGTATAGCGATCTGGGCGACTTCTATGCCAAGTGGTATCGCCCTGAGTTGCAGTCGATCGTCATCGTAGGTGATATTGATGTCGATAGCGTTGAGTCGAAGCTCAAGACCTTGATGAGCGACATCCCCGCTTCGCCGGCCGATGCAGCCCAGAAGGTCGTGATCACGGTACCCGACAACGAGGAGCCTATCGTCTCGATCTATACCGATCCGGAGATGACCGGTACGCAGGCACAGATCTTCATCAAGCGTGCTGCGATCCCCGAACAGTTGAACAACACGATGGCCGGTGAGGTGCAGACGCTGCTTTCGCACTTCATTTCGGATATGGCCAATGCTCGCTTGGAGGAGATCTCGATGCAGGCCGATGCCCCCTTCATTGGTGGTTCGTTGCAGACGGGCGATGTGATCGGTATCATCCCGACGCTTCATGCTACGGCTGTCGGTGTGGCTACCCAGGATGGTAAGCTGGCTCGCGGTATCGAGGCTGCCTTCGTCGAGATGGAGCGCATTCGTCGCCATGGCTTCACGCAGGGTGAGTTTGAGCGTGCACAGAACGATCTGTTGCGTTCGGCCGAGCGTGGTTACACGAACCGCAACGACCAGACGAATGCCTACTATGTGCAGCGTTGCTTGCGTGCAGCTCGCAAGAATATGCCCCTGCTCGATGCCGAGACCGAGTGGCAGTTGGACAGCGCGCTCATCAAGCAGCTCAATGTCGATGTCGTGAATATGCTGGCCAAGCAGGTGATCACGGATAAGAACCAAGTGATCATTGTCAATGCCCCCGAGAAGGAGGGTGTGGCTGTTCCGACCGAGGCTGAGATCCTGGCAATCCGCGCGGCTGTGGCCCAGCGTGAGATTGAGCCTTATCAGGACGACGTAGTCAAGGAGCCGCTCATCGCCGAGGGTACGGTGCTGGCCGGTTCGCCCGTGAAGAAGACGAGCGTGGACGAGGCCTATGGCACGACTACCTGGGTGCTCAAGAATGGTGTGAAGGTAGTGGTCAAGCCGACGACCTTCAGAGCCGACGAGGTGCAGCTCATGGCTACGGCCGAGGGTGGTAGCTCGGTGCTCACGAACGAGGAGATCATCTATGCCGACCTGTTGCCGGCTGTTTGCCAGATGTCGGGTGTCGGTAAGTTCTCGGCTACGGAGCTCAAGAAGCAGCTTTCGGGTGTGACGGCTCGTGTGAATGTGGCTGTAAGCCCCTATCGTAGCCAGCTCGTTGCCGGTGGTTCGCCCAAGGATATGGAGACGATTCTGCAGCTTGTATGGTTGCAGTTTGCCCAGCCGCGTTTCGACGAGGGTGATTACAACACGGTGATGAAGATGGTGGGTGCCCAGCTGGAGAATCTGGAGAAGAACCCCGACTACCTGATGCAGAAGACGACGACCGATATCGCTTATGGCCACAATCCGCGTCGTCAGGAGCTCTCGAAGGAGATCGTAGCACGCTATCAGTTTGCCGATCTGGAGCCGATCTATCGCAAGCTCTTCCCCTCGGCCAATAGCTTTACCTTCATGATCGTTGGTAATGTCGATCTGGAAACGCTGCGCCCGCTGGTGGAGAAGTATATCGGTTCGCTGCCCACGGCCAAGAAGCCGATGCAGGCCATTGACGACAAGAGTGGCTATGTAGCGGGTATGGTCGATGAGACGTTCCGTACGGAGATGCAGCAGCCGAAGGTTTCGGTGCGCTATATCTTCTCGGATGAGGTAGAGAACACGACCAAGAACCGCCTGGCGATGCTCTATCTGACGCAGGCCCTGAATTCGCGCTATCTGCAGTCGATCCGCGAGGAGAAGGGTGGTACCTATGGTGTGCAGGTATGGGGCTCGATTTCGGATCTGCCCACGCCGACCTATACGATGAATATCGCCTTCGACACGAACGAGCAGATGGCCGATGAGTTGTGCCAGATCATCATCAAGGAGATCGAGACGATCGCAACTGAAGGTCCGAAGGCCGATGACATTGAGAAGACGCGTGAGTTCCTGCTTAAGAGCTGGAAGAGCAGCTTGGAGCAGAACAATAGCTGGATGCAGTACATCAGCCTGAAGCAGACGCAGGGTCTGGACTATCTGGCCGATTACGAGGCTGCTGTTAAGGCGATGAGCTACGATGACGTGAAGGCCTTTGCCCGCATGATTCTGGAGAATAAGAATCAGATCAAGGTGATGATGCGTCCTGCGGAGGTTCCCGCGAAGTAAGAGTAAATCACCCATAACGTAAAGAGCCTGCCTAATGCTTGTAAAGTTAGGCAGGCTCTTTTTATACCGATATCCGACGACTCCTAATTCGATCCCTGGTAATAGGCAATAGCGTGTTGCAAGGCCAGGCTGTCGATCTGTTGGACGGCCTCCATGCGGTGGGGATCCTCGGTCGTGGGGGTGAGCCGGTATTGCGCTACGCGACGTACGGGCGAGAGGATGGTCAGCCGATCCCCCTCGATGTAGCCCAAATCTTGGTAGGTGGCCACAAAGGCTCGTTCCGTGAAATCCGGCTCCAGAATGCTCCGTCCGTAGAAGGGCGATTCGTAGCTTAAGCCGATGAGCGAAAGCAGCGTAGGCATGAGGTCGATTTGTGAGACGATGCGCGATTCGATGCGTGGCTCAACCAATCCCGGAGCCACGATGACGGCCGGAATATGGTATTTGTCGAGCGGAATATCGACTGCACCGGCACTTGATGCGCAATGGTCGGCCGTAATGAGGAAGATCGTGCGATCAAACCAATCGGTCTGGCGGGCAGCTCGCATAAACTCGCCAAGGGCGTAGTCGCTGTACATGACACCCCCTTCGCGCGAGCGGCTGTCGTGCGGGATCGAGATGCGTCCGGCCGGATAGGTGAAGGGACGGTGGTTGCTGACCGACATGATGAGGGCGAAGAAGGGACGGGAGGTGGTTGCCAGCGTATCGAGCGTGCAAACGGCCTTGCGGTAGCAATCCTCATCGCATACACCCCAGATGTTGGCAAAGGTGACCTCGTCGTCAGTGTAAGTGATTTGGTCAATGATGCGGTAGCCGTTCCCGCCAAAGAACGAGCGCATGTTGTCGAAATAGCTGTTGCCACCGTAAAAATAGGTGACATCGTAACCCTTAGCGGCCAGCAACTCGCCGATCGTCGTGCACGAGGTGTTGTCGCTGCGTTTGATGATGCTCTGACCCGGGCAGGGAGGCATCGAAAGAGTCACCGCCTCCAAACCGCGTACCGTGCGGTTGCCCGTTGCATAGAGCCGATCGAAGGCCAAGCCACAGGTGTAGAGCGAATCGAGAGTCGGGGTGAGTTGTTTGGTGTTGCCAAAGTGGGCCATGTAGGAGGCACTCATGCTTTCGAGCGTGATGAGCACGATGTTGTAGGGTTGTGCGGTTGGCTCTCCCTGCGTGACCCCTTGCACGGTTCGCCGAACCCCCTGCTCAGAGCCATAGACGCGACACAGATAGTCGCTGACCTCCTGGTCGGGGCGAGTAGGGTAGAATTGGCGGTAATCAAGCTCGTTCTTGCGAAATGCATCGTAGAATCGTTGCAGTCCGTTGGCCTGTAGCTCGTTGGCGTAGGTATTTTTGCTCTGTTGCAGGGGTGTGGTCAGCTGAAGCAGACCCATGGCGGCGATCACTAACAGCGGATAGAGTGTGGCCACATATTTGCGCCATCCGGCGGCATAGAGCATCTGTTCGCTTTGACGATAGGAACGGAAGAGCAACTCCCGCACTACGAGCGTCAGCACGAGCCAACCGGCCAGAATCGGGAAGATCGGGTAGGACTCTACGATATTGCCGATCACCTCGTGGGTATAGACCAAATAATCGACTGCAATGAAGTTGTAACGCACGCCAAACTCGTTCCAGAAGAGGTATTCGCTGACGACATTGAAGAGAATGGCTCCCACGTAGATCATCGTCAGCAGGAAGAGCCACATTCGCGTCCAATAGGGGCGAACCCGAGGTATAAAAAGCCGCAGGGCGTAGCTGCCGGCCCAATAGGCCAAAATGGCAGTCGCAATGCGGCGGGCGGCTCCGCTATATTGCGAGAAGATCGAATCGAAGAAGAGCACGTAGCAGAGGGCTGCGACGAGCACCGAGAGGGTGATCCACCCCCACGGACTGCGGTACTTGCGATCGGTCGTGGTCACCATCCAGAGCCACAACGGCAGTCCGGCTAATAGGGCTACACAGAGGTCATTGACGGCCCCGATGAGGTAGATCGTGATCCACTCCGAGGCCGTGAAATTCAGTGAGAGCGTTTGTTCGTTGAAGAGCAGGACGATGCGTAGCACAAACCCGGCTAACAGGGTGAGCAGGATTAGTCGTCCGAGTACGCCCCAAATGCGATTGGTTGCGTTTTTCATGATGTTTTGTGAGTTTTGTGAGAGCTTTCATCCAAACACCCTGATACCGATCTCTTGAGAGTAGAGCAGGGTGGTATGGCTGAAAGGTGCACAAATGTGTGGGAAAGGTTTAATTTTTACAAATTTAAGCACGTTTTTCTTAGATTTGGGAATATGTTTTTGCGGATGGGCTTGCATGGTTTATGTTTAATTGGTGAGAAAAAAAGCATAGATGATGCCGAAGTTTTGCTTTTTTTGTATCTTTGAAGTATGAAAATCACGATTCTCGGTCCGGCACATCCTTATCGGGGCGGTTTGGCTTCGATTATGCAGACCATGGCTCGGCTCTATCAGCGCGATGGCCATGAGGTGGATCTCTGTACCTTTACGTTGCAGTATCCCTCGTTGCTCTTTCCGGGTAAGAGTCAAACGGTCACTACGCCGGCCCCCGAGGACCTGACCATTCGTCGTGAGGTTTCGACCATCAACCCCTTCACTTGGTGGCGCGTAGGGCGTATGTTGCGCCGTGAACGTCCCGACTTCATTCTGTTGAAATATTGGACCCCCTTCATGGCACCCTGCTTTGGGACGATTGCCCGCTTGGCGCGTAAGAATGGCCATACGAAGGTGCTTTGTCAGATCGACAATGTCGAGCCGCACGAACACCACCTGATCGACCGCCCTTTCAATCGCTATTTCCTACGCTCGGTCGATGGTTTTGTCTATATGTCTGATGAGGTGGGACGTCAGTTGCGTGCCTACACCGCGGCTCCGGCTCTCTTTTCGCCTCATCCGCGCTTCGAGAACTTCGGCGAACGCATCCCCCGCGAGGAGGCTTGTGTATCCCTTACGCTCGATCCGGCGACGCGCTATGCCCTCTTCTTTGGCCTTATCCGCGACTATAAAGGGCTCGATCTGCTCTTGCAGGCGTGGGGCGCAATGCGCCGTGCGGGAAAGACCGCAGGGCGTAAGTTGATCGTGGCGGGGGAGTTCTATACCGATCCGAAACCCTACCATCGGTTGCTTGCCGAGCAGGGGCTGGAGCAGGAGGTGATCCTTCATGATCGCTTCATCGCCGATCGCCAGGTGGCAGCCTATTTCTCGGCTGCCGATTTCGTGGTGTTGCCCTATCGCTCGGCTACGCAGAGCGGTGTGACGCAGATTGCCTATCAATTTGCAACCCCGATGCTGGTGACCGATGTGGGTGGCTTGAGTGAGATTGTTCCCGACGGGCGAGTGGGCTATTTGTGCCAGCCAACGCCCGAGTCGATCGCCGAGAAGATTGAGCAGATCTGGCAAGGCGACACTTTGGAACGATTCCATCAGAATTGCCTGCTTGAGCGGGAACGGTTCTCATGGGAGGAGATGTGCAGTCGGCTGATGGAGGTCTATCGCATGCTATAACCTAAAAAGAGGAGTTTTCCCGCGTGGAAAACTCCTCTTTTTGTGGAATATTTTAGGATTACTACTCCTACTTCTTGATGTTCGGCTTCTCAAGACCGTAGTTCTTGCGGCCATCCTCGATGCGCAGCAAGAGACTCATGACGAAGGCCAAGACGCCAAAGAGCGAGAAGATAACCATGGGCATCACATAGCTGCCGGTGACGTTGAGCACCTTACCGATCAGCAGCGGAACCAGACACAGACCGATATTCTGAATCCAGAAGATGACGCAGTAGGCCGAACCGAGAATCTTCTCATCGATGATCTTCGGAACCGAGGGCCACAGCGCGGCCGGAACCAACGAGAAGGAGACACCCAGCGTGACAATCAACACCAGAGCCAACCACGACGAGGGGTAGATCGGGAGCAGGAAGGCAAACGAGAGGTGGCAGGTGATCATGATTACAGCACCCACCATGAGCATCGTCGCTCCTTTACCCACCAAATCAAGGAATGCACCCAGGAAGGGGGTCAGCACCATCGCTAGAATCGGGAAACAGCTGAACAGACGGGCAGCAGTCGTCGCATCGACTTGCAGCGTGGTCTCCAAGAAGTTGGGGGCATAACGCTGGAAGGGGAAGATCGCCGAATAGTAGAGCACGCACAGCAGAGCCACGAGCCAGAACATTTTACTCGAGAAAATCTTACCCAGATCCTTGAGTTGGAATTCTTCATCCGAGGTCTGCTCGGTGGTCTTGCCCTCGGCGGCAATCTGCTTGTCGAAACGCTTGTCCATCAGCGAGAAGATCGTGTAGTTCATCAGACCGATGATCAGCAGCAGCGTGCAGAAGGCTACCGGAGCGAGCACCGACATGTCATATTTCTCGGCGATGAGCGGCGAGATCCACATCACGGCAAAGACACCCAGACGAGCGATAGCCATCTCCATACCCATGGCCAAAGCCATCTCCTTGCCCTGGAACCACTTAGCAATCGCCTTCGAAACGGTCGTACCGGCCATCTCACAGCCGCAACCAAAGATCATGAAGCCCAACGATGCGAGTTTCGCACTTGCGGGCAACTCGACCCACCACGAGTTGAGCCAAGCCTCCAGACCCGTACCTACGAAGTACTCCGAGATGGCGTAGAGCTTGATCAGAGCACCAATGACCATCAAGGCACTCGAAAGCAAACCCGTGAAGCGGATGCCCATCTTGTCGAGGATGATACCGGCAAAAATCAGGAAGAAGACAAAGACGTTGAGGAAGTACTCCGACGAGGCGTAGGTTCCGAAGGTCTCACTGTTCCAATTGTGCGACGACTCGATCATCGACATGAGCGGCGACATGACATCGACGAACATGTAGGCGAAAAACATCATCGACGAGATAAGCAGTAGGGCTGCCCAACGCAGATACCACTTGTCGTTTAGTTTTTTAGCAATAGTTTGTGTCATAATTATTTTAGTTTGAATTTGTTTGTTAATTTACTAAGGGTGCATGCACTTTGAGCAGCTCGTAGGCCTGCTGGATACCTAACTCGCCGGCCTTCGACAGATCGAGACAGCCTTTGCGCGTATCCTTCATGAAGATCTGAATAATTCCTCGGTTGTAGTAGGCCTCGGCAAAGTGCGGATGCTGTTCGATGGCCTTCGTGTAATCCTCAAAGGCCGCCGGCAGATCGCCCGACAGAGCCATTAGGTTGGCGCGGTTGTAGTAGGCGTAGGCGAAATCGGGGAAGAGCTTGAGCACCTTGTTGAGGTCGGCAATGGCCTCGTCGTAGCTATACGTGCGCTTGGTGTTGTTGTGCAGACGGTTGGCCGGATCCGAGTCGATCGTGATACGCTGATAGGAGTTGTCGATCGAGGAGATGAAGTCGATCATCTCGGCACGTGTGGTCGAACGGTTCAGATAGAGGAACGGATTCGACGGATTGAGCTCGATGGCCGACGTGTAGGTGTTCACCGAGTTCGTGTATTGCTTGATCAGGGCCTGCGTTATGCCTCGTTGGAAGAGATCCTCCCAGCGTGGTTCCAGCGCGTGGATTGCCTGCGCATATCGCTTGTCCATGGCCATCAGCGAGTCGGCCTCGATCGAGCTGTCTTGCCACGAGAGGGTCATGAGCGGATTCTCGATCCGGTTGTAGAAGGCCTCCAGACGCTTCGGATGGTAGGTCTTGGGTTGCAGGGCCGAATCGGGCTGCTGCAAGGTGAACTTGAAGAGCGGCAGGATGCGCATTTCGTCGCGTGCTCCACTCGCACGTGAGGTGATACGCTCGAACGACCCGCCCGCCAGCTTGCTGTCGAACGAGAGCAGTTTGTCGAAATGTTGGGTCGTGTCAGCATAGATCGAGTAGGTGCTGTCGCTCAACCGCTCCCGATAGGCGGCAATCTTCTTTTGGGCCGTAGCCTGGTCGCTGCGGGCTCCCTTCTGGTCGCGGAGCAACATGCGCAACCGACCGCGATAGATGTAGGCATTCGCAAAGTCGGGGTAGAGCTCGATGGCCGAGGTGTAGTCCTCGACCGCCTTCTCGATCTCACCCAGCTGGGCGTAGACACCGGCACGGTTGTAATAGACCAGCACGTTGCTCGGCGAGTAGCGGGCCACCTTGTCATAATCCTCCAGAGCGCGGTTGTAGTCGCCGATCTGGCTGCGCAACATGGCACGGTTGAAGTAGGTCAGCGAGTTGGTCGAGTCGAGCTGGATCACCCGATCGAAATCGGCCAATGCGGCCATCGGACGGTGGGTGTCAGAGTAGACCAACGCACGGTTGAAGAAGGAGAGCAGGTAGGTCGAATCGCAGGTGATCGCCTTGTTGAAGTCGGCCTCGGCCTCCTCGAAACGTTGCTGCTGCATGTAGAGCGTACCACGACGGTTGTAGCCGTTGGGGCTTTCGCGGTTGGTCTTGATGGCCGTGTTGTAGTTTTCGTAGGCGCGCACGGTATCCTTCAGATGCAGGTAGCTCAATCCGCGACAAATGTAGGCATCCGCCACCTTGGTCTCTTGGCGGATGAATTTGTCGAAATCGCTGATCGCCTCCTCGAATTGCTGGTTCAGCAGACGCGTCACACCACGGCTGTAATAGGGGCCGGGCAGGTCGGGGCGCAACTCGATGGCCTCGCGGAAATCCTGCAACGCATCGTCGTAGTTGCCCAGTCGCGAACGGGTGATGGCGCGGTAGGTGTAGGCCTGCGTATAGACCGGGTTGAGCCGTATGGCGGTCGAGAAGTCGGCCTCGGCACCCAGCAGGTCGTCCAGGTTGTATTTGGCAATACCACGCAGGAAATAGCCCTCGAAGGCCTCCTCGTCAAAGCGCAGCAGGGTGTTGAGGGTGCGGATAGCCTCTTGATAGTCGTTGTTCATCATGCACTGACGCCCCACCCAGAAAAAGTAATCCCGGTTGTATTGCGCGCGCACGTGCGGAGTCGCACAGGCCACGAGAAGGGTCAGTATCAAGATTCGGAACAGACGCATCATTACTCTTTGCAAACGATTTTCAGGGTCGGTTTATTATTCCAACTCATAGCCGAAACGACGCAGCTCGCGCTCGTTGTTGCGCCAATCGTCGTTCACCTTCACAAAGAGCTGCAGGAAGACCTTTTTGCCGAGGAAGGCCTCCATATCCTGACGGGCAGCCTGCCCGACACGCTTGAGTCGTTCGCCCTTGTGGCCGATGACAATGCCCTTCTGTGAGTCGCGCGAGACGTAGATCGTAGCCGCTATGCGGTCGATCGTCGGCTCCTCTTTGTAGGTGTCGATGGCAATTTCGCACGAGTAGGGGATCTCCTTGTCGTAGAAGCGGAGAATCTTCTCGCGGATGATCTCCGAAGCGAAGAAACGCAGGGTCTTGTCCGTAAGCGTATCCTTGGGGTAGTAGGCCGGACCCTCGGGCAGCAGCTCGACGATCGTGCGGATGAGGGCCTCGATGTTGAAACCCTCTTTGGCCGATGCGGGGACAATCTGTGCCTCGGGCAGCTCGGCATGCCACCGCTCGACCAACGCCTCGAGCTTCTCGGGGGTCGTCAGATCGACCTTATTGACCACGACAATGACCGGAATCGAGCTCTTCTTGAGCCGCTCAAGAATCTCGGCAGCGCGGTCGCTCTCCTCGACCGTATCGGTCACGAAGAGGATCACATCGGCATCGGTCAAGGCTCCGGTGACGAACTTCATCATCTTCTCCTGCAGCTTGTAGTTGGGCTTCAGGATACCGGGCGTGTCGGAATAGACGATCTGGAAATCCTCGCCCGAGACGACACCCATGATGCGGTGGCGGGTTGTCTGCGCCTTCGAGGTGATGATCGAGAGTTTCTCGCCCACCAATTGATTCATCAGGGTCGATTTACCGACGTTGGGGTTGCCAATGATATTTACGAAACCGGATTTGTGTGCGGCCATGGTTTTTAGCTATTTTTATGAAATAAAAACTTTGGGGACAAAGATAGGAAAATATTGTTTTTTATCCTATATTTGCACTCATAATTAAACGTAAATAATAGGTGCCTATGATACATTAGCGTAGTTGCTACGTATATCTTGAAATATTGGAAAAAGCGTTAGCTTTGTTTCTTGTCTCTGAAATCTCGACAGTTTTAGTTGGCACAAGAAGTGAAGTTGATGCTCGCGCTGTATGGCGTGGGCTTCACTTTCTTATTTGTGCCATTGGTAGTCGAGAACCACAGAGACAGATTTGAGAGGTAGGTCCGCGCTTTTTTATGTGCGTAGTTTAGATCTATGGACCACATTAAGTATTAATTCATAAATAATAATCAATTATGAAAAGAGTGTTTTTTGTTTTACTGATGTGTACTATATTTAGCAATCCGCTGTTTGCAAATATTTACGATAAAACTAACGAAATGTGTAATCAGTCATCTGAAAATAAATCAGCTAAAGAAATGCTTCTTGATGAAGGCTGGGAAGAGTATGCAGTAGTGAGAGCTTACCATAAAAGCAATAATCGGTACGAAGGTGATGTTATGGCTCGCTATAGTACTCCTTTTACTATCTTTTTTAAGAGAGATCTTATCATTGCTGTTAAAAGCAGTGTTTTACACCTTAAAGCTCCTGCAACTAAACATTCTGTAAGAAAAGGCGACTATAGGGTACTTGGAGAATCATACAACGCACGTATCTCGTTTCATGGTAATGCTCTCTATTTTAATTTCTAAATTTATAGCCTCTAGACAAAAGAGTCCGGTTCTTCCGGACTCTTTTGTCTAGCTATAAATAAATACCGATTCTAAACAAAAACGAAAGCGGGCTACAGTTGATAAACCCTGTGTTGCCCGCTTTGCTCTATTGGTGAGAAATCATTATCTTCGGAATCCGCCCATGCCGCGCGGCATCTTGGGCATCTTCATGCCGCCACCGGCTACCATCTTCATCATCTTGCGCGTATCCTCGAACTGCTTCATCAGACGGTTCACGTCGGCCATCGTCGTACCCGAACCCTTGGCAATGCGCTCGCGACGCTTGGCATTGATGATCTCGGGGTGCTCGCGCTCGGCCGGAGTCATCGACCCGATGATCGCCTCGACCTGCTTGAAGGCATCGTCCGGAATATCGACATTCTTGAGCATCTTGCCCATGCCCGGGATCATCGAGGCCAGATCCTTCAGGTTGCCCATCTTCTTGATCTGCTGAATCTGCTGGATAAAGTCGTTGAAGTTGAACTGATCCTTCACGAGCTTCTTCTTCAGGCGGCGCGCTTGCTCTTCGTCGAACTGCTCCTGGGCACGCTCCACGAGCGATACAACATCACCCATGCCCAGGATACGGTCGGCCATACGCTCGGGGTGGAAGACCTGCAAGGCATCCATCTTCTCGCCGCTGGAGATGAACTTAAGCGGCTTATCGACTACCGAACGGATCGAAATGGCAGCACCACCACGCGTATCACCGTCGAGCTTCGTGAGTACCACGCCGTCGAAATCGAGGCGGTCGTTGAACTCCTTGGCCGTGTTTACGGCATCCTGACCGGTCATCGAATCGACCACAAAGAGGGTCTCCGAGGGCTTCACGGCGGCCTTGATGGCCGTGATCTCCTGCATCATCGCCTCATCGACGGCCAGACGACCTGCCGTATCGACAATGACCACGTTGTAGCTCTTCTGGCGGGCATATTTGATGGCGTTCTCGGCAATCTGCACAGGATTCATGTTGCCCTCCTCGGTGTAGACCTCTACGCCCACTTGCTGGCCGAGGATCTTGAGCTGGTCGATGGCGGCCGGACGATAGACGTCACCGGCTACGAGCAGCACTTGGCGGCCCTTCTTCGATTTGAGCATTTGGGCCAACTTGCCCGAGAAAGTTGTCTTACCCGAACCCTGCAGACCGGCGATTAGAATCACGGCGGGCGTACCCTCCAACTTGATGTCGGTGGCCGTACCACCCATCAACAGGGCCAACTCGTCGCGGACGATCTTGGTCATCATCTGACCCGGCTTGACGGAGGTCAGCACGTCCTGACCCAGAGCCTTCTGCTTGACCGTGTCGGTAAAGGTCTTGGCAACCTTATAGTTAACGTCGGCGTCGATCAGCGCACGACGAATCTCTTTGAGCGTCTCGGCGACGTTGATTTCGGTAATGCGGCCTTCACCTTTGAGGATCTTAAAAGACCGTTCGAGTTTATCGGTTAAGTTTTCAAACATAGTCGTTTACGGATAATTTCGCGCGAAATTACGAAAAAAAATCGAGAATACCACACCTCGACCCATAATTATTCTTTTCGTATATAGTCCGATATATCAAATCTTTTCCCTATATTTGCAAGAACAACCGACCTAACAACAAACCATGAGAAGACTTCGCGCATACCTATATATAGTATGCACCTTTGTTGCGTGGCCCTTGATGGCGCAAAAGCCGATGGGCGATGCCCCCTTTGCACGTCCACTTACGGAGGTGTTGTCCGAGATCGAGCAACGCTTTTCGGTGCAGATCGAGTACCGCAATTTTTCGCCCGACAGCCTGATGCTGCGCTATGCCGATTCGCGCATACGCCCTTACTCCTTGTCCGAGACGCTGGATCAGGTGACCCGTCCGCTCGATCTGAAGTGGTCGGGTGAACGTAAGATCCGTATCCAGCCGTATGAGTACCATCGTCGCACGCCGGCCGATGGCGAGAAACTGTTGGCTTGGCTTTCGGCCAAATATACCGATCAGTCCTCGTGGGAGGAGCGTGCTCGCATGGTGCGCGAAGAGGCTCTTGCCATTCTCGATCTGGAGCCTTACCTGCAGGCTGCCGTGCAGAATCCGCAGATTTTCGTGGCCAAACCGGTCAAGCATCAGGGTTATACGACCCAGAACTTTGCCCTCGAAACCCTTCCCGGACTCTATGCCTGCGGAACAATCTATGCCCCGATCGGCGGTCGCGGTAAACGCCCTTTGATCGTCTCGCCGGCAGGCCATTGGCCCGAGGGGCGTTATCGGCCGGATCAGCAGTATCGCATGGCGACCTTTGCCCGCATGGGTGCGGTGGCTGTCGATGTCGATATTGTGGCTTGGGGTGAGTCGGAGCATCAGCTGGGAATCGAGGCTCACACGGCTCCCTATGCCCAGCAGATTCAGGTGCTGTGGTCAAAGTTGGTGACCGACTGGGTGTTGGCAACCCGCAAGGATATTGACACGACGCGAATGGCTGCTACGGGCGGCTCGGGTGGTGCTACGCATACGCTCTTGCTGGCTTTGGTCGATGGTCGTTTCTCGGTCTTGGCACCGGTAGTCCACCTGGTTTCGCACTTCGACGGAGGATGTCCCTGTGAGAGCGGGCGTCCCGTAGCATTGGCGGCCGGAGGCAGTGCCATGCCCGAGTTGCTGGCAGCGGTGATGGCTCCGCGCCCGACGCTGGTGGTGAGTGACGGTGGTGACTGGACTCATACCTATCCCACGTTGGAATATCCCTATCTGCAACGCATCTGGGGCTTCTATGGCGCGACTGAGCAGGTTGAAAATGCCCATTTTGCCGCCGAGCGACACGACTATGGGGCTAATAAGCGGGCGGCCGTCTATCGCTTCTTTGCCACACATCTGGGGATGGATCTTGCGCAGGTTGATGAGGCGCAGGTCGAACTGCTCGATCAGCGACAACTGCAATCCTTTGGCGGAGAGCTTCCTGCGGGGGCAATTCGTTCGGCTGCGGAGTTAGAAAAATGGATCGAAACAAGTATTAAAAACAGATAACATGAAGAGAATCTTATTGGCTGCCGGAGCTTTGCTGTTCTGTTTGACAGCCGGAGCAAAGAGTTTGAAATCGACCTATCGGGTCTCGGTCGAGGGGCTTCGCAAAGCCTGCCCGGTGGTGATCGATCAGGTACCGGCGTGGGCTGAGAGTGTGACGGTGAACTCCGAGGGGGAGGCGATCCCGGCTCAGCTAGACAAGGTGTTGGGCGAGGCGGCTTTTGTGGCCGATGTGTGTGGAGAGCGCCTCTTTACGGTGCGTTTCTCGGATAAACCGCTTGCCGAGCAACCCATTTCGAAAGTTAATGCCCAGATGTGGTGGAAAAATGAGGATAAGAGCCTCACGGAGCGCGATACGCTCTTCTCGTTCAAGGACGACATGTATCGCAAACTGCACCACCACGGCCCGGCTATCGAATCCGAGAAGGCGGCCTATCGTGTCTATTTCGATAAGAAGCAGACGATCGACACCTACGGCAAGAAGAGCGAACAGCTGGAGTTGCGCCGCTCGATGTGGTATTCGACCCCCGAGCAACTGGCTGCCGGCTTTGGCCACGACAATCTGCGTGTCTTCGGCTCGATTGGCGTGGGTGTGCTGAAGGGCTGGGACGAGGAGAAGGGGATGATCCACATCACCGACTTCGAGCGTCGTGAGGCCCGTGTGTTGGCTAAAGGACCTGTGCGTGCCATCATGGAGATGCGCGTTGAGGGTTGGAACTATGGCGGTCGTCGGATCACGATGACCTCGCGTTATACGATCTATGCCGGCCATAGCGATGTGGTGGTGGAGAATCGCTTCGAGGGTGATGTCAAGGGGCTGACCTTTGTAACCGGTGTGATGAAGATGCTCGACACGCAGGTGTTGCGTGGCCAGCGTGCTGTGGCACAGATCGGTTGCGACCATCCCGAGAACGACTACAACAAGTGGCCGAAGGAGACTGTGGCTTTGGCTGTAGCTCTGCCCGAGGGGGTACAGATCCTCTCGCAGCGTGACGATAAGTTGAGCTATCTGTTCCAGGTGACGCCCAATGAGGAGGGGCGCATCGACTATGTGATGGATATGTGGTGGCGTAAGAGCACGTGGCTTGACGATCGCACGAACGACGAATTGCTGTCGGGTGTGCTGGAGTCGGTGCGTGAGGCGGCTCGTCCGATCCGAGTGGAGCGTGTACGTTAATCGGATTGTGGTTCTCCATTTTTTTGAAATCTCCTAAAAAATAGTAACTTTGTCCATTCGCAAACAATTTAATTAAACGATAAACAACCTATGAAACTCAAACAAACCCTTCTTTTGCTGGCTGCCGCTGCAATGTCGGCTTGCTGCTGCTCGGAGACGAGCACAACGTCGGTGTATGACAATCTGCCCTTCGAGATGCCCGAAGTGGTACGTCCTGCCATTCCGGATCGCGCGGTGAGCGTGGCCGATTTTGGTGCTGTGGGCGATGGTATGACCCTCTGCACGGAGGCCTTTGCACAGGCTATTGATCAACTCTCTGCGCAGGGTGGTGGTACGGTCAATGTGCCCGACGGTATTTGGCTGACGGGCCCGATTGTCCTGAAAGACAACATCGAGCTGCATCTGTCGAACCATGCGATGATCCTCTTTAGCTCGGATCGTTCGCTCTATCCGCTCACCGAGATCATCTTCGAGGGTCTGAATACGTGGCGCATGCAGTCGCCCATCTCGGCACGTGGCGTGAAGAACGTAGCCATCACGGGTGGTGGTGTGATCGACGGTGGTGGCGATGCTTGGCGCATGGTCAAGCAGAGCAAGGTGACCGACTCGGCTTGGAAGAAGCTCGTGGCTAGTGGCGGCATCGTGGACGGCACGAATTGGTTCCCCACGGAGAGCTATCTGCGTGGCCAGAAGGGTGCTACGGATCAGAATGTGAACGAGAATATGCGCACGAAAGAGGATTTTGAGCCGATTCGTGACTTCCTGCGTCCGGTGCTGGTGGCTATCCACAACTGCGACAACGTGCTGCTGGAGGGCGTAACGTTCCAGAACTCGCCTTGCTGGACGATCCACCCGGCTATCTGTACGAACCTGACGATCGACGGTATCACGGTACGTTGCCCGGCCTATGCCCAGAATGGTGACGGTGTAGATATTGAGTCGTGCAAGAATGTGCTGATGATCAATTCGTCGATCGACGCCGGTGACGATGCTATCTGCATCAAGAGCGGTAAGAACGAGGATGGTCGCAAGCGCGGTATCCCGTGCGAGAATGTGGTGGTCGATAACTGCATCGTCTTCCACGGCCACGGTGGTTTCGTTGTAGGTAGCGAGATGTCGGGTGGCGTGAAGAACGTGAGCGTGCGCAACTGCACCTTCTCGGGTACGGATGTGGGTCTGCGTTTCAAATCGACGCGCGGCCGTGGTGGCGTGGTGGAGAATATCTTCATCGAAAACATCACGATGAACAACCTGCTGACCGATGGTCTGCTCTTTGACCTCTTCTATGGTGGCAAGTCGGCTTCGGAGGCGTTGGCCGATGGCGATGAGGGTGAGGCTACGGATATGCCCTTCAAGCCTGTGGATGAGACGACGCCGGCCTTCCGCAACATTGACATCAAGAACGTACGTTGCAACGGTGCACGTCGTGCGATGCTCTTCAATGGTCTGCCCGAGATGAATGTGGAGAACGTACGCGTGGAGAATGCCCAGTTCTACACGACGACCGGTGCTCAGATCAACGAGTCGACCAACGTGGTGCTGAAGGATGTGACGATCGTTCCGAAGCAGGGTGCTGCGTTGGCCATCAACAATGCCAAGCAGGTCAAGACCGAAAACTTCATCTGCCCGGCCGATATGGAGGTGGCTCTGACCGTCACCGGAAGCCGCAACGAGCAGATCGAGATCGGCTCGGCACAGATCACGGCCGAGAAGGCTCAGTGCTCGGCTAAGGCTGCTCCTGCAGTTACGGTAGCCGAGTAATGCCTCGCTGAAAAGATGGTAAATCGTATGAAAAAGGTGATTTCACTGCTTTCGCTCTGCACGGCGCTCGTATTGGGCGCCTGCGGCAGCGGAGGCGACGATTTGGAGCCCGAAGCGCTGTTAGCGCCTATTGCTGAATTGTCATTAGCTGGAGAAAACGCTAAAATTACCTGGCCTTCGGTAGAGCACGCCAAAGCATACTATTATGAACTGACTAAAGATGGCGTGGAGGATAAAGTCGGTCAAGTACAGTTGGCAACCTACAATTTTAAATTAGAACGTACTTCGCTGTATACTTTCCGAGTTAAGGCGTTGGCTGATAAAACGGGTATGTGGCTGGACTCGGATTGGTCGACCACTATTACTGTTCAACTCAGTGAATTACCTACTCCAGCTGTATCGCTCGCCATAGAAGGTGATGTGGCGATGGTTTCTTGGCCTGCAGTAGAGTACGCCAAGGCTTACTACCACGAGTTGACCAAAGATGGCGTGATGGCTAACAGCGGTCAGGTACAGTTGACAACCTACAATTTTAAGCTGGTGGGCACTTCGAAGTACACTTTTCGCGTGAAGGCCTTGGCAGATGAGGAGAGCGTATGGCTTGACTCGGAGTGGTCGCCAACTCTTTCGGCTCAACTTAGTCAGCTCTCGAGTCCTGTGGCTCGTGTTGATGCCGCATCGGTGACCAATACTTCGGCTGTTGTAAGGTGGAATTCTATTGAAAATGCTGTTGCATATCACTATCAACTTTGTGAGGGGGAGTCAATAGTGCGAGAGGGAGATGTGAATGGTTTAGAAGAGACGTTGTCAGATTTAAAGGAGAATGCCACTTATACCTTCCGTGTAATGGCCTTGGCTTCAGGAGATTACGTTGATTCTAATTATTCGAGCGATGTAAGTTTTACGACCTATCAACTAGTTAAACTTTCTAAGCCGTCAGAACTTACTGCAAAAATCTCAGGTATTCAGGCTACTCTCTCGTGGAGGGCCGTCGATGGAGCTGTTTCATATGACTATGAAGTGTATAAGGGGACCGAGGATAATGCTATGCTGATTGGTAATGTAGCGACGACTACGGTTGAATTGAACTCGCTAGAGTTGGATACATATCGCTTTCGTGTAAAGGCCCTTAGTAAGGCCGACGATATTTGGGTACAAGATTCTGAGTTTTCTGATGAGTATAGCTTCACTATAGAGTTGGTGAAACTCGACACGCCAACTAATGTTACTGCTGGAACTTCTGGCAACCTAGCCGTTCTTACGTGGAAACCTGTCGATGGCGCCGCTTCGTATAGCTACGAACTCTATCAGGGTAGCGCACAGAGCGCCCTGAAGAGTGGCAGTGTGACGACCGCAACAGTTGCTCTTACTTCGCTCCAGCCGGGTAGCTACCGCTTCCGCGTGAAGGCTGTCGGTAAGGCCGAAGATGTATGGGTACAGGAGTCGGAGTTCTCGGCCGACTATACCTTCACGATCGATGGTCAGGCGGTCAATCTGGCTCTGCCGAACCACGAGATCGACGGTGTGATTCGCGCCTTCCCGGGTGCTGAGGGTGGTGGTATGTACACCACGGGCGGTCGTGGCGGTCGGGTGATCCATGTGACGAATCTGAACGATTCAGGCTCGGGTTCGCTGCGCGAGGCGATCAATACCTCGGGTGCACGTACCATCGTCTTCGATGTGTGCGGTACGATTCAGCTCAAGAGTACGCTCGAGATTAAGAACAGCGATGTGACGATTGCAGGTCAGACGGCTCCGGGCGAGGGTATCACCCTGCGCGATTACTCGGTTGTTGTGAAGGCTAATAATGTGATTATCCGCTATATGCGTTTCCGTATGGGTGATGCGGCCAAGCAGGAGAACGATGCCATCTGGGGTCGTTATTACGAGAACATCATCCTCGACCACTGCTCGATGTCGTGGTCTACCGATGAGTGTGCCTCGTTCTATGCCAACAAGAACTTTACGATGCAGTGGTGTCTGGTGGGCGAGTCGTTGCGCAAATCGGTACACGGCAAGGGTGATCACGGCTATGGCGGTATCTGGGGCGGTAAGAATGCCTCGTTCCACCACAATATGCTCACCTGCCACGACAGCCGCAACGCCCGCATCGACCACCCGCAGATCTACGACAACTACCTCTCGACCCACCGTGGTAATGTTGATTATCGCAACAACCTCATCAATAACTGGGGTTCGGAGGTAACCTATGGTGGCGAGAGCGGTTGGTTCAACATCATCGGTAACTACTACAAGAAGGGTCCGGCCTCGACCAATCGTGCCTACTTTGTGAATGCCTATGCCGACTATACGAAGGATGGTAAGGTCTACTCCGATGCCTATGGTCAGTTCTACATCGATGGCAATGTCAATCCCGATCAGGCTACTATTACGGCCGATAATAAGAAGGGTATCAACTGGAAGAACGGCAGCAACTGGGGCAACTATAATCAGTACCTTAGCGCTCCGCTCCCCATCCGCAAAGACGACGTGGTGAGCTGCTTTACCTCGACCCACACGGCGGTCGATGCCTATGCCCGCATCCTTGACTGCGCAGGTGCATCGCTCAAGCGTGATGCCGTAGATAAGCGTCTGGTCGATGATGCCCGCAACGGCAAGGCAACCTATACCAATGGTGGTAACGGTTCGAAGAACGGTATCATTGACACGCAGACGGCTGTAGGCGGCTGGCCGACCCTCTCGGCAACGAGCGAGGAGGTGGCGCGTGCCACGACCGATACGGACAAGGATAACATTCCCGACTACTACGAGGGTCTGCTGGGTCTGGATCCGACGAAGGCCGATGCAACGACCAAGACGCTCGATCCGCAGGGCCTCTATACGAACTTTGAGATCTATCTGCACTATCTGGTTAAGGATATTACGGCCAACCAGACCGCAGGTGGCAGCTACACCAAACTCGAATAAATCATGCGAAAACTATTGCTTTTGTGGGCTTTGATCGGTTTTGCCGCGACTACGGTCGTGGCGGCCGAGCGTCCCACGCATGTCTATCTGATTGGCGATTCGACCTGCGCCAACAAGAAACTCGACAAGGAGAATCCCGAACGCGGTTGGGGTCAACTCTTCCGTGCCTTCTTCGACGAGCAGGTCGTAGTCGAGAACCATGCCATGAATGGCCGTTCGACCAAGTCGTTCCGCGACGAGGGGCGTTGGGAGGTGATCTACAACGACCTGCAGGCGGGCGATTATGTCTTTATCCAGTTTGGTCATAACGACGAGAAGGTCGATCGACCGAAGGTGGGTTCTGTGCCCGAGGTCTTTGCCGAGAATCTGCGTCGTTATGTGCGTGAAACGCGCGAGAAGGGGGCTACGCCCATCCTGCTGACGCCGATTGCCCGCCGCCACTTCACCGAGGAGGGACAACTGAAAAAGACCCACGGCGAATATCCCGATCGTGTACGCGCAGTAGCGGCCGAGATGCAGGTCGTGCTGCTCGATGTGGAGCCGCTGACCGAGGCATGGTTGCAGGAGTTGGGCGATGTGCCTTCGCGAGACTATTTTGTCTGGGTGAAGGCGGGTACTTCGCCCCTCTATCCCGATGGAAGAGAGGATAATACGCACCTGAATGTGCGCGGTGCACACGTCATCTCGCGCATGGTGGCCGACTGCTTGAAGAAGCAGGTGCCGGCTCTGGCCGACCATTTCCGCATTGCCGATTTTGTGGTGGCAAAGGATGGTACGGGCGACTTCTTCACGCTGACCGAGGCGATTGCTGCCGTGCCCGATTTTAATCCTGCAATGGCCGAGATTCGTCTGTCGGAGGGTGTTTATCGGGAGAAGATCTCGATTCCCTGGTCGAAGCGTAACGTGCGATTGCGCGGTGTGGGGCAGGCAGTCGTTTCGTGGGACGATTATGCCGGTAAAAAGAGCGTGCTGGGGCGCAATATGGGCACCTCGGGCTCCTCGACGATCTATTTCGGTGCCAGTGGCTGGCAGGTTGAGAATGTAACTTTTGAGAATACGGCAGGCCGTGTAGGTCAGGCCGTTGCGGTGCAGACGCTGGCCTCGAATATTCGGTTTAAGAAGTGCCGTTTCTTAGGTAATCAGGATACGCTCTACGTACACGGCGAGGGCAACAAGGAGCAGCCGCAGAACGAGACTACGTGGGTCTACTTCGAGCAGTGCTACATCGAGGGTACGACCGACTTTATCTTCGGAGCTTCGTCGGCGTTATTTGTCGATTGCGAGATCCGCTCAAAGAGCGACTCCTACGTGACGGCCGCCTCGACACCTCCGGGTAAGCCCTGCGGATTCACCTTCGTGCGTTGCCGCCTGACGGCCGACGAAGGGGTTACGAAGTGCTATTTGGGTCGCCCATGGCGAGACTATGCACAGACGGTCTTTATCGACTGCGAGCTGGGTAGCCATATCCTGCCCGAGGGATGGCATAATTGGAATAAACCCCATGCCGAACAGACGACCCTCTATGGCGAGTGCGGCTCGAAGGGCCCCGGTGCCAACCCCAAGAAACGTGTGGCTTGGTCGAAACAACTCACCCGCAAAGAGGCTGAGGCTCGTCTGGCCGGTTATGATGTAAAATCTTACTAACAAACAGTGAATCAGCTATGAAGAAATTTCTTGTTCGGCTTCTTTTGGTAGCCGTGGTGTTGGGTGGATGGTGGTATTTCCGCGCTGCGAAGCATCCGATGGCCGATGGCGATCAGTCGATGGCCGTGCGCATGATCGAGAGTGAGATTGCCCGTAATCCTCACCCGCGTATGATTGACTTTATGAAGCCCGGAGTGGTGAAATGGAACTATACGACGGGGTTGGAACTGTTGGCTATGATGGAGGCTGCAAAGGTCTATGATCGCCCTGATTTTGACCAATATGCCGAGCGCTATTACGACACGATCGTGCAGGCTGACGGATCGGTGTGGACCTATGCCAAGGAGAAGTACAATATCGACCATATCTGCCCGGGTCGTCCGCTCTTCGAGATCTATGAGCGCACGCAGCAGCCGCGTTACAAGATGGTGCTCGATACGCTCTTCAGCCAGTTGCAGGGTCAGCCCCGCATTGCTGCCGGTGGTTTCTGGCACAAGAAACGCTACCCCGAGCAGATGTGGCTCGACGGCCTCTATATGGGGCAGCCCTTCTATGCCGAGTATGTGACGCGTCACTTCGAGGGTGAGGTGCTGGATGGCTACGTGCAGGATATTGTCAATCATTTCACGACCGTAGCCCGTGGTACGTATGATCCCGAGACGGGACTCTTCCGCCATGCGTTCGACGATGCGCGTGCGCAGTTCTGGTGCGATAAGATGACCGGTCAGTCGCCCCACGCTTGGGGACGTGCCATGGGATGGTACACGATGGCCCTTGTCGAGACGCTGCAATATATCGATACCCATCCGGCGAGTGCTCCGTTGCGCGAGATTCTGCTCCATATCATGCAGACTCTGCCGCGCTATGCCAACCCCGAGAGTGGTATGTGGTATCAGGTGATGGACTGTCCTGAGCGTGAGGGTAATTATGAGGAGGCTACCGGCTCGATCATGTTTATCTATGCCATGCTGAAGGGTGTACGCTTGGGTTATCTGCCCGAGGAGTATCGTGAACAGGGATTGGAACTCTATCGCAAATTTATTGACCGCTTTGTGCGCGAGGATGCCGATGGCACGATCTCGATCGAGAATTGCTGTGCCGTAGCCGGTCTTGATACGGATGGCACACGCCGCGATGGCAGCTATGCTTACTACCTCTCGGAGCCGGTGCGCGACAACGACCCGAAGGGTACGGGTCCCTTCATCTGGGCCTCGATGGAGTACGACCGCGCCATGGGACGGGTGAAGTAGTCAATAGGAATGATAGGAAGAATGGGAGTTATGGGAGGCGTAAGCGTCCTATGATTCCCATTTTTTATGCTCAATTTTGCGGTCTACATTTTGAATTTTTTAGGACGCTATCTTTACCTTCGCTCCGCATAGCCTTCCGGCATGCGCCGCTCGGTTTAGATAGGATGCGCCTCGGCAATGCCACGACCGTCAAATAGGTCATCGAAAAGTTTCTTTCGGTCGTTAGCACCACCCCTCAAGTCCTCCCTTTGGCAAAGGGAGGATTTAGGAGGGAATGTGGGTATTTTTATTTTAATAAAGAAAGAGATCGTTCCTCTTCCACCCGTTTCGTCGGGTACTATCTCCGTAGGAGATCAAAGTGTAGTGAGTCCTTCAAACTCAAGCGAGCTTGAAGTTTGTGGGATTCACTACACTTTCTTCTTGCCTTCGGCAATCGCCCGACGAAACGCATATATCTGCCACTGTAGCTGTTGCAACACCTTTGTTACTTTTTACCGCCTATTTTTTTGGCATTGCGCTCGGCTTTCACTATCTTTGTAGCCCTATGATCGATCGTGAAACTGTTGATAGAATCTACGCCGCAGCCAATATCGTTGATATTGTCGGAGACTATGTGACGCTCAAACGCAAGGGCGTCAATTATACCGCGTGCTGTCCGTTTCACAACGAGAAAACTCCGTCGTTTATCGTCTCCCCGGCCAAGGGTGTCTATAAGTGCTTCGGATGTGGCAAGGGCGGCAATGCCGTGACCTTCCTGATGGAGCACGAGAGCTTGAGCTACCCCGAGGCCCTGAAGATGGTGGCCAAACGCTACAATATCGAGGTGCAGGAGCGCGAACAGACCGAGGAGGATGTGCGCCGCAACAACGATCGTGAGAGCATGTTTGCCGTTAATGGTTGGGCGGCTGACTACTTCGTCAATTACATGCGCAATGATGACGAGGGCCTTTCGGTCGGCATGGGCTACTTCCGTCAAAAGCGTCGGCTGACCGATGCTACGATTCGTAAGTTTGGGCTCGGTTTTTGCCCCTCGCGAGGCGATCGAATGTCGCAGGATGCCCTCAAGGCAGGCTATAAAAAGGAGTTCCTAGTCTCGACCGGTCTGTCGAAGGAGCGTGAGAGCGATGGGTCGCTCTACGATCGTTTCCGCGACCGTGTGATCTTCCCCGTACATAATATTTCGGGTCGCGTGGTGGCCTTCGGAGCCCGCACGTTGCGCTCGGATAAGGAGGTGGCCAAATACCTCAATTCGCCCGAGAGTGAGATTTACAGCAAGAAGAACGAGATCTACGGTCTCTATTTCGCCAAGCGAGCCATTCAGCAGCAGGATTGCGCCATCATGGTCGAGGGCTACCTGGATGTCATCTCGATGCATCAAGTGGGAGTTGAGAATGTCGTGGCCTCGTCGGGTACGTCGCTCACGGTCGAACAGATTCGCCTCTTGGCTCGCTTCACGCACAATATTACGATCATCTACGATGCGGATCCGGCAGGTATCAAGGCCGCTATGCGCGGTATTGACCTGGTGCTGCAGGAGGGACTGAACGTGCGCATTGTCTTGTTGCCCGATGGGGATGACCCCGACACCTTTGCCGGACGTCATACGGCCGATCAGGTGCGCCAATATATCGCTGACCATGAGCAGGATTTCCTCTCGTTCAAGGCGAGACGGCTTATGGGCGAGACGGGCAATGATCCGATCCGCAAGTCGGCAGCTATCAGCGATATGGTGGAGTCGATCGCCCGTATTCCCGATTCGATTCGTCGGTCGGTCTATATCAAGGAGTGCGCCTCGACCATGCAGATCGAAGAGCAGGTGCTCATGGGTGAGGTGGCCCGAAAACGGTTGGCCTCGACCGGCGATCGGCAGTCGGATGAGTTCCTGCGCCGGCAGATGGCCCAGCAGCGTGCCGAGCAGTCGGTGCCGCAGCAGTCTGCAGGTCGGCCGATTGGTCCGATTGAGGCGGGCAGTTCGATCGAGGCGTTGGAGTCCGAGTTGGCTAAATACCTGCTCAAGTATGGCCATCTGTCGTTCGAAGTGACCGAGGGTCGTGAGACGATAGCCTACAACGTGGCCGAGTTTATCTTTGGGGAGTTGGATGTCGATGGATTGAAGTTTACCGATCCGCAGAAGAACCAGATTCTGGATCTCTATCGCACGATGTGGCGTGAGGCCGGGGTGGGTGTGGAGATCCCGGTGCAGCCCTTTATTAACCATCCGGATCCGGAGGTGTGCAACCAGGCGGTCGAGTTGCTGACCGTTGATGAGAACTATACGGCCAGCGAATTGTGGCGGCAGAAGGAGATTCGGGTTGAGACGGCCGAGGAGATTCTATCTGCCGGTGTGCCGCGTGCGGCTACGCTCTTCAAATCGAAGGTGATCGAGCGTATGATCCGTGACGAACAGGCCAAATTGAAGGCCGGGAACTACTCGGATGAGGTGCAGATGGAGATCATCCGCAAATTGACGCAGCTCAACGAGGTGAAGGTGATCATCTCGCGGAAGATGGACCGCCTGATTTTGTAAGCGGGGCATCGCCGCAGGGAGTATATGGGGTGATCGGCAAGGTGCGGCAGGATCGCCTCGCAACACCAAAGAGGCTGTCGCGACGTGGTTGGTCGGACAGCCCCAGAGATGGGCCTCGGAGCGTACACGTATCACTACGCATACCGTGTGCAAACAGAAAATAAACAGAAAGATGTGTAAAACATATCAAAGATAAAAGAATTAGTTACCTTGACCCGATACCCATCTCTGAAGGACGAAAAGTGCAAATTAAGTGCCGTTTTGTGTGATGAAAGAACAAAAAAAGATAAATATTAAAAACAAACGAGCCACGTTCGACTACGAGATCCTCGAAGAGTGGATTGCCGGTGTGGTGCTCGTCGGGACGGAGATCAAGTCGATCCGTGCCGGTAAGGCTTCGATGGTCGATTCGTATTGCTACTTCGATCGGGGTGAGTTGTGGATTCGCGGTGTGAATATCGCCGAGTATGCTTGGGGTACGTGCAACAACCATACGCCGCGCCGCGATCGAAAGCTGCTGCTGACGGCTCGTGAACTGACTAAGCTGGAGCGTGCCTCGCAAGATAAGGGTCTGACGATTGTCGGGCTGCGTCTGTTTCTCAACGAACGGGGATTAGCCAAGATTGTGATCGGTCTGGCGCGTGGTCGCAAGTCCTACGATAAGCGCGAGTACCTGAAGAGCAACGACGCGAAGCGCGAGATGGATAAGGCAATGAAAAATTACAGATAAGCAATAGATTTTATGGCATTGATACTCTGCATCGAGACCGGCACGGATATCTGCTCGGTCGCTTTGGCCCGCGATGGGGAACTGTTGGCCCTGCGCGAGAGTGACGAGGGGCGCGATCATGCCCGTCAGGTGGCTGTTTTTGTCGATGAATTGTTGGAGGAGCAGCAACTGCATCCCGAAGATCTGGATGCGGTGGCCGTTGGCAAAGGCCCCGGCTCCTATACGGGGTTACGTATTGGTGTGTCGTTTGCCAAAGGGTTGTGCTATGGCGTGGGTAAGCCGCTGATCGCCATCGGATCACTCGATGCACTGACCGAGGTGGCCCGTGAGGACTACGAGGCGGGTATTTTGGATGTGGAACGTTGGTCTGAGGCGCACCTCTGCCCGATGGTCGATGCTCGACGGATGGAGGTCTATACGCAGCAATTTGACGCTGAAGGGAAGGCCGAGAGTGAGGTGACAGCCGAAGTTGTAACGGCCGAGAGCTTTGCTGCGCTGCGCAGTGATGGTCGTCCGTTCGTGATCTTCGGTAATGGCTCGAAGAAGTGTTGCGAGGTACTGACAGATGCCGTGCAGGTGGATGTAGCTCCGTCGGCGCGCGGCTTGGTGCGTCTGGCTGAGGAGGCCTATCAGGCCGAACAATTTGAGGATATAGCCTATTTTGAACCCTTCTATCTGAAGGATTTTGTGGTGATACCCTCCAAGAAAAAACTCTTTTAAGCGGGAGGCGTAGAAGTAATCACCCGGCTATAAATTGAAAGGGGCTGTCGCAACTCAAAAGTTGGACAGCCCCTTCTTGTGTTGGGCAATGTGCGCCTACTGAATCGTGACGGTCAGCGGCTGTGCGAGTTTGGCCTGCAGATCCTCGATCTCCTCTAACCAATCCTCCATATCCTCTACGCCACCCTGGCTCCAGCCCGATGCGCTGTAGTAGGTCATCTTCTCACCCGACTTTACGGGAATCACAGCCAGCGTGTGCCCCAGCAGGTCGGCTTCGGTTTGAGCTCCGGGCAGTACGATGGCCTGGTAGATGTCACCATCGACCTCCGGCTGCTTCGAATCCGATACAGCCTCGACCATAGCGGCCCAGCCGGCACCCGTGCGGGTGGCTTTTACGTCGTGGCGGACGAATCCGGCAGCAATGGGCAGCGTCTCGAAGTCGCCCGTATAGACATTCTCCATCTTGTTGAAACGGTCGTCAGCGTCGAGCGTGATGGTCTTGACGAGCGATACCTCTACGCCGTTTACATCCCAACCGACGTAGGTCAGCTCCACCGACGTGCGCAGCGGACCATTGTCGAGCGTGCGTGCTGTAGCATAGTTGTGCTCCATAGGCCAGAATTTACCATCGACCATCGGTACCGAAGCACCACCGCCCAGCGTGCGGCCTACCTTGTAGCAGTCCATGCCGTCGCCGTAGTTGTGGTGGTAGTCGCCTTTGGCATACCACTCGTCGATGACCAACTTCTCGGTGCACTTCACCCAAACGTCGATACCCGGCGTGATGAGTTTCTCGGGCGAGGTCTCCAACGCGGGACCATAGAGACGATAAGCGCAGAGGTTGTTCTCCCAGGCGTAGTCGTCGTAACGCTCGGGCACCTGACGACCGAAGGCCTTCGGCTCATACACGCCGCGTACACCCGTCTTGAGGGTGAAAAGCTCGCTCTGGCCACCATCCACGTCGATAGCGAAGATCAGGGCCTGCGGAGCCTCCTCGCCACGGTAGATCACCTGCGATGCAACCTCCTCTCCCTCATCGTCATAGACTACGATATTATCGGCCGTAGCCTCGGGCAGTTTCTCGAGAATCGAGGCCCACGAGAGTTCGACCATCTCGTCGTCACGCTCGGAGGGGGTAGGGTTGGAGATCGAAACCTGCATAGCGGTTTCCGAAGTGCAGGCAGCTAAGGCAGCAGCCCACAGCAGAAGGGTGATTTTTTTCATAATAAGCGGTGTTTTTAGTTTGTTTAGCATCGTTGATGGACAAAATTACAACTATTTCGCAAAAATAACTATACTTTAGCAAAGATTCTATTGAAATTCGTATGAGTTTGGGTTGTAATTTTCGGAAAGTTATATTAACTTTACATGCTGAAATGTGTAACAATAATTAACCAACCTCATAGATTATGAAACAGTTTAATGACGACAACTTCCTGTTGCAGACGCCGGCAGCCGAGCGTCTCTATCACGAGCATGCGGCTAAAATGCCCATCATCGACTATCACTGCCACCTGATTCCCGAGTATGTGGCCTCGAACCACAAGTTTGACAACCTGTCGAAGATCTGGCTGGAGGGTGACCACTACAAGTGGCGCGCCATGCGTACCAACGGTGTGGACGAGCGTTTCTGCACGGGTAAGGATACGACCGACTGGGAAAAGTTCGAGAAGTGGGCTGAGACGGTTCCCTACACGATGCGTAACCCGCTCTACCACTGGACGCACCTCGAGCTGAAGACCGCCTTTGGCGTTGAGAAACTGCTGAATCCCTCGACCGCTCGCGAGATTTATGATGTCTGCACCGAGAAGCTGCAGCAGCCCGAGTTCTACGCTCGTGGTCTGATGGAGCACTATAACGTGGAGACGGTCTGCACGACGGACGATCCGATTGACTCGTTGGAGCACCATCTGAAGGTGGCTGCCGATGGCTTCAAGGTGAAGATGTTGCCTACGTGGCGTCCCGATAAGGCAATGGCCGTAGAGGTACCCGCCAACTTCAAGGCTTACATCGACAAGCTGGCCGAGGTGTCGGGTGTCGAGATTAAGAAGTTCCAGGATGTGATCGAGGCGCTGCGCGTACGTCACAAGTTCTTCGAGGAGGTGGGTTGCCGCCTTTCGGACCACGGTATCGAGGAGTTCTATGCCGAGGATTACACCCAGTCGGAGATCGACGCTATCTTCCTGAAGGTCTATGGCGGTCAGTCGCTGACGCAGGAGGAGATCCTCAAGTACAAGACCGCGATGATGGTCGAGTTTGCCATCATGGACTGGGAGACGGGTTGGACGCAGCAGTTCCACTACGGTGCTATCCGCGACAACAACGGTCGTATGTTCCGCCAGCTGGGTCCTGACACGGGCTTTGACTCGATCGGTGACTTTACGGTGGCCAAGAAGATGTCGAAGTTCTTCAACATGCTCGACGAGCAGGATAAGCTCACCAAGACGATCATCTACAACCTCAATCCGCGCGATAACGAGTTGGTGGCCACGATGCTGGGTAACTTCCAGGATGGCCGCTACGGCGCTGGTAAGATTCAGTTCGGTTCGGGCTGGTGGTTCCTCGATCAGAAGGACGGTATGGAGAAGCAGATGAACGCCCTCTCGACGCTGGGCCTGTTGAGCCGCTTCGTGGGTATGTTGACCGATTCGCGTTCGTTCCTCTCGTATCCGCGTCACGAGTACTTCCGTCGTACGCTCTGCAACCTGCTGGGTAACGACATCGAGCAGGGTCTGCTGCCTGCATCGGAGATTGACTTCATCGGTAAGGAGATCGTCGAGGGCGTTTGCTACCGCAATGCAAAAAATTATTTCAAATTCTAATAACTCAAACAAACTACAACAATGAAAATCGTAACTTTAGGTGAGATCATGCTGCGTCTCTCGACGCCGGGTAACACGCGTTTTGTTCAGTCGGATTCGTTCGACGTGGTATATGGCGGTGGCGAGGCCAATGTGGCTGTCAGCTGCGCAAACTATGGCCATGAGGCCTATTTCGTAACGAAGCTGCCGAAGCATGAGATCGGCCAGTCGGCTGTCAATGCACTGCGTAAGTATGGTGTAAAGACCGACTTCATCGCTCGCGGTGGTGACCGTGTAGGTATCTACTTCCTCGAGACGGGTGCTTCGATGCGTCCCTCGAAGGTGATCTATGACCGCGCTCATTCGTCGATTGCTGAGGCTGATGTGGCTGATTTCGATTTCGATGCTATCATGGAGGGTGCCGATTGGTTCCACTGGTCGGGTATCACGCCGGCTATCTCGGATAAGGCTGCCGAGCTGACGAAGCTGGCTTGTGAGGCTGCCAAGCGTCACGGTGTTACGGTGTCGGTGGACCTGAACTTCCGCAAGAAGCTCTGGACCAAGGAGAAGGCACAGTCGATCATGCGCCCGCTGATGCAGTATGTCGATGTCTGCATCGGTAACGAGGAGGATGCTGAGCTTTGCCTGGGCTTCAAACCCGATGCTGACGTAGAGGGTGGCGAGACCAATGCTGAGGGCTACAAGGGTATCTTCACGCAGATGGCCAAGGAGTTTGGTTTCAAGTATGTGATCTCGACGCTGCGCGAGTCGTTCTCGGCTACGCACAACGGCTGGAAGGCTATGATCTACAACGGTGAGGAGTTCTACGAGTCGAAGCGTTACGATATCAACCCGATCATCGACCGCGTAGGTGGTGGTGACTCGTTCTCGGGTGGTGTGATCCACGGCCTGCTGACCAAGCCTAACCAGGGTGAGGCTCTCGAGTTTGCTGTGGCTGCCTCGGCGTTGAAGCACACGATCAATGGCGACTTCAACCTCGTATCGGTTGAGGAGGTAGAGTCGTTGGCCGGTGGTAATGCGAATGGCCGCGTACAGAGATAATATGTCTAACGGGTGATTCCTACGTTACGCATCGCTCCGCAAATGCTCACATACACCAGTATGCTGCGCTTTGCGGAGCTTGCAAGCCTTGAAATCCCCTCGTTATACCTATTATCTATATTATTCATTTTGAATTTTACATTCTAAATTCTGCATTTGCAAAATGGCAAAATTTGATAAGATCGCCGTGATGAAGAAAATCGGCGAGACGGGTATGGTGCCCGTATTCTACCACAAGGACGTAGAGGTTGCCAAGAAGGTCGTGAAGGCTTGCTACGAGGGTGGTGTTCGCGCTTTCGAGTTCACGAACCGTGGTGACTTTGCACACGAAATTTTTGGCGAGTTGGTCAAGTGGGCAGCTGTTGAGTGCCCTGAGCTGGCGTTGGGTATCGGTTCGATTGTAGATGCTCCGACGGCTGCGCTCTATATCCAGCTGGGTGCTAACTTCATCGTGGGCCCGCTGTTCAACCCCGAGATTGCTCCGGTTTGCAACCGTCGTTCGATTCCCTACTGCCCGGGTTGCGGTACGGTGTCGGAGATCGGTAAGGCTCAGGAGTTGGGTTGCGATCTGACGAAGCTCTTCCCGGGTGATGTCTATGGTCCGAACATGGTGAAGGGTCTGATGGCTCCCTGCCCGTGGTCGAAGATCATGGTGACGGGTGGCGTATCGCCCGACCGTGAGAACCTCACGTCGTGGTTCAAGGCCGGTGTCTATTGCGTGGGTATGGGCTCGAAGCTCTTCCCGGGTGACAAGGTGAAGGCCGAGGATTGGGAGTATGTGACCAACAAGTGCCGCGAGTGCCTGGATATCATCGCTGAGATTCGCGCGAAGTAATGCTTGAGGAAATCAAATTAAATTAACTGACAAACAATACTATGCAAAACAATTCGAAGATGACGAACTGGCGCTGGTGGATGTGCTTGCTGCTGTTCGTTGCTACGACGGTCAATTACCTCGACCGTCAGGTGCTTTCGCTGACGTGGAAGGACTTTATCGCTCCGGAGTTCCACTGGAACGATGATAACTATGGTACGATTACCGCCTTCTTCTCGATCTTCTATGCCTGCGCTTGCCTCTTTGCCGGTAAGTTCGTGGACTGGATGGGTACGAAGAAGGGTTTCTTGTGGGCCATTGGTGTTTGGTCGCTGGGTGCCTGTATGCACGCTGGTTGCGGTTGGGCAACCATGCAGATGGAGGGCATTGGCTCGGTAGCCGAGATGATTGCCTTGACGGGTGATGCTGCGGTGGCTGTCGCTACGTTGAGTGTATGGCTCTTCTTGGTATGTCGTGGCATTTTGGCGTTGGGTGAGGCCGGTAACTTCCCCGCAGCCATCAAGGTGACGGCTGAGTACTTCCCCAAGAAGGACCGTGCGTTGGCGACTTCGCTCTTTAATGCAGGTGCTTCGGTAGGTGCTTTGGCAGCTCCGCTGACGATTCCGATTCTGGCTAAGGCTTGGGGTTGGGAGATGGCCTTTATCATCATCGGTGTTTTGGGCTTTATCTGGATGTTCTTCTGGGTATTCATGTATGAGAAGCCCGAGAAGTCGAAGCATGTCAATAAGGCCGAGTTGGATTACATTCTCCAGGATGAGAAGGATGCTCCGAAGGAGGTGAAGCCTGCAGCCGAGGAGGAGAAGACGATTCCCTTCCTGCAGTGCTTCCGCTATAAGCAGACCTGGTCGTTTATTGCCGGTAAGTTCTTCACCGACGGCGTATGGTGGTTCTATCTGTTCTGGGCTCCGGCTTATTTCTCGGAGTGTGGTTGTGGTATGGATACTACGTTGGGTAAGATGCTTGTATTTGTACTCTATCTGATTGTTACCGTCCTCTCGATTGGTGGTGGTTGGCTGCCCAAGTTCTTCGTTGAGCAGAAGAATATGGAGCCCTATTCGGGACGTATGCGTGCCATGTTGATCTTTGCTTTCTTCCCGTTGGTGGCACTCTTTGCACAGCCGTTGCAGGATATCTCGGTTTGGTTCCCTGCCATCCTGATTGGTGTTGCCGGTGCGGGTCACCAGGCTTGGTCGGCCAATATGTTCTCGACGGTAGGTGATATGTTCCCCAAATCGACTATTGCCTCGATTACGGGTATTGGTGCCATGGCCGGTGGTATCGGTTCGTTCCTGATCAACAAGGGTGCCGGTAAGCTCTTTACCTATGCCGAGGCTCAGGGTGATGCTTTCACCTTCTTCGGTTTCGAGGGCAAGCCTGCCGGTTATATGATCATCTTCTGCATCTGCGCCGTGGCTTATCTGCTGGCTTGGAGCATCATGAAGTCGCTCGTGCCGAAGCACAAGCCGATCGTGGTTAAATAAGAAAAAAAAGTATCTCTTAAAATAACGCAAACAAAATGATTCAGAAACTCAATAAATCGACCGTAGAGAAGGTCGAGCGTCCTGTAAAGATCCTTCAGTTTGGTGAGGGTAACTTCCTGCGTGCTTTCGTAGATTGGCAGATCGACATTGCCAACGAGAAGGGCGTGATGAATGCCGGTGTAGCTATCTGCCAGCCGATTATCGACCCTGAGAAGAAGGTGCTGAAGATGGTCGAGATGCTCAATGAGCAGGATAATATGTACCATGTATATCTTGAGGGTATCGAGAATAAGCAGCCTAAGAAGGATGTGCGCATGGTCAAGAGCGTGATGGATTCGTTCAACCCCTATGAGGAGTATGCCAAGTATGAGCAGTATTTCCTCTCGCCCGAGCTTAAGATCACGATCTCGAACACGACCGAGGCCGGTATCCGCTACGAGGAGGGTGACGACCTGACGGCTTGCCCGCCGAAGTCGTATCCCGCCAAGATGACGGCTTTGCTCTACAAGCGTTTCAAGCACTTCAATGGCGATCCGGAGAAGGGTCTGGTGATCATCTGCTGCGAGCTGATCGAGAACAACGGCTCGACGCTGCACGAGTATGTGATCAAGCATGCCGAGTACCACAAGCTGGGTCAGGACTTCATCGACTGGGTAGAGGCTAACTGCCACTTCTGCGATACGTTGGTGGACCGCATCGTTCCGGGCTTCCCGCGCGATACGATCAACGAGATCAAGGAGGAGGTTGGCTTCGACGATAACCTCGTGGTGAAGGCCGAGCTGTACCACCTGTGGGCTATCGGTGGTCCGGGCTACAAGAAGGTGATGGAGGCGCTGCCGCTCGATAAGGCAGGTCTGCACGTGATCTTCATGCCCTCGATCAAGCAGTTCCGTGACAAGAAGGTGCGCATCCTGAATGGTTCGCACACCGGTATGGTGACGATGGCACTGTTGATGGGTTGCGAGACGGTGATGGATGCCTTCAATACGCCCGATATCGAGAAGTTTGTGAACGACATGGTTGCCGAGGAGGTGATCCCGATGATCGAGGAGGATCAGGAGGAGCTCAAGGCCTTCGCATCGAGCATCCTGGAGCGTTTCTACAACCCCTATATCAAGCACATGCTGAAGTCGATCTCGCTCAACTCGCTCTCGAAGTGGGAGGCTCGCAACTATCCGACGGTCAAGGACAACTGGTTCAAGGCCGGCAAGGTTGCCGAGCACGAGTGCATGACCTTCGCTGCCCTGATGGCTTACTACAGCCCGAAGAGCGGTTTCGAGCCCGATGATACGGCCGAGTTTGTAGCCTACATCCGCGAGAACTGGAATTCGGAGGATCTGGAGGGTACGGTAGCCAAGATCGTCAAGGAGAGCGGTATCTTCACCGTGGACTTCTCGGAGGTTCCGGGCTTCGTTCCTGCAGTGGCCAAGTATCTGAAGGATATTGAGGAGCTGGGTATGGCTGCAGCCCTGAAGAAGTTCCTGGCCTAAATTTTTGCGCGGGTAATTTCTGCGTTACGCTTGCTGCTCAACTGCTCACATACAAACAGTATGCTCCGCGTTGAGCATCTGCGCAAGCCTTGAAATTCCCTTCCGCAAATAATTTAAGCTCATAAGATGTTCAATCGAGGGGCGAGTGCCACGCAAGCGCACATCGCCCCTCTTTTGCTAAACCCTGAAAACACAAACTTTTGAGATGAAAAGATTTCTGAAAATCAATGCTGTCGATAATGTGGCAGTAGCCATCGCTGATGATCTGAAGGCCGGCGAGGTGGTGGAGATCGACGGTCAGGCGATCACGCTGCTGGAGGATATTACCCGTGGCCATAAGTTCGCCTTGCGCGACATTGCCCAGGGTGAGAATGTCATCAAATATGGTTATCCGATCGGTCACGCCACCGAGGAGGTGAAGCAGGGTGGCTGGATTCACTCGCACAACCTCAAGACCAATCTGCACGATAACCTGGAGTACACCTACGACCACAAGAGCTATACGATCGACTACCCGAAGCGGGACGATCTGAAGGTGATGGGCTATCTGCGCAAGAACAACACGATGGGTATCCGCAACGAGTTGTGGATCGTGCCGTCGGTGGGTTGCGTCAATGGTCAGGCACAGGCGATTGCCGAGCGCGTGAAGCGTGAGTGCGACTGCTCGCATCTGGACGACGTACGTGTCTATACGCACAACTACGGCTGCTCGCAGCTCGGTGAGGACCATGCCAATACGCAGCATGCGTTGGCTGCGCTGGTGAAGCACCCGAATGCCGGTGCTGTGCTGGTGCTGGGTCTGGGTTGCGAGAACAACCAGATCGCCTCGTTCAAGGAGGTGATCGGCGAGTGGGACGAGGAGCGTGTGAAGTTCCTTATCGCCCAGGAGGTCGAGGATGAGATCGAGACGGGCTTCGAGATCTGCAAGGAGCTGGTCGAGAAGACGCGTGCGGATAAGCGCGAGCCGCTGCCGTTGAGCTACCTGCGTGTCGGTCTGAAGTGTGGTGGTTCGGATGGTTTCTCGGGCATCACGGCCAACCCGCTGGTGGGTCTGTTCTCGGACTGGCTCATCGCGCAGGGTGGTACGACGATCCTGACGGAGGTGCCGGAGATGTTCGGTGCCGAGACGATTCTGATGGACCGCGCGATCAACAAGGAGGTCTTCGAGAATACGGTCTGCCTGATCAACGATTTCAAGGGCTACTTCCGCAAATACGATCAGCCGATCTACGAGAACCCCTCGCCGGGTAACAAGAAGGGTGGCATCACGACGCTCGAGGAGAAGTCGCTCGGTTGCGTGCAGAAGGGTGGTGCCCAGCAGGTAGTCGATGTGTTGAGCTACTGCCAGCCGATCGTCAAGAATGGTCTGAATCTGTTGCAAGCTCCGGGTAACGACTTGGTTGCTGCCTCGTCGCTCGCTTTGTCGGGCTGTCAGATTGTCCTCTTCACGACGGGTCGTGGTACGCCGTTTGGTGCCTTTGTGCCGACGATGAAGATCTCGACCAACACGCAGCTCTCGCAGTTCAAGGCCAACTGGATCGACTTCAATGCCGGTACGATGGTCGAGGATGAGGAGCCGCAGGTGGTGCTGGAGCGTCTGATCGAGAAGATCGTCGCTACGGTCAATGGTGAGCCTCTGAAGCACGAGAAGACGGGCTTCAAGGAGATTGCCATCTTCAAGACGGGTGTGACCCTTTAATGCCCCGTGAGCCGATGAAACGATTGCTCTATGCGGCGTTGCTGCTGGTGGGATGCCAGAGCGCGCCCAAGACGGAGTGGGTGGTCGATTGCAACGGCGGAGGAGATTTCAAGAGCGTTCAGGAGTGTCTGGACGCTCTTCCTTCCAAGCCGACCACGTGGCGTACGGTGACGATCAAGGAGGGTACCTATCAAGAGAAGGTGACCGTAGACGTCTATAAGGATAAGTTGCACATCGTGGGCGAGGGCGATGTGCGCATCGTCTGGGACGACCACTCGGGTAAGACGGTCGATGGCTACACGATGTCCACCTACGATTGTTGGACGATGTCGGTGCAGGCCGATGAGGTGTGGATGGAGAACCTGACGATCGAGAACTCGGCGGGCCGTGTGGGTCAGGCCGTAGCTCTTGAGACGCGTGGCGACCGCATCCGCATCGATAATTGTCGCTTGCTGGGCAACCAGGATACCTTCTTCACGAAGGATTACGTGGCCCGTATCTATGTCAAGGACAGCTACATCGAGGGTACGTGCGATTTCATCTTCGGCGCCTCGACTACGGTCTTTGACAACTGCGAGATTCACTGCAAGCAGAATAGCTACATCACGGCAGCCTCGACGGCCGAGCGTACGATCTATGGCTACATCTTCCGCAACTGCCGCATCTCGACGGCTCCCGAAGTGACGGCCATGTACCTGGGCCGTCCCTGGAAATCGACCGGTCGCACGGTCTGGATCGAGTGCTACATGCCCGAGCAGATTCGCCCTGAAGGGTGGCACAACTGGGGCGCGAAGGATCGCGAGGAGCGTTCGTTCTATGCCGAGTATAAGTGCTACGGTCCGGGTGCCGATCGCTCGAAGCGCGTGCCTTGGTCGCATGAACTGACCGACGAGCAGGCTGCTGACTATACGTTGGAGAAGATTTTTGCCATCAAGGTCGGCTCGGAGCAATACCGCTGGCCGTGGGATGGAACCTTTAACCTGAACGAATAATGAAACGACTACTGACGTTGAGCCTCGTGGTGCTGATGGCTGCCGCAGCCTCGGCACAGACGGTGTGGACGCCCGATTTGGGCAATGGAAAGTATAAGAATCCGGTCTTGTATGCCGACTATTCGGACCCGGATCTGATTCGTGTGGGGGACGACTATTGGCTGACCGCCTCGTCGTTCAACTGCGTACCCGGTTTGCCGATTCTCCATTCGACAGATTTGGTGAATTGGGAGATCGTGAACCATGTCTTTGTGAATCAGCCTCCCTACGATAAGTTCGATAAGCCGCGCCATGGCGATGGTGTGTGGGCACCCTGCATCCGCTACCACGATGGGTGGTACTACATCTATTGGGGTGATCCGGATCGTGGTATTCTGATGTCGAAGACGCAGGATCCGCGTGGTGCATGGACCGAGCCTCATCTGGTGAAGGCTGCCAAGGGTATCATCGACACCTCGCCGCTGTGGGACGAGGATGGCAAGGCCTACCTGGTACACGGCTGGGCCGGTTCGCGTGCCGGTTTGAAGAGTGTGCTGACCGTAGCCGAGCTCTCGCCCGATGGCGAGCGGATCATCGGCCCCGAGGTGATGATCTTCGACGGCCATGGTGGTCACCCGACCATCGAGGGCCCGAAATTCTACAAGCGCAATGGCTGGTATTATGTCTTTGCTCCGGCCGGTGGCGTGAAGACGGGCTGGCAAGTGGTGCTGCGCTCGCGTTCGCCCTATGGGCCTTATGAGATCAAGACCGTGCTGGAGGAGGGTTCGACCGGTATTCCGGGCCCGCACCAAGGCGGTTGGGTCGAGGATGTCAAGGGCGACTGCTGGTTCATGCACTTTGTCGATCTGTATGCCTACGGACGTGTCTGCCACCTGCAACCGATGCAGTGGACGGCCGATGATTGGTGCACGATGGGTGAGGATTATGATGGCAACGGCATTGGTGAGCCGGTGCAGAGCTATCGCAAGCCCGCCACGCAGGTGGCCTCGGTGGTGAAGACGCCGGCCGATAGCGATGAGTTCTCGGACTATCGTCTGGGCTTGCAGTGGCAGTGGCATGCCAACCCCGAGGTGCGTTGGATGTTCACGAACCCCTCGGCCGGGGAGATTCGCCTCTACTGCCGTGCTCACGATGCCGAGTGGCACAACCTGTCGGACAACGGCAACCTGCTGTTGCAGAAGATCAATGCCCCGACCTATACGGCGACGACCAAGCTGCGCTTTAACCCCTCGTATGAGGGTGATCGTGCCGGTTTGATCATCATGGGTCACGATTACGCGACGATCGGTCTGCGTTTGCAGGAGGGTAAGATCGTGGTTGAGCAGGGTCGCTGCCCCGATGCGATGCGCAAGCATACGGCCGAGCAGGTGGTAGCCTCGCAGCCCTATGCGGCTGATGGCAAGCCCGTGGAGGTCTATTTCCGTTGCAAGATCCGCCAAGTGTGGAATAAGGGTGAGCAGCCCCGCATGTTCTGCCGCTTTGCCTATAGCAAGGATGGCAAGAAGTTCCACGAGCTGGGCGAGGAGTTCGAGGCCCAGGCCGGTCATTGGATCGGTGCGAAGGTGGGCTACTACACCGATGCCTCGATCTTGAAGAACGACGGTGGCTGGATCGACGTGGATTGGTTCCGCACGAGCAAGTAGGGTAGGGCGATCCGTCCCATTACACAATTACAAATTACACCCATTACAGGGGCATGTCTCTGTAATGGGTGTAATTTATACGTGATGGGCCGTACTCGGCGCAGAATTAGTTGGTGCTTTCATATTTTTTGTGTACTTTTAACTCGTGATCGTGCCGTGGCGGGGTCGCATGTTACGGATAGTGTATGAGAAAGTATCTCGGTCGATTGATCTGTGCGTTAGGGGCGTGTGTCGTGGGCTATGCTGCGGCAGAGGCCTCCATGCCTGCCTCCAAGCCTACGGAAACTGCCAAGCAGGTGGCGTGGTATCCGATTGAGACGATCCATCGCCCCTATGTGCGGTGGTGGTGGTTGGGCAGTGCCGTCGATCGGGAGAGTTTGACCTACAACCTCGAAGCGTTTGCTCAGAAGGGGTTCGGCGGGGTGGAGATCACCCCGATTTATGGTGTGCAGGGTGGTGAAGCCAACGAGATCGACTACCTCTCGCCCCAATGGATGGAGATGCTCCGCCACACCCTTGCAGAGGGCGAACGGTTGGGCGTGGCCATTGATATGAATAATGGCACGGGGTGGCCCTTTGGTGGCCCGCAGGTCGGCTACGAACACTCGGCACAGAAGTTTATCATCGAGCGGTGGCCGTTAGTGGCAGAAGAGCCCTTTAAGCACCAGATTCGGCCGAGCGATCCCAAGCAGCAGGATGTGGCCAAGGTGGTGGCTGTCAAGGCTGTTGCGGGCGATCGGCAGATCGACATTACGGATCGGGTAGACCCGAGCAACCGGCTCCTTTGGAGTGCCCCCGATACGACCTCTTGGACGATCTATGCCCTCTTCTCGGGGCGTACGCGCCAAAAGGTGAAGCGTGCTGCGCCGGGTGGTGCGGGGCTGGTCATGAACCATTATGACAGTAGTGCGCTACACCACTATTTGGGGCGATTTGAACGCGCCTTTTCAGAGAGTGGGGTTGCCTATCCCAAGACCCTTTTCAATGATTCGTTCGAGGTCTATGGTGCGAGCTGGGACGACAAACTTCCTGCGGCATTCCTTGCCCGCAACGGCTATTCGCTGCTCGACTGCCTGCCCGAGCTCAACGGTGAGGGGGATTCGGACCGTCGGGCCCGCATCGTGAGCGACTACCGCGAGACGCTCGCCGAGTTGCTACTCGAAAACTTCACGCAACCCTGGACGGCGTGGGCACATCGACACGGAGCCGTCACGCGCAACCAGGCGCATGGATCGCCGGCCAACCTGATTGATATCTACGCGGCGGTCGATATTCCCGAGTGCGAATCGTTCGGACGCTCGGAGTTCGACCTGCCACAACTGCGCTACGATTCGATCCGCAAACCCAACGATGGCACACCGGCCGTCTTGAAATTTGCCTCGTCGGCTGCCCACCTCACGGGGAAGCGCACCACCTCGGCCGAGGCACTGACGTGGCTGACGGAGCATTTCCGCACCTCCCTTTCGCAATGCAAGCCCGAGATCGACCAGATGTTGGCCTCGGGGGTGAATCACCTCGTCTTTCACGGTGCGCCCTACTCGCCCAAGGGGGCGGAGTTTCCTGCTTGGCGATTCTATGCCTCGATCAATATGAGCCCTACGGCGGCCTTTTGGCGTGATGTGCGCCCTTTGGCTGACTATATTGCCCGTTGCCAGTCGTTCCTCGCGGCTGGTGAGCCGGATAATGAGCTGTTGCTCTACCTCCCGCAGTACGATATTTGGCATGAGCAGCAGGGCAACCCCTTCCTGATCTTCGACATCCACAAGATGGATCGCACGATGCCCCACATCAAGGCGACGATGGATGCGTTGGTCGCTGCGGGCTACGATGCCGACTACCTTTCGGACCGCTACCTGCAAACACTCCGCGTAGAGCGGGGCGTGATCCTTTCGGAGGGCGGTGCGCGTTACCGTGCGCTGTTGATCCCTGCCTGCCACAAGATGCCGACCGAGAGCCTGGCCAAGTTGCTTGCGCTTGCCAAGCAGGGGGCAACGATCCTCTTTGCGGAGCACTATCCCGACGATGTGCCGGGGTGGAGACGCCTGCCCGAACGACCGCAATTTGCACGTTTAAGGAGGCAGCTCCCTGCCGATACGGACTTCTCGACTGTCGAGGTGCATCGCAAGGGGCGCGGACGGATCGTCACGGGTTCGAAGCTCGATGACCTCTGCCAAGCGGCCGGTATTCGTCCCGAGCCCTTCAAGCGGGAGTTGGGCGGCACGATGCTGCGCCGCAGGAACGAGGTGGGCGGCTATAACTACTTCCTTTCGATGCTCCGCAACTGCCCCATTGACGGCTGGGTGAGGCTCGCTACCGATGCCGAGGCGGTGCTGATCTTCGACCCGATGACGGGGCAAATTGGGAGGGCACAGACTCGTCGCAATGCGGAGGGGACGATGGAGGTGAGGCTGCAACTGCGACCGGGTGAGTCGTTGATCCTTAAGACCTTTGCCGAGCCGATCGGGTATGAATCATGGTGGCCTTATATCGCCCATCGGGGTGAGCCGCGTGTGATCGACCGAGGGTGGCAGCTCTCCTTCCCCGAATCGACGCCTGCCATTGCGGAGAGCTTCGCCATCGACACGCTCTGCGCCTGGACCGCGCTGCCTGATCCGCGTGCCCGCATCAACCAGGCCACGGCACGCTACGAGGTGCGCTTTACGCTCGATGACACGGCCCGTGAGGCCGATGATTGGCTGCTCGACCTGGGCGATGTGCGTGAGAGTGCCGAGGTGTGGCTCAACGGTGAGCGGGTGGCTACGCTGACAACCATCCCCTTTGCGGTGCGGGTAGGCGACTTTTTGCGCCCCGGGGAGAACCGGCTGTGGATTGAGGTGACGAACCTCCCGTCGAACCGCATTGCCGAGATGGAGCGGCAGGGCATCAAGTGGCGCATCTTCAAGGATGCCAACATCGCCAGCGTGACGGGGCAGAAGAGCTTCTCGTTTGGCGATTGGCCGACCGACCCCTCGGGGTTGAACAGTCGGGTCACGCTGACGCCCATTCACTACGAAACGCAAAACTAAAACAAGCATAAACCAATGAAAAAGAGCCTATTATCGCTGTTGCTGCTCTGCTTTGCGGCCGCCTCGGTGGGTGCGCAGGAGCTACCGCCCCGTGCCGAGATTTTGGAGGTCACGCGCCGTGTGAATGACTACCTGATGCTCAAACGATACCCCGACCCGACGGCCGTGATGCCCTACTACTCGCGCAAGAAGGTCTATGAGTCGAACATCTGGACCCGCGCGGTCTATTACGAGGGGTTGATGGCCCTCTATGCGATCTGTCCCGACAATCGCTACTACGACAATGCCGTGCGTTGGGCCGACTTCCACAAGTGGGGCATGCGCCGCGACGATACGACAACGCGCAATGCCGACAACTACTGCTGCTCGCAGACCTACATCGACCTGTATCGCCTTGAGCCGCAGCCCGAACGCCTGCGTAAGACCATCGCCTTGTGCAATATGTTGGTCAATACGCCCCAGGTCGAGGATTGGACCTGGATAGATGCCATTCAGATGGGTATGCCCGTCTTGGTCAAGCTGGGCACGTTGCAGGGCGATGCACGCTACTACGAGAAGGCCTACGCCATGTATGCCTGGAGTCGCAATACGTTGGCCGGAGGTCTCTACAACGAGCAGGAGGGGCTGTGGTGGCGCGATAAGGACTTTGTGCCGCCCTACAAAGAGCCCAACGGCGAGGATTGCTATTGGTCGCGCGGCAATGGCTGGGTGGTGGCTGCGTTGGTGCGTGTGCTGCAGGAGCTGCCTGCGGATGCTGCCCACCGCGACCTCTATATCAAGGATTTGCGCACGATGTGCAAGGCCCTGAAGGCGTGCCAGCGCGAGGATGGCTTCTGGAATGTCAGCCTGCATGACGGCTCGCACTTCGGTGGCAAGGAGTTGAGTGGCACGGCCCTCTTCGTCTATGGCATGGCGTGGGGCATCAACAACGGGGTGCTGGATCGTGCGGAGTATCTGCCCGTTGTCGTGAAGGCATGGAACGCCATGGTCCGCGAGGCGGTTCACCCGAATGGCTTCCTCGGTTATGTGCAGGGCACGGGCAAAGAGCCCAAAGATGGGCAGCCTGTGGCCTACGACTCGAAACCCGACTTCGAGGATTACGGCACGGGATGTTTCCTCTTGGCCGGCTCGGAGGTCTATAAACTTTAGTTGCGATGCGTATGAAGAAGATGCTCTTTCTGTGGATGATCCTGCCCCTTATGGGCTTTGCTGCGGGCGACCGATTCCCCGATGGTACGCCGATCTCGAAGTGGTTCTCGGAGGTGCAGCCGGTAGATGTGACGACGCTCGGGGAGCGGTTCGTGGTGACCGATTATGGCGTGCAGCAGGATAGCACGTTGCTGCAGACCGAGCGGTTGCAGGCCGTCATCGACCGTGCGGCCGAGCGTGGTGGCGTGGTGGTGATCCCCCGAGGGGTCTTTTTGAGCGGTGCGCTCTTCTTTAAGCAGGGCACGCACCTCCATCTGGAGGAGGGGGCGGTGTTGAAGGGTAGCGACGATGTTGCCGACTTCCCGATCGTCGATACACGCATCGAGGGGCAGTCGGTGAAGTACTTTGCCGCCCTGGTCAATGCCGATCGTGTGCGGGGATTTACGATCTCGGGCAAGGGGGCTATCGACGGCAACGGCCTGCGCTATTGGCGCGCCTTCTGGCTGCGTCGGCAGTGGAATCGGAAGTGCACGAACATGGACGAGCAGCGTCCCCGTTTGGTCTATATCTCCCATGCCGAGGATGTGCAGATCGAGGGCGTCACCCTGCGCAACTCGCCCTTCTGGACCTGCCATATCTACCGCTCGGAGCGGGTGAAGGTGGTCGGTGTGACCCTCTTTGCGCCGGCTAAACCGGTCAAGGCGCCCAGCTCGGATGCGCTCGATTTGGATGTCTGCCGCGATGTGCTAGTCAAGGGGTGCTACCTCTCGGTCAATGACGATGCCGTGGCACTCAAGGGTGGCAAGGGCCCCTGGGCGGACCAAGACCCCAACAACGGCAGCAACGAGCGGATCATCATCGAGGATTGCACCTTCGGCTTCTGCCATAGCTGCCTGACCTGCGGCTCGGAGTCGATCCACAACCGCAACGTGATCCTGCGCCGCATTCGGGTCGATGAGGCCAACCGCCTGCTGTGGCTCAAGATGCGCCCCGATACGCCGCAGAACTACGAGTATATCACCGTGGAGGATATTCGGGGCAATGTCGGCTCGTTCCTCTACATCCGCCCCTGGACGCAGTTCTTCGACCTGAAGGATCGGAAGGATCCCCCGATGTCGTATGGCGACCATATCACGATGCGTCGCTGTGAGATCGACTGCAAGACCTTCTTCAATGTGCGACCTGCGGAGGATCAATACCGCCTCTCGAACTTCCGGTTTGAGGATTTGACCATCCGTGCCGAGCAACCCGACTGCGACCGTTCGCAGATCGAGGGCTTCACCTGGCAGCGGGTCAAGGTTCAATCCAACATGTAGAATTTAGAATTACAAATTACATTACATTACAGGGGGTGCCCCCTGTAATGTAATGTAATTTGTAATTTGGGAGGCTGCTGCGCTAACCCACCTTTTCGTAGAGGCTCTTCAGGCGGCGGGTCATGCCGTATTGACACCCTCCGCGTACGATCATGTAGAGCGTGAAGGCGGCCCAGAGGGCATCGTTGCCGATGAGTGGCTCTCCTCCATAGAAGAGCACAAAGAAGGCGGCCGCAGCGCAAAGCATCGAATTGCGCATCACACGGCTCTCCGTAGCACCGATCATGATGCCGTCCAAGGCAAAGGGCACGGCGCAGAAGAGGGGCACGAGGATGATCCAGACGATGTAGCTGCCAGCTAACTCGATGATCTGCTCGGCTTGCGGCTGGCTGTGATCGACAAAGAGCGACAGCAGCTCCCGCCATCCCACGACGTAGCCCCCGACGAAGAGCAGGGCTATGGCCACGCTCCAAAGGATCGAGCGATTGATGCAGCGACGCAGGTTGTAGCCGTCACGTGCCCCGATGAATCGTCCCGTGAGGGCCTCGGCGGCATAGGCAAAGCCGTCGGCCATGTAGGAGAAGAGCGTGAAGAGCTGCATGAGCAATGTATTGACAGCCAGCAGGTTCTTATCCTCCATGCGTGCCGAGGCAGCCGTAAAAAAGGTGTAGACGATCACGTTGCACAGCGTGCGAATCATGATGTCACGATTGATGCGGAAGAAGCTCTTGAGAGGCTCTATGGCGAGCACTCTCCGCCAGTCGATGCGGGTCAGCAGGTGGCGATAGTTGTACCACAGCAGCCACAACGACAGGGCTACACCGAGGTATTGCGCCAGCACCGAGGCGTAGGCGATGCCGACAATGCCCTGCTCGAGCCCGAAGGCGAAGAGGAAGCTGCAGCCGATGTGGACCAGATTGACCACGATGGCCGTAGCCATGGGTATCACGGCATTTTGCATGCCCGTAAACCAGCCGTTGAAGCCGAAGAGCAGGATGCCGGCAGGCACGGCCCAGATGCGGGCAAAGAAGTAGGCACGTGTCATCTCGTCGCCCTGCATGATGCGGAGGGCCAACTCACCCAGCGGCCATTGCAGCAGTAGGAGCACCACACCGATCACCGCTGCAATGAGTAGCGCACGGATGAGCATGTTGGTGCACTCGGCCCAATCCTTGGCGCCGTAGGCTTGCGCCGTCAGGCCACTCGTGCCCATGCGGACAAAGGAGCAATTCCAATAGATAAAGTTAAAGATCGAGGCTCCGATGGCCAATGCCCCGATCGTGGCGGCCGAATCTGCGCCCCAATGACCGGCTATGGCGGTCGAGGCGATACCCATCAGCGGAACGGTGACGTTCGAGATGATGTTCGGAACGGCTAAACGGAGGATGGCGCGGTTGATCTGCATACGGAACTCCCTTCCGATTACAAATTACATTACATTACAGGGGGTGCCCCCTGTAATGTAATGTAATTTGTAATGCTACATGTTGAATGCTAAATTCTCTTATCTCTTTCGGACGCAAAGGTAGCAAGTTTTCGTCGTATTTTGCAATTTGGCGGGTCGGCATGTGCGTTTTTCCTAAAAAATAACGTACCTTTGCAGCCGCAAATCAGCAATTTAATAGCATAAGATGGAAAAGAAATTCAACGACTCAAGCTCGGCCTTGTCGCGTTTCGGACGTGACAAGCGTGCGCGTACCGTGACGGCCGCCACCGAGCGCGTAGAGCGTCGTCCGCACACCGAGCATTCGGAGGGTGGACGCTTCGAGCGCGATGCCAAGCGTTCGACCAACAATTTTGAGCGCCCGGAGCGTGATTTTAGCCGTTCGGAACGCAGCTACAATCGCCCGGAACGCAATTTTAACCGTTCGGAGCGTGATTTTAACCGCCCGGAGCGCACGGCAAAACCTGCCAAGCGTGCCTCGTACAATCCTCATTTTTCGGAGGATAACCGCCCGCTCTTCGAGGAGCGCGGTGCACGCGAGGAGCGCAAGCCCTTTGGTCCGAAGCGCGGGGGCAACAAACCCTACGGACAGAAACCTGCCGGCGAGAAGCCCTATGGGCAGCGTCCTGCGGGTGACAAGCGATTCGGAGGCAAGTCCTTCGAGGGTCGCAAGGGTGCCCCGAAGCGTAGCTATACGGCCTCGGACGAGCGTCCGCAACACTATCCGAAGTTCAACCCCGAGCGTCAGACGGGCGAGATGCGCCTGAACCGGTTCTTGGCGCAGTCGGGCATCTGCTCGCGCCGCGAGGCTGACGACCTGATCACGGCCGGACTGGTGACGGTCAATGGGGTGCTGGTCACGGAGTTGGGCACGAAGGTGCTGCCTACGGACGAGGTGAAGTTCAACGATGAGCGTCTGCAGGGCGAGAAGCGGGTTTACCTGGTGCTGAACAAGCCGAAGGGCTATGTCACCTCGCTCGAGGATCCGCATGCCGACAAGCTGGTGATGGACCTGGTCAAGAATGCCTGCACGGAGCGCATCTATCCCGTAGGGCGATTGGATAAGAACTCGTTGGGTCTGCTGCTCTTCACGAACGATGGCGACCTGACGAAGACCCTCACGCACCCGTCGTATCGCAAGAAGAAGATCTATCAGGTGACGCTCGATAAGCCCCTGACGCGTGCTGACATGGACCGCTTGGCCGAGGGTATCACGCTCGAGGATGGCGAGATCTATGCCGACGAGATCTCCTACCTGAAGGACAACAAGCAGGAGGTGGGCATCGAGATCCACTCGGGCCGCAACCGCATCGTGCGCCGTATGTTTGAGTTCTTGGGCTACACGGTGACCAAGCTCGACCGCGTCTATTATGCGGGACTGACGAAGAAGAACCTCAAGCGTGGAGCTTGGCGTTTCCTGACCAAGGAGGAGGTCACGCGCCTCAAGGCGGGTCTCTACGAGTAGGCGTCGGGCTACAGACTTCCCATTACAGAAATTACATTACATTACAGGGGGCACCCCCTGTAATGTAATGTAATTTGTAATTGGGAGGTTGCGAAGGGCAAATTCAAAATTTAGAATGAATGATAAGAATAATAAGAGTTATGGGATTATAGTCTAAAGACTTATAGGTATTCCCATTCTTATTATTATTCTTATTATTCTTATAACTCCCTCTATATCAGCGGTCGTTGGAGAGGCTTTGCCTAAATTCAACATGAATTATGGGAATAATAGGAATGATGGGAGTTATGGGAAGGCTGTCTAAAGCCCTATAAGCATCCGCATGCTCATTATTCCTATTATTCTTATAACGTCCATCTCACCGACGATCGTTAGCACCATCCCTAATTACAAATTACATTACATTACAGGGGCACCCCCTGTAATGTAATGTAATTTTGTAATTTCTAATGTGTCGCCTTCCACCATGAGGTCTGATCCTTCGAGACGCACAGCTCGCTGGTCGAGGGATCGGAGGTGGTTAGCCCCGTGAAGGTCTCGATCAGAATCGTACCATTCTGCGTGTAGAAGCGGGGCGTGTGACGACGGCAAGCACTCGGCACGGTGCGCTCCAACTGCACCTCAAAGGCGGTCAGCAACTCTTGAGCGCTGCACAGCTTGCGCACGTAGTCGCCATAATCAACAAATCGTTGCGGTCGGTAACCATCCATGCGCTGGATCGTGTTGATATCGACCTGCACCCCCTTCGTGGCGGCATTGATCTGCTGCATAACACGGGCCAACCCCTCCAGCTCGGCACAGCGCGTCACGGCGATCGTGCCGTAGGGACGCGACACGCCATAATTATCGACGTAGCCCAAATAGAAGTTGTAGAAGGTGCGGCAGATGCCCTCATAGTCGGGCTCGCCGATCATGTAGCGACCACATTGGGCATAGGGAAAGCCGTAGGCCATGATCTCGTTGGGCGAGGCTACCAGATGGTCGGTGACGTGGCGCAGTTCGTAGGCCACCTCGATCGACGACATGTAGCAATCATCGAATAGGATATACTCAAAGTGGATGTTTGCCGCCGAAATGGCCTCAGCTAGGGTCGATATATCGGTGCGGTACTGTTCCGACGTGCCTCCAAACCAGCGGGTGATGGGCAGTCCGTCGGGCGTGGTCTGCTCCCAATACTCCCTTTGCGGCTCAACCCCTGCAAAGGATGGCTCTATGTCGATGGTCGAGGTGTTGGTTTGTACGGGAATCCAGGCCATGCCGTGGGAGCCGATGCTCATCGCATAGCGTTTAGCCGGAGCGATCGCCTGCACGTCGCGCAGAATCATGCTGATGCCTTCGGCGGTCGTGAATGGCGGCTCGAGGTAGTGTTTGTGGTACTTTTGCACCACCTTGTCCTGCTCCTTGACCAGCTCAAATAGATCGCCCACCAGTTTGCCAGACTCCTTGTTGTTTGTGCCAAACTGCATCAGAAAGACCAGCACACGGCAATTCTCGGGCGTGCCTTTGGCAATGACGCTCTTCATGTCCTCGATGTTGGTCAGGAAGAACGAGGTCAGGTTGCCCGACCAGGGGAAGTACATCAGTAGGGTCTGCTCGGCCTCCTGTGGCGAGGTGGGCGTGGGGTTGCCATCGCTTTTCGAGCAACCCACGGCCAAGAGTAGCGTGCAGAGTAGGGTGTAAAGGTATCTCTTCATGATTCGTTATTTATATTCGCGGGGTTTGAGGTTATTGAACTGCCACGTGCGATCGCGTTTGTAGGTATAGCCCTCGGGCTTGTTGCGATAGATGCGGCTGAAATCGTAGTAGAAGCCTTTGCGCTTCTTGCCGTCAATGACATAGGAGGAGGCCAGCGGGATGAACTCCACGTCGCGGCTCACGATGCGGGCCTTGCCGTGCGGATAGCCCTCGGCGGCCATCACCGAGAGGGCGTGGTCGAACATCAGGATGTGGCGCGGTGTGCGTTGCGTCAGCCCATCACCCGAGGCGACAATGGCACGCAGGATGCCGTTCATGGCACGTGCCCACTGCTCGGCTTTGGCCTTGTCCCCCAACTGCTCGTAGGCGTAGGTCAGCACGTTGAGTGCCTGCGGCGAGAAGGGGTCGCTTTCGCGGGCTCCGTTGGCGGCGATGATCAGCTCCTCGATCCGACTGCGCTCGGCATGGTCGGGGTCGAGTCCCGTCAACAGCTCCAGCATACGCTCCATGTCGGGATTCGTGGCCAGGGGCTTGTAGTTCTCTTGGTAGGCATAGCCGTAGTAGAGGTAGTGGAAATCCTCGTCCGACAGGGTCGGGTCGCCCTGTTCGAGGCGCAACAAGAGCTTCGGGTAATAGTAGGGCGAAGCGGAATCGGTGATCCGCTCCAAGATATCCTCCTCAACGGGCGTTTTGGCCTCGGCCGTAGCGAGGCTCAGACCCACGAAGAGCAGCAGCAAGGCAAGCAATCGTCTCATGTTCCGGTACAAATTCATGTTCGTTTGGTGTAGAACGCTGCTTTTAGTGTAAATCGTATTTTTCGATCAGCATTTTGAACCGCTCGCGCAACTGCTCCGAGCCGGGGACGAGCGGCAGACGCATCGTCGGACCGATCTTGCCCATCACCGAGAGGGCACATTTCGCACCCACAGGGTTGCCCTCGGCAAAGAGAGCCGCTACGGCATCCTCCATGTCGGCCTCCTGCCAGATGCGACGCGCTGCGGCGTAGTCGCCCCGTTTGGCCTCCGCGATGCAGTCCATAAAGAGCCGCGGGAAGACATTGGCCGCCACGGAGATCACACCGTCGCCTCCGCGCTCCATCAGGTCGATGGCAATGCCGTCGTCACCCGACAGCACAAGGAAACCCTCGGGACGGTTGTCGATGATCTGCTGCATCTGCTCCAGATTGCCCGAAGCCTCCTTGATGCCGATGATGTTCGGAATCTCACGCGCTAAGCGCAGCGTCGTCTCGGCGGTCATGTTCACGCCCGAACGCCCCGGAATGTTGTAGAGAATGACGGGCAGCGGAGAATGCTCGGCTACGGTCTTAAAGTGCTGATAAAGACCCTCTTGTGAGGGCTTATTGTAGTAGGGCGTGACGCTCAGAATGGCATCCGCACCGCGCAGGTCGAACTCGCGCAGCTGATCCAACACCTCTGAGGTCGAGTTGCCGCCGCAACCCATCACCAGCGGCACGCGACCGTTGATCTTGTGGGCCGTGTACATGGCGATGACGGCACGCTCGGAGTTGTAGAGCGTGGGCGTTTCGGCCGTCGTGCCGAGGGCTACGATGTAATCGACACCGCCCTCGATGACATAATTGACCATCTCGCCCAAAGCTTGGTAATCGACCTGTCCTTCGGTCGTAAAGGGGGTAATCATGGCGACACCGACGCCTGCAAGTTTGTGGTTTAGCATATCTTGTACTTTTTTTTCTCGTTCAACTTAAAACAGCGAGCCTTGCACGGCCTCTGCTGCGATCGGGGCTTTGCCGGCTGCAGGCTGCACGGGGGCAACCGCCTCTTTTGTAACCTCCTCGGCTACTGCCATTGGTCGGGCAGCCTCGCCCTCGGCTATCAGGGCCATAAACTCCTCCTCGGAGAGGATGCGGATGCCCAATTTTTCGGCCTTCTTGCGCTTCTCGGGGCCCATCTTCTCACCGGCTACGAGGTAATCGACATTGCCCGACACGGCCGAGAGGTTCTTCCCGCCGTGGCTTTCGATCAACGCCTTCAGCTCCTCACGGGCAATGGAGAACTTTCCCGAGACGACAAAACTCTTGCCCGACAGAGCTTCCGAGGCCTGCTGCCGTGCCGTAGCCTCGAACGAAAGACCCGCCTCACGCAGCTGCTCGATGATGGCGCGGTTGCGCTCGTCGGCAAAGTATTCGAGGATCGCATCGGCAATCTTCTCGCCCACCTCTTCGGCTTCGACTAACGCCTCACGCGAGGCCTCCATCAATCGCTCGAGCGTGCGGAAGTGGTCGGCCAAGTAGCGAGCCGTCGTCTCCCCCACAAAGCGAATGCCCAAGCCAAAGAGTACCCGCTCGAAGGGCACCTCCTTGGAGCGACGAATCGACCGGATGATGTTCTCGGCCGACTTCTCGCCCAACCGAGGCAGGGGTGCCAACTGTACCGCCTGCAGTCGATACAGATCGGCAATATGCTCGACCAGGTGGTTGTCGTAGAGCAACTCGATAGTCTCTTCACCCAACCCCTCGATGTCCATCGCTTTGCGGCGGATGAAGTGGATGATGCGCCCGATGATCTGCGGACGGCATCCGTTCGTGTTGGGGCAGTAGTGCTTTGCCTCGCCCTCATAGCGGACAAGCGGAGTGCCGCATTCGGGACATACCTCTATATATTGGAGCGGTTGGCTCTCGGCCGTGCGTTGTGACAGCTCGACAGCTGTGATCTTCGGGATGATCTCACCGCCCTTCTCCACATAGACCATATCGCCCACGCGGATATCGAGCAGGGCAATCTGCTCGGCATTGTGCAGCGTGGCACGCTTGACGGTCGTACCGGCCAACTGTACCGGGGCCAAGTTCGCCACGGGTGTGATGGCACCGGTACGCCCCACCTGGTAGTCGATGCTCTCCAAACGGGTCAGAGCCTGCTCGGCCTTGAATTTGTAGGCCACGGCCCATTTTGGGGCCTTTGAGGTGAAGCCCAACCGACGCCGCGTTGCAAAGTCATTGACCTTGATGACGATGCCGTCTGTGGCAAAGGGCAAGCTCTTGCGTGCCTCGTCCCAATAGGCTAAGAATGCGTCAATCTCCTCACGTGTGTGGCACAGCCGTGCAGCATCGGAGGTTTTGAACCCCCAGCGTGCAGCCCCCTGCAAGGCCTCCGTATGGCTTGCAAAGGGAAGGTCCTCACCGGCCAACTGATAGAGTATGCAATCCAAGCCGCGTCGTGCCACGACTGCCGAAGCCTGCTGCTTGAGTGTGCCTGCTGCCGCGTTGCGCGGATTGGCAAAGAGGGTCTCACCCTGCTCCTCGCGTTCGCGGTTGATCTTCTCGAACGAGGCATAGGGCATCAACACCTCGCCCCGAATCTCGAAATAGGCGGGGTAGTCCTCGCCCTGCAAGGTCAGCGGAATGGTGCGGATAGTGCGAATGTTCTCCGTTACGTCGTCCCCCCGACGCCCATCACCACGCGTAACGGCACGCAACAGCCGCCCCTCTTCGTAGGTGAGCGAGATGGCCGTACCGTCGAATTTGAGCTCACAGACATACTCGGCTTGCCCTACTTCGCGCTCGATGCGCTCGATGAACTCGTGCAGCTCGTCGAGCGAGTAGGTGTTCCCCAGCGATAACATTGGAAACCGATGCTCGACCGACCGAAACTCATTGCTCAGGTCGCTGCCAACTCGTCTTGTGGGTGAATTCGGATCGTTATACTCGGGATGAGCCTCCTCCAAAGCCTGTAATTCGTGCATGAGGCGGTCGAACTCGAAATCGGATATCTCGGGCGCATTCTCTACGTAGTATTTATAATTGTGCAACTCGAGGGTGCGTCGCAGCGTTTCGATCTGTTGGCGTATCATGAGCTCGGGTAATTTTCTCGGTAAAGGTACGGATTTTGTTCGGAAAAGCCATCTAAAACAAAAAAAATGCAAAAAAAAAATCGAGATGTGTTGCGATAAGTAAATTTTGCGTATAATTGCAGAAAATTTTGACACACTTGATATGGTAAAACCGAATACAGCAAAAAAACGTCTCGTAACGAGTTTTAACAACCTCACGCCTGAATTGCAGGAGGCCGTGAGAGAATTCTATCCGCTTGGCTTCACCGATGCCATGATGCGTATTGACAAGCCCAATGGAGATTTCTTCTACGCCGTGCCGTACGAGACGGAGGAGATTTCGTACCTGGTAAAAATTGATGTGAAGATCGACGATAAGGCCCATGAGGATGACGATAAGGATTATTACGATGACGATCTGAAGGGTGCTGATGAGTTGCAGGATGAGGCCGAAGGTGTCGATATGGGCGTCTCGACCGAGGACGATGTGGATATCTAACAGACATAGTTTGAGCCGAGGAGTGGCGTGGGTGCTGCTCTTGTTGGCTGGATGTGGTATGGCCGAGGGGGATGAGGATGATCGCAATCGCCGCGATTATCTGACCTTCTCGGACTCCTCATTTATGACCTATTGCCTGGAGACGTATGATCTGAATGGTGATGGTCGTTTTTCGCGCTACGAGGCCGAACGTGTGGTCGAGATCGACTGCTCGGGTCGTGGAATCGCCTCGTTAGATGAGTTGGACGACTTTGTCCATCTGCGCCGATTGAACTGCTCGGACAATGCTATCCAACGACTCGATTTGCGGGCGTGTGATGAGTTGGAATCAATCTCTTGCCAAGATAACGAACTCACCCAATTAGAGGTGGATGAGTTGCGTTCGCTCGAATCACTCAATTGTGCCAACAATGCCTTGCAACGGCTCGATTTGGCCTCGAATGGCTCGTTGCGCCAGCTCGACGCACGCGCCAACGCCTTCACAACACTCGACCTTTCGCTCTGCAGTGGCTCGTTGCAGGCCGATGTGCGGGGCAATGCCCAACTCGCAACGCTCTATTATCGGGCAGGGCAGCAGATCGCCTATGAATCTCCTACTGTGCTGGTTATGCGTTGAGTGGGGCGCGATTGTTCATAAAATGGTGAAAAAAGTTTTCGACGAAAATTCGGCTATATCAAAACTTTTTCTTACTTTTGACTGCAAAATGTTTTTTGCAGTTTTTTTTGTGCAAATTCATAGACTTAAAAAGATACAATGAAAAAGGTAGATGTGATCCTCGGCCTGCAGTGGGGCGATGAGGGCAAAGGCAAAGTGGTGGATGTACTGACTCCGAACTACGAAGTAGTGGCTCGTTTCCAGGGTGGCCCGAATGCTGGCCACACGTTGGAGTTTAACGGTGAGAAGTATGTCTTGCGCTCGATTCCGTCGGGAATCTTCCAGGGCGGCAAGGCCAATATCATCGGTGGTGGTGTGGTACTCGATGCCATCCTGTTCCGTCTCGAGGCTGAAGAGTTGGCTAAGAGTGGTCACGATCTGACCAAGCAACTCTCGATTTCGAAGAAGGCACACTTAATCCTGCCGACGCATCGTATGCTCGATGCTGCGTATGAGGCTGCCAAGGGTAGCGCCAAGATCGGTACGACGGGTAAGGGTATCGGCCCGACCTACACCGATAAGGTGAGTCGCAACGGTATGCGCGTAGGCGATCTGTTGAGCCCCGATTTCAAGCAGATCTATGCCCGCGCCAAGGCACGCCACGAGGCGATCCTGAAGAGCTTGAACTACACGTACGACATCACGGCTCTCGAGCAGGAGTGGTTCGAGGCAGTGGAGTACCTCAAGCAGTTCAACCTGATTGACAGCGAGTTCTTTGTGAATAACGCCCTGAAGGCCGACAAGAGTGTGCTGGCCGAGGGTGCACAGGGTACGTTGCTCGACGTAGATTTCGGATCGTATCCCTTCGTCACCTCGTCGAATACGGTTTGCGCTGGTGCCTGCACCGGTTTGGGTGTGGCTCCGAACCGCATTGGTGAGGTGTTCGGTATCTTTAAGGCCTATTGCACGCGCGTAGGTAGTGGTCCCTTCCCGACCGAGCTTTTCGACGAGACGGGTGCTACGTTGCGTCGCATCGGTCATGAGTTTGGTGCCGTGACGGGTCGTGAGCGTCGTTGCGGTTGGCTCGACCTGGTAGCTCTGAAGTACTCGATCATGATCAACGGTGTGACCCAGCTGATCATGATGAAGGCTGACGTGATGAACGACTTTGAGACGATCCGTGTTGCTACCTCCTACAAGGTCAATGGCGTGGAGACCACCGAGTTCCCCTATTCGATCGAGGAGGGCGTAGAGCCGGTTTATACGGACTTCGCTGGCTGGCAGTGCGATCTGCGCGCTTGTCGTAGCTACGAGGAGTTCCCCGAGGCTTTCAAACGTTACGTCGATTTTATCGAGCAGGAGACGGGTGTACCTGTCAAGATCATCTCGGTAGGTCCGGATCGTGACGAGACCGTCCTGCGGTAGGGGGGCTCCGCCTGATAAGACCCATCATTAACAATTTTATATGAATAAAAATCTTCGCATTGTCGTGCTGGCTAAGCAGGTGCCGGACACACGACAAGTTGGCAAAGATGCCATGACGGCAGAGGGTACGGTTAACCGTGCTGCTCTGCCGGCTATTTTTAATCCGGAGGACCTCAATGCCCTGGAGTTTGCTTTGGCACTCAAGGAGCAGCGACCCGGTTCGATGGTCTACCTGCTGACCATGGGGCCGCAGCGTGCGGCCGATATTATCCGTGAAGCGATGTATCGTGGTGCTGACGGGGGCTACCTGCTCTCGGGACGCGAATTTGCCGGATCGGATACGCTGGCTACTTCGTATGCCCTCTCCTGTGCGTTGCGCAAGATCGAGGCCGATGTAATCGTTGCGGGTCGTCAGGCTATCGACGGAGATACAGCTCAAGTGGGACCACAGGTGGCCGAGAAGTTGGGTCTGCCGCAAGTTACCTATGCCGAACAACTCGTCGAGGTCGGAGAGCAACATCTGGTCATTCGTCGTCGCATTGCCGAGGGTGTCGAGGTGGTGGAAGCTCCGATAACGCTGGTGGTGACGGTCAATGGGTCGGCACCTGCTTGCCGCCCGCGTCATGCAAAACGTTTGATGTTTTACAAATCGGCTCGTTGCCGTTCCGAAGTTGCTGCAGATCCGCAGTCGATGGCGGCTCGACGTATAGCCGAGAAACCCGAATTGCTGATCGAGGAGTGGTCAGCCGCAGACATCAATCCCGATCCGACACAGCTGGGATTGCAAGGCTCCCCGACGAAGGTCAAGCGGATTGAGAATGTGGTATTCCAGGCCAAGGAGGCGAAACGCCTGACGGCTGAGGATAGCGAGATGGAGGCGTTGATCCGAGAGCTGATTGCCGCCCATACGATCGGTTAATGTAAAGCAGCAAACACATGAATAATCTTTTTGTCTATATAGAGACCGAGGGGCGCAGGGTGGCCGATGTCAGCCTGGAGCTTCTCACCAAAGGTCGTGAACTGGCTACCCGCTTGGATGTCAAGCTTGAAGCGGTCGTTGTTGGTGTCGATTTGGAGGGCATCGAAGCAGAATTGGCACCCTATGGAGTGGATACGGTTTGGGTGGCTGACGATCCGATCTTTGCGCCATTCCGCACGTTGCCTCATACGGCCGTGCTGACGGGACTGATTCGTGACGAGCAACCGCAGATCGTGCTTTTCGGAGCCACCTGCGTGGGTCGTGATTTCGCGCCGCGTGTCTCGTCGGCCCTGCACAGTGGTTTGACGGCCGATTGCACGCAACTCGAGATAGGTGACCACACGGATGCCAAGACGCAACATACGTATCAGGATCTGTTGTATCAGATTCGCCCCGCCTTTGGCGGTAACATCATTGCCACGATTGTCAATCCGGACCATCGCCCGCAGATGGCAACCGTCCGTGAGGGTGTGATGCGCAAGGCCTTTGCCGCCACACCGGGTGCTGCCGAGCGCAAAACGATCGCCTGGAAGAACTATCTTTCGGAGGGTGACTTGGCGGTACGCATCATCGAGCGTGAGATCGTGGAGCGTAAGATTGATATCAAGGGGGCACAGATCATCGTAGCAGGTGGCTACGGGGTCGGCTCGAAGGAGAATTTTGCATTGATTCATGAATTGGCCGAGGTCTTGGGCGGCGAGGTGGGTGCTTCGCGTGCTGCGGTCGATGCGGGCTTCACGGAGCCGGAGCGTCAGATCGGACAGACGGGCGTCACGGTGCGTCCGAAACTCTACATTGCTTGTGGTATCTCGGGTCAGATTCAGCACACGGCCGGTATGGATCAATCGGCCATGGTGATCTCGATTAACACGGATCCGGCAGCCCCTATGAATCGGTTGGCGGACTATGCCATCACCGGTTCGATCGAAGAGGTGGTGCCGAAGTTGATCAAGTTTTACAAACAAAATGCAAAGTAATGGCAAATTTCTTTCTTGATAATATAGATCTGCAACTGCAACTGGAGCACCCGCTGATGGAGCGGCTCATGGAGTTGCGTGAACGCGGCTATGCCGAGCGGGAGCAGTATGACTTTGCTCCCCAAGATTTTGACGATGCGATGGATTCGTTGCGTCGTGTGATGGAGTTGGCCGGTGAGGTGTGTGGCGAGACGTTGGCTGCCAATGCCGAGTCGGTGGATCGTGAAGGCCCTCACCACGAGGGAGATCGGGTGCGTTATGCCTCGGGTACGGTCGAAAATCTGGCCGCTTTCCATGCCGCAGGGTTGGATGGTATGGCCCTGCCGCGTCGTTTTGGCGGACTGAACCTGCCTTTGTTGAGTTCGATCATGGTCAATGAGATGATCGCCCGTGCCGATGCCGGTTTCCAGAATGTCTGGGGACTGCAGGATTGTGCCGAGACGCTCAATGAGTTTGGTTCGGAGGAGCAGAAGGCGAAATACCTCCCCATGACGGTCGGGGGTGCTACCTGGTCGATGGCCCTGACCGAGCCGGATGCCGGATCGGATTTGGGTGCCGTGATGTTGAAGGCTGCGTGGTCCGAGGAGCGTGGATGTTGGTTGCTCAACGGTGTGAAACGCTTCATTACGAATGGTGACGGCGATCTGTCGTTGGTGCTGGCACGCACGGAGGAGGGTACGACCGATGCACGCGGTCTGTCGATGTTCGTCTATGATAAGCGCAATGGCGGCGTGAAGGTGCGTCGTATTGAGCATAAGTTGGGTATTAAGGGCTCGCCGACGTGTGAGTTGGTCTATCAGGATGCACCGGCCGAATTGGTCGGAGATCGTCGGATGGGTCTGATCAAATATGTCATGTCGCTGATGAATGCTGCTCGCCTGGGTATTGGTGCGCAGTCGGTCGGTACGTGTGAGGCGGCCTACCGCGAGGCGTTGAAGTATGCCGGTGAGCGTGAGCAGTTTGGTAAGCCGATCATCCGCTTTACGGCCGTGGCCGAGCTTTTGCAGCAGATGAAGGCCAAGACGCAGGCCGTGCGCACGTTGCTCTACGAGACGGCCCGTTTTGTCGAGATTTACAAGGCGCTGGCAGCCATCAGCAAGGAGCGCGCGCTGGAGGGTGAGGAGCGTCAGGAGATGAAGTTCTACAATCGACTGGCCGATGGCTTCACGCCGCTGTTGAAGCTTTTTGCGTCGGAGTATGCCAACCAGTTGGCCTATGATGCTATCCAGATTCATGGTGGCTCGGGCTTTATGAAGGACTATCCGTGTGAGCGAATCTACCGCGACGCCCGCATCATGAGCATCTATGAGGGAACCTCGCAGTTACAGGTCGTAGCGGCCATCAATGGGGTGACCAAGGGCACCTTCTTGGAGCAGATCGAACGTTATGCTACGGCCGCATATAGCGAGCCGATGCAACCGCAGGCGTCTTCGTTGCAACGACTCACCGAGCAGTTGCGTGCGATGATCGAGCGCGTCGAGACGCTCGATAAGGAGTGTGCGGGCTATAAGGAACTGCATGCTCGTCGCTTAGTCGAGACGGTCGGCTACATTGTGATGGGCTATCTGTTGGCGCGTCAGGCAAGCCGCCATCCGGAGGTCTATGCCGATTCGGCAAAGGTCTTCTGCCGCTTGGCCGAGGGTAAAGTTGCAGAGGCAGCAGCGACGATTGCCGCCTCGTCCGTGGAGGATGTGGCTTTATACCAGATGGCATAAAACAGGTTTCTAATCCAACGGGGCTGTCACAACTTTTCGGTTGGACAGCCCCGTTTTTTTGTGTTATTGTCGTTGGCGGTAGGTCGAAGGTGACATGCCGGTGTGTTGCTTGAAATATTTACCAAAGAAGGATTGGTTGGGGAAGCTGAGCCGATAGGCCACTTCCTGAATGCTCAATCCGGAGTATTTGAGCAGGTATTTGGCCTCCATCAAGATATACCGATTCATCCAGTCGGTGACCGAAAGGCCGCTCACACGACGCACGATCGTGGTCAGATAGCGCGAGGAGATGCAGAGCCGATCGGCATACCAGGTGACGCTTTGACGTTCGAGATAGTGCTCCGAGAGGGCCTGGATGAAGTTGCGGAAATACTCCTCGGCACGGGCTGTCGTATGGCTCTTCGTGCCCTGTTCGGTCGGAGTGTGCTCCATGAAGAGGTCGAGACAGAGGTAGGTAATTGTCTCTACCATCGAGCGAATCACCTCATTGCCAAACTCCGAGTCGTGGAAGGCGCGAATGTGCTGTTGCAGCAACGCTAGTGTACCGGTCAGACGGCTGGCCTCCTCATCGGAGAGGTGGATGATGCCCTGCTCCATGATGGTCATCATCACCTGCATGAGTTTTTTGAGGTTGAGGTTGCATTCGGTCATATAGCTCTGGTCGAGCATCAGCACCCACCCTTCGAAACTGCTCTCATCGTGTGAGCGGGTGTTGGTGCTGGCGTCGATGATCGTGCGGGGCGGGATGACCATCAGACTGTTCGACTCGATGGTGAACTCACGCTGATTGCACATGGCGCGACTCGACCCGTGGGTACAGAACAGAAAGAGGATGGCATCGACACGCAGCGGATCCTCGATCAACAGGCGTTGTTGCCCGATCTGACTTTGTCCGATCAAAACACCTTTATGGACGGCGATATGTGCCGGTTTTGCATACTTTTGTATCCCAGCAATGGAGAGACTTTCGATCTTGTATTCTGACATGTTTGAACTATTTTCGTCTGTTTGGGTGCAAAGGTATACTATTTTAGGGAGAAATAAAGGGCTTTTTTGTCTATTTGTTGGTCAAAATGTATTCAAAACGCACCAGCCCTATCGGGTTTGAAAGATGGGACAGAAGAGAATACTTTTTGACCATCTTTGCGGTGTGTCGTCATTTGGTAAATCAGAATGAAAGTGAGACCTTTGCACCATGAAAAGGACTAAATGTGTTATGAAGAGACTCTTCTGGGTGCTTTTTGCATGGCTGGGAGTAGGGTGTACGACCGAATATCACCCCTACGACACCCATGTCAAAGGGGAACATAATATCAATCCTACACATATTCAACTCATCGAAAAACAGTGTGCCGGCAAGCAGGAATTGCGCTTTGCAGTCATCAGCGATACCCAACGCTGGTATGATGAGACGGAGGATGCGGTGGAGGAGATCAACGAACGTACGGATATTGATTTTGTGCTCCATACGGGCGATCTGACTGACTTCGGTGCTCGCAAAGAGTTTGAGTTGCAGCGTGATATTCTGAATCATCTGCACGTTCCTTATGTGGTCTTGATCGGTAATCATGATTGCATTGCTACGGGATGCAAGATCTATCGCAAGATTTTTGGTGACTACAATTTCGCTTTCACGGCCGGTTCGGTGCGATTTATCTGCCTGAATACCAACTCCCTCGAATTTGGTGGGGAACAGCCCGATTTGGCTTTTATGGAGCAGGAGCTTCGCTCCTTCCCCGAAGGGGTGACAAAGACCATTGTGGCCTTCCATGCCGCGCCTTGGTCCGAGCAGTTCGATCAGGCTTTGGTCGAGCCGTTTGCACGTCTGGTGGCGAGCTATCCGGGGGTGCAGTGCTGCATCTATGGTCACGGCCACCATTTCGGGGAGGATATTCCGTATGAGGATGGGATTCCCTATATCCAATGTGGCAATATCGAGAAAGAGGCGATGTTGATTTTTACGGTTGATGAATCGGGATTTAGCTATGAGAAGGTGGATTTTTAAGTGGTCGCTTGCGGGGCTGTTGATGCTCGTCGCCTCGTCGCTCTATGCGCAGTTGCCCGACTCGCTGCCGCGGGGCAAGGAGTATCGTACCGATCCCTCGTACGAAGGGTGGAGCCGTCTGATCCCGACCCACGTCAAGGGTCAATATGCCGGCGGTCTGGGTGTCGCCTCAATAGGCTTAGGCTGGGATTATGGCCGACATGCCCAATGGGAGACCGATCTGATGGCGGGATGGTTGCCGGCCGAGTATTCCGACCATACGCGCTTTATCTTTGCCCTGAAACAACATTATATTCCCTGGCAGTTGCGGCTGCATCGTCGTTGGTCGGTGGATCCGCTTACGTGTGGTTGCTATTTCAGCGTGATCACGGGCGATAATTTCTGGATCGAAGAGCCGAGCATCTATGGTGGCAGCTATTATCGCTTCCCATCGCGTCTGCGTGCCTATATCTATTTGGGACAGCGCCTGACGTATCACATCAAAAGGTCAGAATCAACCCTGCGCAGCATCACCTTCTTCTATGAGTTGAGTGCCTGCGATTTGGCATTGGTTTCGAAGGGAACGAACGACTCGCTCGAGTGGACAGATGTCTTTACCTTTTCGTGTGGCGTGAAATTTCATCTCTTTAAGCCCTAAAAGTAGGCTTGTGATCAAAAGAGGCTGAATAAAACGTGTGTTTTGTCAAAACTACAGCGTCTTATTCAACCTCTCGTTTTTTTTGTGGGGCAATCGCTACTTCTCCCAGTGGAACGGTGCAAAGTCGGCCGCAGCCTGCGCATCGCGCCACGAGGGCTTGCGCATGGCATAGATGATCAGCGGAATGACCACGACAACCACGCAACCGATGATGAGCACCGAGTACCACACCGTCTTACTGCCGGTGGCGATCTGTGCAGGGGGTACAAAGCTCAACACGAAGGCCAACAACGCTCCGGCAAAGCCCAGTAGGGCCAGCAGCCACATCAAGCCGTTGCCTTGGCCGAGGCGGAAGGGTCGCGGGGTATCCTTCATCTTGTAGCGCAGGACGATGGCGGCCGAGAACATCAGCATGTACATGATCAGATAGAGCAACACGGTGAGCTGCGAGAGAATCTGATAGAACGACTGCACCGAGGGCATCACGACAAAGAGCAGTGCCAGGAGGGTGACGATGCAACCCTGAACGAGCAGGATGTTGCGCTGCACACCGGCCTTGTTGGCTCGCTGGAAGAAGGGAGGCAGGTAGCCCGCCTTGCCGACGGCATAGATACCGCGCGAGGGGCCTGCAACCCATGTCAGCACACCGGCCAAGACGCCAAACATCAGGGCGATGGCGATGATCGGCTTGGCCCACGAGAGGTGCAGATACTCAAAATAGCGGTCGAAGCCTACCAAGAGCGATTGCGTGAGGTTGATCTCGTTCGAGGGGATGATCAGACCCAGCGCAAAGGTTCCCAAGATGAAGATCGAGACGGTCATCAGGGCACCGATAATAATAGCACGCGGATAGTTGCGCGCCGGATTCTTGACCTCCATGACGTGGATACCCATCATCTCCATACCGGCATAGAAGAGGAAGATGCTGCTGGCTAACACCAAGTTGTCGAAATGATTCAGATCGGGAAAGAAACTCTGGTGCATGTTCATCTGATTCTGGCCGCCCGTCATCACGTAGATCACGCCCATGACGATCAACAGACCGGCCGGAATAATCGTGCCGATCATGCCGCCCCATTTCGAGATCTTACCGACCCACGAAAGGCCCTTCAGGGCGACAAACGTGGCGATCCAATAGATGGCCAGTACGACCACGATCGTAAAGAATTTGTTGGAGGCTAACGCCATGTCGTGCTGTTGGCTCATGCCGATAAAGGCGATCGAAACAGCACCGAAGGTGAGTACGGTGGGGTACCAGATGGTCGATTGGATCCATTGCAGGAAGATCGCCAAAAAACCGGCTCGTGCACCGAAGGCTTCGCCCACCCAACGAAATACGCCGCCCTGCTTATCCGAGAACATGGCTGCCAACTCGGCTGCAACCATGGCCGTCGGAATCAGAAAGACGATGGCGGCAAACAGGTAATAAAAGGCCGACGAAAGTCCATATTCGGCCTCGGCCGCCAATCCTCGCAGACTGACCACCGCCGTGACATTCATGATGGCGAGGGTCATTACGCTCAATTTGAACCCCTTTGATGAGGTCGTTTTCTTTGTCTTCATCCTTTTTTTGTAGATTTGTTTTACGATTGGAGAAAAAATACAACTACCGTGCAAAAAAATTGTATCTTTGCTCTATGAACCATTTTTGTAAGATAATTGTGGCCTTTTTGGCCCTAGGTGCGATCGCTTGTGGCGGTGCGGATAGTGCGTCAAAGCAGGCTAAAGCAGAGAGTATGGTTGTTGAGAAGCAGCCTCGCAAACCATTGTTGCATCAATTTCAGCCTCCGCAGCCTCCCATACACCTCGATCGTGAGGGGCAACTCGATTATCTGCTGACCCACTTTTGGGATGGATTCGACTTTGCCGATACGGCCGGTTTGGCAACCATCGACACGGCCGTGATGCTGCAACGCATGGGCCTTTTTGGGGCGTTGGCTGCCCAGCGGCCGCTCGATCGGGCACCGATTGATAGTCTGATGCGTCGAGCTACTGCGTCGCGCCCGATGCTCGACCTGTTTCTCTACCTCTCCGAAATGGTCTTTCATGACCCCAACTCTCCACTACGCAACGACGAACACTACATTCCGATCTTGGAGGCGCAACTATCGACCGATTTCTATGACGAGTATGAGCGCATAGCCCCTGAGTATGACCTGCAATTGGCGCGTCAAAATCGAATCGGTCACCGAGCCAACAATTTCCGCTATGCAACCGCCGATGGCCGTCGTGGCTCGCTCTATGATCTACAGGCCGATTATGTGCTCCTCTTCTTTAACAATCCCGATTGCGCCATGTGCAAAGAGTTGCGCGAGCAGATCGGTCAATCACAGCTGCTCACCGAGCTGATCGCCTCGGGACGTATGCAGGTCTTGGCCCTCTATCCCGACGAGGATCTGACCGCTTGGAAGGCCTACCAGCCCAATATCCCCGCTTCGTGGATCAACAGCTACGATCCGGGTTGTCGCATTCGGGAGGAGAATCTCTATAACCTCAATGCCATCCCCTCGCTCTACCTGCTCGATCGTCAGAAAAAGGTCTTGGTCAAGGATGCCGCCTCGATAGCCGAGATCGAACAAGGACTATAAGTTTTACTTATGGAACTATAAGGAAATAGAATTGCTAAAAACGTTGTAATTCCGCTCAAATGTGTTATCTTTGTAGATGAAAACAGAATACAACACACATTTAATAACAAAAAAAACAGCAAAGATTATGGCAAAGAAATTCCGTTGTACCGTATGCGGTTACATTCATGAGGGTAACGAGGCTCCCGAGCAGTGCCCGTTGTGCAAGGTTGGTGCAGAGAAGTTTGTGGAGGTCGTTGAGGACGGCGCACTCGATTTCGTGACCGAGCATAAGCTGGGTGATGGTAAGGGTTCGGATGCTGAGTTGTGGCAGGGTCTGCAGGACCACTTCATGGGCGAGTGCACCGAGGTGGGCATGTATCTGGCTATGAGCCGTCAGGCCGATCGTGAGGGTTATCCCGAGATCGCCGAGGCCTTCAAGCGTTACGCCTGGGAGGAGGCTGAGCATGCTGCCAAGTTTGCCGAGTTGATCGGTGAGGTGGTATGGGACACCAAGACCAACCTCTACAAGCGTATGAATGCCGAGTGTGGTGCTTGCGAGGGTAAGATGCACTTGGCCAAGATCGCCAAGGAGCAGAACCTCGACGCCGTTCACGACACCGTTCACGAGATGGCCAAGGATGAGGCTCGTCACGGGAAGGGTTTTGAGGGGTTGTATAACCGCTACTTCAAATAAAAATCCGTCTGATGGACGATTTTGGCGTTATGCTTGATGCGAAAATGCTCACATACGCATAGTATGCTCCGCTTTTCGCCTCTGCGCAAGCCTTGAAATCGTCTCATCATACGAATTTTTCGGTAGGGCTGTGATCCGTCGGGTCGCAGCCTTTTCGTGTGCCTAAAAATAGCCGCACGCTATGCTTTTTTTAGCGCAAGCCTTGAAATCGTCTCATCATACGAATTTTTTCGGGTGAGGCTGTGATCCATCGGGTCTCAGCCTTTTTGTGTGCGCTCTCGTCGATCAGCCGGTGCGATTGAGTCGATCTTCGGCCAGGCGCAGCAGGAGCGAGGCTTTGCGGACCACCCAGTCGTAACCCTCTTGGATCAGGATCGCAACATCCGAAACCGTTTCGAGCCGAGCTGTCGCACGTTGTAGGGTATCTCGAATGGTCAGCAGGTAGCTCAACAGAGCAACGAGCGAAAACAGCACACAGATGACCAACGCAGCTCCGGCAAAGCCGAGCCACTCGGAGAGCCAGACGAGCAGGGCGGTGATGCCGGTCAATAAAGCTCCGGCAGCCCCCACGACAAAGAGGATTAGGGCCAATCCGAGATGGCTGCGGCGTTCCGTACGCTTACCCATGAGCTACTGCGCGCTTTGCTCCTCACTACATTTGCAGCGGGCCTGTTCGATCTCGGCCTTCAGCTGGTCGTGTGCCTGCGTAGCCTTGCTCTTGAACTTCTCGACCTCGTCGTCGATCAAATCCTTGATCTTGTGGCGCAGCTCCGGACCCGACTGCGGGGTGAATAACATGGCGAGGGCCGACCCGATGATCACGCCTCCCAACATCGAGGCGATGCAGATAGTGGTGTTTTTCATAACGTCTCTATATTTTTTAAGTGAACAACACCCTGCGAAACGCAAACAACGCGCCAAAAAGTTGTATCTTTACCGAAAAATTTTTGCCCTTGTTATGTCTCGCTCCACCACCATAGCCTTTACGGGCCATCGCCACTATCGCGGTGAGGTCGATGCGCCCTTGGCGGCCCTCTTGAAGCGTTGCTATGAGGAGGGTTATCGCACCTTCTTGTGTGGGATGGCCGTAGGTTTCGATCTGGCAGCGGCCGAGGCGGTTGTGGCCCTGCGGAGCGTGTATGCCGATGTGCGATTGGTCGCTGTTATCCCCTTTGCGGGGCAGGCGCAACGCTTCTCGGAGCGGGCGCAACGACGTTATGAGCAGGTGGTGGAGTTAGCCGATGAGCAGGTCGTGTTGTCGCCCTCATTTCACCGCGGGTGTTATCAGCAGCGCAACCTCTATATGATCGATCGAGCTTCTCTACTCATCGCGTGGTATAACGGCACGTCGGGCGGCACCGAGCAGACCTATCTGGCCGCACAACATCGCGGTCTGCGCATTGAGAATCTGGGTCGCGTAGCACCCGATCTGCGTCTGTTTTAACTCTCCTCGTACAAAAAAAGGAACGCATCGTATAAGATGCGTTCCCTCTTATTTTTTGGTCAGCCGTAGCCTACCAATTCAGAATCTTGTGGAAGTCAAACTCCTCGGGGTTGGCAACATAGGCCTTGGCAGCCTCATAGTCAGCCGGCGTGATGGCGTTGATGATGTTCTCGACCACCGACGAGAATTTGTCCGAGTTGATATCGACCAGACGCGGCGGAATCTTGCCCGTCGTGGGATCCTGCAGATCCTTCAGGTAGAGCGGAGCAACGTTGCCCTCCGAATCTACATAGACCATGCAGCCCGTCTTGCCCTCCGAGAAGAGCTTGTGAACACCGATACCGAGCTCCGAGCAGTAGGTCAGGTCGTAGGCGATCGGCGTCTGGCAACGCACCTCGTAACCCAGCTCTACGGGACGGCTCTTCACCTTCAGACCCAGCTCCTTGACCTTCTTCTCGATCATCTCGTTGAAGATGTGAGCCTTCGAGACCTTACCCAACTCGGGGTGACCGTGCTCGTCGTAGGTGAAGTGGATGCCGCTCTTCTTGATCTCCTCATCCGAAAGCGAGTGGAATACACCCTCCGAGATTACGGCTGCACCGTAGTCCATGCCCATGATCTTGCGCTTGAGAATGGCCGAGATCACCAGGTTTACGATCTTCTCGACGGTGATCTCCGTCTTGTTAAACATCTCGGGGATGACGATCATCGGGTAGTGGCAAGCCTCACCGATACCGAATGCCAGGTGACCAGCCGAACGACCCATGGCTGCCAATACAAACCAGTTGCCGCTCGTACGAGCATCGACATAGACCGCGCGAGCGATTACAGCACCCTTATCCTTGGCCGACTCATAACCGAACGTCGGAGCCCCCTTCGGCAACGGCAGGTCGTTGTCGATCGTCTTCGGTACGTGGATGTTGGCGATGGGGTATTGCTTCGCCTCGAGGAACTTGGCGATGCGGTTGGCCGTCGAAGCCGTATCATCACCACCCACCGTGACGAGCAACTTGATGTTGTTCTTGGTGAAGAAGTCGAGGTTGAAGTTGTTTTCGAAATCCGAATCCTTCGGCTTGAAACGGCTCATCTGCAGGAACGAACCACCTTGGTTGAAGATGGCGTCTGCCATCGTGAAGTCGATCTCCACGGTGCGCGGATTGGGGTTAAACAAGCCTGTGTAACCCTCGTGCAGACCGATCACCTTGTAACCGTGGTGCAGGAAGGTCTTGGCAACGCTGCCGACTACCGTGTTCATACCGGGCGCCGGACCGCCACCGGTCAGAATTGCAATTGCTTCTTTCATAGTGCGTGTTGTTATTTAATAGTGTTTTTTTTGAATTTATGCTGTTGCGTACAAATGGTGACGCAATATTCGCTCAAAAATAGCATCTTTTTTCGGGATGACCAAATATTCCTGCGCTATTTTCGACGAAAAATAGGAAGGTGGGTTGTTTGCTACGAAGAAAATGGTTGCAGGGTTTTGAAGAATGAGATATCCCTATTATCTTTGTATAGAGTATAGAGTGGTAAAAAAATCATACAGTGATGGAGAGTCTGGGTGTTGTAATCGGTGTAGGGGAGATCTTGTTTGATCTGTTGCCCGAAGGGAAGAAGTTGGGCGGTGCGCCTGCTAATTTTGCCTATCATGTGGCGCAGTTAGGTTGCAAAAGTGTAGCCGTGAGTGCCGTGGGACGCGATGCGTTGGGCGACGAAGCAATTGAAACGCTCACCGAGCGTGGTGTGGGGTTGCTCGTTGAGCGCGTGGATGCGCCGACAGGTGTGGTGCGTGTGACGCTCGATGAAGCCGGAGTGGCCAATTATGATATTTGCGAAGGGGTAGCCTGGGATATGCTCTCCTTTGGTGATGAGTTGCAGGCGTTGGCTCAACGTTGCCGTGCGGTCTGCTTTGGCACGCTGGCACAACGCAACGAAAAGACGCGGCAAGCGATTCAGAACCTGCTGGCTGCTATTCCGGCAGCGAATGATGCGCTGCTGATCTACGATATCAATCTCCGCCAACACTACTACTCGAAGGAACTGATAGAATCTTCGTTGGAGCTTTGCAACATTTTGAAGATCAACGACGATGAACTGGATACGGTGGCTCCGTTGTTGGGCCTTTCGGAGAAAAACTTTGAGGCGGCATGTCGGGAGTTGATAGCTCGTCACGAGCTGCGGATGGTGGTGCTGACCTGTGGCGAGAAGGGTAGTTGGATCTACACCGCCGAGGAGGCTTTGTTTCAGCCGACTCCGCAGGTTGAGGTGGTCGATACGGTCGGTGCTGGAGATTCGTTTACCGCTACCTTGTGTGCTTCGCTGTTGCAGGGCTACGCACTTTCGGAGGCTCATCGTCGTGCAGCTGTGTTGGCGGCCTATGTCTGCACGCAGGCAGGGGCGATGCCTCGTTACAATGCAGCCGAGGTGCTGGGGAAATAACTCTTTGCGAATCGTACGTTTCGCCGTAGGGTAGTTGTTGGTATTTGTGATTTTAATCGTATCTTTGTGGAAACGTTTGAATCGTCAAAAACTATGCGACTCTGTTATCTCTCGCGCAATTATAAGAATGTGGCCCTCGGGGGCGGAAAGGCGAAAACCGATATTGAGCAGACGCTCGCCGCGATGGGAGCGGTCAATTTGGGGTTGCGGCAGACCCGTAGCACCAATAAAGTCTATGACTTTGCGCGCAACCTGACCGGTGTGCTGCGCACCATGTGGCGACTGCAGAAGGGGGATGTGCTGGTGTTGCAATATCCCGTTAAAAAGTGGTTTGAACCACTCTGCAAGGCCGCTCATCGTCGTCAGGCGAAGGTCGTGGCGATCATCCATGACTTGGGGTCGTTTCGTCGCAAAAGGCTCACTGTGGCCGAGGAGATCGCTCGCCTGAACCATGCCGATGTGGTCATTGCCCCCAACCTCTATCAGCAGCAGTGGCTCGTGGAGCAGGGGTGTCGTGCGCGGGTGACTGTCTATGGGCTGCATGACTACCTCTCGGACGAGGTGATCGAGCCGTCACATCCGGCCCCCGAACCCGATGCGGCGGGCAAGGTCCATTTTTCGGCCTGTTTTGTAGGAAATCTTTCGCCTAAGATCAACGGTTATCTTTATCGCCTGGCCGATCGTTTGCATGAGGTGACGCTACACCTCTATGGATCATCGTTTGCCGAGGGAGAGTCGCGCTCCAACGCCCCGCTTCAGTACCATGGTTTCGGGCATGATATGACCCTGATGCGTTCGATCGAGGGGGACTTTGGTATCTCGTGGTATGGCGAGTCGATAGCCGGTCCGGAGGGGGCATTAGGTGAGTATATGGCCTTCAATAATCCGCATAAGGTGTCGCTTTATCTGCGATGTGGTATTCCGCTCATTATCTGGCGCAAGGCGGGCCTTGGCAGTTTGGTTGAGCAGGAGGGCATAGGCTTGGTGGTCGATTCGCTCGAAGAGTTGGAGAAGCGGCTCACAACGCTGACCTTGGAGGAGTATCGTATTATGCAACAGAACGTGCGACGTGTCGTAACCCAAATCGCTGCGGGAGGGTCGTGTCGTCGAGCTGTTGAGGAGGCGATATCCGTCTTGCAAGATAAGACGAAAGGTTGACGTTACATAGCAATTGTTTCCTGTGCAGGGTTTGATTGGTGCACATCCTCGAGCTAAAGCAGGGGGTGTGCATTTGTATTTTCTTTAGAAAATAATTATCTTTGCAAAATTGGAGTAACGAGCCAAAGAAAACGCGGTTATGAAGAAACGTGTAAAATTGATGCTGGCTGCCCTTTTGGGTTTTTCGACCGCATGTGCAACTGTGAAGAATGCATCGCAAAGTGATACAGCCGCTCCGGCTGATCAACCTGAGAAGCGCACGGAGGGAAGGTTGAAGGTCGATTCGACCCATGTGCCGCAGCGCATCCGATTGATGTATGGTGTTCCTTCGCCCCGCCCGACGGCGCAGCCGACCGATTCGGTGAACTTGCAGCGCGATAGCCTGTCGGGAAGGACGATCACGGCCCTGCCGCTCGAAAATCCGACTGAAAAATAAGCGGATAGAAGGGAATGGGCGGTTGCAGATTGGGACTTCGCAAACGATGGGCATTGGGCCTTTTTGCCGATATGTATCGGGAGAAGGTCGCCGAGCACCGGCTCGATACGCTCTTTTGGGAGTGTACGTTGCGTTGCAATCTGCATTGTCGCCATTGTGGCAGTGATTGTCGGGTCGATCCGGCATTGCCCGATATGCCGCTGGCCGATTTTCTGCGGGTACTCGACGAAGAGGTTACGCCCCATGTCGATCCGCGCACGGTGCTGATCATCCTGACGGGTGGCGAGGTGCTCTTGCGCGAGGATTTGGAGCAGATCGGTCGGGAATTGCTTCGACGGGGCTATCCGTGGGGCATGGTGAGCAATGGCTTTGTGCTCACCGAAAAACGATTGGAGGCGCTGCTGGAGGCCGGATTGCGCTCGCTGACCGTGAGCCTGGATGGCTTCGAGGCCGAGCATACAGTGATGCGAGGCCATCCGTTGAGCTTCCGACGAGCTGAAGCGGCGATTCGGGCGGCAACGGCCCATCCCGAGTTGGCCTTCGATGTGGTTACCTGCGTGACCGCTCCGATGGTCGAGCGATTGGAGGAGTTTGGCCACTGGTTAGCCGACCGAGGGGTACAAGAGTGGCGGTTGTTCTCGATCTTCCCGATGGGAAGAGCCAAGGGCGAGGAGTCGTTGGTGCTCTCGGGACGGGAGTTCCGTACGATGCTTGACTACATCCGTCGCACACGACGTCAGGGAGGCCCGATTCGACCCTCCTATGCCTGTGAAGGCTTTTTGGGTGGGTATGAGGCCGAGGTGCGCGACCATTTTTACCAGTGTGCGGCCGGTGTGTCGGTGGCCTCGATTCGGGTCGATGGAGCCATTTCGGGATGTACCTCGGTGCGCGCCGATTATAGCCAGGGAAACATCTACAGCGACTCCTTTTGGCAAGTGTGGCAAGAGCGATTTGGACCATTCCGCGACCGAACATGGATGCGCAAGGGGGCATGTGCCGATTGCCGGATGTTCCGCTATTGTCTGGGTGGAGGCATGCACCTGCGTGACGAGGCCGGAGAGTTGCTCTACTGCCATTACGAGAAATTGAAAGATAAGTAACATAAGGATCATAAAATGAAGAATTTATTGTTTCGCTTCTCGCTGCTTGTCGTAGCGGTGATGATGGTCAGTTCGCTCGCTGCGCAAGAGGTGCGCTGGGCCATCAAAGGGGGAGAACAACGGGCTGACAGTTGCCGTGTAGAGCTTACGGCACGCATCCCGAATGGCTTCCACATGTATGATATGGGTCCCTACAAGGGAGGCCCGACGGCTACCTCGATCGTCCTGACTGCTGAAGGAGCCGAAGTGCTGGGCGCGGTAGAGCCGTTAGCCGAGGCACATCGTGAGTTTAGTGTCCCCTTCAATATGGAGATCGGCTACTACGAAGGGACGGTTAAGTTCGCCCAATGGGTGCGCCTGACCGAGCCGTCGGCTACGGTGAAGGCTGCCATCGAGTGGATGATCTGCGATGCGCGTGGTTGCCAGCCCCCTTCGGATCAGGAACTTACGTTGTCGTTGGGTGAGCCGAAGGTGACGGCTAGCGTAGCTGCTGCAGAGCCGACAGTGGCCGCCCCGATGGATGCGGCGGCCGGGGATGGTTCGCTGTGGACCCTGCTGTTGGAGGCTATCGTATGGGGATTTGCAGCGTTGCTCACCCCATGTGTATTCCCGATGGTGCCGATGACCGTGTCGTACTTCCTCAAGGGTGAGGGTGGTGTAGCGCGTGGCCGTATGCGTGCTGCGCTGTATGGTATCTTTATCGTGGCGTTGTACACCTTGCCGATTGCGGCAATCATCCTGATTACCCGCTTCTTGGGTGGTGATACGGTGACGGCCGACATCTTCAACTGGCTGGCTACGCACTGGGTGCCGAACCTGATCTTCTTCTTGGTGTTTATGCTCTTTGCGGCCTCGTTCTTCGGTGCGTTCGAGATTACTATGCCTTCGTGGTTGGTGAATAAATCGGATGCCAAGGCTGATACGAAGGGCTTGGGCGGTATCTTCTTCCTGGCCTTGACGTTGGTCCTTGTCTCCTTCTCGTGTACGGGTCCGATCGTTGGCTCGGTGTTGATCAAATCTACGGCCGGTGAGTTCTGGTCGCCGATTCTGACCATGCTGGCCTTCTCGGTGGCCTTCGCGCTGCCCTTCACGCTCTTTGCCTTCTTCCCCTCGTTGCTGAAGAATCTGCCCAAGAGTGGCGGTTGGCTCAACTCGGTGAAGGTGGTCATCGCCTTTATCGAGGTGGCGCTCGGTCTGAAGTTCCTCTCGGTAGCCGATCAGGTGTACCACTGGGGTATCTTGGATCGTGAGGTCTATCTGGCTATCTGGATCGTGGTCTTCTCGTTGTTGGGTCTCTACCTGCTGGGCAAGATCCGCTTTGCGCACGACGACGAGGTGAAGCATGTGAGTGTGACGCGTCTGGCGTTGGCGATTGTGACCTTCTCGTTTGTGGTCTATCTGATTCCGGGTATGTGGGGCGCGCCGCTGTCGCGTCTGTCGGGCTATCTGCCCCCGCTCACTACGCAGGATTTTGTACTCGGTGATGAGGCTGTGGCCGCTCCGCAGCAGAGCGAAAAGCAGGTGCCGTTGAAGCGCAAATATAGCGATTTCCTGCACCTGCCGCACGGTTTGGAGGGCTTCTTCGATCTGGAGGAGGCACGTGCCTATGCCAAGCAGGTCGATAAGCCGCTCTTTATCGACTTTACGGGACATGGATGTGTGAATTGCCGCGAGATGGAGATGGTCGTATGGGCTGATCCGGAGGTGCTGCAGCTGCTCAAACAGGAGTATGTGATCTGCGCCCTCTACTCGGACGATAAGAAGACGTTGCCCGAGACCGAGTGGGTGACGACCGATGCCGGTAAGGTGCTTAAGCAGTTGGGTAAGATCAACTCCTACTACGCGCTCAAGACCTTTGGCGTCAATGCGCAGCCCTATTATGTGTTGCAGAATGCCGAGGGCGAGACGTTGGTGACGCCGCGTAGCTACGACCTCGATATTGAGGCATTTGCCGACTTCCTGCGTCGGGGTGTTGCGGCATACAAGGCCAAGTAGGGAGAGATACCCGCAGAACAAACACGGAGCTATTCAATGTGAATAGCTCCGTGTTTGTTTTTCGGCCATTGCGCCTACACGCAAACTTATGCCGCAGGCCTAAAAAACAAAAAGATGTCTTGCGACATCTTCTTGCTTCGTTGGATTGTGCGGAGAGGACGAGATTCGAACTCGTGGTACGGAATAACCCGTACGTCGGTTTAGCAAACCGGTGGTTTCAGCCACTCACCCACCTCTCCGTAGCCTTCGTAATGGGAGGTTTCTCCCGAAAGGGTTTGCAAATATAGTGTCTTTTTTTGGAATGCACAAAAAATCCGTCCTATTTTTCAAAAAAAACTGAATAGCGGGCAAGAAACCGGCTGTTGGGGCGGGGATAAGTGTGCCTCGTATGTAAACATCCAGGCGAGGTGCGAGGAGACTGAATTGGCTGCTGCGTGGGTCTAAAGCCCCACTCCGCGACGCCGATCCAGCTGGGCCCCTTGGGGAGGTTACAAAACAAAAACTTTTCTTTGCAGAAAAGTCTTTTTTATTTGTCGCATCGCCTTGTATGTAAACATCCAGTCGACACGACAAATAAAAAAACCTATGCCAAAGCATAGGTTTTTGTTTTGTCGGGGAGACTGGATTCGAACCAGCGACCTCCAACTCCCGAAGCTGGCGCGCTAACCGGACTGCGCTACACCCCGAACTGATACCCTTATCGGTTTAAGAGCATGCAAAGATACATCGAAAAACCGAACTCACCAAATTATTTTGAAACTTTTTTACTCTTCTTCGCGTTTTACCCCCTTCTCGGCAATAAAAAAGAGGTCGTAGCAACCCGGCTCATAGTCCGTAAGTCGATAATCCTCCATCCGAATGGAGGTCGTCGCGTCGGGAGCCTCCTGCAACAACCGACGGCGATTGCGTCGATTGAGGATGTCGTAAGGCCATTGGAGCATCCAACGCGGCAGGCGATGCTGCAGATCCAAAATATCCCAACGCATCAGGCGTTGCACACTGGCCCGATTTCGCTCGTAGTAGGCCGTAACGCGCTCGTTGCCCACAATGCCCATCGGCTCAATCTTGCTGAACCAGACCGAAAGCAGATTTTGTAGCTCCTCGACCCGATATTCGCGGACATGCCACGGATTGCGCGTGAGCGACATGGGGGCGTTGGGTGTGGTGAGGATGAGCCGTCCGCCCGGACGCAATACACGGTGTATCTCGCGCACGAAACGCACATCGTCGCGGATATGCTCGATCACCTGGAAGGTGATGACACAATCAAAACTCTCGTTCGGGTAGGGGAGCGGGGGAACGGTCGTCTGGAGAAACTCCACGTTGTCGGGCAACTCGCCGCCCACGATGGCATGGAATTTATCGACCGTCACGTAGCGCGTAGCGTGCGGGGCAATCACCTCAATGCCATAACCTGAGCCGGTACCGATCTCCAGCACATCGCCCGAGATGCGTTTTGCTGCCTCGTGGTAGGCCAGCACGGAGCGCTGATAGACGAAATTGTCCGAGGCCTCGCATGAGACCCGTTCGGCCGTTTGAATCTTGCTCATGGACTACAGCATTTTGATGCCCTCTTCGGTCTGCTCGATCTCGCGGCTCTTCAGCAGCACACCCACGCAACGTTTGAAGACCTTCTTGCTCATCTGTGTCAGACGTGCCACCTCCTGCGGGTCGCTGTTGTCGTTGATGGGCAGGAACCCGTCGTGCTTGCGCAACAGGTCGCGCAATACCTCGACCGAATCCTTCACCTGGGCATAGCCCTGCTGCTGGAGGCTGACGTCGATGCGGCCATCGTCGGTGATGCGGCGCACATAGCCCTTGGCACGATCACCGACACGGATCGGGCGGAAGAGCTGGTTGCGGTAGATCATGCCCCAATGGCGGTTGTTGATGATCACGCGGAAACCGATCGGGCTCTCGGAGGCGACCAGCACATCGACCTCGTCGCGGACCTTGACCGAGATGATCTCGTTGTCGATAAAACTCTTGAGTTTGTTTGTCGCTACGCAGCGGCCCGTGATGTTGTCCTCGTAGGCATAGACAATATAGGAGTGCCCGGCTAGGATGCCTCCTTGCTGGTTGCGATTGGGCAGGAACAGATCCTTGCCGACCAAACCCCAATCGAGGAAGGCTCCGTGAACGCTCTTGTCGACGACGCGCAGGAAAGCCACTTCACCGACTCGGATTGTCGGGGTCTCGGTAGTGGCTACCAGGCGATCCTCCGAATCGTGGTAAACGAAGACCTCTTTGTTGTCGCCCACGCGATCGGTGAGTGAGGTGTAGCGGTTCGGGAGCAGCACTTCGTTCTGTTCCTCGTCTATCAGGTAAAGACCATGTTCGGTGATACGGCTCACCGTCAAAAGGTGTGTGCGTCCGGCTTTGAGCATACTGCGTGTGTTTGATTCTCGGCAAAGATACGCTTTTTTCTTGAAAAAACGGTCGATGGTGCTTTTTCGTTTCGGTGTTGTGTTGTATCTTTGCATATTCGCCCCGCGTGGAACGTACTAAAACGGGCTCGGAGGCGTTCGTAGAGCAGATGAAACAAGATTCGATCCATATATTGGGAGCTCGGGTGCACAACCTGAAAAATGTCGATCTGGAGATTCCGCGCCGCAAATTGGTGGTGGTGACGGGCTTGAGCGGATCGGGGAAATCGTCGCTGGCCTTCGATACGATCTATGCCGAGGGACAACGACGCTATATGGAGACGCTGTCGGCCTATGCCCGCCATTTTGTGGGGAGCATGGAGCGTCCCGATGTCGATAAGATCACGGGTCTCAGTCCGGTGGTCGCCATCGAGCAAAAGACGACGAATAAGAATCCGCGTTCGACGGTCGGCACGGTGACCGAAATCAACGATTTTTTGCGCCTGCTCTTTGCGCGCGCCTCACGTGCCTACTCGCCGATTACTGGTGAACGCATGGTGCACTATACTGAGGAGCGCATTGCGCAGCTGATTCTGGAGAGCTTCGACGGACGCAAGATTGCCCTGATGGCGCCGGTTGTCAAGGGTCGTAAGGGCCACTACCGTGAGTTGTTTGAGTCGTTGGCCAAGAAGGGGTATCTCTACGCCCGCATTGATGGCGAGATTCAGGAGTTCCACAGCGGCATGCGGCTGGATCGTTACAAGACCCATACGATCGATCTGGTGGTGGATCGCCTGCGGGTGAATGCCGACTCGGCCGACCGTATTGCCACGTCGCTCAAAGAGGCGATGCGACAGGGTAAAGGAACTATGTCGGTCTATGATTATGGTGCTGACGAACAGCGATATTACTCGCTTCACCTCATGTGTCCCTCGACCGGTGTGGCGTTTGAAGATCCGGCTCCGCATACCTTCTCGTTTAATTCGCCGAAGGGTGCTTGTCCCCATTGCAACGGCTTGGGTGAGGAGGCTGTCTTTGACTTGGCGAAGATCATTCCGGATAGCAACAAATCCATTCGAGAGGGGGCGATCGAGCCGCTCGGTAAGTATCGCAACAACATGACCTTTGCTATGTTGGAGATGATCGGTCACCGCTACGATTTTACGCTCGATGACCCCATCGAGACCCTCTCGCAGACCGCTTTACACGTGGTGCTCTATGGCGATGCAGAGCCTTTGACGGTCGATTTGAGTCGCTTTAGTGCCCCGGCCGGCGGGGTGCAGTTTCTGCAGTGGGAAGGAGTTGCAGGGTGCATCGAACGGTTGGAGGATGATGATACGAAGCGCGGGCAGAAGTGGCGCGAGCAATTTTTGATCCATCAGAAGTGTACGGCTTGTGGCGGTTCGCGCCTGAATGCTGAGGCGTTGCATTTTCGAATTGGCGATAAGAATATAGCTGATCTTTCGGCGCTTTCGATTGCTGACTTCGCGCAATGGATGAGTACGATCGAAGAGCACATGGATGCCAAGGAGCAGCAGATAGCCCGCGAAATTGTTAAAGAGATTCGCGAACGTGTGCGATTCCTGCTCGATGTGGGATTGGGGTACTTATCGTTGGATCGTGCATCGCGTACGTTGTCGGGGGGTGAGAGCCAACGTATCCGTTTGGCCACGCAGATTGGCTCGAAACTGGTCAATGTGCTCTATATCCTCGATGAGCCGTCGATCGGTCTGCATCAACGCGATAATCAGCGGTTGATTCGTAGTTTGAGCAACCTGCGCGATGCTGGAAACTCGGTCATCGTGGTCGAGCACGATGAGGAGATGATGCGCGCGGCCGATTTTATTGTCGATGTAGGTCCGCGTGCCGGCCGTAAGGGTGGTTACATCATGGCTGCCGGCAGCTTTGAGGAGGTCCTGCAGGCCGAGAGCATCACGGCAGACTACCTGACCGGTCGTCGCAAGATCGAGATTCCGGCGACGTTGCGTGCAGGCAATGGAGCCGAGATTCGGTTGCGTGGTGCTCGGGGCAACAACCTCAAGGGGATTGATGTGGCCTTTCCGCTCGGGAAACTGATCTGTGTGACGGGTGTGAGCGGTTCGGGTAAATCAACGCTGATCAATGAGACGTTGCGTCCGATCTTGAGCCGCCAACTTTATCGTTCGTTCGATCGTCCGTTGCCGTACGATTCGATCGAGGGCATTGAGGGGGTCGATAAACTCGTGGTGGTCGATCAGTCGCCTATTGGGCGCACGCCGCGCAGCAATCCGGCTACCTATGCAAATATCTTTGGCGATATTCGCAAACTCTTTGAGAAGACCCCCGATGCGCAGATTCGCGGTTTCAAGGCGGGACATTTTTCCTTCAATGTGCGTGGAGGTCGTTGCGAGGCGTGCCGCGGAGCCGGTGTGCAGACCATCGAGATGAATTTCCTGCCCGATGTCTATGTTCGTTGTAAGAGTTGTGGAGGTAATCGTTACACGCGCGAGACGCTCGAGGTGCGGTATAAGGGTAAGACGATCAACGACGTGCTGAACATGACGGTCAATATGGCTGTAGAGTTTTTTGAGTCGATTCCCTCTATCTATCAGAAACTGAAGGCTATTCAGGATGTTGGTCTGGGCTATTTGACCCTAGGGCAGCCCTGCACGACCCTTTCGGGTGGTGAAAGTCAGCGCATCAAACTCTCCTCGGAGTTAGCCAAAACGGATACGGGACGCACGCTCTATATCTTGGATGAGCCGACGACGGGTCTGCACTTTGAGGATGTGCGGTTGCTTCTCGATGTACTCAACAAGTTGGTCGATCGAGGCAATACGGTGATTGTTATCGAGCATAACCTGGATGTGATCAAGGTGGCCGACCATTTGATCGACATCGGCCCGGAGGGGGGAGCTGCGGGCGGAAGTGTGGTGGCCACGGGTACACCCGCAGAGGTGGCAGCCTGCGAGGAGAGCTATACGGGGCACTTCCTGCGCCCTCTTTTGGCAGCGCAGGAGCAAAAAAATATTACCAAATAGTTACCAAAGCGTTAAAAAAAAGTTATCTTTGTGGAAAGGGGTTGCAAGGCGAGAGTGAATGGACTACTTTTGCTTGCGAAAAGATCCACATGGACGATAATTTTCACAATTCAAAATAAGTATGGTTTTACAAATTTGTACGCTCTTAGGTGCCCTCGGCATGTTCCTTTATGGAATGACCATGATGAGCAACGGCCTTCAGAAGGCGGCCGGTAATCGCCTTCGCAACTTCTTGGCCGCGATGACCTCCAACTCATTTAAGCGTGTGACGACCGGTCTGGGTATTACGGCCGTGATTCAGTCGTCGAGTGCCACGACCGTGATGGTGGTCGGCTTCGTGAATGCCGGTCTGCTGACGCTGACGCAGGCCGTTGGTGTGATCATGGGTGCCAATATCGGTACGACGGTGACCGCCTGGATGGTCTCGTTGCTCGGATTTAAGGCCGACATTTCAATTCTTGCCGTGCCTCTCATGGCTGTTGGCTTTATCTTGAGTCTGGCCAAAAAGGAACGGTATAAGCACATGAGCGAATTGGTCATTGGTTTTGCGTTGCTCTTCTTGGGCCTCTCGCTTATGAAAGAGTCGGTGCCTGATTTGGACGAGAATTCGGTGGCCTTTATCCAGCAGTGGACAGGTTATAAGTTCTGGTCGGTGCTGATCTTTATGGTTTTCGGTACGGTGCTGACGTTGGTACTTCAATCATCGAGTGCTACGATGGCTTTGACGTTGATTATGCTCAGCGTGGGTTGGATACCCTTTCCGATGGCTGCGGCTATGGTGCTGGGTGAGAATATCGGTACGACCATTACGGCTAATATCGCCGCCTCGATCGGTAATCCGAATGCCCGCCGCGCTGCGTTGGCACACACGCTCTTCAATGTTTTTGGTGTAATCTGGGCTTTGATTCTCTTTACTCCCTTCCTGAATTTGGTCGGTTTGCTGATCGAGTGGATGGGGTATCCCAACCCGATGACGATCGACTATACGGGTGGTATTAAGGAGGGTAGCAACGAATCGACTGCTGCACTCTATGGTGTTTCGATGTTGCACACGCTCTTCAATGTGATCAATACCTGTATCTTGGTCGGCTTCACGCCGCTGATCGTGAAGGCTGTAACGGCTGCCATCAAGTCCAAGCCGAAGGATCAGGAGGAGGAGAAGGTGAAGCTCAAGTTTATCAGTGCCGGTCCGCTGGGTACGCCCGAGTTGGCGATGACGCAGGCCAAGAACGAGATCGTACACTTTGCGCAGATCTCGCGCAATGGCTTGGGTTACATTAAGCAAGCGGTACATGCCACCAACGAGGAGGAGTTTGAGCTCTATCGCAAGAAGTTGGTCAAGTATGAGGAGATCTCGGACCGCATCGAGTATGAGATTGCGACCTTCCTGAACGCCCTGCCGCAGGAGGATATCAGCGAGCACACCCAGAAGCAGGTGAAGGCGATGTATAAGATCATCAACGAGCTGGAGAGCTTGGGTGACTCGGGTGAGGCCATCAGCCGTATCCTTTCGCGCCGCAACATCCACGGCAAGCGCTTCACGGATAAGAATGTGGAGAAGATCGACTCGATGATCGAATTGGTGGATAAGGCCTATGAGGTGATGATCGAGAACCTTGCGGCGAAGGAGTTTACGCAGGCCGATCTGCGCCGTGCCGTCGATTGCGAGATTGAGATCAACAACATGCGCACCCTGCTGCGTGAGGAGGAGATCCTCAAAATCGAGCAGAATGAGTCGAACTACCCGAGCAGCGTTTATTATATCGACGTGATTGCCGAGTTTGAGCGCATGGGCGACTATATCATCAATGTCTCGGAGGCGTTGTAAAAACGCTGGTTACACACACGGGAATCCGTCTGCGACTTTCCGCCAAAAGGACTGTTCAACGTGCTGGTTGAGCAGTCCTTTTTGGTTGGTTTTATCGGTAGATAGCCCTCCGCGTCTCGATGGGAGAGAGTTGCGGATGGGGCGCAGGGAGTTGGTCGATGGATCCAAAGGGCATCTGTGCCACCATGCGCCAGGTGGGGTGAATGCTCCATTGGTGGGCTACTCGCTCCTCAATCAGAGGATTGTAGTGTTGCAGGGAGGCGCCCAGACCGGCCTCTTCCAGCAGTATCCAGAGTGCGAGTTGGTGCATGGCCGAGGTGTGCTCGGCATAGTGCTCCATCTGATCAGCATAGGTGGCATACGTGCGTTTTGCGGCATCAATCACGGCCATATCTTCGTAAAAGAGCAGGGTCCCCCAGCCGGCAGCAAAGCTCGTTTCGACCTTCTCGCGCGAATTTTCAAAGGCCTCGGGCGGCAGAAGGGCGTGCAGAGCCTCCAAAACCAGCTTCCAAAGGGTTTTATGATGTGCTCCGAAGAGGATGACGATGCGTGTGGACTGGGTGTTAAAGGCCGAAGGCATGGTGCGAAGGGTTGCATCGACCAACTCGATCACCCGATCCTCGGAGATCGGGCGATTCGGGCCCAGTCGATAACAGCTGCGGCGATTGGCTACCGCCTCAAGAAAACTGCGTTGTTGCATAACAAAAGGGGTTGGTCTGAATAAACAACCAACCCCTGATGCAAATTTTTGGCCAAAATAGAAATAATCCCTGCCTGTCGGCCTGTTAGGGACGATTGATCTGCCAAGCCACGCCCATGCTGACAGCCCAACTGCGCGATGGAGCCTTGAGGTCGATGTTGGCCGCTACATCCAGCTGCAAGCGATCGCAGAGCATATAGTTGATGCCCCAATCGGCAAAATAGGCGTTTCCGTCCGCATGGAAATAGTTGTAGTTTTCAACAAAGCAACCTAACCGATCGGTCAGACTGATCCCCAGACAGAGGGCTACAAAGGCCGTAGGACGCTTTTGGATGTCGCTCCACTCGGCTCCGACGTTGTACCCTAAACTCAATCGGTCTGATAGCGGATTTTCGAAAAGTAGGTAGAGCGAAGGGGCAAACTTATCGACCTTGATCTCGTCGCTCATCGTGCCGGGAATGGGGCATTGCGCCAGCACGGAGATAGCCGGAATGGCACCTTGACCCTCGAAAAGGGCGATCTTGGTGCCGAGGTTGAGCCCTGTGAAGAAACACTCCTTATCCTGCAGATAGAAATCACCACCCAGGCGTAACTCAAAGCCCTTCAGAACTCCATAACGGAAGAGCGTGTTGCTGAAGGTGAACGATTCACCCTCGTCGCCGCCATCGTATTGCAAACCTTGCTCGAGTTGAAAGACACCACGACTTACCGTAGCAGGGCCGGTTGATGCACCGGGGCGATCGGCCGTGAACGATTCTTGAGCTGCTACAGGTAGGGTAGTGCCGAGAAACAGTAAGAGGATCCATACTAAATTTTTCATATCAAAATAGTGTGTTGTTAATGATTTCGTAACCGGAAGAAGATTTATAAGAACAAAGGTAGCAAATTCTTAATTAATATGCTCAAGGTGTACACTAACTCTCACCCAGCATCCCACAAAGTCATGAATCATTCCAATAATATCCAAATGTTTATTAAATAATTTAACTTGGTGATTTATAGAGAATTACAAAGATTGCTTTTCAATAATGAGAATCTTCCGTAAAGTCCCTAATGCACATAGAGGAATGGTTACCAATCAGTTAGATTATTTTAGTGTTCACCTGTGATATATTAACTAAAGTATATCTTGCTTGATCTTAAGTTTGAGGAATAGTCAGGCTGCGCTATTGGGCATGCTCGCGAGCTAACGCTTCGAGTCCCCTACGCACCGCCAGCAAAACGGATAGCTTTCGAGCTGTCCGTTATTTTTGTTTGTTGTCTGGCGTTGATAGTCCCGGCTGAATTTTGTTTTTTTTAGGATTATTGTTAACTTTGGAAACAAAGACTTGGTTTGAGTTGAATAGGTGTATTCGGGATCACCTGCAAAAGTCGGTGGGGATTGAAAAAAATCAGGTGAGAATTGTTTTTAGTCTGAAGATAAAAAAGTATGTCGCTGACGCCACGGAATTGATTTCTGAAAGCTTTGACTGTTGCATTGAAACTCTCGGCAGAGGCGTTTGTTGATCGATTCTCAAAGTTGTTTGCACTTGCCCCTAGCACAACAACAGATTTTCCATACCCCCCCCGGAATTTTACAGTGAGCCTGTTTTCGTGATTTACGGTACAATCTCAAATAGGATATTCTATGGCAAAGAATTCTTCTGATCATTCGTATAGAAGCAGATTAGATAATGTATTAAATAAACTAAAAGATAATAATATGCATGTTGTTGATGTTTCTATCAAAGGAACATCAGCAAATTCCTCAAATACATATGTTACATATCAATGCATAAAATGTGGATCAATAAGTAATCTAGCGTCAATCAAGGATTTGTTCTATAGAAAGTGCAAATGCCCAAAACAATGTTATAATCGTATTTGGGATTATGCAGCATGTCTTGAAGCTGCAAAAATATGTAATTCCAGCTCTGAATTTAGAACACGATTTGGCGGAGCTTTTTCAGCCGCATGGGAACATAAATGGATGTGTGATTATACTTGGTTTAAAACTCCAAAACCAAGAAAGAGCAAGTGGGATTATCACACAACATATAAAGAGGCACAGAAATATAATTCTCGCTACTCATTCTCGCTAGCTGCTGCAGGAGCGTACACCATTGCAAAAAAGAATAATTGGCTACGAGATTATACTTGGTTTAAAAAGTCATATCAAGATGTACAGCATGAAGATATTATAGTGAAAATAAACCAGCGCCTTGAGAGTTTCCCAGACTTGTGTTTTGACGAAACAGAGTTTGCGCATTATACAGTTGGAAGGAATAGAAAGATAGCGCTCCATTGTAAGAAGCATCCGGAAGAAATAATCGTACGAGATTTAAGAGGTTTCCTTTACGGACGACTCCCCAATATATCATATTGTAAGAAATGTGTTGCTATAGAACAACAAAAATACAAGGATATTGATGAGATGATAGAAGAACTAAAGAAGTATAAAACATTAAAGGAAGCTCGAACAAATAATTTAACATTGATAGCCCATTTAAATAGGAGTGAAGAAGGAAGATTGTATGTAAAGATGCTAGATCGCGGCAATTCTGCATGGAAACGCGGTATATATAGTTATGAATTTAATGTGTTCGGTGAAATCTATGTTTATGTTGGTTTGACCTGTAACTTTGAGAAACGAGACCATGACCATCGTTTTCGACAAGATAGTTCTGTGCATGAATTTGCAGTTCAGCATAATATAGATATTCCAGAGATGAAAAAAGAAACAGATTATATAGATTGGGATTTGGCTCGGGAAAAGGAAATAGAATATATGCAGATGTACAAAGAGCAAGGGTGCATATTGATAAACAAGGCAGAAGGGGGAAGTCTAGGGGGTGTGAAGTTTAAAAAATTCTATACTCTTGAAGACGCAAGAGTTGATATCATGCAGAATGAATATAAGAATATACATGATATAAGCCATCGAAATTTTATTTTATATTCTCAAATATTGCATCATATCAATGATGGGGATGAGGAATGGAAAGAATTGCTTCCTAAGCCTAGACGAAATGAACCAAATCATTGGACACGAGAGCGTGTGTTGGATATATTCATTAGATTCGATTCTATCGCGGAGATGTCTAGAAGCGGGTATGGATCTGCATATAGAGCATATACGAGGATGTATCGAGATGATAAGGAGTTAAAAGACCTATGCGCCAAAAAATTTACGCCAACTAGAAATAAAGGATGTCGGAGGATTGGGGCTTTTGATGATCTCGGAAATTTAATAGAATCGTTTAATAGCAGATTTGAAGTGCCGAAATCCCTTATTGGTTATTCAACGTTGTCACTTGCTCTTAAGAAACAGAAAAAGGCTAGAGGGTATTTTTGGAAATATCTATAAGGAAAGTATAAATTAATATGCTCAAGGTGTACACTAACTCTCACCCAGCATCCCACAAAGTTATGAATCATTCCAATAATATCCAAATGTTTATTAAATAATTTAACTTGGTGATTTATAGAGAATTACAAAGATTGCTTTTCAATAATGAGAATCTTCCGTAAAGTCCCTAATACACATAGAGGAATGGTTACCAATAAGATAGATTATTTTAGTGTTCACCTGTGATATATTAACTAAATTTTTACGTGTTATTCCAAGAAATCGAACAATATATCAACGCTGTAAATCTTTATTTCCGCACGAATAGGGGACGGATTTCTGAGGATTTCGGTTGGCTCGATCGGCTCACCGACTATCGCAGGCAGTCTGTTATCTTTCCGCGCAATAGGCTACACTCCCTTAAAAAGAAGAGCCACTCGGAGCCTCTTGATTCGTGTCGGGATAAAGAGTTTTTTTATCAAAAATTTGGAGAATTGATTTTTTCGCCTTATCTTTGCAATCGCATTTGAGAAAAATGCTTTTGCGGAAATAGCTCAGAAAAGTAGAGCACAACCTTGCCCCAAAGGAATAAACACATCCAACCTTGGCAAGGGGAGAGAGGCAAAGCAACGGTTAGGATGTGATTTTTTTTGCGGAAATAGCTCAGTTGGTAGAGCACAACCTTGCCAAGGTTGGGGTCGCGAGTTCGAGTCTCGTTTTCCGCTCAAAATCAAAAGGTTGGCTAAATGCCAGCCTTTTTGATTTTAGGAGAATGATGCTCGCAACGAGCGACCCCAAGATGCCCCCTGTCAGGGGGTTAGGGGGTGTAAATATAGTTCGCGAGAAATGCCCGCGAGCATCGTGGGCTCGAGTCTCGTTTTCCGCTCAAAATCAAAAGGTTGGCTAAATGCCAGCCTTTTTGATTTTAGGAGAATGATGCTCGCAACGAACGACCTCAAGTCACCCCGTTCAGGGGTCGGGGGTGTAAATAACAATTCGCGAGAAATGCCCACGAGCATCGTGGGCTCGACTCTCGTTTTCCGCTCAACGTACAGAGGATAGCATAAAGCTATCCTTTTTTTGTACGTTTCGCGGAAGAGTCTGCGACTATATAGACAATTCCTTCAAACCTCCCTTTACAGCAATAAACCGTCGTGACTGCTTGCGCGTTTCAGCATAAGTTCGCAAGTGATCTTTGCACTCGGCTGTTGTAGCAGTTGATAAGGGAGGCTTTGCGGGGAGCTCCGCCTTTTGCGGAATTTGCAAAGAAAAATATTAACTTTGCGCTCCTTTATCAAAAAATTACAGCTATGAGAGAGATAAATCCCCAAGAGACAACCCGTGCATACGCCTTTGAGATGTGGATGCGGGCATCGATGCCGATGGTTACATTCTTCAAGACACTCGATGTATCGCGCCTTGTGAGAATTAGCCGCAAGCGAGGGCTGAAATTCAATATGTTGATGTGCTACTGCATTGGTCGTGCCGCTGTGCAGGTCAAGGAGTTTTATATGTTGCCCGTGGGCGATAAGTTGATGCAGTACGACACCATTGCCGTAAACGCTATTGTTGCCAACTCGGCGGGCGAGGTAAGTTCGTGTGATCTGCCTTATAGCGAGGATTTGGTGCAATTCAATAGCAACTACCTGCGCCTGACGAAGCAAGTGGCGGAGAACTGCATCGACCACGACCTCTCGGCCGAGAGTATGGTTATCGGCACCTCGGCTTTGGCGCAGTACGAAATAGATGGTGCGGTGGGGATGTATAGCGGTGTTTTCAACAATCCGTTTATGATTTGGGGCAAGTACAAGCGAGGGCTGTTTAAGACTACGCTGAGCGTATCGTTCCAATTCCACCACACCCAGATGGACGGAGCCCACGCCGCGAAGTTTCTTGACACCTTGCAACGAGAGATAGATATGGTGGTGGGGTAGGAGAAACAATATGCGGGGTAATAAGGAGAGAAAAAGTTTCGGCTTTTTCTCTTTTTATTTCCGATTATCAGAAGTTGTCAAAAAATTTACTCTAAAACATACACCGCCTTATCGCTGTACCTATCGAGGGTGAAATGCAGGGTGCTGAGGGAGCTGGTGTTGTCGAATTGTGTGAAGTAGATCTCGTTGGCGAGGCCGGCGGCGCCCCAGTTGCGTTGTAGGGCGGAATTCCAGCTATGGCGCGTGTAGCCACGAAACGAAATAAACAGCAAATTCCCCTCGTTAAAAGCCGTTTGCAGGTGTGGCGGAATCTTCTTATAAAGTGCCCTTCCAAGTGCGAAAATAACGGGATGGTGCCGTTCGAGCAGGTAGTTCAAAATCTCTTTTTCGAGTGGGGAGTGGAAGCCGCTGATGATGACTTTGTCGGTTTGGCAGATGGATTCGGCCCATTGCAGCGCCAATTGCGTGTCGTGTGGCGTTGCTTTCCGCGATGCGAAGAATGCCACCAACTCTCTATCGAGCAAGTCCTTATTTCCGGATAAGTCCATAAAAAAGCGCAGGCCACTGCATTAACTTACTCCGTACTCAGGCCTTCGCTGCCATCTATCAGAATAAGCAACACAAAAAGCCCACGCCGGATGTATATGCAAGCATAACCTACGCCAAAGCGCAGGTTGCGACATCACATCGTCGTTGGACTCCTTGTTGCCACTCTTCCGATAGATTTCAAAGTTGCGAAGTTTGAGTACAGAAGAATCGCTCAAAGCGTCTAATTATGTGTACGGCTCAACGGCAAAAGCCATAAGCCATTACAAAGATAAGCAAAAATTTACAGAAACTCCGAAATCGGATAAAAAAAGACCACACATGGGTGGTTCGCGGGATTATTTGTACATAGAATTTCGTATCTTTGTGCTTTCCTCAGAAGGAGACGCCGGAAATTTCTGCAGCCCTCAAGAAGGATAATCGATTGTGTCATAGGCTTAAAAATCGTGCATTAGTGCATAACTCTTGATAGGTTGTCTTAAAAAAATGCCTAACTTTGGGGTAGACAATGGCGATCGAAGTCGGTCGAGAGGGAAAAGGATTTGGCATAAGCCGTTGGCGAGAAATTTGGACAAACGAGATTAACCAAGATAAATTATGCGTAAGAATTTTGGATCGAAAAGCTGGCTCTATCCGATGCCGGTACTGATTGTGGCGGCCTATGACGAGCAGGGTAAGCCCAATGCGATGAATGCTGCGTGGGGTGGCATGTTTACCGATGAGCATATCGGGATTTGCATCTCGGAGGGACATAAAACCACGAAAAACATCCTTGCCACCAAGGCCTTCACGGTGAGCGTGGCCACTGTGGAGCAGGTCGTGGCGTGCGACTATGTGGGCATCGTGTCGGGGAATAAGGAGCCTGAGAAGTTTGCCAAGGCCGGCTTTACGGCCGTGCGCTCGGAGGTGGTCAATGCCCCGATAATCGAGGAGTTGCCGTTCGTTCTGGAGTGCGAGATGGTGTCGTATGATGCGGAGAACAACCACCTGGTGGGTCGCATTGTGAATGTGAGTGCTGATGAGTCGATACTGACCGACGGTAAGATCGACTACCGCAAACTGCGCCCCATCACCTATGATCCCATCAACCACCACTATATCGAGCTTGGCGAGGTGGTCGGCAATGCCTTTGCGGATGGTAAGAAACTGAAATAGAGTAGGGTGTAATGCTTAAACGAGGGACTACCTTTGCGGGTCGTCCCTCGTTTGCTTTATCTCCCATCCCACGCTGGGCGGGCGGGGTCTTCGGCTATGAGGGCTTCAGCCAGCGAGAGCCCCAAAGCCTTGGCCACGCCCTCGCCATACGCAGGGTCGGCACGGTGGCAGTTGCGGATATGGCGTTGCTTGATGAATACTTCCGCATCACCCATAGCGCGAGCCGTATTCTCGCAGGTGGCCTTTTGATCTTCGGCCGACATCAGCCGCCACAGCTTGCCCGGCTGCGTGAAGTAGTCGCTGTCCTGCTCGCGTTCGTCGTAGTTATAGACCTCGCCCGAAACGGCCAAAGGTGGCTCTTTGAGGTGGGGGTGGTCTTGCCACTCGCCATAGCTGTTCGGCTCATACGAGATCGTGCGCCCTGCATTGCCGTCCGTGCGCATCTGTCCGTCGCGGTGGTAGGCGTGGTGGGGGCAGCGAGGCCGATTGATCGGTATCAGGTGGTGATTCACGCCCAAACGATAGCGTTGCGCATCGCCGTAGGAGAACAAGCGTCCCTGCAACATCTTGTCGGGCGAGAATCCAATGCCATCGATGATGTTCATCGGGTTGAAAGCCGCCTGCTCGGTCTCGGCAAAGAAATTTTCGGGGTTGCGGTTTAGCTCCAGAATGCCCACATCGTGTAGCGGAAAGTCACCGTGATACCACACCTTCGTTAAATCGAAAGGGTTGAGGTGGTACTCGCGCGCCTCCTCCTCGGTCATCAGCTGCACCTGCATCAGCCAACGCGGATAGTCGCCTCGTTCGATGGCCTCAAACAGATCGCGCTGGTGCGACTCGCGGTCTTTGGCTATCACTGCCTCAGCTTCGGCATCGGTCATATTCTGGATACCTTGCAGGGTGCGCAGGTGGAATTTTACCCAGGTGCGCCGATTCTCGGCATTGATAAAGCTGTACGTATGGCTGCCAAAGCCGTGCATGTGGCGGAACGAGCGGGGGATGCCGCGGGGCGACATCGTGATGGTCACCTGATGCAACGCCTCGGGCAGCAGGGTCCAGAAATCCCAGTTGCTGTTTGCCGAGCGCATGCCGGTGCGCGGGTCGCGCTTGATGGCGTGGTTCAGATCGGGGAATTTCAACGGATCGCGCAGGAAGAAGACGGGCGTATTGTTGCCCACCAAATCCCAGTTGCCCGTATCGGTGTAGAATTTCATCGCAAAACCGCGAATATCTCGCTCGGCATCGGCAGCGCCACGCTCGCCCGCCACGGTCGAGAAGCGGACAAAACAGTCGGTCTTTTTGCCAATCTCCGAGAAAATCGAGGCTCGGGTGTAGGCCGTGATGTCGTGCGTAACAGTGAAGGTTCCGTAGGCTCCCGAGCCTTTGGCGTGCATGCGCCTTTCGGGAATCACTTCGCGGTCGAAATGGGCCAATTTCTCCATCAGCCACGGATCCTGCATCGTCACCGGACCTCGTACACCGGCCGTTTGTGTGTTTTGATTGTCGGCTATCGGACGTCCATTTTCCGCCATCAGCCGTTGTTTCTCTTTCTGTGTCATCGTGGAAAAGTTGTAAGCATATTTCCCGATGAATCCCAAAATTGTGCCAAGAATGGCTCACCGTAATGAGGTTGTCGGCTATCGTTTCGTAATCGAGATCATAAAGGTGACGGCGATGATGGCAATACTGATGCCGGCGATGATATGGAGGGTGAGAGGCTCCCCGAACAGTAACGTTCCGATCAGAATGGCCGTGATGGGCTCAAAAACACCCAATACCGAAGCCTTGGTCGCGCCAATGTTGCGGGTGGCAATGGCAAGTGTTGCGGTGGAGACAATGGTCGGCAGCAGGGCCAAGCCCAGCAGGTTGAGCCAATCGCTGCCGGTTGTAATCCCCGCTGTGATCGGAGTGGCGGAGGTGGCAATTTGTCCCCAAAAGACCAACGCACCGACCGAGAGCGCATAGAAGGTCAGCAGCGTGTTGGAGATCGAGGCAATCACCTTGCTGCGGTTGATGATGACGATAAAGAGGGCATAGACCAAGGCCGAACCCAAGGCTAAGGCTACGCCGAGCGGATCTGAAGCCTCGCTGCCGCTGCCCTGGGTCATCAGCAGGACTCCGCCAAAGGTTGCACCAATGGCGAGCCATACGGGCCACGACGGCACGACGCGCAGAAAGACCATGATGATCGCCACCAGGACAGGGTAGAGGAAGACGAGTGTCGTGGCTAGCCCTGATGCGATGTGGTGGTATGCCTCGAAGAGAAAGAGGCTGCTTGAGGTGTAGAGCAGTCCGAGCAGGAGTAGTACGCCGGCTTGTTTGGCTGAAATTCTAAACGACTGTTTGGTCAGCAGCAGGAATAGCCCGAGCAGTACGACCGCAAACAGATAGCGAAAAAAGAGGATCGACTCGATGGCTGCACCCTTGCGGATCAACGGCATGGCAAACAACGGATTGAGTCCGTAGGTGATGCCGGTAATGATGCCGGACGGATAACCTATTAGGGCATTTTTACTGAGTTTTTTCATTGTTTGCCGCCTCTTTTGAACTGCAAAGATAGTTGCAAAATCCGTACAAAGACACCCGACTGCCACGATTTTTGTAACAAATCGCGACCCCCCCCTGCGCATTTTCTCGGTAGCAGGCTATGCCCATCGAGCACAAACGCCCCAACCGGGATATGGTCGAGGCGTTTGTGTGCTGCGTGTGATCTCGCTACTCAAAATAGCAGATATTCTCGGCGCTCGGACGCAATTCGCCGCGCTCAATACGATGGATCACCTCCACGACGCGATCGTTCATCGGGGTGGGGCAGCCCACCTTGCGACCATAGGCCGAGACGGCTCCGTTGATGGCATCGACCTCGGTGAGTTTGCCCTTCTCGAGATCCTGCAACATGCTGGCTTTGAGCTTGGCATGCTTGCGGATCGCGATGGGGATGATAAAGGCGGAGAAGGCCTTTTTGAGGCGATTCGTGTAGTCGAGCAGCTTGACAATATCCTTGCCTTGCACCGGCTCGATGCGGATGCCTCCGGCTTTGCAAACGTCGATGCACTCCTTGATCAGGGCTTGTACCACTCGCCGCGAACGACGCGGGCCAGCAGCCTCCCCAAACGTACAACCCAATACGGCACTCATGCCCGAGAAGGCGGCATTGATGAGCAGTTTGCTCCACCGCGTGCCGATGAAGTTTTCCTCGACCTCGACCCGCCCCATCAACTCCAATAAGGCCTTGACGCGGTCGAAATGCGGATGGCGTTGCGGGGTGATGGCTCCTAACGAGAAGGAGAGCGCATCGGGGCTGCTTGTCAGTTCACAGACGCCCGGCGCTTGCAGCGTGGCACCCCAGGCTACTGTACATCCCAGTACACGCTCCTCGCCCAAAATTTCGGCAATCTGCATCTCGGGCAGGCCATTTTGGAAGGTGACCAGCACGCCATCCGGCGCGAGGTACCCTTTGAGCATCTCGACCACCTCGGCATTGTGCTGCTGCTTGGTCATCAAAAAGAGGATGTCATATAGACCACTCATCTTATCAGGGGTATAGGCCGTGACGGGCTGGGTGAATTGCACCGTTCCCACCACTTGCGCCCCTTTGCTTTGTAGGGCTTCGATGTGCGCCTTGTTGCGGTTGATGAGTTCTATCTTCTCGCCGGCCTTGGTGATGTAGGCACCCAAAATCGTACCTAACGATCCGGCTCCATAGATTGCTACGCGCATAAAATGGTTGATTTTAGAGGTTTCTTGTTGGGTTTTGATGCGTTGTTACTCTTCGGGGTAGATCATCTTTTTCGTTACACCGCCATCGACCGTGATGCACTGCCCGTTGATAAAGTCGCTCTTCGGGTCGCACAGAAACAGGCACGTGCGGGCTATATCCTCGGCCCGTCCTACGCGCCCCGAGAGGTGAAACGCATGATCCTCGGCGCGGAGTTGCTCTTGCTCTTGGACGTGGATCCAACCCGGAGCAATGCAGTTTACGGTGATGTGATAGGGCGCGAGCGATACGGCCAACGCATGGGTGAGCGACCAGATGCCCCCTTTCGAGGCGGCATAGGCCTCGGTGCCAGCCTCGCTTTGCAGATAGCGCGTCGAGCAGAGGTTTACGATGCGACCATAGGGATTCGTTGCGCCCATCTTCTCGCGGTGCATGGCGAGTAGCCGTGAGGTGATGAATACAGGGCGGAGGTTGGTGTTGATGATCAGCTCGAAGTGCTCGACCGTCGTGGCTGTGAGCGGCTCGAAGCCACCAATGCCGACATTATTGACCAGCACATCGAGGTCGCCCCATTCGTTGAGCAGGGTCTGTACGGCCTCCTCCAAGGCCTGCTTGTCGCAGACATCGAGCTGAAAAAAACGGGCTCCGGTGGCTTTGGCCACGGCCTGACCGCGTTGTGGGTCGCAGTCGCAGAAGGCTACACGATCGCCCTCGCGGACAAAGGCCTCGACAATCGCCTGTCCGATTCCGTGTCCGGCTCCCGTCACAAAGACGCGGCGCGGAGTGTTGGTCGTTGCTTGAGTGGTTTGCATAGGTTCCGGTTACTTTTTATTAGGCCAGCAAGGCATCAGCCAATGCCTCTAACGCCGGCAGATCGGTCTGCTTCATGCGCGAACGGATCGTCACCATCGGCTCGACGATCTCCAACTCCTTCATCTCGGACAACATCGCACGCATGACGCGACCGGCCGAGGGTGCCCATGAACCATTTTCAACGATACCGATCCGACGCTTTTGGAAGCTCTTAATCTGCAAATGGTGCAGGAAGTCGTGCATGGGGGTAAATACACCGGCATCGTACGACGAGGCTGCTACCACCAGACGGCTCATGCGGAAGGCATCTTCGACCGCCTCGGCCATGTCGTCGCGGCTCAAATCGGCCACCGAAACCTTTTTTGCTCCCTTTTCGCGCAGGATCTCGGCCAGACGATGGGCTACGGCTGCCGTGCCTCCATGGATCGAAGCATAGGCAATAAATACGCCATCGGTCTCCGGCTCGTAGCTGCTCCACGTGTTGTAAAGACCTACGTAGTAATCGAGATTCTCGGTCAGCATCGGACCGTGCAACGGATAGATGCAGTCCACGTCGAGGGCAGCCACTTTTTTGAGCAAAGCCTGTACCGGCTGACCATATTTGCCACAGATGTTGAAGTAGTAGCGACGTGCCTCGCAGGCCCACTCCTCTTCGTGTGCCAATGCACCGAATTTACCAAAGGCATCGGCCGAGAAGAGCACCTTATCCTGCTGGTCGTAGCTGACCATCACCTCGGGCCAGTGGACCATCGGAGCCATCATAAAGGTAAGCGTATGTTTGCCCAGCGAGAGTGTGTCGCCCTCCTTGACACTGATCGTGTTCTGCGAAAAATCGACCTGCTCGAAGAATTGCGGCATCATCTGCACGGCACGTGCCGAAGCTACGATCTTCAATTGCGGATAGTCGGCCAACAGAGCAGCAATGCCTCCGGCGTGGTCGGGCTCCATGTGGTGCACGATCAGGTAGTCGGGTGTGCGGCCATCGAGCACCTTGTGTAAATTTTCGCGCCAAAGGTCGTATTTACGGGCATCGACCGAGTCCATGATGGCCACCTGCTCATCGAGAATCAGGAATGAATTGTAGGAGATTCCGTTCGGGATGATATATTGGCTCTCGAACAGATCCAGATCGGTGTCATCCACACCGATGTATCTGATATCGTTTGACATAACAGTTTGTCTTTTGTAATTTCAACTTACAAAGATACAAAAAATAGGACAAACTGATTTTCCGTAGGTGCAAATTTACGTTGCAAGCCTCTCCTTGAACACAAAGACCGCCCGATTGGTGAAAATCGGACGGTCTCAACAACCAAATAACTTGGCACCGTTTGGGATAGGCGGTGCCTACCTATGAAATTTTTTTGTGTGCTACTCCGTGAGCGGCCAATCGTCGGTGCGACAGGGTAGGGCAGGTATACCCAGCCAATTGCGCCAGTTTTGTCGCTCGGGATAGTTGTGGAAGGCATAGCGGATGGCTATGGGGTCGGGGACATGGTCCGACCACACCTCGATCTCGCCCGTGCGGCTATTGACCGCAGCACGTGCCTCGTGGAAACGTTTGTTGCCTCCGGCAATCTCGAAGCCGTAGAGCGATCCTACGACCGGTCCGAGGGGCGAGGTGGTTTTGATATAGGCGCGACCATCGCGGTACTCCACCTTGGCAATAGTCGGAGCGTCTGGCTCTAAACTCGACAGCGCGTAATTGTGCTTCAGTGCCATTGTCGCTAACCGATCGCCGACCTGCTGTTTCTTGGCCGGATGGATGCAACCGCGGTCGCCTACGTCACCCGTCGGGATGAGTGCCGTGTGGGGCGTCGAGGCCATCATCTTGCTCACCTGCTCGACCCAAGCAGCACGATCAAATTTCTGTTCGTTGTCGCGTCCGTAACGGTAGGGAGCTAACTCCACGGCATAGAAGGCCATCTCGTTGTTACCCCATGCCGTGCGCCATGCTTGGATCATCGACCGCAAGAGTCGGGCATAGGGCTCGGGATGGGCTACATTGGCGCACCCCTGATACCAGATAAAACCGCGCGCCGCAAAACCCTCCATCGGAGCGATCATGCCATTGTAGAGCAATGCTGGATGGTTCTTGGCAACATCGTTAATAGCAATAATAGCTGCCTTCTCCTCGGCCGAGATGGTGCGATTGATGGCCTCCTCAGGCATCCAGCCCAAGATCGACGTGCCACCCCATGCACTACAAATCACACCTACGGGCACTTTTAGCACGCTTTGCAGACGACGGGCAAAGAGATAGGCCGTGGCGCTGAAATCGGGTGTCGAGGCCACCGAAGCCTCCTTCCAACTACCCACCATCGTGCTCATCGGCTCTTTGGCTGCCGTACGCTTGGTCATGAAGAGGCGCACCTGCTCATTCTCGGAGGAGAGGATCAGATCGAGGCTGTTCTCCACGGGCTGCGATTGGAACCCCTTCATCGGCATCTCCATGTTCGATTGGCCGGCGGCGATCCACACCTCACCGATGAGCACATCCTGTAGGACGATCTCGTCACCATCGTTGATGCGGATCTCATAGGGACCACCCGCTGTGGGGGTCTTGACCTTTACGGCCCAGCTACCGTTGGCTACGGGCTTGGCCGAGTAGGTCTTGTTATCCCAGCTCGTGGTCAGTGTCACCTTCTCGCCCGATTCGGTTTTACCCCACAGACGTACGGTGGTCTGTTGTTGCAGTACCATGCCACTCGCAATGAATGCGGGCAACTGCACCTCCGCACGGATGCTCCATGCGAGGAGCACCGCGCAGAGCGTCAGTAAATAGCGTAGTGATTTCATCTTACTGAAAAAAGTTAATTTTATCCGACACATTGAACACCCAAAGCCTCCAACGCCTCGCGAATTTGCTGTCGCTCGGGACGCTCGAATTTGCGATATGGTTGTGCCAGATGGTCGTTGCAGATGCCCATCAGCGATAGGGCACTCTTGATCCCTTTGATGGCGCTCGAGTCGTATTTGCCCACGGTGTAAATCGTCGTGGCCACCTGCATGATGCGCTCTTGCAACTCGTGCATGCGCGCTATGTTGCCCGCCTCGGCCGCTCGGAACATTTCGACGTAGAGTTCGGGAAACATATTGGCTCCGCCGTTTACGCCTCCGTCACCGCCCATCAATACGCACTCGCCGGTCATTTGTTCGGCTCCTACATAGAGCGAGAAATCCTCCCGTTTGCCCAGCAGGTGGAGCAGCGTCTTGAAGTAGGCAATATTGCACGAAGAGTCCTTCAGCCCCACAATGTTCGGGTGGTCTGCCAATCGAGTAACCGTCTTGGGGTCGAGGAACACCTTTACCATTGACGGCATATTGTAGAGGTAAAGCGGGAGCGGCACCGCATCGGCTAATGCTGTGAAGTACTCGATGAGCTCCTGCTGCGAAGGGGCAAAGTAGTAGGGCGAAGCGGCTACGAGTGCTTCGGCTCCACACTGCTTGGCATGCTCGGCCAAACGCAGACTTTCGGCCATCGACGTATCGGTAATGCCGACCCATACGGGCACACGACCGGCTACCTGCTTCAGTACCAACTCGACAAACTCGTAGCGCAGCGTGTAGGAGAGGCTTTGGGCCTCACCGGTCGATCCCAACAGGAAGAGGGCGTGTACACCACCCGCAATCATATGCTCTATGAGGCGGGTGGTGCCCTCCCGATCCAATTCCTCCTCTCCGATCAGCGGCGTGACCATCGGGGGAATGATGCCTCGGATTTTTTTCATCACTATTCGTTGTATTTTACACAGCGAACGGGCAGACCATAGTAACCCGGAAGCTTGACATTCATGTTGATCTTCGAGCCACCTGACTCAACTAGGAAACCGCGGAACGACAATCCACTGCTATAGTCAATAGCTGACCACAAGCAAGCCTGAAGACCCATATAGGAGAGGTAACCCTGACGGAATCCGGCTGCCGGATAGTATGCGCTCTCGCCGGCACCGGTGAAGTTAAATCCGTAGGTCGAGCTGCCTGCAGGCACAGCGATGTTGGCTGCTGCAATGCCATTATAGACGGTATTGGCAAAGGGCGGCACGGCATAACCGGCCGGGCAGGGGTCGTAGCTGGTCTTGTTTACGGCCACCTTTTCGCCTGCATAGCCCCACAAACCGATGAAGTCGGCGTAGGTCGAGTTCCACCAGTTCTGTCCGCCTCCATTTGCATCGCTATCCTTGTGATAGTAGGAGTAGGCCATCGGATTGGCAATCGACCAATCAATCTCCCCACCCGAGGGAACGCTCGAATTGCGAATCTGCGAGAAATCGATGTTCAGCACCGGATTGATCACGTAGGCTGCCGTAGCGGTCGTGAAGGCGTTAGCCTCCTCTTTCTTGACCTTGGTTCCAGCGTTGTTCGCCCCGACAAAGGGATCTTTACGGCCCCATTGGTAGTATAGACCATACGACTTATAGTCATCAACTGCCGTCGAAACTGCTCCGAGGTTGCGATCCAGAATCTGCCAATTGGTGTTCATGCCATAGTGCAGGTTGGTGCGCGGATCGTCCGTCAGCCAGATATGCCAGCTCCACGAAATGACATCCTTGGAGGTAAAACCGGCCACAACTGCATTACCCTTCTTGGCGCCGGCCTTGAAATAGACATAGCCATCCACGTAGCGTACATCCGAGATCAGGTCGCCCGTTTCGGACATCCACAACCAGTCGGCTACCACCATTTCGGGTGTCTCCGAGCTGTTACCCTTCGTTGTCTTGAACTTGTAGTTCCCCGCACCGGTCACGATGTAGCAGTTGGCCGTGCCCTCTGCACTCAAATCGGTCGCCTGAATAGCCTCATACTTCACGTTGAGTGTGTTGATCTCGCCGGCCTTGAAGGTCGTGCCGGCCGGAATCGTAAAGGTGCGCGTGCAGATGTCGCCGTTGGCAGCTACGACCGATACGGTCAGCTTCTCACCCTCGGCCGGTGCCGTGAAGGGGATCAACGCGAGGTAGAACTCTGCCTTGCTATTTTGGGCAATCGTCTCCTCATTGGCCGTTACGCGAAGCAGGGCATAGTTCGAAGCTGCAGCTACGGGGGCGTAGGTCGGCTCGTCGCCGGTCAGCGTGACACCGGCACGGCCGGCAATCGCATTCTGCTCGGCCTCGATGGCGATCTTCTCCACCTCCAGAGGCTCTTCGTCGAGGTTGGTTACCACGATCTTCACAAGCGTCGAGAGGTGCTTCATCGGTACGTGGGGACGTTCACCGGCTACTACACCCTTCGCTACGCCATAGAGCGGAGCAACACTGCCCGCAATGTGCGCAATCGAGTTGTAGCCCTCCGTCTGACGTTGAATGTTCGTACCGACGAGCATCGTCACCTTATCCGGGTTGGCTGCCACATCGTAGTTAGCCGATGCGTAGGGATAGACAGCATACCAATCGTAGCTCTTTGCCGCATCGTAGCTGTCGGGCATCGTGCCGGTGAAGATTCCCGTCGAGAGATTCGCTTCGGGGAGGGTAAATTCGCCACAATTGATGTAGCTCTCACCTTCACCGATCCACACCTTCATGGCGTCATTGGCAGCCCACGAGGTGGTAAGCCCCTCGGCAATCGTGCGGCTCGATACGACATCGGCCTGCAATTCAGCTTTCGAGCCTTGCATGGGGGCAAAAGCCTCCTCTTCGCTCTTCGTACATTGGGTCAGTGCCAGCAAGCTCACCGACAAAAGACCCGTTAAAATCATCTTTTTCATTGTTTCGTGTCGTTTTGCGGTTTACTCATCTTGTTCCCAGTTGTTGCCACTGTCTTTCCAGTCTTCGGGATTGCCACTCGAAAGGGCAAAACCCTCCTCGATCCGGCATGCTACCCAGTCGATCATCGGAGCCTCGTAAGGCACCTTTTCATAGCGTTTGTTCATTGTTTAATGGATATTTATAGGTTTAATAGTCTTATTCTCGTTCGCAACGGATCGAACCGCCTCGTGCCGAGTGTCCGTTGTTGCGGCGTGAGCCTTGGAAGATATTGCCCAGCGGATCCAACTCCATGACCCATACGTTGTTTGACTTGGGACGCAACGTGTTCGACCAATAGTAGCCCACAGCGCCCGTGTAACCCATCGAACCGCCCTCGGCCGAGGTGCCCGACGAGGCGTGCGTTGCCTTGTTTTGGTAGCGGAAACCGGCAGCAGGGTAGTAGCTGCGTACGGGACCACCCGCAGGACCCCAATAGCCGAAGCAGTAGCGCAGGCGACTCTCATTGACCTCCTCGGTCATCACATCCCAAGAGGAGGTGATATCGACACCGAACGAATACTCGGTGCGCGGTACACGGTACCCCGGCGGACAAGGGTCATAGATCGCCTTCTTGCCGCCCGAACCCCACAAGGTTTCGTAGTCGGTATAGGCCGAGTTCCACCAGCTTTGTCCGTTGGTCGTAATCGTAGCCGTCACGAAGGTCATCGGGTGTTTGGTGACATAGTCGATCGCTGAAGCCTTGGTCGTACCTACCATCTCGTTGGTCGTTGTCGTGAAGGCATAGTCGCCATTGACGATGTGCGGGTAGGTGATTCCCGAGAAGGCGGTGGCCTCTTGGAAACGGGTCGAAGAGCCGGTGTTGCGCTGCCCGAGGAAAGGATCCTTACGGCCCCACTGGTAGTACAGACCCAGACTGTTCACATCGAACGGTGTGGTAGAGGTGGCTCCGAGGTTACGATCCATCAATACATATTGCGCAGCAGCACCCTCGTGAGCGTTGATTGTCGGGTCATCCGTAAGCCAGATATGCCAGCTCCAGACAATCTCCCCGGCCTCGTTGAAGGCGGCAATCAGGGCATTGCCACGACCCTCACCGGCATCGAAGGTGATACCGCCCTTGCCATACTTGACGTTTGAGATCAGCCCCTCTTCGGTCATCCAGAGCCAATCGGCGCGTACGATACCCTGCGGTTCGTCTGCACTATTACCCATCGTTGGGCGGAACTTGTATTTGTCGGCGCGCGTTACGATGTAGCAGTTGGCCGTGCCGTTCTCGCCCAGGTCGTAGCGGAATTCGTTAAATTCGGCATCACCCGAGGCGATCAGCTGTGCCAGCGGAATCGAAACTTCGCTGACCTCGCCGGCCGTAAGCATCGAGGAGTAGTTTACCGAGAGATCAATCGTACTCTTGTCCTCACACTGAATGGAGAGGGTCAGCTTACTCTGGTTCAACTCACCGGGTTGCGCCACGATGTAGAAGGGGCGTACCTGATCGAGCGTGGGGCGATCCTCGAGCGTGAGGGTCACTGTACGTCCGGCAGCCGGAATCTCGATGCACTCCTCTTCGAGGTTATAGACCAGGTTGCCCACGATCGGGTCGCTGCTCTGGAGTGTGAGTTGTGTGGCGCGTTTCGAGGCAGCATCTGTGCCTGCAGCTTCGAGCAGGATGCGGATAATGGCACACGGTGTCGAGAATTGCAGCGTGGCATTTCCTGCACTCAAATCGACCTGGTCGGCCCGAGCCGTCAAGAAACCATAACGATTGAGTTGGCAGAGATCCCCTTGCTGGCTTTGGCGGGCAGGAATCTGTACGGCCAAATAGGTGGGATCAAAACCTCGGTTGGCTTGGTAGGTATAGCAGCCGCGCAAGGAGTGAAGCACCTCACCTTCGGCAGCCGATACCTTGCCGTGGAAGAGACCCGATTCGGGATTTCCTCCCAACGTAAAGGGCACGTTGTTATCGGCGAAATGGGCAGTGCGACTCCACAACCCAAACTGATCACCCTCGTTCCAAGCGGCTGTGCAGCCCTCCGGATAGGCGATGGTAGCCTGGATGGTAATCGGCCTCTCGAGTGCTATCGGGGCACTCTCATCCTCGTTGCAGGCGATGAGCATCAGCGATGCACACCCTGCGATCCATAGCGATTTCAACACTTGCATAGGTTCTATTTTTTACGCTTTTCAAGTTGGTTTTTCAGGAACATAATCTCGGCAATGTGGCATCCACGCTCGCCCTCGGCCGATTGCCAACGAAGGGTGACACGCCCGTCAGCCGAGACGGCTTGAGGCAGGTCGTACTCCTTGACTACATCGCCTTCCAGACGCATCGTGGGCTGCAGCAGTACCCCCTCGGCATCGCAACGCACGTGGGAGTTGAATTTGTTCGCCTCGCCCGTATAAACGATGCGTACACGATAGGAGGCTGCGGGATCAAAGCCCTCAAAGGTGAGCGAGAGCGGCTGGTCATAGTAGATACCCACCTGCTTGTGCCAAGCGCGCGGAATGGGGTGGCCGCTAAAGCCGTTGGCCGTCATGATAAAGCCTTTGAGCATCTTGACACCCAATCCGCAGTGCGGCGTCTCGAGGTGCGACGGATCGGTGGCATAGCCGGCCTCGATGCCCGTAATGGATTCGGTGGAGTAGTCTCCTAAGTTGTAATAGAAGCCACCCTCACCCGGATCAGTACGATGGAGCAGTTTGTCAATGGCCGCCAAACGCTCTTTGTTGGAGGCCAATTGCTCGATCTGCTTGAAGTTGTAGAGCAACCATTCGCTATCGGCCAACGGACGGTCGATCTGATCCATCAAGGGGCAACGTTGATACTCCATCGTCCAGCGCGGCTCATCGCGATAGACGGCTACATAGAGCTCGTCGATGCGCTTACGCAGGGCTGGAGCAGCGCAGGTGTGCACCTTATCCAAGATGGCACGCGCCTCGTTTATGGTACGTTGTGCGCCGCGTTTGGGGGCTTCGGTTAATTTGGCCAATGCTTCGCGCTCGATGGCCAACTCGTGCTGCCAACGGGTGTAGATGTAGGCGTCGTAGTGTGCACGCAGAAGCGGCATCAGGAAGCGCGGATTGCGCATCGTGCGCTCATCAGCCTGCTGCTCGAGTTGCTGCCAATGGGCTAACGTCTCTAAAATGGCTGCATTCTTTTCCAACGCACCCGAGAGGTTGCGCTCGAGCATGAAGGTCCCCTTCGTGTAGGCCTCGGCAAGCTCCTCACCGATGAAGTAGCGGGCATAATCCAGCACACACTCCTCGGCCGAGAGGCTCGGATTCCAATCCTGCATCAGCCAGAAGAATTTGTTCAGATCATCGTTCGTGCCCTCCGAATAGGTCAGCGAACCAACTCCGAGCGGGGCGTAGTAGTTGTGGATGAACTTCTGTGCCTCGGGGGTAGGGTTGATGCAGATGCGTCCGAGCGACTGCGCCAACGGATGGTCGATGTCCTTGATCGGATACTGACAGCTGTAGATGTGGGTGATGTCCGGGAAGTTGCGGATCGGGATGTCGGCACGCAACTTTTTGCGCAATTCGGCAAAGGGCATGCGACACCAGGGACCAAAGACGACGCCATCGACCCATTGAGCCGCATTGGTGCGGGTTACGAACTCCTCAAAGTAGCTCTTGGGCGCATCTTTGAAGTGTTGCGGGCCGAGCCACACTTTGGCCTCGGGGTGGTATTTCTTGAGCAGTGCCACCTCCTTTTCGACAAAGGTGAAGAAACGGTCGAGGGTCAGATCGCCCGGGTCACCACTCTTGATAAACCAATGGTCGATCTTGCGATAGCGTTGGAAGACCCGCTCGCGCATCCGCAATTCGGCAGCCTCACCGGCTGCACTCTCAAAATCGGGGCCGTTTTGATAGGTGACAATCCAGTGGTCGATGCCGTACGATTGGATGATCTCGGCATACTCCGCAGGGATCGTTCGCAGGGTTTCGACCGCATTCATGCCATAGAGCACCAATTCGCGCACCAACTGCTCGAAATTGGCCACAGCCCACTGTTCGGAGGGGTTCTTGGCGCGGGGCGAAGATTGCATCTCGTGGCCACGAATGGCATATTGAGGGGTCGAGGAGATGCCGTCGAAGGCATATAATGAAGCCTTGCCGATGGTCATGTGCATGCGGCGTAACAGAGCTCCGACGCCATACATCACACCGCGACGATCGTGGCCGGCGATGATGATGCGCTCATCGACGGTGAGCAACTTGTAACCCTCCGCTCCGGTGGCCGGTAGCGCGTCGAGCATCGGTTGCAATTCGGGATAGCTACGCACGATCTCCGGCTCGATGCCGAGCAGGACAAAGACGCCGGTCGGCATCTCCGTGGGGTGCAATCGCAGGCGGGTGTGGCGAGCCACCTCATCCGAGAAGACCTCTGCGGCCTTCTGCACCACCGGATCGTCGCCTACGACCACAATCTGTGCCTGCTCCATCGTGAGCTGCCGTTGGGCAGCGTAGGCCGAGGTGAGCGAACAGCAAAGGCAGAGCGTCCAAAATAGCGATTTCATAGGTCGTCAGATTCGTTATTCAAAATTGATACGACGCAGGTAGCTGCGGCTAATCGAATAGAGCTCGTATTGCTCGGTGATGTGGTTGATCGAGGTCTCGTAGAGAGACTCGGTCGTCGTGGCATCCACCGGAAAGAGCGAGAGCGAGAACCAAGCCGAGCGCAGGTGGTCGTAGTCGTTGTTACCTAACGATTCGATGTAGAGCTGACGTACCCCCTTTTCGGCGTGCGGGAAGATCAGGCTATAATAGGTAACTGTATCGCTACGTACGGGCGTCAGCACACGGTGATCGCTGTCGAGCAGTTGGAAATCAACACCCGGTACGGCCAGTGAATCGGGCGTGAGGAACTGCCACGTGGGAGCCTTCGATACGCCTAACTCCTTTAGGAAATGGGGCGAGTTACGCAGGTATAGACGCACCTCGATGTCGTAGTCGCGGGTGATCTCCGAGGCAAACTTCACGGCCAACGGTGTCAGCTCGGTGGAGTTGCGATCGACCGAAAGAGTCTGATTGACCAACGTTGGGTTGCCCAGATCGTCGTACTCGTAGTCGTAGAAGGTATAGTATTTGCGGTCGTAGCCATCGGGCCACGAGCGAGCCTCGTCATCGTCGTTACAAGCCGTCAGGAAGGGGATCAGCAGACTGATGAGGAGTATGTTGAATAGCTTTTTCATGGTCATTGTGAATAGGTTGAGATGAACGGACTATTTCCAATTGGGGTTCTGTACCACCGCCCCTTTGCTTTGTGCAATATCGTTGCTCGGAATGGGGTAGAGGTAGTCCTTAGCGGGGTCGAAGAAGCGCGTATCGGCCTCCTCGAGGATGATGATGCCCTCCTCGTTGAGTCGCTCCTCCATGTTGTCGACTGACGCACTTCCGTACTCGCCGGCAATGAACTTCCCGCCCAACAAGGCAACGGGCAACAGCCGCTCGGCCTCCTTCCAGCGAATCAAGTCGTCGTAACGTTGTCCCTCCAGGGCCAACTCGACGGCTCGCTCACGGCGCAACTCGGTGCGCATGTCAAGCCCATGTGTCGAGACAAAGTCGTTGGTCAGATGGGGCATGCCCACGCGGTCGCGCAGCAGGTTGATCGTGCTGTTGAGCTCCTCGTCGCTGATCGAACCCGTCAGCTCGAACTGCGCTTCGGCATAGATGAGCAGCACCTCGGCATAACGCAGTAGGGAGTAGTCGAGCGTCGAGGGTTGGTCGCTCTCCTTGTCGTTACGTACCCATTTGCGTGCACGGAATCCGTCGATCGTGGGGACATAGGCACCCAGCTGATAGTTCTGCACGCCACGCATCAAGACGGTTTGCGTCAGGCGCGGGTCACGACCAATGAGATAGTCGTTGAAACTGCGTTCCAACTCCGGCTCATCGACATACGGTTCGCCGGTATCTTGCAGGTAGAGATTCAGAAAGTTGCGCGTAACGGCATAATTGACAGCATACTGATAGGGCATGTTGTGCGTGGCGATCTGCGTGTCGGGATAACCATAGAGTTTCACCCACAGATGCTCCGCAGCACCTTCTCCGGCATAATCGAACAAAGCCTTGTAGGGCTCGGCACCCTGTTTGAAGAGCGAGTGCTCCCCGAGTGCGATGACTGCCTGGGCGGCGTCAACGGCCAGCGTAAGATGGGCCGTACCGTCATTCTCCCCATGGAATTTGGCGCGAGTACCCTCGTAGAGGGCGGCACGAGCCTTCAGTCCCAACGCAGCTGTGCGAGTGATACGTCCATATTCGGCCGGCGTGAGTTGTGAGGGCAGCGGCAGCTGGCTCGCTGCGTGGTCCAAATCGGCATAGATCTGCATCATGACCTCTTCGCGCGAAGCTCGCGGTCCGTAGAGAATCGGGTCGTTGATGTCTTGGGCCGTCTGGGTTAAAATGGGAACACCGCCATATTTGGTCACCAGCTGGTAGTAGGCTGCAGCACGGAAGAAGTGTGCCTCGGCTACATAGCGGTCGATCTGATTGGCCGTAGAGCCCGTTTCGGGGGCATGTTCGATGATGCGGTTAGCCGCAAAGATCATTTGATAGGGAGCTGTCCAATCGGAGCTCGTGGCGGGTACTTTGCGTGTGCCGGCACTGATGTCATTGGGGTAGTTGCGACGGCGCAGATCGTCACCACGCATGTCGCCCCAATAGTGTCCCTGACGCGTATAGAGATAGTTGGCCGCATACTCAAATTCGGATTCCGAGGTAGGATTCCAGAAATGTTGCTCGGACATCTCCGTCTCGGGGAAGCGATCCAGATCACAGCTCGTGCCTGCAAGCACGGCCATGGATGCGAGAAGTATAGAAATTCGTTTCATAATCGAAAGAGGTATTAGAAGGATAAGTTAAGCCCCACGGTGATCGAGCGGGCATAGGCATACCAACTATTGACCGAGGTCTGTGCCGGTGCCTCGGGGTCGAAGACATCCCACGTGCGGGTCGTCTCCCAAAGATTCTCACCCGAGAGATAGACGTAGCACGAACGAATCCACTTGTTCTTCTTGAGGGGAACCGTGTAACCGATCGTGACATTCTTCAGGCGTAGGTAGGCAGCATCTTGGATCCACCGATCAGCCGGCTTGTAGTTGTACGAACCACCCTTATAGACCGGACGCGGCATGAATGCGTCGGTGTTCTCGGGAGTCCAATAGTCGCGGTGGATGTTGATGGCCTGGTAGAGCGATCCCTGTACGGGGTTCAGTGTTCCCTCGTCGAGCAGGAAATAACGCTCACCAACGCCCTGCCAGAGCATCGAGAAGTGCAATCCTTTCCACTCAAAGCCTAAATCGAAGCCGAAAGTGTAGCGCGGGTCGGTCGTGCCGAGCATGACCAAATCACCCGGATTCTCGGGGGTATATTCACCGCCGTTGATGTAGGGATCGTCGTCCTGGTTGATGAAACGCAGGTCACCGGCCGAGGTTAAGGCACCACCCGGTTGGCAGAGAGCCTCCTCCAATGCCGGAGTCTCTTGGTACAACCCGTCGGTGCGATAGCCCCAAATCGTGTTGAGCGGGTAACCCTCCAGAAGTGGTACGATACCCTCCTTGATGACGTTGCTGCCCTCGTATTTCACCAACTCGTTTTGGCTGTCGGAGAGGTTGAAACCTGCCCAGTAATTGAAGTCTTTGCCAATAGTATCCTTCCAGCGTACCTCGAACTCCCAACCCCAGGTTTTTAGCTCACCCACGTTGGCCGAAGGCAGGCCGACACCGATCAGCGAGGGAACACCCATTGCAGCCGAGAGCATGTTCTTGTTGCGTTTCCAATAATACTCGCCCGTGAATTGGAGGCGATTCTTCAGGAAGGCCATGTCGAGACCGATGTTCGTCAGGTCGATGATCTCCCAGGTCTTCGAGGGTGAGCCAAGGGTCGAGATGTAGTTCGTCGAGGCGGTTGTGCCACCGAAGAGGGTCTCACCCGTCTGGATCAGGGTTATGTAGTCGTAATAGCCCAATGCGTTGGCATTACCGAGCTGTCCCCACGAGGCACGCACCTTCAACAGGTCAATGAAATCCAACCGGTCACGGAAGTAATTCTCCTTCGAGAGTACCCAGCCGACCGATACCGAGGGGAACAACTCCCAACGATTCTCGGGAGCCAAACGCGACGAACCGTCGTAGCGCATATTGACCTCGAGCAGGTATTTTTCGCGGAAATCATAGTTCAGACGACCGAAGAAGGACATGACGGCCGAAGTGTTTACCTTGTCGGAATTGGTGGCCGAGGCGGCATGACCAAAGTTGAGCGAGTAGAAGTCCTCGGGCATGTACTCTTTGGAGGCGGTGATGCGGTCAAAACGGTAGTTCTCCCACTCCGTACCGGCCATCAGGTGGAAATTGTGGCTGCGGCCGAGCTTAAATTCGTAATTGGCTACAGCGCGCAGGTTGTCCGTGAAGGTGTTGTAACGCGACTTGGTGACATCGCTCGGCTGGGTCTGCGAGTAACGATATTCGTAGTCGCCACGACCATACCAGATGATGCGGTTACGGTTGCGGTTGTTCTCGTTCGAGCGGAATTTACGCGAGGCAGTCAGGTCGATGCGCAGCCCCTTGATCAGGTTGCGAAGGCGCAAATTGACCTGTCCGGTGAAATCATTGTTGATGTTCTCCGAACTACCGGCATTCTTCATCAGGTCGATCGGGTTCGATCCGTCCTGTCCGGCGTAGATGTTGGGATTCGGAATTGGATCTTCATCGTGCGGGTAGAGTATCGACATGCGGGTACGCGTACGATAGATCTGTGCCAGCAGATTCTGTGCACTGAAGGCGTTGGCATTGATCTCCGAACGATCGCCCGTGAGCTTGAACGAGAGATCAACATGGTTGCTCAAGCGCGAGAAGAGGTTCGCGCGGAAATTGAAGCGGTTGTTGTCGTCGGGGCCGTATTTGAAGAATCCGTCACGTTCGTAGTAACCGACCGAGACCATGTAGTTCAGCTTGTTTGTGCCACCTCGCATCGACAATGAGTGACGCTGCATGTGGCTCCAATCGTTCAAGCTGGCTTTGATCCAGTCCGTGTTATCCAAATAGTTCAAGGCGGTCTGCGACTGCAACATCGAGTTGATATTTGGATTTTTGAGCCACTCGACCGTCTGTACATTGACATCCAGTCCATTGGCTCGTTGGGTGATCTCATACTCCTCCCACGAATTGATACGGCTCGGGCGACGCCCCTGCGAGGTGAAGCTGTACGAACCGGCATACTCTACCTTGACACGCTCGGCCTCGCCCTGCTTGGTCGTGACCAAGATGACACCGGCCGCCGCTTTCGATCCGTAGATCGAGGCCGAAGCGGCATCTTTCAGTACCGAGATCGACTCGATGTCGTTGGGGTTGAGCATCTCCAGATCGCCCTCGATGCCGTCGATGAGCACCAACGTCTCGATCTGATTGACCGACGAATAACCACGAATCTGGAGCGAGAAACCCTCCTCGCCGGGTTGGCCGCTGGCCTGGGTGACGACAACACCGGGCAACTCACCCTGCAACGAGGCCAGCACGCTGGGTGAGGCTTTGGCTGCGATCTCTTCGCCGTCGATTTGCGAGACGGCACCGGTCAGATTGACCTTCTTTTGGATGCCGTAGCCCACAACAACTACCTCATCGACATTGGTAGCCTCCTCGGTGAGTGTGATGTGCATCGTGCCTTGACGAACCGCGATGCGTTGGGTCTCGTAGCCCAGGAAGGAGACCTCTAATTCTTGTCCCGACTTTGCTTGGAGCATGAAACGTCCACGCGTGTCGGTTGTGGTTCCTTGATTACTCTCTTTGATGATGACCGTGGCACCCACAAGCGCCGAACCCGACGGGTCGGTCACCAAACCTTCGACCTTGAACGCTTGGGCATGGCTCGGAAGTACCATCACCAGGGCGATAAGGGTCAGCAGGATGAGTTTTAGATGTTTCATAAGTAGGTTTTTTGCAGTTTATGCGGTTTGGGAGAATGGGTCGATCGTGCGCTATTGCACCGGATAGGGTGCCGGTCGGCGCGTGATCAGTTCGACACAGCGGGCAAGTGCCGCGGTGGCCTGTTCGGGCGTAACCGAAAGGTAGCGGTGAGGCCCGTCAGCTGCGGGGGTGAAGTGGGTGTATGCATCGTCCGTGACGTGGATTGTACCCGGCTCGCTGATGGTGAAGTAGCCGCCATCCGGTTCTACGGCATAGAGCACCGCCGATGGATCCCACATCGGACGGTCATAGGGCATCGGCTTATAGACTTTGTAAGCCTCAGCAAGCGGATGCTTTTCCACATAGTCAAAATCGCCCAAAATCGACTCTACGGGGTAGAGTATCACGTTACCCACCTCGAACGGTGAGGTAACGATCGGGGTAGGCCACTGCTCAAAGACAGCTTTAGCGGCCGGTTGGTCGATGCGGATGTTGTATTCGGCCATCGTGTCGTCCTCCGGATAGAAGTCGCCGCCCATCATCACGAGTTGCTTGACCTTCTGCTTGATGAGGGCTACACCGGCCAGCGGCGAGCATTGATCGGCTTCCGAGGCCAACAGTCGTTGTAGGTTGGTCGAAAAACCGACGGCAATGATCGTGACCGAGTGGTCGGGGGCTGCCGAAAGAAGCTCGCGCAGGCGATCTACACTCTCGGGCAGGGTCGTACAATCGGTGATTGTCCGTGCATAATGCGGATCGGCTACGGTCTGGCTTGTAAAACTGTTTACGCGATCACAATCCGCTCCGTCGCTAATCCGACCTAGTGGCAGATTGGGGTAGCCGTAGAAGGTGTTCATCAGATCGAGATACTCCACGCTTTGAGGCTCCTCCTTGTTGGAGGTGATGCCAAGCAGCTCAATACGCCCTTCGTCGGCATATTTATAGAGCATGTCGAGGGCTAACGCATCGTCGATGTCATTGCCCATATCGGTATCGAAAATCACCTTCATCGGGGTGCTTTCAACGGCCGGAGCCTCCGAACAAGCCGTTGAAAGGGTAGCTCCGGCCAGCAAGATCCAGGCTGTGATCATATAAGGTTTCATAGTAGGGTCTGTTTTTTTTGAGTTGATTGTTTCTCGGGTGACGCTGGGTTTAATTCGCGCCAGAGAGAATGATAAGCGCCAAACCGGCAATAAAGAGACAGAACATGGCGGCCAGCAGCCCCATTGTCGAGCCCTTTGCTCCCTTAAACTCACGCCAGATGAAGACGCCCCAGATGGCAGCAATCATCGGTGCGCCCTGTCCCAGCGCATAGGAGATAGCAGCTCCGGCCTTGCCGGCAGCGATATAACTAAAGGCCGTACCCAATGCCCAGATAGCACCTCCGAGTACACCGACCATGTGGGTCGAGAGAGAACCTTTGAAGTAGGCCTTGTAGCTCACCGGCTCGCCCTCGAAGGGGTGGCGCATCACCCATGTGTTGAAGATGAAGTTGCTCAGCAACACGCCGATCGAGAAGACGAAGAGTGCCGAGTAGGGGGTCAGCATGCCCGGGGTCGGATCGGCAAAGTTGTTCAAATCCATGGCTGCTGCTACGAAACGATAGAAGAAGGCCATGATGATGCCGGCCAAAGCTGCCAGGATGATGCCCTTGCGGCTGCTCTTTCGCTCACCTTGCGATTGCTTGGCCGAGGCCACGCCATTGAGAATGATGGCCAATACGATCAGTGCAACACCAATAAACAGAATCACGGGATCGCCTTTGGGTGCGCCTATGTAGTTGATAATAACACCCAGCACTAGTGCCAAACCGACGCCTAACGGGAAGGCTACGGCCAAACCGGCCAGCGATACGGAGGCCGAGAGTAGGATGTTCGAGGCATTGAATACTACGCCACCGATCACGACGCTTAATAGATTTTGCGAATCGGCCTGCATTAGGTCGGGTAGGAAACTACGACCCTCGCTACCGAAGCTGCCGAGCGTGAAGCCCGAGAGGAGGCTGAAGAGAACCATGCCGATCACATAGTCCCAATAATAAAGTTCGTAACGCCACGATTTGGAGGCCATCTTTTGGGTGTTGCCCCACGAGCCCCAAGCGAGCATCGTGACAAAGCAGAAGAGCACTGCTAACGGATAGTTGTCTACAATAAACATATAGGTATCGTTTTTTTAGGTATTTAATTTCTTGTCGGTTCTTTAGCGAGCCTCTACTTCGCTTCGGTGGGGGATGGAGGCTTGTGCTCCCAGTCGGGTGACGGCAATCGCCGAGGCGCGTGAGGCAAATGAAACGGCTTCGGCCAACGTGCGGCCTTCGACTAAAGCTACGCAGAGCGCACCATTGAATGTATCGCCTGCTGCCGTTGTGTCAATCGCCTCGACACGCTGGGCCGGAATGTGCTCATAGCGATTTCCCTCCTTGATCAATGCACCTTCCGATCCGAGAGTGATTACTACCCGTGCAACGCCCTTTTCGGTGAGGACATCGGCCGCTCGACGAGCACTTTCAGGGTCGTTGATACGAATGCCCGTCAGACTTTCAGCCTCAGTGCGGTTGGGGGTGATCAGATGCAGCATCGGATAGAGATTCTCCGGAATTGGGGCTGCAGGTGCCGGATTGAGCACCACTTTTACGCCGTGGCGGGCTGCCAGGGTCGTTGCGTGCATGATCGTTTGGATCGGGATCTCCATCTGCATCAAGACGAGCGATGCGTCAGCAATCAACGCTTCGGCTGCGTCGATCTCCTCTGCGGTCAGGAGGGCATTGGCTCCGGGAGCTACCACGATGCAGTTCTCGGCGGCTCGATCGACGGTGATCAGTGCTACGCCCGAGGGGGCTTGATCGGTCGTGATGACGTAGGAGGTGTCGATCCCCTCGGCTTTGTAGGAGGCGATGGATGCCTGACCAAAGGGGTCGTTGCCGACTTTGCAGAGGAACGATGTACGCCCGCCCATGCGTGCGACAGCTACCGCTTGGTTGGCACCTTTTCCGCCTTGCAGCATGTAAAAGTCGCCGCCTAGAACGGTCTCACCGGGACGAGGCAACTGCGAGGTTTTGATCGTCATGTCGGTGTTGCTGCTACCGATGACGACAATGTGTGCGTTGTTCATGGCCTAATATCTGTTTGTGTTGTTCTTTTAATCTTTGCGCAATCGTTTGTGCAAAGATAGGTATATTTCAATATACTCCAAATGTTTTTGCTGCTTTTTTAACAAAAAAAGTGTATATTTGCAAAAAAAGTAGCATCAACACTTTATGGAAGAACGGATGACATTAGTGGCCTTGGCCGAGCGCACGGGGCTTTCGGTGACCACGATCTCACGCGTATTGAGCGGACAGGCCGAAAAGTACCGTATCAGCCCTAAAACAGTGGAGTATATCAAGCAGGAGGCTGATCGATGCAATTATCGTCCCAATGTGATGGCGCAAAGTTTGCGCACAAAGCGAACACGTACAATTGGATTGGTTTTGCCGGCTATTAGCAATCCTTTCTTTGCTAATATAGCAGGTGCTATTGTGCAGAAAGCTAGGGAATTGGGTTATACGGTGATCCTTTCTGATGCGATGGAAGATGCCGAGCAGGAGGAGGAGGGTATTCGTTCCTTGTTGCTACGGCATGTGGATGGCATCATTGTCAGCACGTCGGCCGAACAATCTGCATTTCTAGAGCAGGTCAATGAGAGTGCTGTGCCTGTGGTGCTCATCGACCGCTATTTTTCTGAAACAACGTTGCCTTATGTGGTGACCGATAACTACAACGGTGCGTTGGATGTGGTCAACCATCTGATCAATCGAGGGCACCAACGTGTTGCCTGCATCTGCGGTGTGCGCCATTCGGCTATTGTGCAGGAGCGTATGCGGGGGTATGTAGATGCTATGCAACGAGCTGGTCTTGGGCAGTTTGTACACTGTGTGGGTGATGCATTTTCGGTGCAGAATGGCTATATAGAGGCCAAATTATTACTCAACAGCCATCCCCTGCCCACAGCCCTCTTTACGATGAATAACACGATCCTGCTCGGAGCCATCAAAGCGATCAAAGAGTCGGGATTGCGGATTCCAGAAGATATTTCAGTGGTCTCGTTCGATGATAATCCGTTTTTGGATTATATCAGCCCGGCAATCACTCGAGTTGTACAGCCGCAGAATGAGTTGGGATCGATTGCATTGCGTATCTTGATTCGCAGCATTGAGGAGAATGAACGCTCCGATACCCGGATTAAACTTTCCCCGACGCTTAAAGTGTGTGATTCTGTGGCTCGCTATGATAATTAGGAGTGCTCAAACGTTTGCATTCTAGGGAGGAGGATCAGGTTATTAAAAATTTGCCAAAATCAAAAAAAGAGATTATCTTTGCCGTGTCAAAAGAGTTCGGGGTGTAGCGCAGCCCGGTTAGCGCGTCTGGTTTGGGACCAGAAAGTCGCTGGTTCGAATCCAGTCTCCCCGACAAATAAAAAACCTATGCTCAAGCATAGGTTTTTTATTTGTCGTTTCGCTTGAATAGCCTCGCTTCTACTCGGCAAACAGATGGGCAAATGATCCGTTGGTGGGTGGACAATAGACCTGGAATCCTGCCGCGTGACCGGCATCGGCGTTCCGTGCACCATCGTCGATGAAGAGGGTCTCTTCGGGGTTGATGCCCGTGCGGCGAATCACCTCTTGGAAAATTTCCGGACCGGGTTTCAGAAGTTTCATTTCGTAGGAGAGGAAAATTCCGTCGAAGCAATCTTCGATCTTGCGGCCGGCGGCAGCAAAGTGCCGGCGCACAGCATCAAAGGCGACACGATTCGTATTCGAGAGGATATAGAGCTTCAGTCCGCGAGCACGCAACTGCTCGATTAGTTCGATTTTGCGGCTATCTACGCGAGCCAGAAACTCCCGATAGACCCACTCGATCTGCTCGTTCTTCACATCGGGACGATTGTCGATGCGGCGCATCTCGTCACACGCCTCCTCCCAGGTGATCTCGCCTCGCTCCATGCGTTCGTTGACCTCGGCCGGATAGCAGGGATCCATCAGTGCAGCCATGCGTGGCATGCCAATTTGGCAAAAGCATTCGCGTACGCGTTCCATCTCCAGATCGACAATCACGCCACCTAGATCGAAAATAACTTGTTTGATATCTTGTAACATCTTGTAGGTTTTATTTTTGGTATTTCATGGTTCGACGTCGGATGGGCCGGATCATCCACATGGGAAGGCTCACCAGCAGCGGAATCCAAATGCGATTCCACCAATCGGGTACCGAGCAGCGTACCCCTCGCCACATGGCACTCAGCCCGCGACGTGCGCAACGGTCGGCCGTAATCAACCCGCCGATGCGAGTTCCCAAACGTTGTAATTTTGGGGGTAAGCCATATAGATCGGTTGCTACACCTGCCGGGCAGATAGCTGAAAGACGGATGCCATGCTCCCGAATCTCTTTGGCAAAGGCGACGGTAAAGGCCTTCAGGTAGGCCTTCGAGGCGCTATAGACAGCCAATCCCGGGAAGGGCATCCAGAGCGAATAGGAGGACATGTTGAGCATATAGCCCTTGATGCCGCGCTCGATCATACGGGCTGCATAGCGACGACAGAGTTTCGTGGTAGTCATATCGTGCAACAGCAACATGCGTTCGATCTTCTGTTCGTCGGTCTTGAGTACATCGCAGAAGGAGAAGATGCCGGCATTGTTGATCAGGACGTCGATCTCGATCCCGGCAGCCGCTACCGCCTCGTACAGCTCATCTGCAGCCTCCATACGTGCCAAATCCATCGTGAGTGGCCGTACCTTGACGGTCTGTTCTTGCTCGATTTGTCGGGCTACCTCCTGCAAGGGCTCCAGACGATTACCCACGATCACTAAATTGTAGCCCAGCGCAGCCAGTCGCGTGGCATAGCAACGCCCGATGCCCGATCCGGCACCGGTGATCAGTGCCCAGGCACTACCTCTCTCTACAACTCCGCGTGGCATGGTTATTTGATCTTTTTGAGTTCACGCCACAATTTGTCGGGAATCGGCTCCTGGCAGTTGTGGCAACATTGCATATCGCGTGAATACATGCGGGCAATGCAATAGTCGCGGTGGTCGCAACCCGATCGGGTCGAGAGGTCTCCCTCGCGCATCTTATTGACGAAATTCGGGTCGTTGATCAACGCACGCGCCATCTGCACCAGCTCGAAACCTTCGCCCAATACCCGCTCGATGCCCTCGCGCGAGACCAGACCACCCACATAGATCAGCGGCAGTTTCAACGCTTCGCGGAATCGCTTGGCCTTCTCCAAGAAGAAACACTCCTCGAAATCGTATTGCTTAATCATCCAATTACCGAACAGATTGACCACGATCTTTTGCGGCCAGGACGACCAGGGCATGTAGTAGCTCATCGTCTTGGTCGGGATGCGGCCGCGCATGACCGCCATCGGAGCCTTGGAGACAAACCCCGAGGAGAGGACAATGCCGTGTACGCCCAATCGCTCGATCTCGCGGGCAATTTCGATGCTTTCGTCGAGCTCGATGCCTCCCTTGAAGCCATCCTCCATGTTGTGTTTGACGACGACAGCCATCCCCAAGCGTTCAGCCTCGGTCAGAACCTCCTCTAAACACATCTGCATGAATCGCATGCGGTTTTGGAGCGAGCCGCCAAATTCGTCCCGACGACGATTCGTGTAGGGTGACAGAAATTGCGAAATGAGGTATCCGTGGCCGGCATGTACCTCTACCGAGTCGAATCCCGCCTCGTGGGCTGTGATGACCGCCTTGCCGAAATCTTTGGCAAAGGCTACGCATTCTGCAGGGCGCATGCGACGGTGGAAGGTGGGGGAGTAGAGGTTGAATCCGTTCGAGGCCGATACGGGAAACGATCCGGCCGTGGACCAATGGGTCATGTTGCCACAGTGGCCAATTTGAATGCCGGCTGCAGCCCCTTCGGCATGGATTGCATCGGTCATATCGCGTAGTGAGGGGACAATTTCGTCGCGCAGCCAAAGCTGTTTGTTGAACGAGATGCCGCTGCGATTTACCGAGGCGTAGGCTACGGTGGTCATGCCGATGCCGCCACGTGCTACGCTGACATGGTAATCTTTGAGCTGCTCGGTCGGTCCGAAGTCCTTGCCCATCGACTCAAAAGCAGCCGAACGGATCGTGCGGTTGCGTAGGGTCAAAGGGCCGAGTTGAAAGGGGGTAAAGAGTTTTGATTCCATGGTAGGAATGTTTGTTTAGTAGATGAAAGGGATGATCCGCTTGCGCCCTAATCGGGTGAACTCCTCGCCAAACTCCTGTGCATAGCGGCGACGCAACGAAGCGGCACGTGGGGCGAGGTTGGCAAAGGTCCACAGGACAAAGACCACGCCGGCCCACGACCACGAGGCAATGGCAAAGCCGGTCCACTCGGTCAGTTCGCCAAAATAATTGGCCGAGGTGACGTAGCGGAACATGCCGCCGTGGGGGATGTAGTGGCGCGTATCACCCGGTTTGCGCAGTCGACGGATGATCGTATCGGAGTGGTGATTGATCCACATACCGGTAAAGAAGATCACCGTACCGATATAGAGGTAGGGCTGGCAGAACCAATCGGCGTAGTAGCCCTCGGGGGCGAGGTAGAAGATCCATCCTCCCTGCATCAGGGCGTTGAGCGTATTGAAAAGCATACCCATCAGGACAATACCAAGCGGCATCTTCGAGTTGCCACGCAAGCGCAACGGGAAGATGAACGAACGGTTGAAATAGTGGGTCTGGAAGAGCAAAAAGAGGATGAGCGGTATCGGCTCCCAAGCACGATCCGACAGCGCCCATAAAATGCTCATAGCCACAAAGACCGGACTCTCCATCAGTACCCAGCCCACTTTGTTGGCGATGGGACGGCCGAATTTGGGGTTGAATAAGTATCCATAGCCTGCCTCGACAAATTGCAGCCCGATAAATACAAATACGGCCATGATTGCCATAACGATCAGAAAGATGTGGTAGATCTCCAACATGGTAGTTGTCAATAAAAAATCGCGTAAAGATAACAAAAAAAGAGCAAAGGGCAAAATCCCTTTGCTCGCTGTCGGATCAAAGTTGTCCTTTGAGTAGCTCGACTAACTCCGGAACGCCCTCTGCAGCCCGTTTGCGGATGTGCGTGAGCGGGTTGCGAATGAGTCTCAGATCGGGTGTGCCGGGGTCGATCAGATAGATCGGAATATCGGGGCGCGCATAGTGTACCAACGAGGCGGCCGGATAGACAGCCAGCGAGGTGCCTACGATTACCAGCAGGTCGGCCGATGCGGCAATGCGGGTGGCTTGATCGAACATCGGTACCGACTCACCGAAAAAGACGATGTGTGGTCGCAGCAGCGAACCGTCGGGGGCCGTGTCGGTGAGTTTTTGCTCTGCATGGGGCCAGTCGATCACCAGATCGGGATTGGTCATGGAGCGCAATTTGCGCAACTCGCCGTGTAGGTGGGTGATGCGGCTCGAACCGGCTCGCTCGTGCAGGTCATCGACATTTTGGGTGATCACCTCGACATCGAACCACTGCTCCAATTGGGCTACTGCCTCATGGGCGGCATTGGGCTTTACGCGATCCAGCTCGCGACGACGCATGTTGTAAAATTCGACCACCAAGGCGCGATTGCGAGCTAAGGCCTCGGGCGTGCAGACATCCTCAATGCGGTAGTTCTCCCACAGTCCGTCGCTGTCGCGGAAGGTACGGATACCACTATCAGCCGAGATGCCGGCACCGGTAAAAACGACCAGCTTTTTCATGTAATCTAACCTTCTGGTTGTTCTTTACTTCTTGAAATAGAGTTCAAGCAACTCTTTAGCTGCAATAAAGGAGGAGATGCGGTCGTCGAGTACCGCCTGTTCCAATTCACCGATGCGACTTTCGATCTGCGGATTACGATAGAACGAACTGCGCAACGCCTCGTGGATGGTCTCGTACATCCAATATTTGTTTTGGCGGTTGCGGTTGTGGCGCATGTAGCCATTTTGCTCGATGTGGTCGATGTACTGCTCGACTCCCTTCCATACCTCTTCTAAACCTGTTTGGGCTACCGATGAGCAGCAATAGACCTGCGGCTTCCAACCCGACTCGGGGGTGGGGAAGAGGCGCAATGCTGCCTGATATTGGGTACGTGCCAACTCGGCTTTGTGGATGTTTTCGCCATCGGCTTTGGTGATGACCATCATGTCGGCCATCTCCATGATGCCGCGTTTGATGCCTTGGAGCTCATCTCCGGCACCCGAAATCTGCAACAAGAGGAACATATCTACCATCGAGTGTACGGCTGTTTCGGATTGACCAACACCAACCGTCTCGATAAAGATAACATCGAATCCGGCTGCTTCACACAGGACGACCGTCTCGCGGGTCTTGCGGGCTACGCCACCCAGCGAACCGGCCGAAGGGGAGGGGCGAATGAAGATGTCGGGATTGGTCGAGATGGTGCTCATACGGGTTTTGTCGCCCAAAATCGAGCCGCCCGAACGCTCCGAAGAGGGGTCGATGGCCAAGACGGCCAATTTATGTTTGAGACGAGTTACCATACCGCCTACAGCCTCGATCCATGTCGATTTGCCAGCGCCGGGGACACCCGTGATGCCGATGCGAATTGAACGTCCGGCGTGGGGCAGACACCCCTCGATGATCTGCTGAGCCTGGGCGTAGTGGTCGGGGTTGGCCGACTCGACCAGTGTGATGGCCTGCGAAAGGATGGTGATGTCGCCTCGCAGAATGCCGGCAATGTACTCCTCGGTCGAGAGTGAACGCTTCTTGCGACGCTGAAAGTAGGGGTTGACAATCGGCTGGTCGGCAACACCTTCGGCAACGTTGAGTGCCGAATCGTGGTGGGCGTCGATATACTCTTTTTCGTAGTGTTCAGTCTTGGTAAATGACATGGCGAAAGTTATTTTTCTGCAAAATTAACAATTCAAAATGCAAATTTCAAAAAAATATCCGGCAAAAACATCCTTCGGGGTAAAACTCTGAAATTTTTTTGCTACCTTTGCTCATTGAACCCTTAAAACGATTTAACGTATGTTGCTAAAATTATATCCGATTCGATGGTCTCGTCTCCTCCTGGTAGGAGTAATGCTTGTGGCAGGAGTGGCCTGCTCGTCGTGGGAAGAGGAGCCGATCGCACCGACCGAGCCGATCACTTCCAAAGCCGAGAATGATGGGTCGTTGCAGAGCGGTAAACCGATCTGGGCACATCAGACCGGAGGCTTGACACCGCTTTGCCTGCCCAAAGCCACCTCGGGGGCTGTGGTGGGTGCAGCACACATCACCTCAGAGCAATATCCCGACCTGTTTTATGTCGTGGGGTCGGGCGCCGGTACGGCTTATGGCGGTTCGGTGGGGTTGCATCATATTCCCTTTTCGCGCTTAACCGAGGATGGTACGCCGGTCTATGGCGATCCGATTGCCATCACGGAGGCCCCCTGGACGCTCGATTCCAGAATGGTGCATATCACCGAGATCTTGGGTGAGGTATATGCGGTGAATATCTCACAAGCGATGTTCCGCCTGGCCAAGTATGATCCTGTGAAACATTCGTTTGGTACCTCGTGGACGGTCAATAAACGCATGGCCGAGCAGATACCGCATTCGGTGACGGCGCTCGATGCTGTGTGGAATAGATCGAAGAGTACGCTGGAGGTAGTCTTCCTGCAACGCGAATTGGATTCGGACGCCTATACGCTGGATATGGAGGATGTCTCGGAGGGTTATTATGATAGCATGGGTATCTATCGGGCTGAGCTGCCCTATGTGGGTCTCTATTCGGTGAGCTTCTATACGAGTGGTTGGACGCAAGCCACTTCGTTACGACGGATCAGTCAGAATGATCGTGCTATGTTGGTCGGTCAGGGTCTAACCTATATTAAAGGTGGTCAGGCTGAGGGTTATGTCGTGGGTAATAAACTTGGAACGCTCAAGTGGCAACCGGCTGCGGTGGGTGCTCCGATTGACTATCTGTTGGAGGAGGGCGGTGCGCTACTGACCAATCGGTCGGTTATGTCGTCGATCTGCTCGGTGGATGGCGATGGTGATGGGCGTGAGGATGACTTCTTTACCTCGGGCGAGGGAATGATCTACCTCTATACGAACGGAGGTCGGGTCGATGAGCAGGGTGTGCCGATCTATGAGCCGGGACGTCCCGTCTTGATGGAGCATGGACCGATCTATCCCGGATCGTTGTCTGTCCCCTCGGTAGTGGACTGGGATGGTGATGGTGTGCATGATATTGTGGCCGGTAACTCGGAGGGACGACTGATTTTCTATAAGAATTATGGATCGGATCGCGAGCCGTCGTTTGGTCCGTATGAGTTCTTGACCTCGAATGGCGAGGAGATCTGCTTCCGTTCGGGCTATTATGAGGTACAAGGCCCGCTGGAGGCTGCTTGGGGCTACCTCTGTCCGATTGTGGTCGATTGGAATGGCGACGGATTGCTTGATGTGGTCTTTTCGGGCACAGACGGCAACTATGAGTACATGTTGAATGAGGGAACTGCTACGGCACCTCGTTTGGGCAAACGACAGGTGCTGGAGTTGGATGGCCTGCAGTTGCATGGTGCTTGGCGATGCCGCCCGGCTGTGGCGACCGTCGAGGGGAAGACCTGCATCCTGATTCAGGACGAGGAGAATGCGCTGCATCTGTATGAAAAACAGACCGATCGCGTGGTGAAGGATCGTGGCCAACTGCTGCTGACCGACGGCTCGAAGATTACGACCCACCGTGCCGAGGCTGAAACGACGCTCGGCGAGCGAGGAAGAGCTAAACTCAATTTGGTCGATTGGGATGGCGATGGTGATTTGGATCTGCTGATTGGTACGATCCGTAAGGCTTCGGTGCCCTATCCCGAATATGGTCTGCCGTGGTTCCGCACGCCGAAAAATATGGGTCTACAAGTGATGCTGTTGGAGAATGTTGGTTCGGACCACCAAATGCGCTTTGCGCTGCCGAAGCTCTTCCAGATCAATGGTCGCGACGAGGTGTTGGGTGGCCACTCGCAGGCTCCGGCACCCTGTCCGCTGGGTGATACTTCGGCCGGTATGAATCTGTTAGTGGGATGCGAAAGCGGTAATTTCTATTACATCCATCGTTCCGATCTGACGACAACAACACTCTGGTAGGAGGCGGCTTGGCTTGGTTTTTGTCAGTAAGGAGGGAAACCTTTTTACTCAATAAAAAATCAAGCATGATGAACAAGCAAAAAACAACTGACAACCTCACAACCGAGGTTTATGCTTCGAGTGCTATGCGCTCGGCGGCTCCTACGCAAACTCTTCCTACGCAGGGAACGACACCCCAGGTGGCCTATCGCATGGTCAAAGATGAGACCTATGCTGAGACCCGCCCGGAGTTGAATTTGGCCACCTTTGTCACCACCTACATGGACGAGGAGGCTACGCGGCTCATGAACGAAGCGATCAATGTCAATTACATCGACCAGACGGAGTATCCGCGCGTGGCACTGATTTGTGGTCGCTGTATCAATATGGTGGCCAATCTGTGGCATACGCCCGAAAAAGAGGAGTGGAAGACGGGTGCTGTGGGTATCGGCTCGTCGGAGGCCTGCATGCTGGGTGGTGTGGCTGCCTGGTTGCGTTGGCGTGAGCGTCGTAAGGCGGCCGGTAAACCCTGCGATAAGCCCAATCTGGTGATGAGCTCGGCCTACCAGGTCGTGTGGGAGAAATTCTGCCAATTGTGGCAAATCGAGATGCGCACGGTGCCTTTGAGTGAGGATCACCTGACACTCGACCCGGAGCAGGCGCTTGCGCTCTGTGACGAGCATACGATCTGCATCGTCCCGATCTGCGGTGTTACATGGACGGGTCTGAATGACGATGTGGAGGCGCTCGATAGAGCACTGGATGCTTACAATAAGCGCACCGGCTACGATATTCCGATTCATGTCGATGCTGCCTCGGGTGGCTTTATCCTCCCCTTCACCAAGCCGCAATGTAAGTGGGATTTCCGACTTAAGTGGGTCTATTCGATCTCAACTTCGGGCCATAAATATGGCTTGGTCTATCCCGGTTTGGGTTGGGTCGTGTGGAAGGATAAGCAGTATCTGCCGGCCGAGATGTCCTTCTCGGTGAACTATCTGGGTGCTTCGATCAAGCAGGTGGGCCTCAATTTTTCGCGTCCGGCCGCCCAGATTCTGGGTCAGTATTACAACTTCATTCGCTACGGCATGGAGGGGTACAAGGCTGTTCAGGAGACCTCGATGGAGGTGGCGCGCTATTGTCACGAGCAGATCGGGAAGATGAAGTGCTTTCGGAATTACTCGAAAGAGGTGGATAATCCGCTCTTTATCTGGCAGATGTGTCCCAATTATGACCGTACGGCCAAATGGACGCTCTACGATCTGCAAGACAAACTCAAGCAGAGCGGTTGGATGGTGCCGGCCTATACGATGCCGAAAAACATCGAACAGATGGTCGTCATGCGCGTTGTCGTGCGACAAGGCTTCTCTCGCCAGATGGCCGACGAATTGTTGCGTGATATTGCCGATGCGGTTGCTGAGTTCGATGCGCTGAAGTATCCCACGACCAGCCGTCTGAAATACGAACAGCAGGAGAAACAATGCGGTAAAGTCTTTACCCATTAGCACGTTAGGCTTAGCCTAAAAATCGTGTTGCTTGCCAATGCGATTTTCTAGATAAAAGTGCCCTCGTATGGTTTTCTGGTGAAACCTGCGTGGGCACTTTTTTCTGTTGGATGATGGACTAATTTTGGGCTGGTTGTTTTGTATTTTGAATTATTCTAACTACCTTTGTACGGTTTTAGCCGATCGTATCGTGCAAACAAATAAAACGAACATAAATATTCACTTTTCAAACAAACAAAACAATTATGAAAGTATCTCACATTGAGCATCTTGGCGTTGCTGTCAAGAGCCTGGACGAGGCTATTCCCTACTGGGAAAATGTGCTGGGTCTGAAGTGTTATGCCATCGAGGAGGTGGCCGACCAGAAGGTGCGCACGGCATTCTTTATGCTGGGTCAAACCAAAATCGAGTTGCTGGAGCCGACCTCGGAGGAGTCGACCATTGCAAAGTTCATCGAGAACAAGGGTGTGGGTATCCACCACATGGCCCTCGCTTGCGAGAACATCGAGGAGCAGCTTGCTGATGCCGAGGCACAGGGTATTCGCCTGATCGACAAGACGCCGCGTAAGGGCGCTGAGGGTCTGACGATTGCCTTCTTGCATCCGAAATCGACCCAGGGTATCCTCACCGAGCTGTGTGAAAACAAGAATAAATAATCTGAAGTAATTGATAAACAAGCTATGAGCGAAATTCAAGCTAAAATCAACAAACTGATCGACAACCGCGAGACGGCTCGCATGGGTGGCGGTCAGAAGCGTATTGACGCACAACACGCCAAGGGTAAGTATACGGCGCGTGAGCGTATCCAGATGCTCCTGGACGAGGGCTCGTTCGAGGAGTTCGATATGTTCGTAACCCACCGTTGCTACGACTTCGGTATGGATAAGAGCCACACCTTTGGTGATGGCGTTGTAACGGGTTACGGTACGATTGCCGGTCGTCTGGTCTATGTCTTTGCACAGGACTTTACGGTAACGGCCGGTTCGTTGTCGCTGTCGATGGCCGACAAGATCTGCAAGATCATGGATATGGCTATGCGCAACGGTGCCCCCTGCATCGGTCTGAATGACTCGGGTGGTGCCCGTATTCAGGAGGGTGTGAACGCCCTGGCTGGTTATGCCAACATCTTCCAGCGTAACGTGATGGCTTCGGGTGTCATTCCGCAGATTTCGGCTATCTTCGGTCCTTGCGCCGGTGGTGCTGTGTATTCGCCGGCTCTGACCGACTTCATCATCATGAAGAAGGAGACCTCGAACATGTTCCTCACGGGCCCGAAGGTGGTGAAGACCGTGACGGGCGAGGATGTAACGCAGGAGCAGTTGGGTGGTGCTACGATGCACACTACGAAGTCGGGTGTAGCCCAGTTCGCCGTTGATACGGAGGAGGAGGGTATCCAGATCATCAAGAACCTGCTCTCGTACATGCCGCAGAACAATATGGAGGATACGCCGCTGGCTATCTGCACCGACCTGCCGACCCGCCTGGAGGACTCGCTCAACGAGATCATTCCCGACAACATCAACAAGCCCTACGACATGACCGAGGTGATCAAGGCTGTCGTGGATAATGGTGAGTATCTGGAGCAGGCTGCCGGCTATGCCAAGAACATCATCACCTGCTTTGCCCGCTTCAATGGTCAGTCGGTAGGTATCATTGCCAACCAGCCGAAGTTTATGGCCGGTGTATTGGACATCAATGCTTCGCGTAAGGCTGCCCGCTTTGTGCGTTTCTGCGATGCCTTCAATATTCCGATCGTGACCTTTGTCGATGTGCCGGGCTTCCTGCCGGGTACGACGCAGGAGTATGGTGGCGTGATTACGCACGGTGCGAAGCTCTTGTTTGCTTACTGCGAGGCGACGGTGCCGAAGGTGACCGTGACGCTGCGTAAGGCTTACGGTGGCGCCTATATCGTGATGTCGTCGAAGCACATCCGTGGTGATATCAACTACGCATGGCCTTCGGCCGAGATCGCTGTGATGGGTGCAAGTGGTGCTGTTGAGGTGCTCTACGGTAAGGAGCTCAAGGAGCTGGCTGACAAGCCCGAGGAGAAGGCAAAGTTCATCGCCGAGAAGGAGGCCGAGTACAACGAGAAGTTCTCGAACCCCTACAATGCAGCCCGCTATGGCTACATCGACGATGTGATCGAGCCGCGTAACACCCGCTTCCGCATTATTCGCGCCCTGCAGTCGCTCGCTACGAAGCGTTTGCAGAACCCCGCCAAGAAGCACTCGAACATTCCTTTGTAATCAGACAATTGATCGACTATGTTAGTGAATTTAATTACGACGGATACACCGCAGGCTGTGACCGAAGCCGTTCAGGCTGTGGCCGAGCAGGTTGAGGCCGTAGTTGAGCAGACCGTAACGTCAGCAGATCAGACCGTGGCTGCAGCTACCGAGCAGGCAGCTGTATGGGGCTGGTCGGAGATGTTGTGGTGTACGCTGATTAGCGTGATGCTGGTCTTCGGCGTACTGCTGCTCTTGGTCTTTGTGATGAAGCTCTTCGGTGTGATCTTCGCCCAGAAACCGCAGCGTAAGTTGGCTAAGGTGGACGAAAAACCGCTTTCGGACGGCTTGCTGCATGAGGAGGAGATTGCAGCCATCACTACGGCATTGAAACTCTATAAGAGTGCTCTGCACGACCGTGAGTCGGAGGTGCTGACGATTATGAACGTTCGCCGCGCCTATTCGCCCTGGAACTCGAAGATCCATGGCTTAACCCAGTTGCCTGACAAGAAATAAGTAGAAAATTAAGACTATGAAAGATTACGCATTGAAAATCAATGGTCACACCTATAATGTGCAGATCGACGAGATCAACGAACAATCGACGCTGGCACGTGTGACCGTCAACGGAACGCACTACGAGGTAGAGATCGAGGGTGGCAAGGGTGCTGCCCAGATCAAGCCCCAGGTTGCTGCAGCACCCAAGGCTGCCAACAGCGCACAGATTACTCCCCAGACGGCTGCTCCGTCGGCTCCCGCACAGCGTCCCGCTGCTGCCGCTGCCGGCGCTATCAAGTGCCCGCTGCCGGGTACGGTGATGGCCGTGAAGGTGGCCGTAGGTGATACGGTGGCTGTAGGCCAGACGCTGCTCGTTCTGGAGGCCATGAAGATGGAGAACAACATCGACTCGGATCGTGCCGGTGTGGTGAAGCAGGTGCTCGTACAGCAGGGTGCTACCGTCATGGAGGGTGATAACTTAATCGTTATTGAGTAAGCGCCATGTTTAGATTGCTTGAATCCTCGAATTTTGCGATCGAGAGCATCAAGGATTTCTTCAGCTCGATGGGTTTCACCTCCTTCTTTGCCTCGGCAGAGGAGTTGGGTGGTACGATCCCGGGTTGGGGTAACCTGATCATGATCGGTATCGCCTTCTTCTTGTGCTATCTGGCCATCAAGAAGGAGTATGAGCCGATGCTGATGCTGACGATTGCCTTCGGTATGTTCTTGACGAACCTGCCGGGTGCCGGTATGTACCACTCGGAGCTCTTTGCCGGTGGTCATGTTCATTGGGCAGAGTTTGCCGATGGTGCCGGTCTGTTGGACTATCTCTATTTGGGTGTTAAACTCGGTATCTATCCCTGTTTGATCTTTGTGGGTGTAGGTGCCATGACCGACTTCGGTCCGCTGATTGCTAACCCGAAGAGCTTCTTGCTGGGTGCTGCTGCTCAGATTGGTATTTTTGCAACCTTCTTGGCAGCCTTCGCTACGGGAGCCTTTACTCCCGAGCAGGCTGGTTCGATCGGTATTATTGGTGGTGCTGACGGCCCGACGGCTATCTTCCTCACCTCGAAATTGGCTCCCGAGTTGTTGGGCCCGATCGCTGTAGCTGCCTATTCGTATATGGCACTCGTGCCGGTGATCCAGCCCCCCATCATGCGTGCTTTGACCACGAAGAAGGAGCGTCAGATCAAGATGAATACCCTGCGTACGGTTTCGAAGAAGGAGCGTATCATCTTCCCGATTGTGTTGGCTGCGATTATTTCGCTCTTGCTGCCCGATGCAGCTCCGCTGATCGGCTGCTTGATGTTGGGTAACCTGATGAAGGAGTGCGGTGTTGTGGATCGCCTCTCGAAGACGGTACAGAACGAGCTGATGAATATCGTGGTGATCTTCTTGGGTATCACGGTGGGTGCAACGGCTACAGCCGAGGCCTTCCTCAATGTCAAGACGCTGATGATCCTGGCTATGGGTATCGTGGCCTTTGGTGTCGCTTCGGCTTGCGGAGTCTTGTTTGCCAAGTTGATGAACCTCTTCCTGCCCGAGGGTAAGAAGATCAACCCGCTGATTGGTTCGGCCGGTGTATCGGCTGTGCCGATGGCTGCTCGCGTATCGCAGAAGGTGGGTCAGGAGGCTAATCCTTCGAACTTCCTGCTGATGCACGCCATGGGTCCCAATGTGGCTGGTGTGGTAGGTTCGGCTGTTGCAGCCGGTCTGCTGCTCTCGTTCTTGGGATAGGCGACTCACTCTTAAGATTGGTAGCGCTGTGATGGGGAGATGACCCATTGCAGCGTTACCTGTTTTATAGTAGGTATGGACGTCATTTTCTTTTTTGAAATATTTTGCAAAACAAAAAACTTTTTGTACCTTTGCGCACCCGCAAAGTGCGGGATAGGATACAACAAGTTAAATTAAACGTAAAACACAGTGGATTCATTAAGCTACAAGACTATCTCGGCAACGGCTGAGGGCGTTACCAAGGAGTGGTACGTCATCGACGCTACGAACGAGGTATTGGGACGTCTTGCATCGCAGATCGCGAAGATCCTCCGAGGCAAGAACAAGCCCTGCTACACGCCCCACGCTGATTGCGGTGACTATGTGATCGTGATCAACGCGGACAAGGTGAAGCTCACGGGCAAGAAGATGACCGACAAGGTCTATGTACGTCACACGGGTTACCCCGGTGGCCAGCGTTTTGCTACCCCGGCCGATTATCTGGCCAAGAAGCCGACCTTCGTAATTGAGAAGGCCGTGAAGGGTATGCTCCCCAAGACGCGTCTGGGCGAGCACATTTTGAAGAACCTGAAGGTTTATGCAGGTGAGGAGCATCCGCACGCTGCCCAGAACCCCAAGGCAATTAAGTTGAACGAAATTAAGTAGAAAACAAGATGGAAGTTGTAAACACCGTAGGTCGCCGTAAGGCAGCTGTGGCTCGCGTATTCGTGAAGCCGGGTAAGGGTCAGATTACCATCAACCACAAGGCATTGGCCGACTACTTCTCGCTGGATATTCTCCAGTTCCAGGTAAAGCAGCCGCTTCTGGCTACCAATACGCTGGAGAACTATGACATCACGATCAACCTCGTTGGTGGTGGTATCAAGGGTCAGGCTGAGGCCGCACGTCTGGGTATCGCGCGTGCACTTTGCGAGATCGACGCTGAGATGCGTCCGACGCTCAAGAAGGCAGGTTTCATGACGCGTGACTCGCGTATTGTTGAGCGTAAGAAGCCCGGTCAGCCCGGAGCTCGTCGCAAGTTCCAGTTCAGCAAGCGTTAATCCAATCGCTGGACCGAATTTCGGCAAAAGCACGGCGCAAGTTCCAAACAGTGGGGGACTATCGAGCGAGCAGAAAGAGGATTATACCTATTATTTATATATACTCACTCAGCTACTGCCCCTGTGTTGCTTCGCCGCGGAAAATCGCCTGAGACTCTCCTCGTGAAGAGGCCGCTACTCGGACGATTGACAAACAGAGAATTAAAATTACAGAAAAACGATTGATTAAAATGTCACGTATAGATTTTAATACATTATTGGAGGCCGGTGCACACTTCGGTCACCTGAAGCGTAAGTGGAACCCCAAAATGGCTCCCTACATCTTCATGGAGAAGAACGGCATCCACATCATCGACTTGCACAAGACTGTGCTGAAGCTCGATGAGGCTGCTGCAGCCATCAAGCAGATCGCCAAGAGCGGTCGCCGTGTGCTGTTCGTAGCTACCAAAAAACAGGCTAAAGAGATTGTTGCCGAAAAGGTAGCAACCGTTGGCATGCCCTATGTAACGGAGCGTTGGGCTGGCGGTATGCTCACCAACTTCCCCACGATACGTAAGGCCGTTAAGAAGATGGCCACCATCGATAAGATGTTGAGCGATGGTACTTATGACAATTTCTCGAAGCGCGAGAAGCTCCAGATCGAGCGTCAGCGTGCCAAGTTGGAGAAGAACCTCGGTTCGATTGCCGACCTGACCCGTCTGCCGGCTGCTCTGTTCGTTATTGACGTACAGAAGGAGGCCAACGCTGTGAAGGAGGCTAAGCGACTGAGCATCCCCGTATTTGCAATCGTCGATACTTGTTGTGATCCTACCGACATTGATTACGTTATCCCTGCAAATGACGATGCTTCGAAGTCGATTGCCGTTATCCTTGACGTAATGTGTGGCGCTATCGCCGAGGGCGTAGAGGAGCGTCGCCTCGAGAAGGAGAAGGAGGCCCAGGAGGCCGAGGCTGCTGCCCCGAAGAAGGAGGCCAAGCCCCGCATCAAGAAGGCCGTGAAGGCTACCGTTGATGCTGAGGAGGCTGCCGTAGAGGAGGTTGTTGCCGCTACGGAGGAGGCTACGGAGGAGTAAGCCCCCAAAAAAGAGTTTATAACTGAATAAAGAGTATTGATACTATGGAAATCAAAGCTGCAGATGTGATGAAGCTCCGCAAGATGACCGGTGCCGGTATGATGGACTGCAAGAAGGCTCTGATCGAGGCTGAGGGCGATTTCGCTCGCGCTCAGGATATCATCCGCGAGAAGGGTAAGCTCGTTGTTGCCAAGCGTGCCGATCGTAACGCTACGGAGGGTATGGTAGCTACGAAGGTCGTAGAGGGTAAGGCCTATATCCTGTGCCTGGCTTGCGAGACCGACTTCGTGGCCCAGAACGAGGAGTATGCTGCTTCGGTAAACGCTATGTTGGATCTGGCTGTTGCTGCTGACGCTGCCGATCGTGACGCCCTGATGGCTGTTAAGGATGCCGAGGGTCACACGGTAGAGGAGCTGGTAACGGAGAAGTCGGGTCAGACGGGTGAGAAGATCGAGTTGGCTTACTATGCTCGTATCGAGGCTCCCTACTGCCACGCTTACGTACACTTCAACAAGAAGTTGGGTACGATCCTGGGCTTCAACAAGGCTATCGACGAGGCTACGGCTCACGCTGTTGCTATGCAGGCTACGGCTATGGCTCCGATCTCGATCGACGTGGCTGACTGCCCCGCAGAGGTAGTTGAGCACGAGCGTAAGATCGCTGTCGAGGCTATGAAGCAGGATCCGAAGAATGCTAACAAGCCGGAGGCTATTTTGGAGAAGATCGCTGAGGGTAAGATGCGTAAGTTCTTTGAGGAGAACACGCTGCTGAACCAGTGCGTAGTAGGCGAGAAGGAGACGATCGCTGAGCTGATCCAGAAGGCTGATAAGGAGGCTACGGTAGTTGCTTACAAGCGTTTCGCGCTGGGTGAGTAATCTCGAAGATCCGAATAGAAGAGAGAGGGGGACAACCTATTTTGGTTGTCCCCCTCTTCTTTTGTACTATTTGCGACAGATGCGCCGCAGAATAGCCAACGGATAACGTCGCAAGGGACGCATCCAAAGCCATAGACGGGCAAAGAATCGGTGCAATGCCGAAATATCGACAATGCCGTAGATTGCCTCGGGGGCTACGATCTCCACCCCCGCAATGTTTCCGTCGCCCAGCAACGTGATACGATTGGGTTCGACGCGGATGATTCGATGCACGGCAAAATGGCCCCCAATATCGGCCAATACGACATTGAGTCGCCGCAGATCACCGTCGCGCAAAGGACGCAGCAGAATGGTCGATCCGCTTCGGAAGAAGGGGAGCATACTCTGCCCTTTGACGCTGATCTTGACCGATTTACCCTCTAAAAGAAGATCTCGGACAGCCCCGAATACCAATACGTTATTACTCATTATCAGCCGTTTCGTTGAAGATGGTACTGCGCGAAATCTCGGCAGCTTCGCGATTGGGTAGGCAGGCCAAATGATACGCTACCACACGGCGTAACAACTCCGAGAGGAGTCGGTTCACTGCATCGAAGAGCCGCTCGTCGTGGACAAACGACGGGGGACACGAAGGTTGCAGGGCTCCATAGGCTTGTAGTACATGAAGTCTCTTGATCTGATTCTCGGGAGCTTGCGAGAGGCGCAAGAAGGCGGCAATACGGCAACAGAGGTTGCGATAGCAGGGCGTTTTGCCGCTCCAGGGCGAACCATAGACCCGAGCCTCGTCATCGACTATGCGCACAAAGGGACTGTCGTCGTTGAGCAAGCCGGCCCCTTCGATATGCTCGCGCCAGAGGCGGGTGTGGGTGCTTTTGCCGGTCCCCGATTCTCCTAAACAGAGGACGGCCGCTTGTCGATAGGTGACCACTGACGAGTGGATGGCCACAACGCCGTGGTGGATGGCGTGGATGTTGAAGGTGATCCACAGACCAAAGCGGAAGAGCGATACGTCGTCTTCCGGAGCGAAGTTGCAGTAGGCATCTGTGCCATCGGGAATATCGAAACGTACCTCCTGACCGGTTGTCTCTACCTGCATGGTGAATAGGTAACCTCCCTCGTAGCTGTAGAGCCGACAGGTGGCATCGGCATCGGGGAAGGGGAAGGTGTCGATCAGCTTCATGGCAGGATCGACTGTGCGAATCTCGGAGGCGTAGTGCAACTCGAGTACTGCCTTCTCGTCGGTCGAGGTGGCAAAGGGTTTTAACCCGCGAAAATAGAAGTGTGAGGCATGTAGGCGGAATACAAGGTCCGCTACACGATACGTATAGCTATTCGTTGTCATCATTTCCAATGGTTATGATTCGCCGGCAGGCAGCCAGGGAGGTCTCACGGTGGGCTATGACGAGTAGTGTCAGCCCCTTGTGTGCCTCTGCCAGGGCGTTGATCGTATGGTTGATCTCTTGTTCGGTAGTACTATCCAAAGCCGAGGTTGCCTCGTCGAGCAGTAGCAGATCGGCCTGCCGATAGAGGGCACGTGCAATGCCGATGCGTTGCCGCTGACCACCCGAAAGGCGACAACCGCACTCTCCGATAGGGGTATCTATGCCGCGCGGCAACGTGTCAATCAGTTCGCCGAGTTGGGCGTCGCGCAAGGCTTGTTCGATGCGCAATCGATCCATCAGCTCCGAAGCAATGCCCGGGGCTACATTCTCGGCGAAGGTGCCATCGACCAAAAAGAGGCTCTGCGACACATAACCCACGCGTTGTTGCCAGCTTTTGCGATTCTGCTCGTTGAGCGGAATGCCGTCGATCGTAATCTCGCCCTGTGTCGGGAAATAGAGCCCGGAGAGCAGGTTGAACAGCGTGGTTTTGCCGCTGCCCGAAGCTCCGCGGAAACCGATGTGCTCACCCTTTTGAATCGTCAGCGAGAGATTCTCGAAGAGCGGTTTGTCGCTATCGGGAAAGGTGAAGCCAATCCCTTGAAGACGTATCTCGCGCTCGAAGGAGAGGGGTGTTTGAGTGGTCGTTGTGCGGGGTTTGGGATCCGATTTGGTGTCGGCCTCTTGTAGAATTTCGATCGTGTATCGGTTGTAACGAAGGGTCGTCCAGGCGGCCATCAATCCGCGAATGGCAGGCATTAACCGCAATGCGGCGACGGCAAACAGACCAAAAAGTAGGCGGTTCTCCTCGGCACCCATGCCGAGGCTGACCAACGCCATCAGGCTGATGCCAATGGCCAAACCAAGTTCGGTGACGATGGCGGGGAGTTGCCCCATATCGGCCTCTCGTGAACGGGTGGTGACCACCTCGTGCATGGCTCGGTCAAAGCGTTTGAGCATCATGGGGAAGGCACCGCTGAGTTCGATGTCGGCATAACCGCGAAAACACTCTGCCACGATGCGCGACTTCTCGCGTTGAGCGCGATTCTCCTGCTCCCCATAGCGGTTGATGCGTCCCTTGACAAAGCGATAGTATCCCCACGAGGCGGGTATAAAGACCAACAAGGTGAGTCCGGCAGCCAGCGGAGCATAGAGCGCTAAAGCCCCAAACATCAAGAGTAGGAGCATCGCTTCGGAGAGAATGGCGGCTAAAGGTTTGAGCACACCGGCCGTAAAGGCGAGCGATACGACATTGACGTTACGTGCCAAATGGGCCGAATTGTGCGATTTGATGTAGTGCAACCCCCGTTGGTGGTAACCGATGAAGAGGCGACGCGAAAGGTCGCTATACAGGTCGTAGATGAACCGTCGCTCGATGCGGGCCAGGAGGAAATTGACGAGGCATTTGATGGTGATCAGCAGAATGGTCGCCGCAGCCGCCCATGCAGCAAAGGCCGCAACCGAGGAGCATCCGCTACGTGTATAGAGGGAGGCAATCCATCCCTCGCCGGTGATCAACTCGGGATCGAGTGCCGCCGCTAAAATCGGGACGAGCATTGCCAACCCAACCATGTTGAGCAGCGCGCGCACAAAGAGCGAACAGGCAACACCGACAGCCCGAGGGCGGAAGGGGCGGGGTAAGAGTTTGCCAATCTGTCGTATCATCATTACTTAAACTACTTGTTCGACTTTTCCTTGTTTGACATACCAAAGCCATCCTTCCACCTCGGTATATCCCATTTTTTGCAACAGCGATACATATTCCCCAATCTGGCGGCGATAGCGATCAGCATGTAGCTCGCCAAATTTATAATCGACCACTACGGCTCGCGATCCGCTGATCATCACGCGATCAGGACGTCGCAGCGCACCGCTGTTGGGGAGAATGATCTGATGTTCGTTGCGCACCTCCCAGCCGCTATCGAACCAACTACCCACCACCGGATTGGAGAGGGTCTCCTGCACCATCCGATGCAAGGTCGGAGCTTCGGCCGCACTGATCGATCCCTCCTGTTCCATGCGGTCGATGGCCTGGGTGATCTGATCACGTGTCTCGGCCTCCTCGAAAGCTCGGTGCATCAAAATTCCGAAATCGCGGGGCGAGAGCTGCTCTGTGGCTCCCTCCTCAAAGTAGCGAGCCGAGGGCAATCGCAGACGCAGGTCGGCCTTGGCGGTCGGGTAGTGGGTGATCAGGTGGGTGATGCGCTTGTTGGGCTTCTCCTCGCGACGAGGTGCACTCGGCGAGCCGAACTCAAAACGCTCGCAATTCTCCGCAAGCAGCGTGTAGCGACCCTCCAATTCGCCAATGTGGCAATGCCTCCCTTCCGGGGATGGGTGTAGTACGCTTCGTAGCAAGGCATCGGTTTTACCTGTTTCCTGCTTACTCGGGAAGAAGATGTGTAACTCCTCCTTGGCGCGCGTGAAGGCTACATAGAGCAGGTTGATATGATCAATGTAGGCGTGTACCAACTCCTCGTAATAGTCAGTTGCAAAGGCCGATGTTCCCATCATCTGCTTGTAGCGAATCGGGAAACTGCCGGCTTGCGCGGCAATTCCTTCGTGAGCCTCTGACCAGATGATAGAGCCTGAACGTGTATTCAGACTCCAGGCACAGTAGGGGATCAGAATGACGGGACGTTCCAAGCCTTTGGCTTTGTGAATGGTCGATATTTCGATGGTGGCAGCACGTTGCTCTACGGCCAGCGAACGGTGCATGCCCTGCTCCTCCCACCAACGTAGGAAGAGGGCCGTGTCGGCTACTTTGCGGATTGTGTAGCCGATGATCTGTTCATGAATGGCTTGCAGGTAGGCTGTCTCCTCGCTGCGGCTGTCGAGCCGGTGGAAGAGTACGATCTGCTCGAAGACCTCCTCGGGAGAGAGCAGCCCTAACCCTTGCAACCACTCTCGTTCGTCGTCCGGCAGGGGCGCGTCAAACGGTCGTTGCAGATAGCGATTGTAGCGAGCAATGCTGAGCGATTCGTCGATATTCTGTGTCAGACGGAAGGTTGCTGTGATGAAATCGCACACCGAAGCCGAACTGATGATCAGAGCCTCCTGAGTCATGACATCGAATCGATATCGGGGATCGGTATTGCGTCCTTTGAACTCAAGCAGTTCAGTAGCAATACTCGTACATCCGTTGTTATCTCGTGCAAGAATCAAAATATCAGAGGGCGTGTATCCACGGTCGATAGCCTGGCAGATACATGCGATGATATTGGGCTTTTCGTCGAAACTCTCGATCGTGATATAGCCACCTTCGGAGTTTTTGCGTCGAGGAAATTGGCGTAAGTTGGTGTAGGCGTTGCTCAACGTGGGTTTGAGCAGCTCGGCTTGTGTGCGCGGAATACTACCAGCGGCGACCGCGTCGTCGAGCAGGATGGATAATTGACGACTGCCAGCCTCGACGATGCGCCGAATCGACTCGTTGTTGAATTGGACGATGGTCTGCAGACTACGCCAGTTGGCATCGAGATTGACTACCTCGGTCTCGCCCTCGCCTAAAGCCCGGCCGGCTTCGCTGTGCAGGATGCGCCAGTCGCCTCCGCGCCAACGATAGATCGACTGTTTGACATCACCCACAAGCAATACAGCGGTCTTTGCGGCCTCGGTCTGGGCCATAGCATTGCGCAGCAGAGGCAGAAAGTTCTTCCACTCTTGCAGCGAGGTGTCTTGAAACTCGTCGATCAGGAACCGATCGAACCGATTGCCAACCTTCTCGTAGATGAAGGGAGCATCGTTCTCGGTAATGAACTCCGAAAGGAGGTATTTGGTCTCGGAGAGGACCATGAGCTGTTGCTTTTCACAGAGCAGCTGCACCTCTTTATAGAGGTCGCCCAGCAAGGCAAAACTACGGTAGGTTTCTCGGAGTAATCGGGTCGTATTTTGGTGGCGCACCTCCTCATCGAAAGCGCGGCAGAGAGCAATCAATAAAGGCTGCAACAAGGGCCGCAAAGTTTGTGAAAGCGAGCCGACCTTGCCCCAAACATCATCCTCCCGAAGAGCCGCAGCGACATAACTGCCATAAGGAGCCAATGATCCAGCGGCCATCTTATAGATCCAGCCGGCCAAACCGCGACTCTTCTGTGGAAAGTCGGTCATTGAGGCTCCAGCCTCTTCGATTTTTGAGACGAGGGCTTGTGCTTGTGCGATGAGTTGCTTAGCAGCCGCTTGACTACGTGCAGTTGCTTGATTGATCAACTCCTGTAACTCGGCACGGGTGCGTAGTGAAGCGATGGCCTCTTTGTTGCGTTCCTTGAAGATTTCTCCTCCAAGGGACAAAATGCCCTCTCGAATATCCCAGCGCCGTCCCTCCTCAATGCGCTCCTCGACAAAATTGGTGAGCCACGTCAACAACTCTTGGTTTGAGGTGATCCGCTCGATGAGTTGATCGGCACCTTGGGTCAGCAGTGAGGCGGTCTCAAGTTCGATGTTGTAGTTTAGATCGAGGTTTAACTCCTTGATGAAGGCTCGCAGAATGCGCTGAAAGAAGGTATCGATCGTAAGTACCGTAAAACGGGAGTAGTCGTGCAAAATACGGCTTCGAGCTTCGGCTGCCCGTTGGCGAATTTGGGTGTGAGAAAGTCCTAAATCGTTGGATAACAGCGTGAGATAGGAGCTCTCTTGACCTTCGGCCAGCGCATGTATCTCCTTCAGAATGCGGCTCTTCATCTCTTCGGTCGCCTTGTTGGTAAAGGTTACGGCCAAGATATGACGATAAATGGTTGGCTGATCGACTACATCGCGGATGTAGTGATAGGCCAACTGGTAGGTTTTGCCTGCTCCGGCACTTGCATTCAGAATTTTTGCTCTCACGATGTAAAAATACAAACAAAAATGCGATTATCGGCCATCTTTTCCCCCTTTTTTTGTAAATTAGCTCCCGAGTTACACACTTTACGAACGAAACCAGCTCATTCGATGATGAAAACCTTTCTTGGCGAAGTCGCCCAGACGCTTTACGACCGCTATGGTGATCAGATCAGTTCCTGCGAGATCCTCTTTCCGTCGCGTCGTGCCCGTCTCTTTTTTACGGAGGCATTGGGTCGCCTGATCAAGACACCGCTCTGGCAGCCGCAATGGCGATCGATGGATGAGTTGATGGAGCAGGTGAGTGGTCTGCATCGAGGTGATCGATTGCGTCTGCTGACCGAATTGTATAAGTTGTACAGCACGTTTCATGACGAACCGTTCGATCGTTTCTACTTCTGGGGCGAGATGCTGCTCTCGGATTTCGATACGATCGACAAATACAATATTCCGGCCGATCAACTCTTTCGCAATATCGAGGATATCAAGGAGATTGAGTCGGATATTTCCTACCTTACACCCCGTCAATTGCAGATTCTGAAGTTCTGGTCTTCGTTAGGACCGGAAGCGGATCTTTCAGTCGAGAAACAACGCTTTTTAGCCATTTGGCGGACATTGTTACCTCTCTACGAACAGTTCCGCAAGCGGCTGCAATCGCTGGGCTTTGCCTATGGCGGTATGATCCAACGGGAGGCGGCTCGGCGAATTCGTTCGGGGGAGTTTGCGTTTGAGTCCGATCGTCACTTTGTGGTGGCCGGCTTTAATGCCCTTTCGGCCTGCGAGAAGGAGTTGTTTCGGTGTATGCAGACAACTGCAAAGACGGATTTTTTCTGGGATTTCGATACCTATTATACGGCAAGAGAAGAGCAGGAAGCCGGTATGTTTGTACGCGAAAATCAGCGTCTATTTCCAGCGTCAGCCTCCATTTTGTACGAGGGAATGACCCGTCCGAAACGAGTGGCGGCCGTGGCTGCAGCCTCGAATGCTGTACAGTGTAAATACGTAACGGAGATTTTGCGTCGTTGGGCGGCCGAAGGGCCTCTCGACAAGGAGACTGCGATTGTCCTCACCGACGAGGAGTTGCTCATGCCGCTCTTGTACAGCCTGCCTCCCGAACTGGGCAAGGTGAATGTGACGATGGGTTATCCCTTGCAACAGACTCCTGCCTATACACTCATCGAACGCCTGATTGCCTTGCAGTCGCGAGGTCGTCGTCAGGGCACCGAGTGGGCTTTCTATCATGTTGATGTGATGGGGTTGTTGATGCACCCTTGTCTGCAAGGGTGTTGTCCCGAAGAACGTAAAAAACTTTGTTGGGAGATCGTACAGGAACGACGTATTACGATTGATACAACACGTTTAGCAGGAGCGGAGCCACTTGATCAAATCTTTCGGCCGGTAACCACATGGCAGGAACTTTCCGATTGGTTGCAGCAATGCTTACAGTTGGCCGCCATGCAGCCCATAGTCGAGCAGGATCAAGCCCGCATGCGGGAGTATTTGGCCGTCACCTCCGAGGCAGTTACGAAGTTGCGCAATTCGTTGGATGCTTGTGATATAGAGCTGACTGTCGAGATCTACACTTCGTTGCTGCGTCGCCACCTGCAGACGGTGCGTATCCCCTTCGAGGGTGAACCGCTGGAGGGTATACAGGTGATGGGTATTTTGGAGACCCGAAACCTGGATTTTAAGCGTGTGATCATCCTCTCAATGACGGATGATAACTTCCCGGGCAATCTGATGGGCCAATCGTCGTTTATCCCCTATACGCTGCGGGCGGCTTATGATCTGCCGACCCCGGAACATCATGAGGGGGTCTATGCCTACTATTTCTATCGTCTCATCCAGCGGGCCGAAGAGGTGCAGATGCTCTATTGTTCGCATGCTGATGACCGTTCTACCGGTGAGCCGAGCCGTTATATTCGTCAACTCGATTACGAAAGTGGATTTACAGTGCAGCAGGTCGATGTGGGTGTCGATGTGAATTTGACAGATGTTGAGCCAATTGAAGTAGTCAAAGATGCGGCAATCATGCGTCGTTTGGAGCGCTACCTTGACCCCGAAAGTCCGGCAGCTCTCTCTCCCTCTTCGTTTGGTCGCTATATCTCTTGTCCGTTGCGCTTCTATTTTCATTCGGTGGCACGACTCAAGAGTGAAGAGGAGGTGAGTGAGGAGTTGGATGCTCCGATGTTTGGTACGATTCTCCACGCTGCGGTCCAGGAGTTGTACGAACAAGTTCTGCAAGCTGCTCGTCCAGGGGAGTTGCTCCAAGCGATGGCGCGTTCTGGGGCTATTGCCCGAGCGGTGGAGCGGGCGATTGCTACCTACTTCCTGCGTAAGGAGCAGGCTGAAGTGTCGGACTATACGGGCAATTTGCTGTTGGTGCGCGATGTGGTAATCCGTTATCTGAAAGAGTTGCTGCGTTTCGATGCGGAATGCGATGATTTTACGGTCGAGGGATGCGAATGCAACGTGGATTATGGATTCCCGTTGCAGTTGGGCGATCGTCAGGTGGTAGTGAAATTTGCCGGTAAGGTCGATCGACTGGATCGTCTAGAGGATGGTTCGTTGCGTGTGGTCGATTTTAAGACCGGAACGCCTCATTTGACTTTTGCTGGCATTCAGTTGCTTTTTGAAGGCAAGGAAGAGCAACGCGTAGCTTATGTATTGCAGACGTTACTCTATTCCATGATGTTGCACCATCGCCGCGGTTGTGAGGTAGTGCCGTCGCTCTACTATGTGCGTTCGCTGAACAAGCCGAATTATTCGCCCTATTTTACGGATACGGAGCGCAAAGAGCAGGGAGTACCTTATACGGCCTATGCTGCTGAGTTTGAGCATACGCTTGCACGCAAACTGACCGAACTGTTTGATCCGGCTACACCGTTCCGCCAGTGTGAAGATGTGAAAGCGTGCGAGTTTTGTGATTTTCAGATGATTTGCCGTCGTTGACAGTGGACCTAATCGTCGAACTGAATGCGCATGTAAGCGGCTCCGGATGCCTTTGCGGCGGCTAATCCTACAGCTGAGTCCTCGAAGATAAGCGTCTCTTGCGGTGTGCAACCTTCTCGGTGCATGACCTCTAGAAAACAGTCGGGTGCCGGTTTGGGATGATCGATCTCTAGGCCGGTGAGGATGCCATCGACACCACCCTCCAAACCGAGGTGATGCATGGCATTTTCGATGTTGGCACGCGACCCGGTCGAGACGATCCATACACGTCCTCCTGTCCGTCGAAAATCTTGACAAAGTTGCCATAACCCTTCGTTGAGCCGCAGGGAGTCGAAGTAGTGGGGGTAGAGGGCTATTTTGCGCAGGCGCAATGTTTCGCGTTGGGTCGGATCGTCGATGCCGATGGCGGTCAAAAATTCCCGACAACGCATGCCAAACCAACGGTCGAGATACTCCTGTTCTTGCATCGGAATACCCACCTCGGCCAGGGTCTGTATATAGGCCTGAGCGTTGGCTCTACGAGTGTCGACCAGCGTACCGTCGAAATCAAGTAAAATCAGTTTGATCATGCTGTTGCGAAACGTTAGTCGAAAGCCTGCATGCCGGTTTGGGCAATGCGCATCAATCGTTTGTACTCCGAGGGGGTAAGCTCCATGAAGAAGTAGTGTATCGGATCGACTCGCATGCCGTTGAGTCGTACCTCATAATGTAGATGGGGGGCTAATGAAAGGCCTGAATCACCCGAGAGGGCAATAATATCACCCCGGTGTACGCGTTGTCCCTTTCGTACCGAGATTTGTGAGAGGTGGCTATAGGATGTCTCGTAGCCGTTGCCGTGGTCGATGATAACTGTGTTACCCGATGTGGAATTACGGCGAGCTACCTCGCGTACTACGCCGTCGGCCGTTGCAAAGACACGCGACCCTTCGGGAATGGCGTAATCGACTCCCTGATGCGACTGCAAAGTCTTGTAGAAGGGGTGGATGCGCATACCGTACGAAGTAGTCAAGAGTGAAAGTTGCTTGTTGATGACCGGCTGAATCGACGGAATGTGGTCGCACTCTTCGCCTTGCTTAGTTAGTTGCTCGTGGAGTTGATGGTAGCTTTCGTTGAGTTGTTGCATGTGCTGCTCCAAGGCTTGGACGCGATTGCGCAGATCGCGCTTTAATTGGCGTGTAGAACTGTTGAATAACGCCTCGTAGGTGGCATATCGTTGCTCTTCGTATTCGGCATCGAAGTCATAGGGGTCGGACTCAAAGAGAGAACGAAAAATGGCTCGATCGCGTGCCGAAAGGTTGTCGAGCACCATCATGAGCGTGTCGTAACGGTTGGTCAAGACCTCGTACTCCTTGCGCAGCCGATCCGTCTCGTGCTTCATTTCATATTCGATTGGCGTATCGAAGAAGATCGAGAAGGCGACGTAGTAGAGCACGGCAGCACCCATCCATACCATCAACGATACGAACAGACGTAACAATTGCTTGCCTCGCCGTTTATGGGTCGAGGATGTGGTCTGGTTTTTATGGGTTGTTTTTGCCATCGTATCAGAGAGATTCAAATTGGGTGTTATCCTGCATAGCCTCCATCAGGCGCTCGTACTCCTCTTCTGTGATCTTGCTGTTGAAGTAATTGACCGGATTGACCGGGTGGCCTTTATAGAGTACTTCATAGTGAAGGTGTGACGAGGTGGAACGTCCTGTATTTCCGACTGTGCCGATGATGTCTCCGCGTCGCACCGTATCTCCTCGCTTGACAAGGATTTCGTGCATGTGTGCGTAACGTGTTTTGTAACCAAACCCGTGGTTGAGAAGCACTTGACGGCCATAGCCACCGTTGTAGCCACGGTTGATCATCTCGACCACGGCATCGCCTGTAGCGTAGATTGGTGTGCCACGCTGGGCTCCCAGATCGACTCCCTTATGGGGCATGATACGCTTTAGAATGGGGTGGAAACGACGCGGATTGTATGCGCCGATGCCACTGCGCAACTTGGTGCGGTCGATGGGCCAAATGGCGGGAATCGACGAAGCCATCTGTTCTTTGCTCTTCGAAAGCGGAGTCAGTTCATCGAATGATAGTGACTCCTCATAGATCGACCGAGCTAGTTGGTCGAGTTGTTTCCAGGTAGGAATCATCAGGCGTGCAAATGGATCGTCTGCCATTGAGGCATATTTCTCGTCGGAATAGGGTTGACGAATGCCGGCAATGGCAAGTGAATCGGCGGAGAAGAGGGTGCGATAGACGTGGTTGTCGCGGTGGCGAATCTCGTCGGTGCGTCGTTGTGCCGTGCGGATGCGATCCTGCAAGATGCGGTATTTGAGCATCAATTCGCGGTTGTCGCGATTGATTTTGTACATCTTGGGCGTTAGAAAAAAGTTGGAGAAGAGAACATTGATAATTGCTACAACAATGAATCCGATGAGCAGTTTGCGGATCAGGCGATAGGCACGCAGGCGCAACGTGATGCCTCGCTCAACACCTTGTGTGGTGCTCTCGAGGGTTGAAATGGGCTGCTGTGGCTCTTTAGCCTGTGTTTTTTGGCTCTTCATCCGAAAAAACTCATCTAATTATGGTGCAAATTTAGCGTAATTTGTGTAAATTTGCAACCCGAAAATGCGCTCCTGTCAAAAGGGGCTCGCTGAAGAAACGAAACGAAATTAAAAAATAATATACAAAAGCTATGGAATCGAATAAAATTCGTCAGGCCTTTTTAGACTTTTTTGCCTCGAAGGAGCATGCTATTGTCCCTTCAGCTCCGATGGTCGTAAAGGGCGACCCGACGTTGATGTTTACCAATGCCGGTATGAACCAGTTTAAGGATATCTTTTTGGGCAATGCTCCGCGTAAGTATCCCCGTGCGGCCGATACGCAGAAGTGTCTGCGCGTGTCGGGTAAGCACAACGACTTGGAGGAGGTAGGCCACGATACCTATCACCACACGATGTTCGAGATGCTCGGTAACTGGTCCTATGGCGATTACTTCAAGAAGGAGGCGATCGAGTGGGCTTGGGAGCTGTTGCATGATGTCTATAAGCTGCCTGCCGAGCGCATGTATGCCACCGTATTCGAAGGCTCGGAGGAGGATGGCGTGCCGTTCGATCAGGAGGCCTACGACTACTGGTTGCAGTTCTTGCCGGCCGACCACATCATCCGTGGCAATAAGCACGATAACTTCTGGGAGATGGGCGAGACGGGCCCCTGCGGCCCCTGCTCGGAGATCCACTTCGACCTGCGCGATGAGGCAGAGATCGCTGCCAAGCCGGGTCGCGAGATGGTCAATATGGGCCATCCGCAGGTGATCGAGATCTGGAACCTGGTCTTCATGCAGTTCAACCGCAAGGCCAACGGCTCGTTGGAGGAGTTGCCGGCTCGCAACGTCGATACGGGTATGGGCTTCGAGCGTCTTTGCATGGTGATGCAGGGCAAGAAGTCGAACTACGATACGGATGTCTTCCAGCCGACGATTCAGCGCATTGCCGAGTTCTCGGGTAAGCAGTATGGCGTGGATGAGAAGTGCGATGTGGCGATGCGTGTGATTGCCGACCACCTGCGTGCTATCTCGTTCTCGATTGCCGATGGTCAGTTGCCTTCGAACGTGAAGGCTGGTTATGTGATTCGTCGCATCTTGCGTCGTGCCGTGCGTTATGGCTATACCTACCTCGGTTTCAATGAGCCGATGTTGTGCAAGTTGGTGCCGGTGCTGGTAGCCCAGATGGGTGAGCAGTTCCCCGAACTGAAGGCCCAGCAGACCTTGATTGAGAAGGTGATCGAGGAGGAGGAGGCTTCGTTCCTGCGTACGCTGGCTACGGGTATCAACCTCTTGGATGGTGTGATTGCCCGCACGAAGAAGGAGGGCAAGGAACTGATCTCGGGTAAAGATGCCTTTGTACTCTACGATACGTTTGGATTCCCGATCGACCTCACGGAGCTGATTGCTCGTGAGCAGGGTGTAGGTGTGGATCTGGATGCCTTCGAGGGTGAATTGCAGGCTCAGAAGGCGCGTTCGCGCAATGCTGCCCAGGTCGATACGGACGACTGGGTGGAGCTCTTCCCGCTGCCCCAGAGCGAATTTACGGGCTACGATATGCTGACCGACGCGGTGCGTATTGCCCGCTATCGCCGTGTCACGTCGAAGGGCAAGACGACCTACCAGCTCGTCTTCGATAAGACTCCGTTCTATGGAAACTCGGGTGGTCAGATGGGCGATACGGGTTACATCGAGAGCGCAAACGAGCGTGTTGAGATCGTCGCTACGGAGAAGGAGAACGGCCTGATTATCCACATCGTCACGACCTTGCCGGAGAATCCCGAGGCACAGTTTACGGCTGTTGTGCAGCCCGAGAAGCGTCAGTCGTCGGCCAACAACCATACGGCAACGCACCTGTTGCATGAGGCATTACGTACGGTGTTGGGCGAGCATGTTGAGCAGAAGGGTTCGCTCGTGACGCCCGATTCGCTGCGTTTCGACTTCTCGCACTTCCAGAAGGTTACGCCCGAGGAGTTGCGTCAGGTGGAGCGTTTGGTGAACCAGGCGATCCGTCAGAATCGACCGTTGGAGGAGAATCGCGAGGCTACGAAGGAGGAGGCCGAGGCCGCCGGTGCTATGATGCTCTTTGGCGAAAAATATGGCGACAAGGTGCGTATGATCAAGTTCGGCTCGTCGGTGGAGTTGTGTGGTGGTACGCATACGGCGGCTACGGGTACGATTGGTCTGTTCAAGATCCTCTCCGAGGGTGCTATCTCGGCAGGTGTACGTCGTATCGAGGCTGTGACGGGCGAGAAGGCCGAGAATATGCTCTATGCCGTGCAGGATACGTTGCAGAATTTGAGCGAGTCGCTGCACAATTCGCAGGTGATGCAGGCCGTGCAGAAGATGATCGAGAGCAACGAAGCCCTCTCGAAGGAGGTCGAGGAGATGCGCAAGGAGCAGATCAAGCAGGTTGCCGATCGTTTCTTCGCTACGCTTGAGGAGCAGGATGGTGCCCAGCTGGTACGTGCCGTACTGCCGCGTCGTGCCGATTTTGTGAAGGATTTGGCCTATAATTTGAAGGCTCGTGCGCCGAAACTGGTCTTCGTGGTCGGTGTAGTCAATGAGGGTAAGCCCAATCTGACGATCATGCTCGGTGACGAGATTGCCGCCCAGGGCGTGAATGCCGGACAGGTGATCCGCGAGGCTGCCAAGCTCATGCAGGGCGGTGGTGGCGGTCAGCCCTTCTTCGCTACGGCCGGTGGTAAGAATCCCGACGGCCTGCAGGCTGCCATAGATAAGGCTGTAGAGCTGATTCTGGCACAGATTAAGTAATGAACGAATTAAAACAAGCTAATAAAATGGCAAACAAAGTATTACTGATGATTCTTGATGGCTGGGGTAACGGCCATAAGGATAAGGCTGATGTGATTGCTGCGGTGCATCCTCCCTATATCTCGAAGATGACCGAGCAGTATCCCCATGCCGAGTTGCGCACCGATGGTGAGAATGTAGGTCTGCCGGAGGGTCAGATGGGTAACTCGGAGGTGGGTCACCTCAATATCGGTGCAGGTCGTGTGGTCTACCAAGATTTGGTGAAGATTAACCGTGCCTGCCGCGATAATTCGATTCTGCAGAACAAGGAGGTTGCTGCTGCCTTTGCCCATGCCAAGGAGCAGGGTGTTGCGGTGCACCTGATGGGTCTGACCTCGGATGGTGGTGTGCACTCGTCGTTGGAGCACCTCTTCAAGTTGATTGATATTGCCAAGGAGTATGGCATTGCCGAGACCTATGCACACTGCTTCATGGATGGTCGTGATACCGACCCGCGCAGTGGTAAGGGCTTCATCGAGCAGTTGGAGCAGCATATGGCTGCTTCGACGGGACAGATTGCCACGATCATTGGTCGTTATTATGCCATGGATCGTGACAAGCGTTGGGAGCGTGTGAAGGTGGCCTACGATGCACTCGTGGAGGGTGTAGGTGAGCCTTCGACCGACATGGTTGCTGCCGTACAGGCTTCGTACGATCAGGAGGTGACCGACGAGTTCATCAAGCCGATCGTGCGTGTGGATGGCGAGGGTAACCCCGTAGGTCTGATTCGCCCGAACGATGTGGTGATCTTCTTCAACTACCGTAACGACCGCGCCAAGGAGCTGACGATTGTCCTCACGCAGGAGGATATGCCGGCCGAGGGTATGCACACCATGCCGCTCTACTATTGCTGCATGACCCCCTATGATGCCAAATTCGAGGGGCTGCACATCCTCTTCGATAAGGAGAACGTGCAGAATACGATCGGTGAGTGGGTGGCCAAGCAGGGCTTGAACCAGCTGCGTATTGCCGAGACGGAGAAGTATGCCCACGTGACCTTCTTCCTCAATGGTGGTCGCGAGGAGAAGTTCGAGGGCGAGGAACGCATCCTGGTGGCTTCGCCGAAGGTGGCAACCTACGACCTGCAACCTGAAATGTCGGCACCCGAGGTGGCTGATAAGTTGGTCGAGGCACTCGATACGCAGCGTTTTGACTTCGTCTGCTTGAACTTCGCCAATGGCGATATGGTGGGCCATACGGGTGTTTATGAGGCTATCGTAACGGCTGTAAAGGCGGTAGATCAGTGCGTTGAGAAGGTGGTCGAGGCTGCCAAGCGCAATGGCTACGAGGTGGTGCAGATTGCTGACCACGGTAATGCCGACAACGCAGTCAATGCCGATGGCTCGCCCAATACGGCACACTCGCTCAATCCGGTGCCCATTGTCGTGGTTTCGGATCGTGTGAAGGCCGTGCATGACGGTATTCTGGCCGATGTGGCCCCGACGGTGTTGGATCTGATGGGGCTGGAGAAGCCGGCCGAAATGAGTGGCAAGTCGCTGGTCGAGTTGAAATAGTGCTATAGATCCGTTCGACGGACGGTTGCTGTATGACGCTAGATGCGCAAGCTGCTGCGTGATGCAACTTTAGAGAAAAGGAGCGTGTCCACACCATATTGGACACGCTCCTTTTTTTGGGGGATTCGATAAGAACCTCTACTCGACCTTGGTGATTCGTAGCAGCAGATAGGGCATGTCGGGCAGACGCACATCACGATGCTGCTTGTCATAGACGCGGTAGTCAATCACTTCGGTTGCCTCGAAGAGCTCGGGATACTCCGTGATGGTCATCTCCCACAGATTGATGATCTCGACTTTATATTTTGTGCCCGCTTTCGGACGAGGGTAGGGGCCATTTGAACGCGGTAGGTTGAATCGCCACGAAGAGAGGATCTGTTTCCCCAAATTGACTAAATAGTACCCCTCGCCACAAGTCGAGGTGACCTCGTCACGACTGATGTCGGCCATCATCGGGGCGTTGGGAGCCTCTTCCAAAATCTGACGCAGAAAGGCGATACGGCGCCAACTTTCGCCCTTTAATTCTCCTCCGTCAGACCAATAAACAAACTCCTTTTCGGCCGGGTCGCGGTAACATTCGCCATGTGTGACATAGATACCGCCCAGCAGACCGTTCGTGACGAAATAGGTCATCTGTTGCGGGCTTAATCGCGCCCAGCGTTCGCGGATGTTGCCTTCGTAGCCGATCTCGTCGCAGATAATCGGTTTGCGGTAGATCTGACGCAGTGTGGCCGAGGCCGTCGAGGAGAATACAGGGCCCTCGTCCTGAATGCTGACGTGGGTGAATTCATCCATCCAATAGTCGAAATAGACCGCCGTACCACCGTGGATCGAGCAGAGGTGGCGATAGGGATCGGCAGCGACCACGGCGCGGGTCAGCACCTTCCAATCCTCGCGTGTTTTCGTTTTAACCAGGTCCCATTCGTTGGCGAGCGACCACCAGACATTGCGATAGGCCCCTACGCGGGCGATCAGGTACTCCAAATAGCGGATGTGTTCCTCGTTCGAGAGTGCATCCAGCCCCCACATGCCACGATCGTAGGGGTGAAAGAGAATCAGATCGGCCTCGATGCCGAGCGCCATGAGTTGCTCGATGCGATGATCGAGATTCTGGAAGAAATCGGTATCAAATCGGGTGATATCCCACTCGAAGTGCTCTTTTCCATCCGCCCCTTTGGTGCGACTTTTCAAGAGGAAGGGATAGCTCATAGGCTCCTCCTCGGGGCAGGGGAAATCTTTGGGCAGGATGCAGAAACGGGTCTTGTTGAAGCCGGTTTTCGAGAGGCTTTCGATCGTCTTTTCTTGTGTTTGGGGACGGAACAACGCCAGAGCGTAGTTGGTCGTGCCGAAGGGCATATAGCGTGTGCCGTCGGCATAGACAAATCCGGTTCCACGGGCGGAGACCATGCCGTGGTTGTTCCCCGTAGGGGCGGTTGCTATGAGTTTGCCGCGCTGACGGTTCATGGCGCGTACTTGGCTATGGGTTGTATAGCTCCATTCACCCTCGGCAGTGGGCATAAAACGGATGCGATAGGTATCGTTGCCGTCGTAGAAACCACGTACGATGATCGAACGCTCGCCATTGGTGAACGTGGCGGAGAGCTCCACATCGAAGGGGTTTTCTGTTGCGGCGTGGGTGAAGGCCAATTCAAAGCGGTCCCAGCATTCGACAGAAGGTTGTGCCCATGCGGATGTTGCTATCAGCAGCAGGGTGGCAATCAGTAGGTTGTGTAGTCTCATGGGTGGTGGTGTTAGGGTGTGTTTGGTTTGAGTTCGTAGAGCTCGATAAACTCGTAACTATTCCCGACGGCCGCTAAGTAGCGCAGGAAATCCTCCAGGGCGATGACCACCGTGGCGCGGTTGTCGTTCGGGTGGAACGAAATCGAGGGGTAGTGCCGCAGGTTGGCATCTAAAAAGAGGTGGACGTGCTGCTCGGGATCGTTGATCAGACCAAAGGGCGAGACCGATCCGGGACGCAGCCCCAACCACCGCTCCATGCGTTGCTCGGAGGCAAAGGTGAGCTTGCCCTGATGGAGGCGTTGCTCAAGGTCGTGGATCGCCAACGACTGCTCGCAATCGAAGCAGACGAGGTAGTGGCGATTGCCCTTGTGGTTGCGGAAGAAGAGATTCTTGCAATGCTTCGACCCATCGTCATGCCAATGTTGGCGGGCTATCTCGATGGTCGGCGCTTCGGGGTGGGTGTACCACGTGTAGGGAATCTGGTGGCGGTCGAGAAAGTCGAATACGACCTGCATGCGTGTCTGGTCCATCTTTACAGCTCGTTGATTAAACCACGAATGACCACCGAGGCACAACCGATACCGAAGAGGGCCGGCAGGTAGGAGATCGTGCCACATTGCGATTTCTTGTTCTGCTCCTCGGCCAGGATCATTGCCCCTTCGCGTACTGGCTCGGGCGAAAATACGGCCTTGAAACCCTTGTAAATGCCCACCTTGTGGAGGCGTTTGCGCAGCATGTGGGCTAACGGGCAGTGGTGGGTCTTCGAGATATCCTTGATTTCGAGTTGCGTGGGGTCCATCTTTGCACCGGCACCCATCGAGCTGACCAAGGGTAGTTTGCGCTCCAAGGCGGCCACAATCAGGGCCAATTTAGGCGAGAGTGTGTCGATGGCATCGACCACGTAGTCGTAACGAGCGGCATCGAGCAGCGTGTAGGTCTCCTCGTCTTTGATGTAGCGGTTTACGATCGTGAGTTCGATCGCGGGATTGATGTCGCGCAGTCGTTCGGCTAACACCTCGGCCTTCGGGCGACCTACGGTCGAGTGCAGGGCTACGAGTTGGCGGTTGATGTTCGTCGTACCCACCGTGTCGGCATCGGCTATGGTCATGCGTCCCACGCCGGCACGTGCAATCATCTCGGCGGCATAGGCTCCGACGCCTCCCAAGCCGACAACCAGGACATGCGCCCGGCTAAGTTGTGTCAATTTTTCGCTTCCGAGCAGTAACTCGGTACGTTCTAACCAATTATCTGTCATTGTTTTACGAATATTCGTTTGTAGTTCTTGCAAATGGCCTCCTGCAGCTCTTCGAGCGGGATGTTGCGCCGAACGGCAACCTCGGTATAGAGGGCCTCGATGGCAGTTTCGGCTTCATCCGTCTCGATAAAGAGCCGATCGAGCGGCATCTGTTGCAACACCTCCAGGCTCTTGGGCGAGTGGAGCGACCGCAGTCCGAAGGAGAGGTAATAATCGCGTTGTAGCGCACGCGCAGCCTGCGGAAGAGAGCCGATAAATCCGTGGAAAATCACGGCCGGTAACTGCCGTGCAGTCAGGCACTGCATCACCTCTTCAAAGGCGCGTACGACGTGCAAAACCACCGGTTTTTGATGCTCTTCGGCTAGCGCGAGCTGTTCGATGAAGCGTTGCTTTTGCAGTTCGAACGGGGCATCGCAGGCTCGATCCAATCCGATCTCGCCCACGGCATCGGCCGCGGCGATCTCGTCGGCAGTGGGTAGCAGGGCGGTTGTCACCTGCCAGGGGTGTACCCCGACGGTGCGAATCGTGGTGGCCCGAGTGGGGCGATGGGTGTGTATGTCGATCCATTCGCGCTTCATCGGGACAAATATATAAATAATTTTAGGAATGAGGCGAAATAATAGTGTTCTGATTGGGTTATGTCAGAAAAAAATCGTATTTTCGCACGCGAAAATGCTGTTAGTCTAATAACAAAGCACTTAACTAACATAATTAACAAATAATCAAACACATTTAACCATGTCGAAAATCATTTCGTTACGTAAGGGTCTCGACATCAACCTCGCAGGTGCGGCTGAAAAGCAGCTGACGGAGCTTCCGTTGGCCGCCGAGTATGGTCTCTCGCCGCTCGATTTCGAGGGGGTAACGCCCAAGTTGCTGGTTAAGGTGGGGGATGAGGTAAAGGCTGGTACGCCGCTCTTCTTCAATAAGGCAGATGAGCGCGTGCTGTTCACCTCGCCGGTGAGCGGTGTGGTGGCTGCCATCAACCGTGGTGAGAAGCGCAAGGTGCTCTCCGTAACGGTAACCCCCTCCAAGGAGCAGAGCTATGAGCAGTTCCCGAAACTCGATCTGAAGCAGGCTACCCGTGAGCAGATCGTCGAGCAGTTGCTCAAGTCGGGCCTTTGGCCGATGTTTGTGCAGCGTCCCTATGGCATCATTGCCAATCCTTCGGATCAGCCGAAGGCGATCTTTGTGTCGGCATTTGACTCGGCTCCGCTGGCCCCCGATTTCAACTTTGTGTTGGAGCAGGAGGGTGCCAATCTGCAGGCCGGTATCGAGCTGTTGGGTCGTCTGACCGCCGGCAAGGTACACCTGTCGATGCGTGCCAAGAGTGAGGGTAAGATGGCCGAGCTGAAGGGTGCTGAGTTGCACACCTTTGCCGGTAAGCACCCCGTGGGTAATGTCGGCGTGCAGATGCACCACATCGACCCGATCAACAAGGGTGAGGTGGCCTGGACGATCAATATCCAGGATCTGGCCATCCTCGGTCGCTTCGTGCGCGAGGGTAAGGTCGATATGCACAAGACGATTGCCCTGACCGGTTCGGAGGTCGAGGCTCCGCAGTATTACCGTGTGATTGCCGGTGCCCGCATCGACTCGATCGTGGCCGGTAAGATCAAGGCCCAGAAGGAGGGCGACAAGGTGCGTCTGATCGCCGGAAACGTGCTGACGGGTCTGAAGCGTTCGGAGCAGGAGTTCCTGGCCTTCTATGCCAATCAGATGACGGTGATCCCCGAGGGTGATAAGTACGAGCTGCTGGGCTGGATGATGCCCCGCTTCAAGAAGTTCTCGGTCTCGCGTGCCTACTTCTCGTGGATCTGCCCGAAGAAGAAGTTCAAGCTCGATACGAACCTCAATGGTGGCGAGCGTCCCTTCGTCGTAACGGGTCTCTATGAGCAGTATCTGCCGATGGACATCTACCCGATGTATCTGCTGAAGGCTTGTATGGCCGGCGATATCGACAAGATGGAGAACCTGGGTATCTATGAGGTTGTCGAAGAGGACTTTGCACTTTGCGAGTTCGTCGATCCCTCGAAGATCGAGATCCAGCAGGTGATCCGCGATGGTATTAACTTAATGATCAAGGAGGCATAAACGATGAGCAAGCTGAGAAACTTAGTTGATAAGATGAAGCCGACCTTCTCCAAGGGGGGTAAGTTGAGCTTCCTGGCTTCGACCTTCGAGGCCTTCGAGACCTTCCTGTTTGTTCCCAATACGACGACGGCGAAGGGTGCTCATATCCGCGACTGCAACGATATGAAGCGCACGATGATCATGGTGATCGTGGCTCTGTTGCCCGCTTTTGTGTTCGGTTGCTGGTGGACCGGTGAGCAGGTTGCCGAGGCTTGTGGCCTGGAGTGGACGCTCTGGAACAGCTTCTGGTATGGTTTTGTGCGCATCCTGCCGATGGTGGCCGTGTCGTATATCGTCGGTCTGGCCATTGAGTTCTACTTCGCCCAGGTGCGTGGCCACGAGGTCAATGAGGGCTTCCTCGTTTCGGGTCTGTTGATCCCGATGGTGATGCCCGTCTCGACGCCGCTGTGGATGGTAGGTGTCGCTACGGCCTTTGCCGTGATCTTCGGTAAGGAGGTATTTGGTGGTACGGGTATGAACATCTTCAACCCCGCACTGCTGGCTCGTGCCTTCGTATTCTTTGCCTATACGCCCTTTATCTCGGGTGAGAAGGTATGGTATTCGGATTGGACGATGATGGGTGCCGAGAAGCTCTCGACCGATGCTATTACGGGTGCTACGGCCCTCGAGAAGCTCGCTACGACGGGCACGATGGGCGATTGGACGGCATTGGATGCCTTCTTTGGCTTTATCCCGGGTTCGTTTGGTGAGACCTCGACGCTGGCTATCCTGATCGGTGCTGCGGTGCTGCTCTTCACGGGTATCGCTTCGTGGCGCACGATGTTCTCGGTATTTGTCGGTGGTCTGGCTATGGGCTATCTGTTCCAGGTGCTGGGCGTCACGACCTATCCGGCTTGGTGGCATCTGATCGTGGGCGGTTTCGCCTTCGGTGCAGTCTTTATGGCTACCGACCCCGTCACGTCGGCACAGACGAATAAGGGTAAGTACATCGTCGGCTTCATGACCGGTGCGTTGGCCGTGTTGATCCGTGTGGTGAACCCCGCCTATCCCGAGGGTATGATGCTCGCTATCCTCTTCATGAACGCCCTGGCTCCGCTGGTGGACTACTTCGTCGTAGAGGCCAATATCAAGCGTCGTAAGAACCGTGTAAAAACCATTAAATAAGTCGAAGCGATATGAATAAGAATAGCAATACCTATATTATCATCTATTCGACGGTGATGGTCGTTGTCGTGGCTATTTTGCTGGCCGTGGCAGCTCTTTCGTTGCAGGATCTTCAGTATAAGAACGAGCTGAACGAAAAGAAGACGAACATCTTGCAGGCATTGGGTGCCGCAGAGGGTGCCAATTTCGATCAGTTGGTGAAGGCCTATGTGGTTGAGAATGGCCAGCAGACGGAGACCCCTGCCGAGGATGTGTTCAATATGATGAAGACGAACAAGGACCTGCGCGATAACTACAAGGCAGGCAAACTCTTCCTCTTCAAAGACAATGAGGGCCGCGTGGTGATCCCGATGGTCGGCATGGGTCTTTGGGGCGACATCTGGGGCTACATCGCTCTGGAACAGGATATGAATACCGTAGCCGGTATCGTCATGGCCCACAAGGGTGAGACCCCGGGTCTGGGTGCTGAGATTGCCACACCGAAACACCAGGATCTCTATAAGGGTAAGACGATCTTCGAGGGCGACGAGTTTGTGGGTGTAACGCTCCGTAAGGGCGGTGCACAGAACCCGGCTCACGAGGTGGATGCCATCTCGGGAGGTACGAAGACCTCGGATGGCGTATCGGCCATGATCAAGGATTGTGTGGGTGCCTATGGTTCGGTCTTGAAGACTTCGCCGGCAACGGATGCTGTCGAGCCGTGCGCCGAGGCATGCTGCGCAGCCCAGCAGACAGAGTGTGAAACCAATAATGTAGAGAACAATGAGTAACAAGAATCTGAAATATCTGACCGGTCCGTTCTCAGCGAACAACCCGGTCATCGTGCAGATCTTGGGTATCTGCTCGGCGTTGGCGGTTACCGTGAAGTTGGAGCCGGCCATCGTGATGGCTCTCTCGGTGACGGCCGTAACGGCTTTCTCCAACCTGGTGATGTCGCTCTTGCGTAATGGTCTTCCGTCACGCATCCGCATCATCGTGCAGTTGGTCGTCATTGCCACGCTGGTAATCTTGGTCGATCAAGTGTTGAAAGCCTTTGTTTATGATGTCTCGAAGCAGCTTTCGGTCTATGTGGGTCTGATCATCACGAACTGTATCGTCATGGGTCGTGTCGAGGCCTTTGCATTGGGTAACGGCCCGTGGGCATCGTTCCTCGATGGTATCGGTAACGGTTTGGGCTATGGCCTGATTCTGGTCATTGTGGCCTTCTTCCGTGAGTTGCTCGGTTCGGGTACGCTCTTCGGCTTCCCGGTGCTGGAGAACGATTGGTTCAACCTGTATGCGTGTGGTTATTCGAATATGGGTCTGATGCTGTTCCCGCCGATGGCCCTGATCATCTGTGGCTGCATCATCTGGGCACACCGTTCGCGTAACAAGGATTTACAAGAAAAATAATGGAGGGTTAGGATATGGATACATTGAATCTTTTTATCAAGTCGATCTTTATCGACAACATGGTCTTCGCCTTCTTCTTCGGTATGTGTTCCTACATTGCCGTGTCGAAGAGCGTCAAGACGGCCCTCGGTTTGGGTGCTGCGGTAACGTTTGTTCAGGTGATGACCGTGCCGCTGAACTTCCTCTTGTACAACTACATCCTCAAGGACGGTGCACTTTCGTGGTGCGGCTATGAGTCGGTGGATTTGAGCTTCCTGACCTTCATCGTCTTCATCGCTACGATTGCTGCCTTTGTGCAGTTGGTGGAGATGATCGTCGAGAAGTTCTCGCCGGCACTCTATAGCCAGCTGGGTATCTTCCTGCCGCTGATTGCCGTGAACTGCGCCATCATGGGTGGTTCGCTCTTCATGCAGCAGAAGGTCGATGGTGCCGAGATGACCACCGTATGGGAGTCGATCGTCTATGGTCTGGGCTCGGGTCTGGGCTGGTGGTTGGCTATTGTGATGATGGCTGCCATCCGCGAGAAGACGACCTACTCGCACATTCCGGCTGCGCTGAAAGGCCCCGGTATCGCCTTTATTATTACGGGTCTGATGGGTATCGCCTTCATGATCTTCTCGGGTATTCAGTTCACGAGCAGCGACGCGACCGACGAGGTCGAGGCTGCCGAGCCGAAGATCGAGGTGGTCGAGACGGTGGAGGCCGAGCAGACGCCCGTAGCTGAAAACGATCAGGTAACCCTTTAATAAGAGAATAGGAATATGACACAGACAATTATTGTTGCAATCGTAGCCTTTCTGGTGGTGATCCTCCTCTTGGTGGCACTGCTTCTCTTTGCAAAGGCTAAACTGACCTCGTCGGGTGCCGTCACGATCGACGTGAACGACGGGGATAAGGTCATCGAGGCCGAGAGCGGTTCGACGCTGCTGGCTACGCTGGCCGATAACAAGATTTTCCTCCCCTCGGCTTGCGGTGGTGGTGGTGCCTGCGGTATGTGTAAGTGCCAGGTCATGGAGGGTGGCGGTGAGCTGCTCCCGACCGAGACGGGCTTCATCTCGCGCAAGATGGCCAAGGAGCATTGGCGTCTGGGTTGCCAGGTGAAGGTGAAGGAGAATATGAAGATTCGCGTACCGGAGTCGGTGCTGGGTGTGAAGAAGTGGGAGTGTGAGGTGATCTCGAACCGCAATATCTCGACCTTCCTCAAGGAGTTCGTCGTGAAGTTGCCCGAGGGCGAGACGCTGAACTTCCGCAGTGGTGGCTATATCCAGATCGACATCCCGCAGTACGATGCAATCAAGTTCTCGGATATGAACATCGACGAGCAGTTCCGTGCCGACTGGGATAAGTTCAAGATGTGGGATCTGGTGACCACGAACCCCGAGCCGACCTTCCGTGCCTACTCGATGGCCAACCACCCTGCAGAGGGCAATATCATCATGCTCAACATCCGTATTGCTACGCCGCCGTTCGACCGCGTCAATGGTGGCTTCATGAAGGTGAACCCGGGTATCTGCTCGTCGTACATCTTCTCGCGCAAGCCGGGTGATAAGGTGACCATCTCGGGTCCCTACGGTGAGTTCTTCCTCGATGAGAATCTGCCCGACACGCAGGAGCTGATCTTCATCGGTGGTGGTGCCGGTATGGCTCCGATGCGCAGCCACTTGATGCACCTGTTCAAGACCGAGAAGACGAAGCGTCCCGTATCGTTCTGGTATGGTGCCCGTGCACTCAAGGAGGCTCCCTACATGGATGAGTTCAACGCCATCCAGGAGGAGTTCCCCAACTTCAAGATGAATTTGGCGCTCGACCGTCCCGATCCGGAGGCTGATGCCAAGGGTGTGGCCTACACGGCTGGTTTCGTACACAATGTGCTGTATGAGAACTACCTGAAGAACCACGAGGCTCCGGAGGATTGCATCTACCTGATGTGCGGACCTCCGATGATGATCGGTGCTGTGGTGAATATGCTCGATTCGCTGGGCGTTCCGCCGGAGAATATCCTCTACGATAACTTCGGTTCGTAGCGCAAGCGAATGGCTGAAAGCACCCGCAGGGGTGCGCATGAAACGAGAAACGCGAGGTGGGCTTTTGCTCACGATCGCGTTTCTTGTTTTTGTGTGTAGGGGGAGGGATTTAGAATTTTTGTAACGCTTGTAACGTTGTAACGCACGTAACAGGGGGTGTTACATGCGTTACAGAAGCGTTACCGGGCGTTACTGCTGCGTGTAGAAACGGCAGCGGCTGACGCGCTGTTATAGTTCGATCTTCGGATCGGGTCTCCAGTCGGCGTTGTAGCGAGAGGGGTTTGTCTTGGCCGCAAAGATCTGCTCGAGGGTATAGGTGGCTGCCTCCTCGGCGGTGAGCTGACGACCTCCCATTTCGCGCTTCGCTAAGCGATCTTCGGCTGCTCCGGCACCCGTACATTGGTACTCGGCAAAGAGGGCTGCATCGACCCCTTCGCTCATGCGACGCCAAGCCGCTGCATGGAGCAGTGCAGGCTCCTCACAGCGAATAAACACCACACGGGCATTCTGTTTCCAGGGACGACCAAGGTAGAAGGTCGAGAAGGCGCGACCATTGAAGTCGTTGCCCTCGATGTGGGTGATGCGGCAGTCGATGAAGGTGAAGCCATAGAGGCTGTTCGTGTGGTCGGCGGCGGCCGTTAGGACGCTGTCGTGACGATTGCAGTGCAGTTGGCAGTTTTGGCAGAGCAGCACGGCATCGCCAAAGATGAAATCGACGTTGCCCTCGATGTAGCAATCTTTGCAATAGACACGGGCGGCATTCTTCACGTAGAAGGTGTCCTGATAGCCCACCAAACGACAGTTGTAGAAGACAGCACGGTCGTTGTAGACACCTACGGCAACCGCTTGGTCGTTCTGACCCGAGCCCGCGAGGTTCTTGTGCGGATTGGAGAAGGTGAGGTTTACGGCCATGAAATCGGTGCTGTTGATCGTAAAGCCGGCGCTGTTCTGGGTGCCTAACTCACCACCCCCTTCGAGGGGTTTGCCCGCATAGTCGTCGTAGGTGATGACGGTCGTTTCGGCCTGCTCGCCAATGAGGGTTACGAAGGGACGATTGACGGCTATTTTCTCGTAATATTCGCCCGCTTTAATGAAAATGGTCTTGCGGGTCGTGCCGTTCGAGGGAAGCGAATTGATGGCCTCCTGAACGGTCGTAAAGTGGCCCGAGCCATCTTTGGCGACAACGATGTCGGCTTTGGCAGCAGGGCCATCGGGACGCTTTAGGCGGATCGTCACGCTGTGGGTCGAGGTGCGATTCTCAGCACTCACGACAGCCAACGAGAGGGTCAGATTGCCCTCGGGCTGCGAGGCAGGGAAGGTGTAGGCATAGCTGAAAGGAATGGTGCTCACCGCAGGGATGATCTGCTCACCAACCTTGAGCTGTACGGCCTTAACCGTGGTGTTCTCGATGGTCGCCTCACCGCGAATGGTGAGTGGTTCGTCGGGATTGACCTCGGCATTGTTGGTCGGTGCAACGATTTGGCAGGTGATGGTGCCCGGCTCAATGGTAGGTTCGACGGGAGCCGTCTCGTCGCTACTGCAGGCGGCAAAGCTCATGCCCAGCAGCAGAAAGAGTAGTCGTTTCATGAGTATGAAGTTTTAGAGGATCGTGCGGATGTTGTCGGCAATGGCGGCAATGAGTCGGGTGCGGGCTTCGCACGAGGCCCAAGCCGTGTGGGGCGTGAGCGAGAGACGCTCCGGATGGCGGCAGGTCAGCAGTGGCGAGGAGGCCGGCAAGGGTTCGGTGGCGTAGACGTCCAATCCGGCACCGGCAATGCGCTCTTCGTCGAGGGCACGTGCCAACGCCTCCTCGTCGACAATGCCACCCCGTCCGGCATTCAGCAGCAGGGCCGTAGGTCGCATGCGGCAGAGCTCGTCGTAGCCCAAAAGCCCCTTGGTGCGCTCGTTGAGCGGGGCATGGATCGAGATCACATCGCATGAGGTCAGCAGCGCATCGAGCGTGAGGGCCTCGTAGCGGTCGCTGTGGGCACGTCCCGAGGTGGGGTAGTAGACCACCTCCATGCCGAAGGCTTCGGCGATGGTGGCTACGCGCTGGCCGATTGTGCCCAGCCCAATGATGCCCATGCGCTTGCCGTGCAATTCATGCCACGAAGTGCCCATCCAGGTGAAGAGCCCGCTGTGGCTGTAGTGGCCACTTTTGATATAATCGTCGAAGGCCGGGGCATGGCCCGCTAAGGTGAGCAGGTGCATGAAGGTGCTCTGCACGACACTCTCGGTCGAGTAGCCCGCTACGTTGCGCACCGGAATGGCTCGCTCGGCGGCATAATCGAGGTCGATGTTGTTCGTGCCGGTGGCAGCGACGCAGATCAGGCGTAGGGGGGGCGCAGCGTCGATTTCGCGGCGTCCGATGAGGACTTTGTTGGTGATGATCACTTGAGCCGAAGCGATCCGCTCGTTCACCTCGTCAGCCGAGGTGGTGTCGTAGCAGACAAGCTGACCGAGCTCCTCGATCGGCGAGAGGGAGCTGTCGCCCACCGTAGCGCGATCCAAAAAGACGATTTGCAATGGCTTATTCATAGGTTTCCTCCTCCTCCGGACTGGGCGTACGACCCGATTTGTGCAGAATGCCATTCTTGGCGCGGAACTCCGAGGCGGTGATGTTCATGTGCTGTTTGAAGAAGCAGCAGAAGCGGCTGACCGACTCAAAGCCGGTCTCGTAGGCGATCTCGGAGATGTTCTTCGACGAGGTGGTGAGCAACTCCTTGGCCAGGTTGAGCTTGAGTTGCTGCTGATAGGCTGACATCGAAACGCCGGTGACAGTCTTGAAGAGACTGCGCAGAAGCGAATAACTCATGCTCAATTTGGCAGCGATGTCGGCCGGCGAGAGGTGGGTCGAGATATGCTCGCGCAGGAGCATCTGTGCCTGATTGATCTTGTCGGTGTTTTTGTTGCCGCGATTCGTGTAGTTGATCTGCTCGTAGTAAACACGCCCAAGCAGATAGGAAATGACACCTGCAATGACCTGTTGTGTGCCGCGGATGTCATCCTTCGAGTAGGAGATGATGCGATGGTAGAGGTCGATGATCGACTCACGGACACCGACCTTGAGGGTCGGGTTCTCACGCCGGAAGAAGTTGCGGATGGTCTGATCGACCTGCCAGCCACGGAAGCCAACCCAAATCTCTTTCCAGCCCGTCTCCGGATTGGGGTAGTAGAGGTGACGTTCACCGGGAAAGAGCATGAGGATCGTGCCCGCCTCGACACGGCACATCTCACACGAGGAGGATTGGAAGAATCCTTCGCCCTCGGTGATATAGATGAGCTGATATTCGTCCAGGATGCGGCCGTTGTTTGTGAAATTGTAGTCAGTTGGGTGGATCGCCACCGGATAGGGTGCATGGGGCTTTACGTTCTGAAATCCCACAGTGGTGCACACCAGACCCCACTTTTCGTCGATCGCACTGGCGGTGGGGTACTTCAGGAAGTGGTTCTCTTGCAACATAAATTGCTAATTTTGCTATGGTTGGTTAGACAAAAATAGTAAAAAAATGATTAAAAACGTACTTTTTTTTTAATTTGTTACAAAAAAAGTTTAATATGGCCAAAATAGCATTATTCGGAATTGTTTTAGCAATTTCGATAAGCTAAAATTCGCTACTTATTTTTAATTTTGTTTGAATAAATGTGTATTGTCGGCTGCTGCAGGGCGATGTGTCGTCGGGCGGGGGTCGGGAATGTGCCAAACAGCCTAACTAAACTATCAGAGAATCGTATGTCTGCGCAATCTTTCTTGGCGGTTGACCTGGGTGCTACGAGCGGTCGCGTCATCCTTGCTACGTTGGACGATGGACAGCTCCAGTTGGAGGTGTTGCACCGTTTCCCCAATCGGCTCATCGAGGTGGGCGGTAACTATTATTGGAACATCTATGCCCTCTATGAGGATATTCTGCAGGGTCTGACCGAGGCCGGCAAACGCGAGGTCGAGATCCGCTCGATCGGTATTGATACGTGGGGTGTCGATTTTGCCTTCGTGGCCGAAGATGGTACGCTCTGCTCGCTGCCGCGTGCCTACCGCGATCCCTACACGAATGGCGCTCCGGAGGCCTATTTTGAGCATATCTCGCGCCGCGAGGTCTATGAGCGTACGGGTATTCAGATCATGAATTTCAACTCGCTCTTCCAGCTCTATGCCCAGCACAAGGAGCAATCCTCGGCCCTCAAACATGCCGACAAACTGCTCTTTATGCCCGATGCGCTCTCCTATCTGCTCACGGGCAAGAAGGTCTGCGAGTACACGATCCTCTCGACCTCGCAGTTCATGAATCCGCGCACGAAGCAGGTCGATGCCGAGCTGCTGGCTGTAGCCGGTGTGAAGCCGGAGCTGATCCCCGAGGTGGTCATGCCCGGTACGGAGGTGGGTCGTCTGACCCCTTCGCTGGCCAAAGCAACGGGGTTGGGTGAGATTCCCGTCGTGGCTGTGGCCGGTCACGATACGGGGTCGGCCGTGGCGGCTGTGCCGGCCGAGGGTGAGGGCTTTGCCTACCTCTCGTCGGGTACGTGGTCGCTCATGGGCGTGGAGCTGCGCGAGCCGGAGATCACCGAGGAGTCGTTTGCGATGAACTTCACGAACGAGGGCGGTGTGGATGGTACGACCCGCTTCCTGAAGAACATCACCGGTATGTGGCTCTTGGAGCAGTGCCGCGTAGCGTGGAAGAAGCAGGGTAAGGAGTACTCCTATCCCGAGATCATGCAGATGGTGCAGCAGACCCGTCCGTCGGTCGATCTGATTGATCCCGATGCACGCGAATTTGCCGCACCGACCGATATGCCGCAGGCCATTCGTCTCTATTGCGAGTCGCGCGCCATGGCGGTGCCCGAGGATGATGCGACGCTGATCCGTCTGATCTTCGATTCGCTGGCTGCCAAGTATGCCGAGGTGCTCAACAAACTGCGTGGGGTAGCACCCTTCGAGATCAAGACGCTCCACGTCATTGGTGGCGGTGCGCAGAATGAGCTGCTGAACCAGATGACGGCCGATGCGTGTGGTATTCCGGTCGTGGCAGGTCCGTCGGAGGCTACGGCACTGGGCAATGTGATGGTGCAGGCCCGAGCCGCAGGGCTGGTGGGATCGCTGGCCGAGATGCGCAGCTACATCCTCCGCTCGATCGAAACCAAACGCTTCGAGCCGCGCAAGTAGCCCCCGGCAAAACCGTAACGCTGTAACGTTTGTAACGCACGTAACGGAGGCTAACGCTTGTAACGCACGTAACGGGGCTAACGTTTGTAACGCTGTAACGCTTGTAACGTTTGTAACGCACGTAACGGGGGCGTAGCCCCAATAAACCGAAAACAACAGAAAAACCAAAACTTTATAAAACTACACACAAGATGAAAACAGAATTGATTCAGAAGGCGTATGAGATCGCCAAGGAGCGTTATGCCGCGATCGGCATTGATACGGATGCCGTACTCGAGCAGTTGCAGAAGATTCAGCTCTCGCTGCATTGCTGGCAGGCTGACGATGTAGTAGGCTTTGAGCCGAAGGCCGGTTCGTTGTCGGGTGGTATCCAGGCGACGGGTAACTATCCGGGTCGTGCCCGCAATATCGACGAGTTGCGCCAGGATGTGTTGAAGGCTGCCTCGCTCATTCCGGGTAAGCACCGTCTGAATCTGCATGAGATCTATGGCGACTTCGGCGAGAAGTTCGTCGATCGTAACGAGGTGGAGCCTTGCCACTTCCAGAGCTGGATCGACTGGGCCAAGGCCAACGACATGAAGCTCGACTTCAACTCGACCTCCTTCTCGCACCCCAAATCGGGCGATCTGTCGCTCTCGAACCCCGATCCCGAGATCCGCAACTTCTGGATCGAGCACACGAAGCGTTGCCGCGCCGTGGCCGAGGAGATGGGTAAGGCTCAGGGCGACCCCTGTATCATGAACGTATGGGTACACGACGGTTCGAAGGACCTGACCGTGAACCGCATGCTCTACCGCGAGCTGCTGAAGGATTCGCTCGATCAGATCTTCGCTACGGAGTACAAGAATATGAAGGACTGCATCGAGTCGAAGGTCTTCGGTATCGGTCTGGAGAGCTATACCGTAGGCTCGAACGACTTCTACATCGGCTATGGCGCTTCGCGCGGCAAGATGGTCACGCTCGACACGGGTCACTTCCACCCGACGGAGAGCATTGCCGACAAGATTTCGTCGCTGCTGCTCTACACGCCCGAGGTGATGCTGCATGTATCGCGCCCCGTACGTTGGGATTCGGACCACGTAACGATCATCAACGACGAGACGCTCGAGCTCTGCAAGGAGATCACGCGCTGCGGTGCGCTGGACAAGGTGCACATCGGTCTGGACTACTTCGACGCCTCGATCAACCGCATCGGTGCCTATGTCATCGGTTCGCGCGCTACGCAGAAGTGTATGCTGCAGGCCCTGCTGGAGCCGATCGCAACGCTGCGTGAGTATGAGCTCTCGGGTAAGGGCTTCGAGCGTCTGGCCCTCTTGGAGGAGTGCAAGTCGCTGCCCTGGACCGCCGTATGGGATATGTTCTGCTTGAAGAACAACGTACCGGTGGGCGAGGAGTTCATCCTCGATGTACAGAAGTACGAGCAGGAGGTGACCTCGAAGCGATAGGGATCCGGTCACCAGAAAAAAAGTGTAGAAACCTTAAAACGAACAGAAAACTATGTATCGTATCGTATTGAACGAAACCTCCTACTACGGAGCAGGTTGCCGCTCGGTCGTGGCCGACGAGATCAAGAAGCGCGGCTTTCAGAAGGTGATGCTCATCACCGATAAGGATCTGGTGAAATTTGGCGTCGCAGCCAAGGTCGAGGAGGTCTTGAAGGGGGCAGAGATCCCCTATGAGATCTTCTCGGACATCAAACCCAACCCGACGATCAAGAATGTGCTCGATGCGCTGGCAGCTTTCCAGGCTTCGGGTGCCGACTGCATCGTAGCTCTGGGTGGCGGTTCGTCGATTGACACGGCCAAGGCGGTGGGTATCATCCACAACAACCCCGAGTTCAAGGATGTGCGCTCGCTGGAGGGTGTAGCCCCGACGAAGAATCGCGCGGTGCCGACCTTCGCCCTGCCGACTACGGCCGGTACGGCTGCCGAGGTCACGATCAACTATGTGATCACGGACGAGGAGAACAAGAAGAAGATGGTCTGCGTAGATCCGAACGACATCCCGATGTGCGCGGTGATCGACTGCGAACTGATGATGTCGATGCCCAAGGGGCTGACCGCTGCAACGGGTATGGATGCCCTGACGCATGCCATCGAGAGCTACATCACCCCCGGTGCATGGACCATGAGCGATATGTTCGAGGCCAAGGCCATCGAGCTGATCCATGAGCACCTCTACAACGCCGTGCAGAACGGTCAGGATGTCGTAGCCCGCGAGGGTATGGCCGAGGCGCAGTACATTGCCGGTATGGGCTTCTCGAATGTCGGTCTGGGTATCGTCCACTCGATGGCTCACCCGCTGGGTGCCTTCTACGACACGCCGCACGGTGTGGCGAACGCCCTGCTGCTGCCCTATGTCATGGAGTACAATGCCGATTCGCCGGCTCGCCCGAAGTATCTGGGCATTGCCAAGGCCATGGGTGTCAATACGGAGGGTATGTCGGTCGATGAGGGTGTGAAGGCTGCTATCGAGGCGGTGAAGGCACTCTCGATCAGCATCAACATCCCGCAACGCTTGTCGGAGATCGGTGTCAAGAAGGAGGACCTGCACGATCTGGCGGTAGCCGCCTTCAACGATGTCTGCACGGGCGGCAATCCGCGTCCGACGTCGGTCGAGGAGATCGAGGCAATCTACAACACGGCATTCTAAAGACTCGATAGGGTATGGAGATTCTGATCGGTCTTCTGATCATCGCCGTAGGTAGCTTCTGCCAGTCGAGCTCCTATGTGCCCATCAAGATGGTGCGCGAGTGGTCTTGGGAGAGCTTTTGGCTCACCCAGGGCCTCTTTGCCTGGCTCGTATTCCCCTTCCTGGGTGCGCTGCTGGCTGTGCCCGAGGGGCATTCGTTTGGCGAACTGCTGACGGGGGAGAATAGCTTTGCCATCGGCATGACGGTGCTCTTTGGTGCGCTGTGGGGCGTCGGAGGTCTGACCTTCGGCCTCTCGATGCGCTACCTCGGTGTGGCCCTCGGGCAGTCGATCTCGCTCGGTACGTGTGCCGGTCTGGGTACGATCCTCGGACCGGTGATGCTCCATCTGGTTGCCCCCGAGGCGGGCCATCTGGAGAAGCTGACCCTGTCGGTGCTCATGGGTGTGGTCGCCACGCTCATCGGTATTGCCATCATCGGTGTGGCCGGAGGCATGAAGGCTGCGGCACTCTCCGAGGAGGAGAAACAGCAGGCTGTCAAGGACTTCAACTTCCCGAAGGGCATCCTGATCGCCCTCTTGGCCGGTGTGATGAGCGGCTGCTTCAACGTCGGTCTGGAGTTCGGCAAGGAACTGAATTTCGGTGAGCTGACCGACCCGATGTATGCCACGCTGCCCGCTACGCTGCTGGTCACGCTCGGTGGTTTTGCGACCAATGCCGCCTACTGCCTCTTCCAAAATGCCAAGAATCGCACCTGGAGCGACTATGGCAAGGTGCGGCTGTGGGTGAACAACCTCTTCTTCTGCGCCCTGGCCGGTGGCCTGTGGTACTCGCAGTTCTTCGGCTTGAGCCTCGGCAAGGGCTTCTTGACCGCCTCGCCCCAGCTGATGACCTTCTCCTTCTGCATCCTGATGGCCCTCAACGTCACCTTCTCGAACCTCTGGGGCATCCTGCTCAAAGAGTGGAAGGGCTGCTCGAAGCGCACCATCGCGGTGCTGGTGGTGGGTATTGTGGTCTTGATTTTCTCGACCTTTGTACCCGAACTATTAAAATAAAATCTTGTAAAACATTGTATATCTTATGGTAAAGTCTATTTTAGAGAATCGTCCCGCGCTGAAGGCCGAGATCGACAAGGTGGCCGAAGTGGCCGGCTATCTGTGGCAGAAGGGTTGGGCCGAGCGCAACGGTGGCAACATCACGATCAACATCACGGAGTATGTCGATGACGAGATTCGTCAGATGCCGGCTATCTCGCCTGCCTATCCGATTGGCACGACGCTGCCTTCGCTCAAGGGGTGCTACTTCTTCTGCAAGGGCACGAACCGCCGTATGCGCGACTTGGCACGCTGGCCGATGGAGAATGGCTCGGTGGTACGTATTGAGGAGGATTGCGCCTCGTATGTCATCATTGCCGACAATCCGGTGAAGCCCACCTCGGAGCTGGCCGCCCACCTCTCGATGCACAACCAGATGATCGAGAACGGCAAGGGCTACAAGGCCGCCCTGCATACCCACCCGATCGACCTCGTGGCACTGACGCACAACCCCGAATTCCTGAAGAAGGATGTGCTGACGAACCTCTTGTGGAGCATGATTCCCGAGACGCGCGCCTTCTGTCCGAAGGGTCTGGGCATTGTGCCCTATAAGATGCCCTCGTCGGTCGAGCTGGCCGAGGCTACGATCGAGGCACTGAAGGAGTACGACGTGGTGATGTGGGAGAAGCACGGTGTATGTGCCGTAGGACCCGACATCATGGAGGCCTTCGACCAGGTGGATGTGCTCTCGAAGGCTACGCAGATCTACATCGCTGCTAAGTCGATGGGCTATGAGCCGACGGGTACGTCGCAGGAGCAGATGGATGAGCTCAAGCGCGCCTTCAATCTGTAGCGAAATTTGTAGCGAAATAAAAAGGGGGCTTTGTCGTTCTGCTTGCGCTCGAAATGCTCATTTACGATCAGTAAACTCCGCTTTCTCGCGCTTCGCACGCCTAAAATCCCCTCTTTTTCTTTCACTACAACGGTGGAGGGAGTAACAAAGTAGGCTTTGTCGTTCTGCTTGCGCTCGAAAGGCCCACCAACGAAAACATCCGATCCTTTCTTGAGGGTCGGATGCTTTTTTTTGTAACGCTTGTAACGTTGTAACGGGGGCATACTCCCCCGTTACAAACGTTACAGAGGCTACGCCTCCGTAACAAACACCTACATTCCCTCCAAACCTCCCTTTGATAAGGGAGGCTGCGCCTCCGCTTGATATCCACATTCCCTCCTAAATCCTCCCTTTGCCAAAGGGAGGACTTGAGGGGTAATTCTAACGACCGTAGGTGTTGGGAGGTTCTAATGCGACGGTCAGAATTCCAGCAACTTTTGGCGGAGGGTTTGGCAGGCGGCCTGCTCGTCACGACGGTCGAACCAATAGCCATGGATGCCCACCTGCTCGGCCGCAGCGACATTCTCCCGACGGTCGTCGATAAAGAGGGTCTCCGAAGCCTCCAGTCCGTAGCGGTCCAGTAAGAGCCGATAAATAGCCTCCTCGGGCTTGCAGTGGCCCTCCTCGCACGAGACAACCTCGCCATCGAAGTGGCGATAGACGGGCTGCCGACGCAGAAATTCGATGAATTCGCGCGACATGTTCGAGAGCACATAGAGCCGATAGCCGGCCGCATGAAGCTCCTCGATCAGACGTTCGGTGGGGCGGATAGCCTCCTGACAATCAATCGCTTGGCGCACCATCTCGCGGCAATAGTCTCGGTCGCGTCCGCTGCGCTCCTCCAGATCGTGGAGCACCTGGTCGAGTGTGCGGGTGCCACGGTCGTATTCGTTCCAGAAATGGGGCATTTCGGGCAGTCGCACGAAGCTGAAGAAGTCGATCAGCTCGGGGCTGCACTTACGCGGATCGCGCCAAAAAACCACCCCTCCGAGGTCAAAGACAATGTTTTTCATAGCAACGCGAAGGTACGAAAATAAATTTAGAATTTAGAATTTAGATAATCTAAATTCTAAATACCTACAATCCCTCCAAACCTCCCTTTGATAAGGGAGGCTGCGCCTCCGCTTTATACCTACAATCCCTCCAAACCTCCCTTTGATAAGGGAGGCTTGCATTTGGGGAATCCTAATGATCGTCGCATTAGAACCTTCCAACACCTACGGTCGTTAGAATTACCCCTCAAGTCCTCCCTTTGCCAAAGGGAGGATTTAGGAGGGTTTGTAGGTATTAAAATTACGAAGGCGTAGCCTTTGTAACATCCGTAACGTTGTAACGCATGTAACGCAGGGGTGCACCCCCGTTACAAGCGTTACAAACGTTACAAACGTTACAAGCGTTAGCCCCGTTACGTGCGTTACAGCGTTACAAACGTTACAAGCGTTAGAAGGGGACATCATCATCGTCCGCCATCGCAGCCGTCCATGGCGCAGCAGCAGGCGCAGCAGCAGGCGCAATCTCCGCAGCAGCAGGTGCAGCAGCAGTTGCAGAAGCAGCAGCAGTCGGTGGGGTGGGCGCAGCAGTCGGTACAACCCCCATAGCCCCCATAGCTCCCATAGCTGTCCTCGTAGTCGCCTCCGAATCAGCCTCCGAATCAGCCTCCGCAGGGTCTGCGGTGATGGGCAGATGGGCCAAGCGGACATGCTTGCCGCTTTGGAGTACCTTGCCCTGTTCGATGGCGCGCGAGATGCGCATGCCGGCCGCCGGGCGACCTACGCCCAATCGCTCCATGAGCTTGCCGGTCAGGATCGTGCGTTCGATGCATCCGCCATAAAGCTCCTGCAAGAGCCGTACGACGATGTTCTGATCCTCCCCCTCGCGCTCCCGAGGTGGCGTCGCGGGGACCGGAAGCCCCAACTCGAAGCCCTCGTTGTCGATGCTGAAGGCAAAGCGCTCGAAGGGCTCATTGCGGCAGAATTGCGGCTCGACGACCGAGCACTCGCCCGTGCGGTGGACGTAGAGGACCGTCTCAGCCTTGCGTTGCAGGCCACTGCCGACATGGCCGCGCGCCTTGTCCGAATTGGGGTTCGTGTGCAGCACACAGAGGATGTGGCACCGATGGTGGGTCGAGAGGGCCATCAACTCGGTGATGATGCGCTCGCTCTCCTCCAGGTCGTTCGTGTTGTGCTGCAGGTCAGCGATGCCGTCGAGGACCACCAGCCGAGGCTGCCAAGCCTCGATAGCCGAGCGGACAATCTGCATACGCTCCTTGGGTGGCTCCTCGCGCAGGGCGTAGAGCTTCAGGAGCGGGTGTACGGTCGTAGGGTCGTTCCACCCCGAGAGGGCGGTCAGCCGTCGGGCGACCTTGCGGACGTGGAGCTCGGATTGCTCGGTGTCGATCCAGAGCGTCTTGACGGTGCGTCGGCCGAAGCCGTTGTGCGGCTCGTCAGCCATGCGCAGCAGGTCGCCTACGATGGCCGTGCAGAGGAAGGATTTACGGCTCTTGGCCTCGCCTACGATGGCCGAGAGGTTGCCTTCGGAGCCGATCGTAGCCCCCTCGCGGCTGATCACCGGCTTGGGGTCGGGTAGGGTCGAGGAGAGCGAGATTTCGTAGCGCGCCAGCTGATCGAGCGTCTCTTCGTGCAGAGCGCGCATTTCGGCAGCTGCGGCCTGATCGGCCTGAAATTGGGCGTCGAGTGCCGCAATACGACGATCCGCCTCGAGGATATCCGCCTCGGTGACGGGCGGGCAGTTCTGGTAGGCCGGATTCGACAGAAAAGGCACGACAGAGGCTTGCTCCTTCGGTGTGGAAGGAGCGGTAGATGAGTAGTTCATGGTGTGAAATACGCTAAAAATAAATAAATAGATCGAGATAGATAGGGCTACACCGTAGGAGACCTATATAGAGAGAGCTATATATATAGATATAAATAAATATATATAGATAGATGTATATATATAGGTAGGTATAGAGAGCTGTAGCCGCAGGGCTATCTATGTTCCGCGCAAGGGCGGGATGGAGTAGTACTACGCTGCGAAGATACGACATGCGACCCCCCTTTGTCAAGAGGGAAAGCGATTTTTTCTATTTTTTATAGAAAAAAAAGCCTGCGTAATTGAGCATTTCTGTAACGCTTGTAACGCTTGTAACGCACGTAACGGGGCTAACGCTTGTAACGTTTGTAACGCTTGTAACGTTTGTAACGCTTGTAACGGGGGTGCACCCCTGCGTTACAACGTTACAAAGGCTACGCCTTCGTAATTTTAATACCTACAATCCCTCCTAAATCCTCCCTTTGATAAGGGAGGACTTGAGGGGTAATTCTAACGACCGTAGGTGTTGGGAGTTCTAACGGCCGTCGGTTGGGGAAAACCGTAACATCCGTAACGCTTGTAACGCTTGTAACGGGGGCACACCCCTGCGTTACAACGTTACAAACGTTACAAAAAAAAAGCACCCGACCCTTGCGAGGTCGAGTGCCCTGTGTTGATGTGAGTGCTGTGGCTTAGAGCTTCGTCAGCGAGCCCTCCACATACTCGAACGTACCGGTGCCCACCGTCTTGAAGGTGTAGGCCCAGTTGGCCTTCGAGATGTAGTCGTAGACCTTGACGACCACCTGGTTGTACTCCTCGGGCGTCATCTCGGGATACATGAAGCCCAAGACGTTCTGGAATACGATGGCAGCGTTCTGCTGCATCTTGGCTACCAGCTCGTCGTCCGAAAGACCCGTGTAGCCCAGGTTCTCCCATGCAGCGCGAGCCTTCGAGCCCGACCAGTTCATCTCACCATAGTAGGCATACGTACCGGCATACCACTCGTTGTTACCGTAGCTCGATACCCACCAAGCACCCGAGGGGCTGTTGCCACCTACGGTGACCTTGTCGGCCGAGATGATCACACCGGCATTGTCGCGTGCCGGAGCACCCAGCGGCACATCCACGAAGTCGTATACCCAGTTGCAGCAGTACTGGCAGAAGGCCTTGAAGTCGGCCGAGCCCATCTCCGTGTAGGCGAGCTCCAGCGTGCGATCGACCTTCCATACGCCCTCGGCCTTGCGGAACTGACCCACCTTGTCGGCGAAGTAGATGGTCTTGATCCAAGCCGAGCCGTTCGAGATGTACTCATCGACGCGCCACGAGTTGGCACCACCTACGTAGCAGCGATAGAGGACATTGACCTTGTCGCCCTCCATGCCGTAGGGATAGTTCTTGGCGAGGAACTTGGGCAGGTAGTCGTCCTGTGCGGGGTTCGAGAAGTTGCCATAGTTCTGACCCATCTCGGTGTAGTCCTCGGGCTGTACGATAGCGACATCAGCAGCGACGAACTTCGCGCCATCCCACTGATAGAAGCCATACTGCTTTGCGCTCGGCAGAGCGGCAGCCACATTGGCCGAGCGTGTGTCATCCTCGAAGGCAGCGACATCGGCAATCGAGCGCGGCGTGAGCTGCTCGGCACCCTTATAGAGGGTTACCAGACCCGTTACATCGCCGGTCGTGGCCTTGAAGCCCTTGCCTACAAAGTCGGTGGCATTCTTCTTGACATAGACGGTCATCGTAGCACCCGATGCGGTCATCTTGTGCGAACCGGCAGCGTCAGCCGTGCACCATGTACCGGCAGCATCGGTCGTAGCACCCTTGACCGTTACGAGCATGCTCTGATAAGCCTTGAGCTGATCGGGGGTGACTACTACGGGCTCGATCGTAGCCGTGCCGATCTTCTCAACCTTGCACCACTCGGCATCCTGCGGACCCGTTACCTCGTACATGTCGCTGTAGAGTACGAGCTGTGCGATATCCTTGTAGAGGGTTACCTTCACCTTGTCGCCCTTGTTCAGACCCAGCGTCGAAGGCTCCACCTGCGAACCATAGACTACCAGACCATTGCCGGCCGTCGTAGCACCCTCGCTCTGCAGGATGAGGTTGTTGTACGAGTAGTTACCACCCGCTACATCGTTCAGCACGACAGCCTCGAAGATATACTCCTCGGTGATCGCCGTCTTGGTCGAGGTCATCATAGCGTTCAGGGCAGCGATCGTCGTATTGACATCGGTTACCGGCGTCGAAGGCTCGTCAGGCTCATTGCCGCCCTCGTCCGTCTTCGGCTCCTCGTTTACGCTGACAACAACGAGATTGATGAATTTACCACCAGAGATGGAGCAGAAATAACCATAGAGCGTGCAAGTCTGGCCGTCTGCCAATTGACCCTTAATCTCGTCCGTGATACCATAGATGCTACCCTGCGAGTTAGCGGCACCTTCAACCGTGAAGTTATAGAAACCTTTCTCTGCATTGATAGCAATCGTACCGGTCATTTTTACAAACTGGGCATACTCGTCAGCCGTGCGCGTGGTGAGCAACTCGTCCATCATGGCACCCGTCAGCTCTACCGGTGTGGGGTAGGTGACCTCGGTCGTGCCGAGTTTCTCAATCGTGAGATTGGTCGTGCCGATCTGGAAGCCTTTGTTGTACGACGAAATCGTACCCGATACGGTCAGTACATCGCCGATCTCGTAGCCGGTCGTCTTATAAAGGAGCACCGAACCGCCCTTGTCGGTCAGGATCGGACCCTGGCTCGATACGGCCGAGATATAGCCCGTTACCGTGACAGCATCGTTCAGCACAGCCGTGCCCAGCACCGAGGTGTACTCATAGGTCGGCTGCACCGGCTCCTCCGGATCGCTCGGGGTCGAAGGATCCTCGGGCTCCTCGGGCTCCTCGGCCTTCGGCTCCTCGGCCGAATAATTATAGGTGACCACTACGTAGTCGCCGGCGGCGATCTCCTCCGTAGCGTAGGCTGCAGCCAGTGCCTCGGGCAATTTGCCGATCGTGGCGGGCGTCAGGGCCTGCTCAAACTCCGTCTCGCTGCCCCAGATAGCCTGGTAGTCCTCCTTCTTGAGGGTGTACTCCTTGGCAGCATTCATCTTGCCGATCTCGGCCGGTACTTCGAGGGCCGAACGGTAGGTGACCATCGCTACCGACGTGTCGTCGAGCGTGGGGTAGTTAGCCGCGATGAAGGCGGGAATGTACATGCCGGCCTCATCGTCGTTAGCAAAGTATTTGTTCGTGCCGATAGCAGCCAGGGCCTGTTTAGCCTCTGCGCCTGCAGCCTCGGCCGTAGCCTGGTTCGTGGCGTTTCTGGCGATCGTGGTGTAGTCGCCCTCGGCGAGCGTGTACTCGATCTGCTGTACATCGGTGATCTTGTCATCCGACTCATAGCCGTCGAGGTAGTTCTCATTGTAGTAGTCGGTCTCGCAGCTCCAACCCACCAGGGCCATTGCGGAGAGTGCGAACAACTTGATAAGATTCTTCTTCATAGTTCTCTAAAGCGCGATTAGAAACGGATTTTTAATTTCAGCGTGTAGGTACGGCCGAACGAGTACATCACAGCGTAGCAATCCTCCCAGCCCTTGGCGTCGGTGGCGCACTGCGCATCCATGATGTAGTTGTAGTCGTAGATGTTATTGACATTGCCGTAGAGGGTAGCGTTGATGCCGCCGATCTTGAAGCTGTAGCTGGCCGAGAGGTCCATCTGGTGGCCCCAGGGAATGCGCCACGGCTTATTGATATTGACCGTCGAGTTGGCATCGAGCGACGAACCTACGTAGAAGTCGGCGTAGTTATTGGCATACATGTTCCAGTCGGCCGACAGGCGCAGACCCTTCATCGGGAAGACATCCACACCCAGTGCACCGGTGATCTGTGCCGAACCACCCACGGGAACATCCTTCTGCTTGAGGTCGAACCAAGCGTGGTCCTCGGCCATGATGCCCGAGGCAACCTCACCCGAACGGATATCCTTCAGCGGCTGACCCTGCGAGTCGTAGATATAACCGCGCACGTCGCTGACCCACTTCCAGTCGCCCAGCGAGAGCATACCGGTGATGTTCACCTTCTTCGAGGGCTTGTAGCGGAAGTCCAACTCGAGACCCATGTGGCGAGCATCTACACCCGTCAGGTTCACACGAGCATAGTCGCCATTGTCCATCGCCTTCGAACGCACCTCGGCCTTATCGAGCCAGAGCGTGTAGTAGGCGTTCAGGTTGAGCGAGAACTTCTGCGTACGCAGGCCGTAGCCACCCTCGATCGAGAATACCTTCTCGTTTACAGCATCGGGGTTCGTGGCATGGCTCGTCGTCGACTGCAGGAAGGCACCACCCGAGAAGAAGGGAGCACGCGAGATATAGCCCACATTGAGGAAGACGTTCGATTTGGGCGTGAAGTTCCAGTTTACACCGCCCTTGGCCGTCCAACCCCAGAAGTCGATCTTCTCCGACTCCTGATGAGCTGCGTCGTAGTAGAAGCGGTCCACACGCCAGTACATCGTGTTCGACACCGAACCCGAGACGAAGGCATTCAGGTTGCCCTTGGTCCACTCCAGCTGACCAAACAGACCCTCCTGCATGACGTGGCCGTCGTAGTCGCGATAGACCTTGTCGCCCATGCCGAGCTTCTCATACTTCCAGTTCGGATCGGCAGCAGCGATGTTGTTGGCCGACTTGACATTCTTACGGTCAGCATCGTCGATGAAGTACTCACCACCATAGAGGTCGATGATCTCGTTGTAGTGCTCGCCGACGTAGTAGCGGACATCGACACCGGCCGAAAGCTCCAGGTTGTCGGTCAGCTGATTCGAGTAGGTCGAGAGCAGACCATACCACATGTGGTTGTTGTGGCTGTCGGACATGACCATCTTCGAACCATCGGTCGATGCGGCATTCTCCTCGATCACCTTGCCGTAGTCGAACGTACCATCCGGACGGCGGTAGTCGTGCAGCAGGATACCATTCGACGAACCGTTCCACTTGGCGCGATCCGACGACGTGCGACCCTGACCCGAGTAGCCACCACCGCGACCAACCGAGAGGTAGAGGGCCGTCGAGAGCGACGACTTATAGTCGATCTGCCACTGGTGGTTGAGCGAAATCTGCGGCTTGTGGTAGTAGTTGCGCTGCGAGGTACGCTCACGACCCGTATCATCGAAACCATATACGGCGTTGTAGCGATACATATCCTTCTCGCCCATGTACTGCTTGCCCCACTTGTCCCACTCCTTGATCGTCAGACCGGCATAGAGCGGTTTGCGCTGGTTGTGCTCCTGGGGTGCACCGAAGGCCGTCAGCGAGAGCTGGTGCTTGTCGTTGATGCGCTTCGAGATGTTTACGAACCAGTTGTAGCCCTCGAAAGAGGTACCCTGGATGTAGCCGTCGCCCCAACGCTTACCGAAGAGCAGGCTCAAGGCCCAGCCCTTCTCCGTAAGACCCGTCGAGAGGCTCAGCGAGATGTTCTGCAGACCGTCGTTGCCGACACCATAAGCGAACGTGCCGCCCTTCTTGGCGTCGATCGAGTTGGTGACGATGTTGATCGTACCACCGACCGAAGGCGACGAGATCTTCGAAGCACCCATACCGCGCTGCGTCTGCATCGAGCGGGTTACATCCGACAGACCTGCCCAGTTGGACCAGTAAACGCCTCCCCACTCCATGTCGTTTACGGGGACACCGTTCACCATCACGGCTACGTTAGCCGCCTTAAAGCCGCGCATGTTGATCTTCGAGTCGCCATAGCCACCACCATCTTTCGTGGCATAGACACCCGGCGTCGATTTGAGCACCTCGGGGAACTCCTGGCCACCGATCTTGTACTCGATCTCCTCGGCCGATACGGTCGATACGGCCACCGGCGTCTTGCGCTGTACGGCGATCGACTGCGTGATCACGACATCGTCCATCGTGATTGCATCGGGCTTGAGCGCGATCGTGCCCAGATTCTGCTTCGAGGCAGCTGCGTTCACCTTTTGGGTGGACGTCTTGTAGTTCAAGTAGCTGATCTGAATCTCGGTGACACCCTTACCCGTGCGGATCGAGAAGGCACCATTCACGTCAGTACTTGTACCCTGCGTCGTACCCGGAATGAGGATCGTAGCACCAATCAGCGGCTGATTGTTCTCATCTACGACCTGTCCCGAGACGTGCGTCTGCGCTACGGCCATCGAGCCGAGCATCAGACCAACCATCAGAAGGAAAAGTTTCTTCATAAATGTTTGTTTAAGTGAATAAAAAAGTTGTTATTTGTGTGCTGTTTGTCGCCTTTTTTTGTTGCTTTTTTCGCCTGCATCGGCTTGCGGATGGCAATCCTAAAGTGCGGGCGTTTTTATGCGCCACAAAGATAGCGCAGATATTCCGAAACGGCAACCCGTCGAGGGAACTTTTCTATCAACAAATTGTTAATAATTGCCCCTTTTTGCTAAAACAAAAGAACCGCCCATGGGGTATGGACGATTCGTTTGTTGCTTTTGGTGGATAAAGTGTTGTTTATGGCTTTACTACGCGAACCATAGCCCAACCATCGCGCAGACGCGTCTCTGTGGGCTGTAGACCCAGCTCTGCGGCACGTGTGCGGATGGCCTCGATGTCGCACTCCAGGATGCCGCTCATCAGCAGCGTGCCCCCCGATCGAAGGGTCGCCTCATAGCGGGGCATGTCGGCGAGCAGGATGTTGCGGTTGATGTTGGCCAGGATGAAGTCGTAGCTGCGCCCCTCGATGGCCGAAGCATCGCCCAAGATGGGGCTAATCTGCTCGGCTACGCCATTCGTACAGATGTTTTCGCGGCAGTTCTCGTCAGCCCACTCGTCGATATCGACTGCGTCGATGTGTGTGGCTCCCTGCATGGCTGCGATGATAGCCAGCACGCCCGTTCCGCTACCCATGTCGAGCCCCTCGAGCCCCTTCAGATCGAGATCGGCTACCGTGGCCGACATCAGGTGGGTCGTGGCATGGTGACCCGTACCGAACGACATTTTGGGCATGATCACCACATCGAGTGCCCCATTGGTCGGTGCGGCATGGAAGGGTGCACGGATGTAGATGCGACCATCGACATCGACCGGCTCGAAGTTGCTCTCCCAGAGGGCATTCCAATTCTGTGCCTCAATCGACACATAACGTGCTCCGCTGATGCCTTGCTCGGCCAGCAGCGCATCGACCTGCTCTTTGCAGTCGGCGAGTTGCTCTTGCGGGATGTAGGCTTTGAGCCGATCCTTCTCGGAGGTGAAGCTGTCGAAAGGGTAGTCGGCCAGATAGGCGGTCAGAATCTCGGCTTGTTCGGCCGAAGCGACGGGAATGGTGAGTTCGATATAGTCCATGGCGTATGTTCTATTTTGTAACGCTCTGTAACGCTTCGCATACCCTCCGTTACAAGCGTTACAAATGTTACAGATGTTACATCAGGGTTGTGATACTTGTACTACGAGAGACTTATCTGCGCTACGCTGGATGAGTCTCCGGCTCTTGAAACAGCCCAAGAGCAACAACGTACGATACTGCGTATCACTTTTGTTGCTTGACAATGCCTTGCAAGATAAATCTTGCAGACTTTGTGAAAAAACAAAAGGACTGTCGCAACACCTTGTTGGACAGCCCCCTCTTGTAGCGAGAGAGAGACTTGAACTCTCGACCTTCGGATTATGAATCCGACGCTCTAACCAGCTGAGCTATCTCGCCATGCTTTGAAAGCGAGTGCAAAGATAAGTCAAAAAAATGATTTAGACAAAAGATTTTTGCGAAAAAATGAAAATGTTTTTCGTGACGATGCGCTTCGGTATTGATTTTGAGCGGTTAGCGCGTATGAATAAGATGCGAAAGTTTTTTCAGCAAAGCCGAGATCACCTGCTCTATGCGATGCATTTGGTGCGTTTGGTGGGCGGCCTGGCGTTGCTTATTGCCTTCTCGTGGGAGGTGCTGTTGGGACCCACGCACCACCTTTCAACGGACTATCTGCAGCTTCAGTTGGTCGTCTGTCTGCTCTTCTTGGCCGATTTTGGGGTCAGCTGGGCCTTTGCTGCACGGCGTAAACACTACTTTGTCCGCCATCTGGTCTATCTGCTCCTCTCGATTCCGTGGCTCAACCTGATCGCTTGGAGCGGGGTGCATCTGACGCGCCCGTGGCAGGTGCTGACCGGCATGATCCCCGTTTGGCTGCTGGTGCTGGCCACCTACCTGCTGATCGAGTGGTTCAATGAGCTACGCATCGCCCGCCTGTTCTACACCTACCTGGCTGCTACGCTGCTCTGCACCTACCTCGGTGCGCTGATCTTCTACGAGGTCGAGGGGGATGTGAATGGCGCGATCGGGGGCTTTGGCGACGCCCTGTGGTGGGCAGGACAGAATCTGACGACACTCGGCGCGACGATCCAACCCACGACCCCCATCGGCAAGCTGCTGACCGTGCTGCTGCCCCTGCTCGGGATGCTCTTCTTGCCCATTTTTACCACCTATATTATCCATCTATCGCCCCCGAATCGGGAGGATTCGCCCGATCTGTAGGGTGGTTTTTTGCTGGTGTGAAAAATATGCACTACCTTTGCTGCGTCTTACCATCGAAGGCGGGCAAGATTGCCCTCAGTGCGTATGAATGTGAAGAAACCTATGACACACCATAAGGATGAGACGGCCGCTTTTCTGTGGGTGGCCATGCTGTTTGCGGCCCTCTACCTGATCTCGAATGTGATGGCGGTGAAGGTGATCAGCATCTTCGGCTTGTTCTATTTCGATGCCGGAACCATCACCTTTCCGTTTGCCTATATGTTGGGCGATGTGCTGACCGAGATTTGGGGGTTTCGTGCCGCCAAGCGGGTGATCTGGATCACCTTCTTCTGCAATATCCTGATGGTGGCATGCACCCAGATTGGTGTGTGGTTACCCTCACCCGATTATCTGGCCGAGACCTCCGAGGCCTACAATCACCTCTTTACCTATGTGCCGCGCATCGTTCTCGGTTCGCTCGTCGGTTTTCTGCTCGGTGAGTTGGCCAATGCGTGGTTCTTGGAGCGTATCAAGGCGCGTACCTCGGGGCGATGGTTGTGGATGCGACTGATCGGCAGTTCGCTTGTCGGTTACCTCTTTGATTCGGTGCCTTTCGTGCTGATCGCCTTCTGGGGGGTGGTTTCGACCCGTGATCTGTTGCTGATGATTGCCTTCCAATATTGCGCCAAACAGCTCCTCGAGGCCCTTTGTGGCACGCCGATGGCCTATGTGGCGATCCATTGGATTAAAAAGCGAATGAACCGTGGAAGCGCCGAACATGCATAGGTATGCCCGGATCGCGGAGAAGATGCCCCGTGAATTTGTGCTGTTGCAAGGCACCGGTTGCCGGTGGCGACGTTGTACCTTTTGCGACTACCATGCGGACACCTGCTCGGACCCCTTTGCGGTCAATGCCTCCGTGTTGGCGCAGGTGACGGGATGTTATGGCGTCCTGGATGTGATCAATTCCGGCTCGGCGATGGAGCTTGACGAGCAGACGCTGGCCCTGTTGCAGACGGTGATTCGTGAACGGCAGATCCATACCGTATGGTTCGAGGCCCACTATATGTATCGCCATCGGTTAGCCGATTTTGCCCGCCAATTTGCCCCTGCAAGGGTGAAATTTCGCTGTGGGGTGGAGAGCTTCGATCCGGCACAGCGCACGCGATGGAATAAGGGTATTGCAGAGGATGTTACTCCGGAGGATATTGCTGCCTACTTTCAGGGTGTCTGCCTGTTGTGTTGCACGGTGGGGGAGCAACGGCAGCGTATTCTGGACGATATAGCCATTGCTCGCCGCCATTTCGAGTATTTCAGCGTGAATGTCTTTTGCAATAACCACACAGCTGAACGACGCGACGAGGCCTTGGTTAGCTGGTTTCGTGAGGAGGTCTATCCGTACTTGCGCGACGAGGATCGGGTCGAGGTGCTGATCGATAATACCGATTTGGGGGTCGGCGCTACGGATCTTTAGTCGGCCAAGGTTACATGGGTTGAGCCCCATTGCCTGTTTGTTGTCGCTATCTATTGGTTTTCTTGGTGTTTTTTTTGTGGATTCATCCTTTTTTGTTAATTTTGTATCACCCTTAAAACGTTTTAAGGGCTAATTTAGTCCTATAATTATAAACAGACCTAAGCTATGAAACAAACGTTGTTGGTCGTTCTGTCCCTGTTGGGTGCGACGACTTTGTGGGCTCAGACCATGCAGGATCGGATTACCTTCTCGCTCGACCGTTGGGATGGTCGCTATGATTTGGGCGATCAGGTTGCTATTCATGTCTCGGTGCCCGAGGAGTTTGATGCTGTGCAAGAGTTGTGGATCAATGGCCTCTGCGTCTCGAGTGACGAGGTGACGGTCAAGGCGGGTGAATACGACATCCTCACACGACGTGACAAGGAACCGACCTCGGTGATGCTGCGCCTGAAGAATCCCGATCCGAAGAAGCGACGCGACTTTACCGATGTGGGCTACTGCGTCGGCATGGAACACTTCCGTCCGGGCTTCGAGAAGCCTGCTGACTTCTATCCCTGGTGGATGGAGCAGGTGAAGAAGCTGCGCGAATTGCCCATCGAGGTGAAGATCGAGGAGGTCGAGGTGCCGGCCAAATATGCCGCAAAGTACGTGTGCTACGACCTGGAGATCAACTGCGGTGAGGGTGGTGCACCGGTGCGCGGTTACATGGCTCTGCCCAAAGATGCTCAACCCAAATCGTTGCCGATCTGCATCTTTGCACACGGTGCCGGAGTGAAGGGTGGCGGCAACCGCTCGAAAATTGAGGTGGCTCTGCGCTATGCCCGCCAGGGTGGTGGCGCGATTTCGCTGGATATGAATGCCCACGGCATGCTCAACGGCCAGCCGCAGTCCTACTACGACAAGCTCGACCGCACGACCCTCAAGGGGTACAAGGATTGGGAGATTAAGGATCGTGAGAGCTACTATTTCCGTGGTATGTACCTCCGCATGCAGCGTGCGTTGGACTACCTCTGCACGCGCCCCGAGTGGGATGGCGAGCGAGTGCTGGTGATCGGTGGCAGCCAGGGTGGTGCGCAGGCGGCTGCACTGTGTGGTTTGGATCAGCGTGTGACCCATGCCGTGATTCGTGAGCCGGGTATGATGGATCTGGGTGGCTCGTTGGTGGGTCGCAAGAGTGGCCCTCCCTGTTTGACGGAGAAGTATGGCGAGACGGAGGAGTTCCTCCGCTGGGCGCCCTATTTCGATATGGCCTTCATGTTAGAGCATAGCACGGCGAAGGTGATCTTCGAGTGTGGTTGGATTGATATGTCGTGTACCCCCTCGTCGATCCTCTCGGGCTACAACCTCTGTGGTGGTGAGAAGCAGATCTATACCTATCCCTTCCGTCAGCATAGTTCGCCCCGCGGAAAATATCGTGATGTGTGGAACGAGCTGGTTAATAAGCGTTTTGGCGAGTTTATCAGCGAGGCATTGCAGTAAGCAGAACAGAGCAAGCCTTCACGAAGTCGAGTGGGGGAGTAATACCTTTGTTGCCTATTTTCTTTTTTTTGTATAGAAGTTGGTTATGCGATTCTATTTAATGTTACGGTCTGTTTGGCTGTTCTTGCTGCTAACCGTATGGTGTTGTAGTTCTGATGCAGAGGTGGAGTCGCCTCAGACGATTGTCGCGGAACTCCCCACCTGTGCCGAACAAGGTCGGGCGATCGAGACCTCGCTGCCCCTCGTCGAGGAGGTGACGACCTTGGCCGAGGAGTATGCGACGGATATGGCGGCCGCTTTGACCGCCATGGAGGAGGATTTGGCGCAGCTGGATGGGCAGATCGAGCAGGCGCGTGCCCTGTTGGCAGGTACCTCGTCCGAACGGACGGTGACGGAGTGCCGGGCAGCCCTCGAAGCCGAACGCCAACGCTTGCAGCAGAGCATTCGCAACCTTCGTCGGGCGGTGGATGGGCTGAAGAGCTCCTATCCCCAACTGCAAAGCTATGCCGCTTCGCTGATGCAGGAGCAGCCTTCGCAAGTTGCCGCACTGCGGACTACGCTGGCACACTACAACACGCTCTGCGATTGGGCGTATGCCGTACCGGCCGTGGCCGAGGCGGAGTTGTGGCGTTGGTCTGAATTTGAGTTTGCGTGTGTGCGTGATCTGTTTGCCGATATGGCCGAGAGTACTACCCCTACGGTGCAAGCAGGAGTGGCGATTAACGGCCTGAAAAATAGCTGCATGGATTGCCTCACAACGACCCGTGGAGCTGTTGAGAAGGCCTCCAAATCGCTCGATGCGCACCGCTTCGAGAGCCTCCTGCAGACGATGAAGGGATGGCTGCCTGCCCGCATGACCTCCTATGCGGGGTTGGCTGCGATCCAAGCCGAAAGCGATGCTTTTATCCCCTTTGCTACGGCCGATGCCGACCAGCCGTGGACGCAAACCCTGCAAACGGTCGGAGGATCGGTGCAGGGGGCTGCCGAGGAGTTGATGGCTACCTACCATGCCGTGCTCGACGGGGCGATGAAGGCCCCCTATACGATCGACCAACAGCGACTGATCGTGGCCAATACGCGTGCCGATCGGGTGACTGTAGAGGCTAAGCAGTTGCTTGCTCCCTTCTTGGCGCAGCCCGAGGAGGAATCGACCGAAGGGAAGAGCTTGGAGGAGTTGGTGACCTTGACGATCGATCGTTGGGATGGCCGCTATGCCGTGGGGGAGCGTGTCTCGATACGAGCCGTGGTGCCCAATGCCTTGGATGCGATTTGCGAGGTGTGGGTCAATGGCCTCTGCATCTCGAGTGAGGTGAAGCATCTGCCACGTGGCACCTACAACCTGCTGACTCGTTGCGATCAGGAGCCTGCGACGGTGATGCTGCGCCTGCAAAATACCGATCCGGCACAAACCAAAGATTTCACCGACATTGGCTATGGCGTCGGTGTGGAGCAGTTCCGTCCTGCATTTACGAAACCGGCCGATTTCCATGCCTGGTGGATGGAGCAGGTGGCGCTCGTGCGTCAAACTCCCATGCAGGTCAAGCTGACTCCGGTGGAGGTGCCTGCGACCTATGCCTCGAGTTACGTTTGTTACGACCTGGAGGTGAGTTGCAGCGAGGGTGGAGCACCCGTGCGCGGTTACATGGCCCTGCCGAAGGGTGCCAAGACCAAATCGCTGCCCGTCTGCCTCTTCCTCCACGGTGCGGGTGTCAATGGAACCTCGAATCGTTCGCGCATCGATGTGGCGTTGCAGTATGCCCGCCAGGGTGGTGGCTCGATCTCGCTCGACTTGAATGCCCACGGTATGCTCAACGGACAACCCCAATCCTACTACGATAATCTGAACAACACGACGCTGAAAGACTACCGCTATTGGCCTTTAGAGAGCCGTGAGAGCTACTATTTCCGCGGTATGTTCCTCCGTGCACAACGGGCGTTGGACTACCTCTGTACGCGTGAAGAGTGGGATGGTGAGCGGGTGCTGGTGATCGGTAGCAGCCAGGGCGGTGCACAGACGGCCGCCATCTGCGGACTGGATCCGCGTGTGACGCATGCCGTGATTCGTGCACCGGCCATGATGGATACGGCCGGCTCGCTCGCAGGCCGCAAGTGTGGGTGGCCCTATCTGCCCGAACGCTATGGCTTTACGGATGCCTTCATGCAGGATGGCCCCTACTTCGATACGGCCTTCTTCTTGGAGCACAATCGGGCCAAAGTCCTCTACGAGTGTGGCTGGATCGACACGACGTGTACCCCCTCGTCGAGCTTGACGGGCTACAATCTCTGTGCCGGCGAGAAAGAGCTTTGCACCTATCCCTATCGTGCCCACTCCTCGCCCAAGGGGAAATATGGCGCAGAATGGAGCAAGACGATCAATGCACGGTTTAGCGAGTTTATCCGCGAAGCATTGAAATAGACGAAGCGGGTGTTCGACCCGCCTGCCGCCTTCGATCGGTAAGGGGCTGCCTGAATCAAAAGGATTGGGGTGGCCCTTTTTCGATGGGTATATCGAAAAGGGGTAATGCACCGTAACGCTTTGTAACGCCCTGTACCCCCTGCGTTACAACGTTACAGCGTTACAACTGTTACAACTATTACAATCGGCAAGCCGTGCACGCCATGAAAGGGTAGCCTTTCGGGGATGTTCTGTGATCCTACCATCGGATACTGCTCGTTAGGCCTTGCACAGCGGGTACACCGCAAAAAAAAAGAGACTGTCTCAACACATCGGTTGGACAGTCTCTTGGAATACTGAAGGTCTCTGATCCCTAGCGCTTCTCCTTCAAAAGATCGCGAATCTCGGTCAGCAGCTCCTGATCCTTGGTCGGCTTCGGCGGTTCGGGTGCCGGAGCGGGGGCAGCCTCCTTCTTCTTGGTGAGCTTGTTCATCACCTTGACCATCAGGAATACGCAGAAGGCCAGAATGATGAAGTCCAAGCACTGCTGCAGGAAGGCTCCATACTTCCAAACCACCTCGGCTACGGCCGGCGTAGTCTCGGTGGCCTCGACAGCCTCGCGCAGCGTGACGCTCAGGTCGGAGAAATTCGTGCTACCCAGCGGCAGGCTGATGATCGGCATCAGCACATCATTGACCAGCGAGGTGACAATCTTACCAAATGCACCGCCAATGATCACACCGACGGCCATGTCCATGACATTGCCCTTCAAGGCAAACTCCTTAAATTCTTTTAAGAAAGCCATTTCTATATGCTTTTATGCGGATTAATGATCCGTTGTTATCTCTTATAAGGGTTACTCTACTTCGATGAGTACCGTGTTGGTCTGTACCGAATCACCGGCAGCCACCAAAATCTGCTTCACTTTACCCGAATAGTCGGTCGAGATCGAGTTCTCCATCTTCATGGCCTCCAGCACGATGACATCCTGGCCGGTCTTGACCGTGTCGCCCACCTTGACCAGAATATCGACTACGCGACCCGGCAGCGGAGCTACGACCGTGTGACCCGTGATGGGCTGCACCTTCGGAGCCTCCTCCTGGGCGGCAGCCTGCTCGACTGCGGGCTGCGGCTCGCTGGCCTTCTTGGCCTCGTAAGCCTTCTTCTTGAGGTTGGTCAGGTAGCCCTTGGCTACGAGCGGGAACAACTCCAGCAGCAGTACCTCCTTCTCGTTCTCGGCCAGCTTGACCCCTCCGGCCTCGGGCAGCTCGGGATTGGGCTGCATTTGATATTTCGAGGTGTCGTAGGGGGTCTCCTCGCGTACACCGCAAATCTTGAAGCGGAACTCGGGGTCGATCTCCACGGGCGTCTTACCATACTCGCCCTTCACCAGACCGACAAACTGCGAACTCTTGTTCGTGTACATCGGGCGTCCGGCCTTCTCATCGAGGGCGCAGTTCACGGCCTGTGCACCGACAATCTGCGAGGTGGGGGTTACCAGGGGCGGCAGACCGGCCGACAGACGTACCGACGGAATCAACTCCATGGCGCGCGGCAGAATCTCCTCGGCCTTGAGCTGCTTGAGCTGGGCCACCATGTTCGAGTACATACCACCCGGAATCTCGGCCTTCTGCACCAGCTCGTTGGGTGCGGGGAAGCCGAAGTGAGCCTCGATCTTGCGGCAGAGGTCGATGCAAGCCTGCTCGTCGTCCTCCTGGGCAGCCTTGATAGCTCCATCGAAGAGGGCCTCCACCTCGGCCGGCAGCTTGTCGGTGAGCGGGTTGAAGGGCTTCGGCTCGGGCTTCTCGGTGCCGAATACCGATTGGTTCAGCTCCTTGCGGATCTCGCGCAGCTCCTTGTTGATCTTGGCGACAGCCTCCATATTGACCTTGATCTCGATGCCCATCTTCTGGCAGAAGACGTAGATCAGCTCCAAGGCCGGAGCAGCCGTGCCACCACCGAAGTACCAGCAGTTCGTATCGACCACATCGGCACCTGCTACGATGGCCGAGAGCACCGAAGCCAGACCGTAGCCCGGCGTACAGTGGGTGTGGAAATCGACCGGAATCGAGAGGTTCTGCTTGAGCAGGCGCACCAGCGTAGCGACGCGACGCGGCGGAATCAGACCCGACATATCCTTGATCGTGATCATGTCGGCACCCAAAGCGGCCATCTGCTTGGCCTTATCGACGAAGTAGGCGTCCGTGAAGACATTCTGACGCTTCTTCTTGCCCATCAGCTTCTGGAAGAAGGAGGGTTCGGGATACTTCGGATCGACCGTGTAGCAGACTGCGCAGTCGGCAATACCGCCATACTGCTTGACATATTTGATGGTCGATTTGACGTTGTTTACGTCGTTCAGCGCATCGAAGATACGCATGATGCCCAGACCGCTCTGGATGGCATTGCGGCAGAAGCCGTCGATGATCTCGTCCGTGTAGGGCGAGTAGCCGAAGAGGTTGCGACCACGCGAGAGAGCCGTCAGTTTCGACACATCGCCCACAGCCTTGTGGATCGTCTCCAGACGGGTCCAGGGGTTCTCGTTCAGGTAGCGCATCACCGAGTCGGGCACAGCACCACCCCAAACCTCCATAGCGAAGAAGTTTGCCTCTTTGTAGTAGGGCAGACAGCGGTTGATCTGCTCCTGATTCATGCGCGTTGCGAAGGACGACTGCTGACCGTCGCGCAACGATAGATCTCTGATTTTGAGTTCTCTTGCCATAGTTTTATAATGTTATAAGTTCTTTATTTCGGTTGTGTGGTTTTTAGAGATTCAAAGATAAGAAAAATTTTTCAATATGCAACCTTTTGTGGTTGTTTTTTGCGCGAATTGTAGCCTTTGCAGCCTCTTTTTTGCGGAAATCTTCCTTTGGAACTCGTTTTTTTGATAAGTGGAGTGTGTGAATCATCGGCAAAAAGCTATCTTTGCGCCATGCTTTCGCTTGTGTTGCTTGTGGGAATGCTGCTGATCTATCCGATCGTGCTGCTCGTTGTCGGTCGTCTTGCGGGACGCAGGGCCGACAATGATACCTTCTTTACGGGCAATCGCCGTACCCCTTGGTACTTAGCCTGGCCGGCCATGATCTCGGCCGCCATGTCGGGCATCACCTTCGTTTCGTTGCCCGGATCGGTCGCTGCGGATGGCTTCTCCTACCTGCAAATGGTGGCCGGATTTACGGTCGGGCAACTGCTCATCGCCTTTTGGTTAGTGCCCCGATTCTACCGCCTGCAGGTGCGCTCCATCTACCAATATTTCGACCATCGGTTTGGGCTCTCGGCTCACCGCTCGGCGGCCTGGTGCTTCGTGGTGGCCAAATTGCTGTCGGCAGCCCTCAAACTCTATATGGTGGCTGCTGTGGTGCAAATGCTGTTCCAGACGGGCGGTGTGGAGCTGCCCTTCTGGGTGGTCGCTGCGGGGGTGATGGCGATCGTGTGGGGCTATACCCGTCGGGGTGGCGTGCGCACGGTGATGCAGACCGACCTGATCAAGAGTGGTGTGATGCTGACCGCCCTGGTGGGCATTGTGGTGGCCTTGTGCCGCGCTTTGGGGTGGAGCTTTGCGGAGGCTTGCGAGGTGGTGGCGCAGTCGCCCTTCTCGCAGGTGTTGGTCCTTGACGACCCCGCCTCGGAACGCTATTTTTGGAAGATGTTTGTGGCCGGAATCGTCCTGCTGCTGGCTATGACGGGGTTGGATCAAGATCTGATGCAGCGCAACCTTTCGTGCCGCTCGGTGGGCGATGCGCAGCGCAATATCGTTCTGACAGCCATCAGCCAGGCGGTGGTGATTCTGCTCTTTTTGGTGCTGGGTGTGTTGCTCTATGCCTATGCTGATGCCTATGCGCTGGCACGCCCCGAAGACCCCGATCAACTACTGCCGTTGGTGGCCGGATCGGAACTGCTGCCCGGATGGGTAGGTATGCTGTTTGTCTTGGGATTTTCGGCCGGAAGCTACTCGGCCGGAGGCTCTGCACTGACGGCTTTGACCACCTCGATTACGCTGGATATAGTGGGTGATAATCAGCTTGATGAAAGCCATATAGCTCGCCTGCGTGTTCGCGCACATGCTCTTTTAGCGGTGACGCTTTTAGGGGTGATTCTATTGCTGAATTACCTGGCCTCGGAGAGTGTGATCAACCTAATCTATAAAGTGGCCGGATACACCTACGGCCCAATCCTCGGATTGTTCCTCTTTGGGGAGTTTTCACGCCGCACGATTGCGGGTCGCAAGGTCTGGTGGGTAGTTGTGCTTTCGCCGTTGTTGTCTTTTGGTGTTCAGTATGTTGTTGGCTGTTACCTCAACTATCGGATCGGGTTCGAGCTGTTGCTGCTCAATGCCGCCTTTACCTATGTGGGCATGTGGCTTGTGAGCCGCCGTACGACTACCGTTTGAAGATGAAATAGACGGCCAAAATCAGGCAGACGAATCCGGCAATGTGGTTCCAGCGCAACGCCTCGTTCTTCATGAAATACAACATGAAAAGCGTGAAGACCGAGAGCGAAATGACCTCCTGAATGACCTTGAGTTGCCACAGGGTGAACGGACCACCGAAGGCCTCCGAACCGATGCGGTTGGCCGGCACCATGAAGGCATACTCGGCCAGGGCTACACCCCACGAGAGGAGGATGATGGCTGCGATGCTGAGCTTTTCGAGGCGCGAACGAAAGGCGATCTGACCATACCAGGCCAGCGTCATGAAGCTGTTTGAGATGAGCAAAAGACCGATCGTAGAGAGTGCTTTGAGCATAATAGTTTGTTTTTTGACGGCGCAAAAGTAGAAAAAGAATTTGATATGCAGAAAAATAATTTTGCCCTGGTGACCGGGGCTGCCTCGGGAATCGGACGCGCCTATACGTTGGAGCTTGCGCAGAGCCATGCCGGTGTGATCGTGGTCGATCGCAATGCGGAGGCGTTGCAGGCCTTGGTCGAGGAGGTGGCTGCGACGGGTGCGCAGGTGGTGGCTCGAAGGGTTGATCTGACCGAGGGACAGGCTGCCGGGCAGCTCTTTGCCTGGACCGAGCAGGAGGGGTTAGAGGTCGGTACGCTTGTCTGCAATGCCGGAGCACTGCTCTTTGGTGGTTTTGCGACCTATACGCCCGAACAGATTGAGCGTTTGCTGGCGCTGCATTGTGGTGTGACCACGCAACTCTGTCGCCTCTTTGGGGCCGCCATGCGAGCTCGGAAAGAACGAGGGCATATCCTCGTCATGTCCTCCGCTACGGCCTACATGCCCTATCCCTCGATCGTGCTCTATGCCGCTACGAAGAGCTATTTGAAGTGCTTTGCCGAGGCGCTGCACGATGAGTGGGCTGCCGATGGGGTGGTGGTGACGGTGGTCTGCCCGGGTGCGGTCGATACCCCCTTCTACTGCCTCGATGAGCGGATGCGCCGCCGCCTACTTTTCTGGCGTGTCATGCACGGGCCTCAACAGATCGCGCACCGTGCGTTACGCGCCTTGTGGCGGGGTAAAAAGCGCATCCTGCCCGGCTTTTTCACCAAATTGTGTGTGGCCTTATGCCGCATGTGCCCCTCTGTGCTGATCCGATGGGTGGTACGAAGCAAGCGGGTTAGACGGTTGTTAGAGTAGTTGTTGCAGGCTCTGGATCTCGGCAAAATCAGCAACCACGCAGTCGGCTAACTGCTCCTCTTTAAGCGTCGTGCGTGATAGGGTGGTGGCGATGGCTACCAGACGCCCTGCACCGGCTCGCCGAGCCGCCTCGAAGCCGGCCCGTGCATCCTCAAATACGATGCACTCGGCAGGCGTTAATCCCAACTTTTCGGCTGCAGTCAGATAGATCTCCGGATCGGGCTTGCAGCGAGTGACCATATCGCCCGAGACGCAGACCTCGAAATAGGGGGCGATGTGGCACTTCTCCAAGACAAATTCGACATTTTCTCGACATCCCGATGAGCCTACGGCGCACCGAATGCCGGCCTTTTGCAGCAGATCGAGCAGGTGCATCAATCCGGTTATAGGTTGAATCTCAGGCGCATAGATCTCGCGGTAGAGGGCCTCCTTCTCGCGCCCCAGCTCCTCGACGCCGCGTCTGCGAATGACCTCTTCGGGGAAGAGTCGGCGCATGATCTCCTCGTTGCCCATGCCGAAGAATCCGTCGATGCGCTGCTGCCAATCCTGGATGCCGTAGCGCGCGCAAAACAGCGCAAAGGCGCGGGTGTGTACAGCGCTGTTATCGACCAGCGTGCCGTCCATGTCGAAGATGGCACCGCGGATGGGGAGTTGATTATCTTGTTGCATTTTGGATCGTTTGTTTTGATTTGTGCGCAAAAATAGTGAATTTTTGACTAAAATCCCCTTCGGGATTTTGTGGTTTTGCATTTTCTCCTTATCTTTATACAATTAAACGCAAACTTTAATCCAATATTTAACAATATGCAAACCAAATCCCTGATGTTGCAGGCCGAGAAGAACCGCAAACGCCTGGTCGAGATCGTACAGATCGCCAAGGCGGGTCATATTGGCGGAGGCCTCTCGTCGATGAACATGCTCACAGCACTCTATTTTCATGTGATGAAGCTCGACCCTCAGAATCCGAAGTGGGAGGAGCGCGACCGTTTTGTGATGAGCAAAGGTCACTGCGTCGAGGCGTTGTACAGCGTACTCGAGAATCGTGGCTTTATCTCGAAAGAGCTGACCGATACCTATGGCCAGTTTGACACGCCGCTGGCCGGTCACCCCACGATCGAGGTGCCGGGTATCGAGGTTAATAGCGGTGCATTGGGCCACGGCTTGCCGATTGGTGTCGGTATGGCCATCGCTGCGAAGATGGACAAGAAGGCTTGGCGCACCTATGTGCTCATGGGCGACGGTGAGCAGGGCGAAGGTTCGATCTATGAGGCCGCAATGGCCGGCAGCCACTACAAGCTGGACAATTTGGTGGCCATCATCGACCGCAACGGGCTGCAGATCAGCGATACGACCGAAAATGTGATGGCTCTCGAGCCGATTGCCGAGCGTTGGTCGGCCTTTGGTTGGGATGTGCAGGACATCAACGGCGACTCGATGGAGGCGATTGTCGAGGCCTTCGAGAAGATCGACTACAACTCGGGTAAGCCGCACCTGATCGTCTCGCGTACGACGAAGGGACGCGGTGTATCGCTCATGGAGAATATCCTCAAGTGGCACCATGGTGTGCCGACGGCCGAGGAGTACGCTGCTGCGATCGCAGAGATCGACGCACGCATCGAAACGTTGAACCAATAAGCAAGCATGTGAATTATGGAGATTAAGAGTGTTCCTTGCCGTCAGAGCTTTACCGATACGCTGGTGGAGCTGGCAAAAGAGGATAAGAATATTGTAGCTGTGACGACCGATGCCCGTGGCTCGGTGACGCTGACCAAATTTTTCAAGGAGTTGCCCGAGCAGGCCGTAGAGTGTGGTATTGCCGAGCAGGATGCTGTGGGTATTGCCGCCGGTTTGGCACAGTCGGGTAAGAATACCTTCGTGTGTGGTCCGGCTTGCTTCTATGTGGCTCGCTCGCTCGAGCAGGTGAAGGTCGATGTGGCCTATTCGCAGAATCCGGTCAAGATTCTGGGTGTGAGTGGAGGTGTGGCCTATGGCGCACTCGGAGCTACGCACCATAGCCTGCACGATGTGGCTGCACTGCGCACCTTCCCGGGTATGAATGTCTTCCTGCCCTGCGATGCACGCCAGACGCGTAAGTTGGTGCAGGAGCTGGTGAAGTTCCCCTATCCGGCCTATGTGCGTGTAGGCCGTAATGCGGTGCCCGATGTCTATGAGAACGACGATTTCGACTTCGAGATTGGCAAGGCTACGATGCTCATGGATGGTACGGCGATGACCATTATCGGTTGTGGTGAGACGGTTTACCACTGTATGAAGGCCGGTGAGATGCTGCGTGAGCAGGGCATCGAGGTGCGTGTGCTGGATATGCATACGCTCAAACCTGCCGACGAGGAGGCTATTGTCAATGCTGCGCGCGAGACGGGTCGAATCCTGACGGTCGAGGAGCATAGCCGTTATGGTGGTCTGGGTGGCATCGTGACGGAGATCACCTCCGAGCAGTGCCCCGTGCCGGTGCGCATTTTGGGTATTCCGGATGAGAATGTCGTGCATGGCAAGCCGCTGGAGATTTTCCACCACTATAAACTCGATGCCGAGGGTATCCTTGCTACGGCACTCGAGATGTTGAAAGCCTAAATCGGAGCGAAGAGATGAGCCGTTATATTCTTGCAGTCGATCAGAGCACGTCGGCCACCAAAGCGATCCTCTTTGATGAGGCGTGCCGACTGATCAACCGCGTCAATATCGAACACAAGCAGTATTATCCGCAAGCTGGATGGGTCGAGCATGATGCCGAGGAGATCTACGCCAATATGATCGAGGCCATCGGCCGGTTGCTGCGTGAAACCGAGGTGGATGCCGATGCCGAGTTCTCGTTGGCGATTACCAACCAGCGTGAGACGGTGGTGGTGTGGGAGGCTGCTACGGGGAAGCCGATCGGTAAGGCGGTGGTGTGGCAATGCCAGCGTGGTGCCGAGATCTGCCGTGCCTTGAAGGAGGCCGGCCACGAAAAGACCTTCTTGGCCAAGAGTGGTCTGCTGATTGACCCCTATTTCTCGGCCAGCGGTGTGAAGTGGTTGCTGGACCATACACCCGGTGCCCGTGAGGCTGCCGAGGCCGGAGCGTTGCGCATGGGTACGATTGATGCGTGGCTGATCTGGAAACTCACCGAGGGACGCGTGCATGCTACCGACTACACGAATGCTTCGCGTACGCTGCTGTTCAACATTCATACGCTCGATTGGGATGATGAGTTGCTGGAGCTCTTCACCATTCCCCGTTCGATGTTGCCCGAGGCCAAGCCGTGTGATGCCATCGTTGGCCGTACGACCATCGAGGGACTGTTCCCCAAGGGAATTGAGATTGCCGGTGTGCTGGGCGATTCGCACGGAGCATTGGCCGGTCAGATGTGTTTCGAGGCTGGTATGGGTAAGGCTACCTATGGCACTGGCTCGTCGGTGATGGTCAATATTGGTGAGGAGGCTGTGGCTGCACCCGAGGGGTTGGTTACCTCGGTGGGCTTTGCGGCACAAGGTAAGGTCTTCTATGCCTTTGAGGGCAATATCCATTGCACGGGTGCTACGTTGCGCTGGCTGACGGATCAGCTGCAACTGATCGCCTCGCCGGCCGAGACGGAGAGCCTGGCAACGAGCATCGAGAGCACGAATGGCGTCTATCTGGTACCTGCCTTTGCCGGATTGGGTGCTCCGTGGTGGAATTCGGAGGCCAAGGCGGTGATCTGCGGCATGACGCTCGGAACGACCAAGGCACATGTCGTACGTGCTGCCCTGGAGGCCATTCCCTATCAGATCAAAGACTTGATTGACCTGATGACCGGCCAAGCCGGCGTGAAGCTCAAGGAGCTGCGCGTCGATGGCGGTCCGACCCGCAATAAGTTCCTCATGCAGTTCCAGGCCGATATGCTGGGTGCAACGATCAACCGTGCCGACCTGGAGGAGGCTTCGGCGTTGGGAGCTGTGGTGATGAACGGATTGGCTCGTGGCGTGTGGTCCTCGCTCGAGGAGGTGGCTCGCCTGCGTACGTCGGATAATCGAATTCTGCCCACGATGGATGAGGCCAAGCGTGCCGAACTCTATAGCGGTTGGATCGAGGCCATTAAACTCGTAAACAGAAAATAGATTCAAAAAAATAAAAAACCTAACAACTATGTATCAACCTGCAAAACAAGGAAAAGAGACCTTTGGTCTGATTATCGGTACGCGTGCCTATTTCAACTCGGCACTGGCCATTGATGTGCGTAAGACGCTCTGCGAAAAGTTGGAGGCAGCGGGCTACGGCTATGTGATTTTGGATGTAGCCGACACGCTGACCGACGGTGCTATGGAGACGGTCGAGGATGGTAAGAAGTGCGCAAAACTCTTCCGCGAATATCGTGACCAGATTGACGGTATCATCGTATCGTTGCCGAACTTCGGTTTCGAGGTAGGTATCATCAACGCCATTGCTCGTGCCGAGCTGCGTGTGCCTGTGTTAGTGCAGGCTTGCGACGACGAGAACGACAAGGTCGATCTGGACAGCCGCCGCGATGCCTTCTGTGGTAAGATTTCGGTTTGCAACAACCTCTACCAATATGGTATTCCCTTTACCGATACGACGCTGCACACCTATTCGATCCATTCGGAGCTGCTGATGAAGGATATCAATAAGTTTGCTGCCGTATGTCGCGTGGTGAACAAGATGACCCACTCGCGTATCGGTCAGATCGGTACCCGTCCGCTCGGCTTCAATACGTGTCGTGCCAGCGAGAAGCTCTTGCAGGCAAGCGGTATCACGGTTGTGCCGGTCGATCTGTCGGAGATCATCTTTAATGCACAGCGTTACGACGATAATGCAGCTGCGCTGAAGGCTCGTATGGAGGAGATCGCCGCTTATGCCAAGGTGCCTGCTGCCCACATGGATAAGATGAGCCGTGTTGCTAAGTTTGGTCTGGCTGTCGAGGAGTGGATGGCTGCCAATGAGTGTGATGCTGCAGCTATTCAGTGCTGGGATTCGCTGGAGCAGAACTATGGCTGCGCAGCGTGTGTCTCGATGAGTATGATGAGCGATAAGCTGATCCCCTGCGCTTGTGAGACCGACTTGGCCGGTGCCGTTTCGATGTATGCGCTGACGTTGGCTTCAGGCAAGGCTTCGACGCTGCTCGATTGGAACAACAACTTTGCCGAGGATCGCAATAAGTGTGTCTGCACCCACTGCGGTAATGCTCCGAAGAGTTTCGTGCAGAACGAGATTTCGCTTGATACGCTGGGCGTGTTGGGTCGTACGTTGGGTAAGGTTAATACCTTTGGTGCCGTGCAGGGTAAGTGCTCGGAGGGCGATTTCACCTTCTTCCGTATTTCGACCGACGACACGCTGGGTTGCATCAAGAGCTACCTGGGTAAGGGTCGCATGACGAACGATCCTTATGGCATGGCCGGATGTATTGCCGTGACGGAGGTGGAGAATCTGCAGAAGTTGATGAAGTTCATCTGCAAGAATGGTTTCGAGCACCACGTGGCCATGGTTCGTACGGATGTGGTCGATGTGCTCCAGGAGGCTGTAGAGAATTACTTGGGCTGGGATCTCTATTTGCACGAGTAATCGTTTGCAAAATCAGTTCGATTGTGCTTTAAGCCTCCTGCTAGGGGGCTTAAAGCCTTTCGATTTTAAGGTGGTGCATGATGGTTGATTGCCAACCATTGTGCCAATACGATCATTAAAATCTCTGAAATACGTTTGAACAGATGATGAACTACGTAAAACTGACAACTCTGCTGGCGGTTCTGCTGGCTACGTTTGCCTGCTCCACACCGCAGGTTGAGCGGGAGGTCTATCTCTTCACAGGCTTTCGTGAGCCTGCGTTAGATGGTTTGCACTTGCTCTATAGCTACGATGGTTACAAATGGGATAGTCTGCAGGGTACGTGGCTGACGCCGCGTATCGGTAATCAACAACCCGAATATTTCAACTACACGACCGGCGAGACGGAACAGACGAAGTTCTACCCGCAGTCGATGATGCGCGATCCCTCGATCGTGCAAGGACCGGATGGCCTCTTCCACTTAGTGTGGACGCTCGGCTGGTCGGGCGATTTGGGCTTTGGCCATGCTTCGTCGAAGGATCTGATCACCTGGAGTGAGCAGCAGCGTATCCCCGTCATGGAGGGCGAAAAGACCAATAATGTCTGGGCTCCGGAGATCTTCTACGATGCCGCGAAGGAGCACTACATGATCGTTTGGTCGTCGTCGATCCTGCCAGAGAACTACACCGAGGCTGATAAATTGGGGGCGAATGGCTGCCACCGCATGTATTATACGACGACGAAGGATTTCGTGGAGTTCGCACCGCGCAAACCCTTCTACGATCCGGGTTTCAATTCGATCGACGGCTTTGTGCTGCAAAAGGGCGAAGGAGAGTATATCGCTATCGTGAAGGATAACCGCAAGCCGGGCTACAGCGATCTGTTTGCCGCCTCGGCCACGGATGCCGAAGGTCCCTATAGCCAACCGAGCGAGAAGTTCGCTCCGACCTACTCCGAGGGTGCTTGTGCCGTGCAGGTAGGGGAGGACTGGCTGATCTATTTTGATGTCTATAAACAGTATCGTTTCGGTGCTGTTCGCACACGCGACTTCCAGACCTTTGAACCGATCGACTCGCTGATTTCGGTTCCCGCAGGCCATAAGCACGGCACGATTGTCAAGGTTAAGGAGTCGGTGCTGGAGGCTCTGAAGGCCGAAGAGGCTCGTCGCTATGGTGCACAGGAATAGTCAATAGCAGAATCAAAATAACCCAACCAACCAATAAAAAAGATGAAGAAAGAGAGTACAATAGTGCTGATGGCGTATGAAGAGCCTCGGCTGACAGAACTGCTGGTAGCAGTAGAACAAGGCTTTTATGGCTCGGATGATTCGCAGATTGATCCCGGCGAAGGTGGTGATGATTTTGGTGAATTTTAATACCTCTACGACGATGAAAAGTATGTTCCGTTTGTGCGCTCTGGGCCTGCTGACTGTGCTGGCCGGAGCATGTAACGATGCGATCGAAGAGGCCACAACTCCGGTACAGGAGTGGGATGGCCATACGATTCGTATGGAGGTGAGCCAGCAGAGTGCCTCGCGTGCTGTGGTGGCAGGTCAGAACGAGGAGGGCGATTGGCTCTTTGCCTTTGAGGGTGATGACGACATGGTGCTGCTGGAGGTCGCTTCGGTGAGCTCGCGAGGCTATAATCATGTGCGCATGCACCAGCCTACGCAGAGCAATGTGACTGCCCAGGAGGCCGCTTTCACCTATTCGATTAGTGATCCGTACAAGGTCGGTGCAGCCTATCCGGGTACTTCGACCTACACGACCGAGGCGGTCTATTACACCGGTATTCTGCCCGCTTCGGGCTTTGCCGGTTTCTATGCCAATTATCCTGTTGGGGCGGTAGATCCTACGGTGACCAATGCCTCAGAGGGCTTTATGCGTGTCAATGTGCCGCGCGTGCAGAAGCCCACGGCAACCTCGCCCGATCCGGCTGCCATTCTGTTGCGTGCCTATGATAGCGAGTTGCCGGCCGATGGCGTGATGAAGACCCGCTTTAAGCATATGTTGGCCTATATGAAAATTACGGTCAAGGGGCTACCGGTCGATTTTAAGTTCAACCAACTCCAGATCAGCGGTATTGCCCTTTGTAACAGCCACGAGCTGACCAACAAAAACTACCAATGTAAGTATAAACTTTCTGGTTTTGAGCCCAATGCGGCTGCAGGCAAGACGCTGGTGATCGACACCTCGGATCTGACGCCCGATGAGAATGGCTGCTATACGGTTTGGGCGGCTTGTATGCCCTATTCGGGTGTGACCTATCCGACTGTGCAATTCGATCAGGTGATTTTCTCGCCCTATGAGACGACAAATGCACCGTTGACAAGTAAGTTGGTGCCCATCTCAAAGAATGGCGGTGATGTGGAGGGTACGCGCACGATTGCGCTCAATGCGGGTGTCGTGTCGAGCTTTACGCTAAACTATGGTTATGGCAACGATCTTTCGCAACCGGTTGTGCAGGTCGAGACGGAGTCGATCGACGCCGAGCGTTCGACGGTGACCTTCTCGTGGGATGTAAACGAGCAGGCGGACCATTATGTATATAAGGTAAACGATGGTGCCGAGCAGACGACGACTGATCATAAGGTGACTCTGACCGTGGCTCCGGGTACGAAGCAGTCGATTGCCGTCAAGGCCGTTCCGGCTGCCGATAGCGGTTATGTTGCATCGGGTTGGGGTACGACCTCGATCATGTCGGCCTACTACCGTGTGAAACTCCAGCAGCCCGAGGTGAAGGCTGCCACGACCTCTTATTCGACTCAACTCAGTTGGGAGGTTGTTGCCAATGCCGCAGGCTATAGCTATAAGATCGGTGAGATGGGTGCTGTGGTTAATGTTGGCAATGTTTTGACCTACACAATCGAGGGCTTGCAGGCCGACACCGACTACACGATTTTTGTGCGTGCGCTTGCCGAGGCCAATTCGACGGCGTGGACCGACTCGGCGTGGACCGAGGTTTCGGTGCGTACCGGCTCGAAGAGTGCGCTGGTGATGGGTGCTGTTACGGTTTCGGAGGTGACAGATCGTTCGGCAGTCGTTTCGTGGAATGCCGTGACGGGTGCTACCGGCTACCGCTACCGCCTCAATGGCGACGATGCAACGATCGCTACGCTGGTAAGTGGCGGTAAGATTACGGGCTTGAAGGCTGAAACCACCTATACGGTCCAGATTCAGGCTATTGCTGCTACCGCTTCGGATTGGAACAACTCGGCTTGGAGTGAGGCTGTGTCATTTACGACAACGGCAGCCGTAGGGTCGCTCTATAGCTGGGGATCGGATGAGTTTACTGCATGGTCTGCGGCGATTGGTTCAACCTCCTTGATGTCTGATTCGGAGTATGCCGGCCTAGGTTACTATAAAGGTAGCGATGGTAAGGGATACGACTTTAAGACAGACTCGAATGGGACCTACATCACGTCGAAAGGCAATGGTGATAATGGTAAGAATTATTTCTACTTTACGGCAACCGGTAGCGGTCGTTTGACCATCACGGGTCGCAATGGTAAAACGAGCGCAAAAGCCATCCGTGTGATGCTCCAACCGCAGGGATCGACTGGTAAAGCTTCGACCGTGAGTGAGCCTTCGATTGCGGCTTCGGCCGACTTCTCGGTCTCGGTAGATATTACGGCTGCCGAGGGTGATCAGATTCAGTTCGCTCCGCGCGATTCGAATATCTCGTTCTATACGATTAGCTGGGAGCCGGCGCAATAATCATCCGGCGTATGAGCCAGTGAAAATGGGCTGTCCAACCGTGGTGGTTGCGACAGCCCATCTTTTTGATCAGTGCAGGAGTGTGTTTAGCTCTCTTGCAGATTGACCTTCTCGAATTTGTAGCCCAGACGCTTCAGCTCGATGGCAGCTCCGATGCGGAACAATACACGCGTCGTGCGGGCAAAGATGTAGAAGGCTTTGGTGCTCTGCGCCTCGGTATCCTCGCGGCGAATGAAGGTCATGGCCGTATGGGCACAACTGCGCATCACCTGCTCGATCTTCTGTGCCTCTTCCGAGTCGAGTGCCAGGCCTAGGATCTGCTCGACGATATGTTCGTCCATGTCGTCAAAACCGTCCGTGCCGTGCAGGGCTGAGTAGGGCTCTTCGGCATATTGCTCCCAGCCGTTGTCCCAACGATTGGCAACGGCCATACCCACATAGCCGGCCCATGCGATAGCAGCAGCAGGATAGGCATTGACCTGCGGCACGGCATCAGCCATATACTCGGGCGCGTAGGCCTTCCAACGCTCGTCAATATCCTCTGAAGCGAGCAGCGTGCCCGACAGCACACCGTGCGAGGTGCAGAGTTTCAAAAGCTCGGTGAGGAGGTTGTTCTCAAAAGTATCGAAATATTCGGTCTGTTCCATCTTTTCTCCAAAGGCGTTTATGAGGGGGCTGACCGCGTTGGCCAGCCCCCTACGTGTGTTTTATTTGTTTTTTCGATGCTTACGCACGCACCTGTGCACCACACTTTTGCTCGAATTGGCGCTGCAGGTTCTGCATCACACGCTCGATGGTCTTGTCGTCTAACGTGCGGCTCTTGTCCTCCAAAATGAAGCTCAAGGCGTACGACTTCTTGCCTGCGGGGAGTTTGTCGCCCTCATAGACATCGAAGAGCGAGACGCGCTGGAGCAACTTACGCTCCGTAGCAAAGGCTACCTCGCGCAGCGCAGCAAACGACACCGAGCTGTCTACCAGCAAGGCCAGGTCGCGCTTCACCTCGGGGAATTTTGAGAGTTCGCTGACCTGAATGCGGTGCTTCTTGGTCGATTTAACCAACAGATCGAAATTCATCTCCAGGAAATAGACCTCCTGCTTGATGTCGGCCATCTTGCGCATCTTCGGACTTACCAAACCCAGCTCACAGAGCTTCTTGCCGTTGAGTTGCAGCTCGATGGCTTCGCTATACAGGTCGCTCTTGATCGGCTCGCAACGCAACGTGTAGCTGTCGATGCCGAAACGCTTCAGCAACTTCTCGGCCGTAGCACGCAGCGTGAAGAACGAGGCTTTGGTCGGCTTCGAGTCCCACGATTGCGGCGTGGCGGTGCCCGTTACGGCGATGGCCAGACGATACTCCTCATCGTAGGCTGCCAGGTGATTCTCCTCGGTGCACTTCTCGGCATTGTAGAAGTAGCAGTTGCCAAACTCGTAGAGTTTCAGGTCGGCGTTGCGGTGGTTGATGTTCAGCGACATGGCCTCCAGCATGTTGAACAGCAAGGTCTGACGCATGACATTCAGATCGGCACTGAGCGGGTTCATAATGCGTACGCAGTGCTCGGCTTTGTAGCTCTCTAATCCCTCGTAGTAGGAGGCTTTGGTTAGCGAGTTCGACATGATCTCCGTGTAGCCACCAGCCGAAAGGAAGTCGGCTGCCAAATTCATGAGCTTCGTGCGATCGGGACGCGGTGCGTACGACAAAGTCGAATGTACGGCCGTCGGGATCTCGATGTTGTTGTAGCCATAGATGCGCAGTATATCCTCCACTAGGTCGGCCTCGCGCTGTACATCGACGCGATAGGGCGGTACGGCCACCTGCCACGTCTGCTCATCCTCGGCGAGAATCTTCACGTCGAGCGATTGGATAATCGTGCGCAGCGTCTCGTTGGGGATCTGCTTGCCGATGAGCGAGCAGATGCGCATGGGCGAAATCTCGAAGGTGAAATCTGCCACCGGCGTGGGATAGATGTCGATGATCTCCGAGGCAATCTGACCACCGGCCAGCTCCTTCATCAGCAGGGCGGCACGCTTGAGTGCATAGACCTGCAAATTGGGATCGACACCGCGCTCGAAACGGAACGAGGAGTCGGTGTTCAGACCAAAGCGTTTAGCCGTCTTACGCACCCATACGGGGTTGAAGTAGGCACTCTCCAGGAATACGTCGGTCGTTGTCTCGCTCACACCCGAGTCCAAACCGCCAAATACACCGGCGATGCACATCGGACGCTCGGCCGAGCAGATCATCAAATCGCGCTCGGTGAGTTTGCGCTCTACGCCGTCTAGTGTGACAAAGGGAGTTCCTTCGGCACAGGTGCGGACAATCACCTCGCCACCCTCGATCTTGGCTGCATCGAAGGCATGCAACGGCTGTCCCAGCTCGAAGAGGACAAAGTTGGTGATATCGACCAGGTTGTTTTTCGGATTGATACCCGCAGCACGCAGGGCATTCTGCATCCACTCGGGTGAGGGAGCGACCGTGCAACCCTTGATCGAGACACCGGCATAGCGCGGTGCAGCTTCGGCGTTCTCCACGCGTACGTTGATCGGCAGATCGTGGTTGTCGACGGCAAACGCATCGACCGAAGGCCACTCCAATGCTACCGGACGACCGTTGGCCTTCAGATAGGCGGCTAGGTCGCGTGCTACACCCATGTGCGAGGCTGCATCGACGCGGTTCGGCGTCAGACCGATGGCGATCAGGTAGTCATCTTCGATGTGAAGATACTCTTTGGCGGTCATACCCACCACGGCATCAGCCGGCAACTCCATAATGCCGTCGTGTGAGGCACCAATGCCCAACTCGTCCTCCGCGCAAAGCATACCGAGCGACTCGACACCGCGAATCTTCGAGCGTTTGATCTTGAACTCCTCGTCGCCACCATTGGGGTAGAGGACGGTGCCTACCGTAGCGCAGAGCACCTTCAAGCCTTGGCGGCAGTTGGGTGCACCACAGACAATCTGCACGGGAGCCTCGCCACCTACATCGACCGTCGTGATGTGCAGGTGATCTGAGTCTGGATGCTCGACACACGTGAGCACTTCGGCCACCACGACGCCCTTCAGGCCGCCTTTGATGGTCTCGATCTGCTCGAAGCCTTCGACCTCAAGGCCGATATCGGTTAGGATTTTAGCTGTCTCGTCGGCCGTTAGATCGGTCTTGAGATAGCGTTTGAGCCAGTTGTATGAGATATTCATAGTGATAGAATGTTGTATATGCGTATAAATCGTGCAAATATACAAAAATAAATTCAAACTTCGGCATCTGTGTGGCTCAAAATCGAGGTGTTCGTTGTGAGGAGGATCACCCAGCGCAAAAAAAGGAGGCCTGAAAAACTCAAGCCTCCAAGCGTGGTCTTCGCTCTTGTTAGTCGTTGTCGGTTACTTCGTAGCCCGTGCCGTCCGGATCGAGGGCGACCATATAGCGGTAGGTTCGGCTCATGAGGCCCACGGCCGTTGTGATCTGTTGCAGCAGCGCGTCGGGATCATCGGGGTTGCTTGTGAAGGTCTGCGTGCGTACCTCGTCGGCATCTTTATCGCGCCAATGTACCTTGCCGTCAGAACGATATTCCAAGAATTCTTCGCTCCAACGTTGTGTGAGCGTGTAACTGCTCTTATCGAGCGTGATACCCTCCTTCATCTCAACCTCTACCGTAACTTCAAAACCGGCCGGGAGGTTCTCCGAAGAGAAGTTCTTGTTCCACGAAAGCACGTCGAGCGGAGCTGTCGGGGTTGTGATCACGCCGGCCGGGTCGGTGTAGGTGATCAGGATGTCGGCCACGGCCAACAGATCCTCGCTGACGGCATAGTTGAAACTCATCTCCATACGCTGAAATTCCGTGCTCTTTGAAGTGTGGTCTTCATCGTCGCAAGCGACAAAGGCGGCGATGGCTCCGAGGGCTATACACCCTGCCAAATAGATCCAATACTTTTTCATGATGTGCATATTGTTTTTATGGTATTCAATATCTTGGGTTGCAAATATCACGCAAAAGGGAGCGTCGAGATTACTTTTTTTGCCCAAAGAAGACGAAAATAGGAACCTGTACGCTGATATTGAAAAAAAAAATCTTACCTTTGGCACGCGGAAAAGTTCCTGCGTTTCGTTTGATAAATTGAAAATTATAATTGAGTAAAAAAATGAAAAGAATTGCAATGTTTTTGGTGGCTGCTTTTGCTTTGGTAGCGACCACGTCGTGTAACAAAAGTTCGAGCGGTGATTATGCGCAAGGTACTATCTTTGTCAATGCACAAGTCAGCGCTACGGGGTTCTATTTTGTAACGGATGAGGGCGAAACTCTCTATGCTAGTGAGTATTTAGAGCCGGTCTATCGTCCTACATGGGGCGATCGTTCGATCTTGGCCTATCGTATTTTGAGCGAGAAGGTTCCCGGTTTCGACTACAACATCAAGGTCTATGGTGCCGAGAAGGTACGTTGGGGTGATTTGGCCATTGTTGAGACGACCGATGAGATGGAGAACTTCGGTGAGGGCCGTATCTCGTTCCAGATGATGCAGTGGAGCAAAAAGACGCTCAATCTCTTCGCTGTACCCAATGGCTCGTCGAAGGGCACCTACACGTTGGTTTATAACGAGGATCCGACCTTCAAGCCCAAGTTTACGGCCGATGGTTATATCAATCTGGTGATGTGCCACGATACGTCGAGCGATCAGACCTCGTCGAATCAAACCTTGGGTGAGTACCTCTCATTCGATCTGTCGAATTTCGATGAGTTGATCGAGCAGGAGGGTGCCAAGGGTGTGATCATCGAGGCTACTACGTCGCTTGGTAAGCGTGATTACCTGCAACTGCACTGGCCGTTGGAGAAGTAGGAGTAAGCATAGAATGCATGATAAAAAGAGCAGTCCAACCACACTGGTTGGACTGCTCTTTTTAGTTTTGCAGCGGGTAGGACGGACCTATTGTAGCTGTTGGTAGTAGGTTAGTTCGCTGGTTGGGAGAAGCTCGGGATGGAAAATCGAGACTAAATCCTGCAAAACCAGATCGGGATGTACGACTCCCGACTCCCAATAGTCGTTGCCGCCCGAAGGATTCATGCGGCGATTACAATTCCATACGTTACCCTGTACAATACATGGCACGTGAGTAAATTTCGGTAGATCCCGCTTCAGCATCTCCATTGAGGAGGCACTTCCAGTATTGATCCAGACATCAGCCTTGGAGGCGAGTAGCATCGCCTCCTCGAGGTCAATTGGCAGAGATTGGTTGGTGTGATTCTCCTGATAGAGGTAATCGCCTCCGGCATCGGCAATCAGCCGTGCTACATAGCTCGTGGTCGAGGCCATGAACCACGAATCGCCATAGGGGGTATTGATCATCACCTTCGGACGAGGTCGATTGCTTTGAGCAACGCGCTCTTGGAGGGCTTGATAGCGTTTCGGAATTGCAGCAAAGATCGGCTCGGCCTTTTCGCGGCAGCCGGCCAACTCGGCCAAGACCAACATCCACTCCGTCTTGCCGAGTGGAATCTCCTCCAGATACTCCCCGATATAGAGGTAGGGAATGCCCAACTCCTGCAGTTTAGGCTCCATAGTGCAGGCCCCGGCAATGCCAAACAGCAAGACGATATCGGGTTTGAGCGAGAGCAACAATTCAAAGTCGATGTGCCCATCATAGCCGACGTCTCCCAAGCGATCCTTGTGTTGGGCCACATAGGGGTTGGAGACGAAGTTGATGCCCGAGACGCCCACTACACGCTCAACCTCGCCGATAGCATCCAACAGGGCGATATGGGTCGAGGACATGCAGACGATGCGCTTTGCCTCGCCCTGCAAGGTCTGCCCGGTAAAACCCTTCGGGGCCTGCTCGCCGCCCCGCAAGATCAGCAGATGCGTCTGGACCTGCTCGGCTCCCTGCCAGGGGTTGCTCAGCGTGATGAGGGTGCTGGCACGATCTGCTGCTCCGCGAATTTGAAATCCGGTGGCATATTGGGGGCTATAAATCTCCTCGGGGAAGGCCTCGAGTGGTGATTGTGACGCTCCGCATGCAGCCAATAGGAGCATGGCGGAGAGCAGGGAGGATAGGCGAGTGATCAATTGCATGGTAATTTTCGGGTTTTATGAATGGGCGTCAAACACTGCAAAGATAAAAATAATTTTGTATCTTTGTCACATGAATCGTTACAAACCGCTTTTGATTTTGGCCCTCTTTTTGATGGGCGCGCTCCTTTGGTTTCGCAGCTGCCGCGAGGTGGTGGGCGAGGAGGAGTATGTCGAGGAGGAGGCTCTCTATCGGTTGAACGATACGCTGCGCAATGCCTATTCCGACTTTACTGAGACGCGTCGCATGGAACAATTCATCGAACGATGGATGGCCCGCAACAATATCCGCGGTGCTTCGTTAGCCATCATGCGCAACGAACACCTCATCTATGCCAAGGGCTTCGGATGGGCTGATAAGGAGGTTGGACGTCGTGCCGAGGCGGGAGATATTTATCGCATAGCTTCAGCTTCGAAACTTGTGACGGCCATCGGCATCATGAAGTTGGTCGATGAGGGAAAACTCTCGGTCGATCAGACGGTCTTTGGCGATCAGGGCATTCTGAACGAATTTACCACCTACCGCGATAAGCGCGTTCCGCGTATTACTGTGCATCATCTGTTGAACCACACTTCGGGTTTCAGCCGTCGCATGGGTGATCCGATGTTCCGTTCGGCCGATCTATTGAATTGGGTTGGCAAGGATAGTACGCTTTCGGCCGAGGATCTGATCAATTGGCAGTTAGGAATGCGTCTGCGTGATAATCCGGGCGGCTCGGCTCAATACTCCAATATCGGCTATTTGGTACTCTCGAAGGTGATCGAGCGGGTTTCGGGAATGAGTTACGAGGAGTATCTGCAAAGCCATGTGTTGCGTTCTGCGGGGTGTTATGATATGCACATTGCGCGGAATTATTACGAGGAGCGATTCCCGCACGAGGTGAAATATTACGGCCACGACCCGGGCGAGGTGATCGAGTCGTATGACGGCTCGGGGGCGATGCGTCCGCGCGAATATGGTGGTAACAACATTACCGGCTTACAAGGTGCCGGCGCTTGGGTTGCTTCGGCTGCCGAGTTGTTGCGTCTGGTGGCCTCGATTGACGGACGACCCGGTGTGCCGGATATCCTCTCCGAAGCCCGTATCCGCGACATGAAGGGCTCGGGAGGTCAGTTTGGTTACGGATGGGCCCGCTCGAGTGGGGCTGTGTTGGTGCGTACCGGCACGATGTCGGGTACGTGTGCCTACATCCGCAGCCAGCGTCAAGGCTTGAGTTTTGTGCTGATAACCAATACGAGCAGCTATCGCGGCTCTTCTTTTACGAATAAGATCGGTCGTACCGTGCAACAGGCCATTGATCGGGTCAAAGAGTGGCCTGTTGAGCAGGATCTGTTTGTGGCGGTGCCGGTGGCTGATTCGTTAGCGAGTGCCCAGCCAGAGGAGCACCATGCCGAGCAAAATTAGGAGCAGGTCGAACCCTTTGGCGCGCAGATTACGCTCACGGAAGAGCACCGCGCCACACAAGAAGGAGACAATCACCGACGAACGACGTACCATCGAGACGATAGAGATCATCGCCTCCTGATCACTCAATGCCCAGAAATAGGCCATGTCGGCGGCCGAGAGGAAGATTGAAATAAGCGGAATGGCCCAACTCCAACGAAACCGATCCATGGCCCGTCGCGGCCACCACAGAAAGGCCACCAGCAGGGTCATGATCAGCAACTGATAGAGATTATACCAACTCTGTACGAAGAGCGGGTCGAGTGTCTGCATCAAATATTTGTCATACAAACCGCTCAAGGCTCCCACGACTGACGATAAGACGACGCAGACAATCCACCGGTTGTGCGTGAAATGAACTCCCTCTTTGCGCCCTACGCGGCTCAGCAAAAAGAGCGAGAAGAGCGACAGCAGCACACCAGCCCACTGATACCCATTTAATCGCTCGCCGAAAAAGAGCATCGCGCCGACGAGTACCATCACAGGACGTGTGGCGTTAATCGGACCGACGAGGGTGATCGGGAGGTGCTTGATACCGAAATAGCCAAATACCCACGAGGTGAGGACGATGACGGCTTTGAGTGCCACGGCAACATGGTCGTTGATCGAGCCAACGGGCGTGGCAAATTTTGTCCCTTCAAACCAACCCCAATCGAACGTTGAATTGAGCAGCAAAGGGGCAAAGAGCAGGGTAGAGATCAGTGTGTTAAGCAACAACACCGGCAATACTGCATTGCCGGTGAGGGATTGTTTCTTGGCTGCATCGTAAAGACCGAGTAGGGCAGCCGATAGGAACGCTAATGCGAGCCACATGGCGATAAATTACTCGATTTGGTCGCTGTAAACGGCGCCGGGCAGGTCGTGCAGGTTGTAGCGCGAGGCCATTGACATGCCGTAGGCTCCGGCCGATTTGATGGCGATCAGGTCGCCGCGTTTGCTCACCTTCAGACTGACATTCTCCTGGAAAACGTCGGTCGATTCGCAGGCTGTACCTACGACCGTGTATTTCTTGGGCAGTTCACTCTCCGAGGTGATGTTCTCAATGTTGTGATACGACCCATAGAGAGCCGGACGAATCAGTTCGGTCATCGAGGCATCGACGATCAGCAGGCGACGTCCCGTGGCGGTTGTCTTGTTGAATAGTACGCGGGTGATCAGCTCGCCACACTCGGCAACGATGGCGCGACCGAACTCGAAGTGCACCTCACGATCGCCCACCTTCAGGTGGTTGTGGATGATGGCAAAGAGCGATGCGAAGTTCGGAATCGGTTCGTTCTCCGGTACATCGTAGTTTACGCCCAAACCACCACCGACATCGACAAAGCGGAACGAGAAGCCCAAACGCTCCAGATTCTCAACGATCAGATTGACCTTCAGACACATGTTCTCGAAGACGTGCAACTCGCGGATCTGCGATCCGATGTGCAGGTGGATACCGATCAGCTTCAGGTTCTTCAACGCTTTCAGCTCCTCGGTGTGCTCCAAAATCTCCTCATACGAGATACCGAACTTGCTGTCTGCCTGACCCGTGTCGATGCAATGATTTGTCTTGGGGTCGATGTCGGGGTTGATGCGCAGCGCGACATCCGTAATACGTCCGGCCTCGGCCGAGAGACGATCGAGCAGATAGAGCTCTTCGAGCGACTCGACATTGATAGCCAGAATCTGCTGCTCGATAGCATAGCGCAACTCCTTATCTTTCTTGCCGACTCCGGCATAGACGATTGTCTTGGGGTCAAAGCCCGACTCGATTGCCTTGCGCAACTCATTTCCCGAGGCGCAGTCGATGCCCAATCCATATTCGCGGATCGTAGCTAGAATACGATCGTCGTAGTTAGCCTTAATGGCATAGTGCAGGTGGTATCCGTAGCGTTTCGACTCATAGACCACACTTTCGAGCGTTTGGCGCAGCAGAGCCATATCATAGAGGTAGAAGGGTGTCTCATAGACACCAAGCTTCGAGGCGATTTGTCGACTTAACATAGAGCTTGCGTGTTAGTAAGCCGCAAAGATAATACATAAAATCGAAAAATCGGGTAGCTTACCTCGTGAATTTGGCCGCTTATTAGGTGCGTTCACCGCGCTGGCCACTCGCTTATGGGCGAATGACCTGCGAAGCGGTGCGAGCGATCTCTTCGTCCGAGGGGAGATAATCGACCAGATTGCCGGCCAAGTGTTGTTCGTAGGCATAAAGGTCGATCGTTCCGTGTCCCGATAGGTTGAACAGAATCGTACGTTCGCAGCCCTCCTCCTTGGCCTGCAACGCCTCGCGGATAGCCACAGCAATGGCATGGGTTGATTCAGGAGCCGGGATGATGCCTTCGGTGCGGGCAAAGAGAATGCCAGCACGCATTGTCTCGGTCTGACCGACCGACGTGGCCTCGATCAACCCGTCGTGCAGGAGTTGGCTGATGATGGATCCTGCGCCGTGATAGCGTAGACCACCGGCATGGATGGCCGAAGGCTGGAAATCGTGGCCCAGCGAATACATCGGAATGAGTGGCGTGTAGCCCGATACATCACCAATGTCATAGCCAAACGTACCTCGGGTGAGCTTCGGACAACTTTCCGGCTCGACTGCGACGACGCGCAATTGCTTGCCCTCGCAAAGTTTTTTGCGCAGGAAGGGGAAGCCGATGCCACCGAAGTTGCTGCCTCCACCTACACAGCCAATGACAACGTCGGCCTCTGCCTCGGCCATCTCCATCTGGCGAATGGCCTCCTCGCCCGTGATGGTCTGGTGGAGCAAGACATGGTTCATGACACTGCCCAGACAGTAGCGAGTGGTCTCCGGCTCGGCCAAAGCCGCCTCGACAGCCTCCGAAATGGCCAGCCCGAGGCTGCCCATGCAGTGGGGGTCGCGCCCCAATGCTGCACGTCCCGAAGCTGTGCGATCGGTGGGCGAGGAGTAGCACGATGCTCCCCAGGTGTGCATCATCAGTCGGCGATAAGGTTTTTGGTCGTAGCTCACGCGGACCATGTAGACATCGACGTCGAGTCCGAAGTGACGTCCGGCAAAGGCCAAGGCCGAGCCCCATTGTCCGGCTCCGGTCTCGGTAGTCAGGCGCTTGACACCCTGCTTGAAGTTGTAGTAGGCCTGCGGTACGGCACTATTGGGTTTGTGCGATCCGACGGGCGATACACCCTCGTTTTTGAAGAAGATTTTGGCGGGCGTATCGAGGACCTTTTCCAATCCCGTGGCGCGCACCAGCGGGGCGGGACGCCAAATGCGATAGATCTGTAGTACCTCTTCGGGAATCTCGATATAGCGTTCTCTGGAAAGTTCCTGACGAGCCAGCTCCGAGGCGATCAGACGCTCCAGATCGGCCACTGTTACCTCGGCGCGGGTACGCGGATCGAGATAGGGACGGGGCGGGGTCGGCATGTCGGCTACGATGTTGTACCATGCGGTTGGCATCAATGCTTCAGGAAGGATGAATTTTTTACTGTTCATAGCGCGTATTGTTTTTGTTGTTTTTTACTGGGAAAGGAGAATGAAAAATCCCGTTGTCGCTTCTCGCAAACAACGGGATGTGTATCAGTGGGTTTTATACACGGCCGATGGCCCCTCATTGTCTACGAGAGTCAAGTGGGCGCCACCACCAAGCCTGCATAAAATAGTTCCGGATCATGCTTTAATCGGTTTCGATAAGACAAATATAGCGTATGGAATCGAATTGAGCAAATAAAATGGTCAAAAATACCACGAAAGTCCTTCTAAGAAGGGCCGATTTTGTAATTTACGATTCATTTTGTATATTTGCACGATTTATACGCATACATACACACGCATATACGCATGAAACACATACGTAATTTTTGTATCATTGCCCATATCGACCACGGTAAGAGTACGCTGGCCGATCGTCTGCTGGAGAAGACCAATACGCTCAACCAACGCGAAATGCAGTCGCAGGTGTTGGACGATATGGAACTCGAGCGCGAGAAGGGTATCACGATCAAGAGCCACGCCATCCAAATGAACTATACGGCCTGTGACGGTGAGCAATACACGCTCAACCTGATCGACACGCCGGGACACGTCGATTTCTCGTACGAGGTTTCGCGTGCCATCGCTTCGTGCGAGGGTGCACTGCTGGTGGTTGATGCTACGCAGGGTATCCAGGCACAGACCATCTCGAACCTCTATCTGGCCGTAGGTAACGATCTGGAGATTATCCCCGTGTTGAATAAGATTGACGTCGATTCGGCCATGATTGACGAGGTGAAGGATCAGATCATCGACTTGATTGGCTGCAAAGAGGAGGATATTCTCTTGGCGTCGGGTAAAACGGGACAAGGTGTAGAGGATGTGTTGGAGGCTATCGTGGAGCGTATTCCGGCTCCGCAGGGCGATCCTGACGCCCCGCTACAGGCCCTGATTTTCGACTCGGTGTTCAACCCCTTCCGAGGGATTATTGCCTATTTCCGAGTCTTTAATGGTTCGATCCATAAGGGTGAGCAGGTGAAATTCTTCAATACTGGTTCGGAGTACGATGCCGACGAGGTGGGTGTGCTCAAGCTCAAAATGGTCCCCAAACAGGAGATCCGTACGGGCGACGTGGGCTACATCTGCTCGGGTATTAAGACCTCGTCGGAGGTGAAGGTGGGCGATACGATCACCGCGATCGCCAATCCGTGTAAGGAGGCCATTGCCGGTTTTGAGGATGTCAAGCCGATGGTCTTTGCCGGTGTCTATCCGGTCGAGGCAGATCGCTATGAGGATCTGCGTGCGTCGCTCGAGAAATTGCGTCTGAACGATGCTTCGCTGACTTTCGAGCCGGAGTCGTCGTTGGCTCTCGGCTTTGGTTTCCGTTGCGGATTTCTTGGACTGTTGCACATGGAGATCATTCAGGAGCGTCTCTACCGCGAGTTTGACATGGATGTGATCACAACCGTGCCGAACGTTTCGTATCGCATCTCGACCACGACCGGTGAGGTGCTCGAGGTGCATAACCCCTCGGGACTGCCCGAAATTACGAAGATCGCCAAGATCGAAGAGCCCTATATCGAGGCTCAAATCATTACCAAAGCCGATTTCTTGGGTAATGTTATCAAACTCTGTATTGACAAGCGTGGTACGCTGAAGAATCAAACCTTCATCACGCAGGATCGTGTCGAGGTGAATTTTGATATGCCGCTCTCGGAGATCGTCTTTGATTTCTACGACAAACTGAAGTCGATCTCGAAGGGTTATGCCTCGTTCGACTACCACCGCACGGGCTACAACCCGAGCCGTCTGGTCAAACTCGATATTCTGCTCAATGGTGAGCAGGTCGATGCCCTCTCGTCGCTGATCTATGCCGACCATGCCTATGATTTCGGTCGTAAGATGTGCGAGAAACTAAAAGAACTTATCCCGCGCCAACAGTTCGATATTGCTATCCAGGCGGCCATCGGTGCGAAGATCATCGCCCGTGAAACGGTGAAAGCCGTGCGCAAGGATGTGACGGCGAAGTGCTACGGTGGAGATATTTCCCGTAAACGCAAGCTCTTGGAGAAGCAGAAGAAGGGTAAGAAGCGTATGCGTCAGATTGGTAACGTCGAGGTGCCGCAATCAGCCTTCTTGGCGGTACTCAAGATGGACTAACCCGCGCCATGGAAACAATGAAAACACAAGTATAATAATCCCATCATTCAAACAAACAAGTTATGAAGAAAACGCTGATTGATCTCTTTGAGGAATCGGTTGCCAAATATGGTGACAATACGTTCCTGCTGGAGAAGAAGACAACGAAGTTCGAGCCTACGACCTACAAGGAGGCTCATGCACGCGCACTGGCTATCGGTGGCGGTTTGCTTGCACTGGGCATCGAGCCCAAGGAGCGCATCTCGATCCTCTCGGAGGGTTGCAACGACTGGATCGTATCGGAGCTGGGTCTGCTGTATGCTGCCGGTATTAGCGTACCCCTCTCGATTAAGTTGGAGGAGGCCAACGATCTCTATTTCCGTTTGTGGCATGCTGAAGTGACGACGATCTTTATCTCGCCGACGCAGATCCACAAGATCCGCGCTATCCGCGACCGTCTGCCGCTGTTGAAGCGTGTGATCATCTTTGGCGATAAGATTAAGGCGGAGCAAGAGGGCGAGATGTTGCTCTCGGATGTTATTGCGCTGGGTGAGAAGTGGCTGACCGAGCACAAGGAGGAACTGATCTCGTTGAGCCAGTCGATTCAGAATGACGACTACGCTACGATCACCTATACGTCGGGTACGACGGCCGATCCGAAGGGTGTGGTCCTCACGCACCGTAACTACACGTCGAACGTAGAGCAGGCTTTGACCCGTATCAATATTCCGAGCGGATGGCGTACGCTGATCATCCTGCCGCTCGACCACTGCTTTGCCCACGTAGCCGGTTTCTATATCATGATTGCCCGTGGTGCTACGGTGGCTACGACGCAGGTGGGTGCTACGCCGATGGAGACGCTGAAGAATATCCCGCTCAACATCCGCGAGGTGAAGCCGCACTTCTTGCTGTCGGTGCCCGCGCTGGCCAAGAACTTCCGCAAGAATATCGAATCGTCGATTCGTGCTAAGGGTGCTACGACCGAGAAGCTCTTCAAGTTCGCGTTGAAGACGGCTTATGCCTACAACCAGGATGCCTACACGAAGGGTAAGGGTCTGCGCTTTATGCTTTGGCCGCTGGTGAAGCTCTTCGATAAGATCCTCTTCAGTAAGGTGCGTCAGGCCTTTGGTGGTGAGTTGCGCTTCTTTGTGGGTGGTGGTGCACTGCTCGACTCGGAGTTGCAGCGTTTCTTCTACGCGATTGGTATCCCGATGTTCCAGGGTTATGGCCTTTCGGAGGCTACGCCGATCATCTCAGCCAACTCGCCGTGGCCCAAGTGCTGCCGTTTTGGTTCGTCGGGTAAGGTGCTCAAGGGCATCGACCTGAAGATCAAGGATGCTGATGGCAACGACCTGCCGGTAGGCGAGAAGGGTGAGATCGTTATCTATGGCGAGAATGTGATGGCCGGTTATTGGAAGAATCCCGATTCGACGGCCGACACGGTACGCGACGGCTGGCTCTATACGGGCGATATGGGTTACATGGGTAAGGATGGTTTCCTCTATGTGCTGGGTCGTTTCAAGAGCCTCTTGATCTCGAGCGACGGTGAGAAGTATAGCCCCGAGGGTATGGAGGAGGCTATTGTCGATAAGTCGCCGCTGATCGACCAGATCATCCTCTATAACAACCAGTGCCCCTACACGACGGCAGTCGTAGTTCCGAACCGCGATGCGCTGCGCCGCGAGTTGAAGGATCTGCCGGCCGAGGAGCGTGCCGAGGCTGCTGCGAAGTTGCTGGGTGGCGAGATCGACAAATACCGCAAGGGCGGCATCTATGGCGACGAGTTCCCGCACCGTTGGTTGCCGGGTGCATTGGCTATTGTGGATGAGGCATTTACGGAGAAGAATGGTCTGGTGAACAGTACGATGAAGATCGTGCGCAACAAGGTTGAGACCTACTTCAAGGATCGCATCGACGACCTCTACACGGCCGAGGGCAAGAAGCTCACGAGCGAGAAAAATATTGCTTCGCTCAAGAAACTTCTTGGTTAGGAATTTGTGTAAATAAAATTTTCGGTCTATCTTTGTAGACCGAATTGCGGTAGTAGCTCAGTCGGTAGAGCATCAGCTTCCCAAGCTGAGGGTCGCGAGTTCGAGCCTCGTCTACCGCTCAACGAGAAAAGAGAGCCATGCGCTCTCTTTTCTCGTTGAAGGCGAGGCCTCGACCGAAGCGACCCTCAATCGCCCCTTTCAGGGGTCGGGGGTGTGAATATCAATCGCGCAATAATACCACGCGCAGCGTGGGTTCGAGCCTCGTCTACCGCTCAACGAAAAAAGAGAGCCATGTGCTCTCTTTTTTCGTTGAAGGCGAGGCCTCGACCGAAGCGACCCTCAATCGCCCCTTTCAGGGGTCGGGGGTGTAAATATCAATCGCCCCGTTCAGAGATGCGATCGGATATTTATCGCATTCTTGTGTTTCTATATAGTAGTCAAAAAAACAGACAATCTGAAAGTTCAGATTGTCTGTTTTTAGTGTGATGGCCTATTGGCCTACTGATTACTTCTTATCTTTGAGCCACAGGGCGCAGAAGGAGAGATAGAGTAGGGTGAAGGTCAGTACGATCAGCGATCCGATTTGCGAACCAATCAAGTCGGTCATAGCTCCCATGGCAGGGGGTATTAAAGCTCCTCCCGAGACACCCATGATCATCAATCCCGAGATCTCGTTTCCCTTATCCGGACGAGCCTTATCCTGCGGCCTCGACCTCCATGCCTACGCGCTCGATAAGCAACTTCGGGGCGACCGTATTCGTGCCCACATTAATACCTACAACGAAGAAGATGCCGAAGAAGAGCAACAAGATACGTTTGTCTTTGAGAAGCGAGAGAATAGCTCCCATCGACGATTTTTGATCCTCCTGCTGTTCCTTGGGGATGGAGGTGCACATCAACCAGAAGCCCGAAAGCAAAGTAACGCCAGCGAAGATAGGGAAGATGTATTGCCAACTTCCAAGCCACGTGGTAGCGAATGCGGCAATCAACGGACCCGAGAAGGAGGAGATAGCCTTCACGACCTGGCCGGTGGTCAGCGAGCTGGTGTAACGATCGCCACTCACGACATTCGAGAGGAGTGGGTTGAGCGAGACCTGCAACATCGTGTTACCGATACCCAACAAGATGAAGGCGACCATGCAGGAGGCAAACGACCAGATGAAGAAGGGGATAAGCATACCGATGATCGTGATTAGGTTGCTCAACTGCACCATCTGTTTGCGACCGATACGGTTCATGAGCATCGCCGAAGGAACCGAGAGAAGCAGGAACCAAATGAAGACCATGGAGGGGATAAATCCGGCCAACGTCTCGCTCAATGCGAAATCATCTTTGGCATAGCTGGTCGAGATACCCACTACGTCTCAGAAGCCCATGACGAAGAACCCGAAGAGTACGGGCAGTAGTTTAGAAATGGATTTGTTCATCGCTTATTGCGTTTTTTTGAATGATAGATTATGCGGTTTTATGAGCAGCAGGCTGTCAGTAATTTGAGCTTGCCATGGGGTTGCAGGGTGAGGCTTCGATGGTGGGCAGCCACCAGGACCGTCTCGCCTTGACGAATCGACATGGAACGACCATCGTCAGTCAAGAGTGTGCCCGCCCCTTCGAGTGCCATGACTACCACGAACGAGTCGAGCGGGGCAATCGGAAGCACGATAGCCTCAGTTAGCTCATAGAGCGCTGTGGTGAAGTAATCACAGCGCACCAATTCGTTGCTTTGATTGGGAAGGGCTGTGTAGTGTGTGCGATAATCTGCCTGAATGCGATAGTCGATAGCCTCACGAGCCTCGTCCATGTGCAGTTCGCGCGGTTTCCCGTCAAGACCCATGCGCCCATAGTCATACACGCGATAGGTGATATCCGATGTCTGCTGAATCTCTGCCAATAGGGTACCCGCACCAATGGAATGGATACGACCGGCGGGCAGGAAGAAACAATCACCGGCCGTCACTGCATGGCAAGCTAACACATCGGTGATGCGATTCTCGCGGATCAACGTAGTGTACTCCTCGGGGGTGATTTGCTGCGAAAAACCAGTAATGAGCGTAGCCTCCGGAGTGGCGTCTAGAATGTACCACATTTCGGTCTTACCGCGTTTGCCGTGGCGATCCATTGCAAGTGTATCGTCTGGGTGCACCTGGATCGAGAGATCGTCGTGGGCATCAATGAATTTGATCAGTAGCGGAAACTCCTCGCCAAAGCGGGCTATATTCTTTTGTCCGACCAATGCTGCTCCTTCATGGGCCACCAACTCAGGCAATGTACAGCCGATGTGGTCGCCCTCCGAGACGATCGACTCGCTCCCCTTGACGCCGGAGAGTTCCCAGCTCTCACCGACATGCGTCAGATTGTTTTCGATCCCTTTGAACGGGGCAATGCGTTCACCGCCCCAAATGGTTGTTTTATAGATAGGCTGAAACTTGTACATAGGGCTATTTTTCGTCGAGCATCGAGAGGGCAAAGGCATAAGCACCGAGTGCAATGGCACGGCTGGCTCCGAGTTTCGAGATGAGAATACCGATGCGTTTTTCGGGATCGTAGTTCACCGTGCGCTCCGAACCATAAACCTTCAACGGTCGAGCTGCACCCTTGGCAAAACGGGCAAATTCGGCCTCATTGTCGAGGTCATACACCTCCATCTGCACACGGCGTACCTCCTCACCCGAGAGGGTGTGGAGCTTGGAACGCATCGCCTCGAAGAGGCTCGGCAGGATATACTTCGATGCTGCGGCCACACCGCCACCGATGACAATCGGGCCATCGACAAACGTCACAGCAGTAGCCATCGCATAGCCGGCCGTGGCGCCCATTTCGGCAAAGGCCTTTTGTGCCGCTTCACGGTCGCCTTCACGCTGACCCTCAGCGATTTCAAACAGATCTTTGGGTTCCAGACCATGATCCGGGTTGCCGGTCAGTTCGCCATAGAGGCGTTTTACGGCACGAATCGAAACACCCTCCTCGACGATAACGCCCGGCTTTGTGTGGTGCTCGAGGCAGAAGGTCTCGACACACGAGTTGTCACCTCGATTCAGACGACCATCAATCACGATACCCACACCAAATCCTGTACCGAAGGTATAGCCGACCAGGTTGCGGTAGCGTTTCTCGCTTCCGGCAGCTGCTAATTGTTCGTTGAGCATCGGCAGAGCACCTCCCAGCGCCTCACCATAGGCAAATAGATCACCGTCGTTATTGATATATACCGGTATGCCGAATCGCTCCTCCAGGAACGGACCAAGAGCTACACCCTCGCGGAACGAAGGGAAGTTAGGCAACCAGCCGCCGATAATACCGTTACGGTAATCAGCCGGTCCCGGGAAGGCGAAACTGATGGCTACGGGTTGTTGGTCGAGTTGCGCTATGACGCGCTCAAAGCCTTCGACCATAGCACCCAGACAACGATCCAGGTTGTCTGATTGCGAGGGTAGGGTGATGGGCTCTACGATAGGACGATTGCCCTGCATCGCACCAAATACGAAATTGGTACCACCGGCATCGAGCGTAATAACGATGCGTTTATCTTGACTATACATAGTGTGCAAATGCTAAAAAGTAATCTGTATCTTAGCTTATCAATGTGCGTTGGAGGATCTCCTCTCGTTGCATAAAGCAGCCAACTCGTTGCAATATCGCAATTTTTCTGTGAATTTGCAAAAATTACCGTGTGAAATTACCGTGCGGAGGATGCTGCCATGAACGGGTTAAGAGGGACTGAAATCTCACTATTTGTCCGTTGTCTAGGGTTGTTTTATTGTTGATTCAACTGCTTGAGACGGAGCAAAGCCTCAATGTAGTAGTAGTCGGCATAGACGATAGCATAGTCGATCTCCGAACCGGCAGGGTGGTGTCCCGTGGAGTGGAGCAGGAAGGCCGGAGATTGCTCGCCGGCTCGATAAGCCGTGTCGATCGGGTGCACTTTTGTCAGCGTCGTGGCATAAGTGTGCAGAATTTCCATCGCTTTGTCGGCATGACGTGTATCGCGGGTGATCTGCCACATCAATGCATTGTAGTACGCTGCATTGAAATCCTCCTCGCAAGGGGTCTTCGTGTAGGCATATTTGCCCGATCGGCTGATGTCGCGGAATGGACCCTGCATGGCGTAACGAAACGAAGATTTGCGATCGGCTCGGAGTTTTTGATAAGAACCGATAGCCGGATAGCTCTGCGTCTCGACCAGACGGGTGATTCGTTGCAAGGCTTCTTCATTATGGAGAATACCCGGATGGCGGAACTCCTGTGCCGTGAGACTATGAAGACAAAATAGCAGAATCAGTGAGGTGAAAAAACGGTTCATGATAACAAATTCGTATTTTGGGGTGATGGTACAAAGATAGGAAAAAGTGCTTGGAAAATGGTACACGTTCTGTCACAAAATTGGGGTCAAATGGTTCAAAGAATTTTTGGGCATGTGTTGCTTGGGAAGGTCTGAAAAGGTTAAGCCGGCTTTTTTTGCCGGTAAAATGGATGTTTTCCCGTGAAAAAAGCTATCTTTGCCCTAGATAACCCACACACCAAGCTATGGACCAACCTAAAATTGAACGCGTATTGCGGTTGATGATGCTCATGACCGGCAACGTGAATTATACGATCGCCGATTTGGCCGAGAAGATAGATACCTCGCCTCGCTCGATCTATCGTTATATCGACACCTTCAAGGATGCCGGATTTGTCGTGCATAAGCTCGATGGCGGCATCTATAAATTGGGCAAGGAGAGCCGCCATTTCAAGGAGATTTCTCAGTTGGTGCACTTCACCGACGAGGAGGCCCACATGGTCAATCAACTCATTGAGGGGTTGGATAATACGAATCTGCTCAAACAGAATTTGCGCAAGAAACTCACCTCGGTCTATGATTGTACGTCGCTGGCTCGCAGTGTAGTCAAGGGCAAGCATGCCGAGAATGTAAACCGCCTGATCGATGCGATCGCTTCGCAGCAACAGGTGTTGCTCAAGGGATATGCCTCGTCGCATGCTGCGGTGGTGCGCGATCGTCGGGTCGAGGCTTTTGGCTTTACGACCAACTACGTACAGTTGTGGTGCTATGATCTGGAGGATGGACGCAACAAACTCTTCAATACGGCCCGCATCGGCGAGGTGGAGGTGCTCGACGAGGATTGGTGCCATGCAGATCAGCATCAGATGGGGCATATCGACTGCTTCCGCATGATGGGCTTTGAGACACATCGCGTACGGCTCGAATTGGGCATGATGGCACGCAACCTGCTGATCGAGGAGTATCCGCTCGCGGAGCGTGATCTGTCGCAAATCGGCCCTACGCGCTGGCTGCTGGATACGCAGGTGTGCAATTATGCCGGAGTGGGGCGTTTTGTGATGGGCTTGGCCGAGGATATAACGGTGGTCGATACACCCGAATTTGCTGACTATCTGGCTCAAAAGAGTTGTTTGGTAAAGGATCAATTTAATAAGAAATAACCATGCGTAAAGGCTATCAAATCACCCTGCACGCGTTGTGGACGTTGCTTGCACTTTGCTGTGCGGTATCGTTGACGGCGCAAACCATTCGGACGGATCGGTTGCTGAAAGAGTGGGAGTTCCGACGGGATCATGACACACTGGCGATCGAGGGGTGGCAGACGGTGCGTGTGCCGCATGATTGGGCCATTGAGGGACCGTTTGATCGAAAACACGACCTGCAACGTGTTGCTGTGGTGCAAAACGGCGAGCAGGTGGCGACCGAAAAGACCGGCCGCACGGGTGGTTTGCCTTATGTTGGTAAGGGATGCTATCGCACGACGATTCAGATCTCGAAGCAGGCCGATACACGAACAATCCTGCTCTTTGAGGGGGCGATGAGTGAGGCCTGCGTCTATCTGAACGGGCAAAAAGTGGGGGAGTGGCCCTATGGTTACAATGCTTTTTGGTTCGATGTGACGGATGCTGCCGTCGAGGGGGAGAATCAGTTGCTCGTGACGCTGGAGAATAAAGAGCAATCGTCGCGCTGGTATCCGGGAGCTGGTCTCTATCGTAAAGTTCACCAATTGACCCTGCCGCGTGTGCATGTGCCGGTGTGGGGAAGCTATATTACGACCCCTTATGTGGGGGTGGATTATGCCTCGGTGACTATTAAGACCCGCATCGAGGGGGTGCAACACGGCGAAGATGTCGAGGTGCTGACGCGGATTCGTGATGCCGCAGGCAGGGTGGTGGCCGAAACACGCGATCTGCGCAAGATCTATTACGGTATGCCCTTCGAGCAGCATCTGACGATTGACAAGCCTGCCCTTTGGTCGCCGGAGCAGCCTGCACTCTATCAGGCCGAGACGACGATTTACTATCAAGGCAAGGCGACCGATCGGGTCATTAACCGCTTTGGTGTGCGCTCGGTGGAGTTGCGTGCTGATAAGGGGTTCTTCCTCAATGGCGAGTTGCGCAAATTTAAGGGTGTCTGCCTGCATCATGATTTGGGACCTTTGGGTGCTGCGGTCAATCGCGCAGCGATTCGTCGCCAATTGACCATGCTCAAAGAGATGGGGTGCGATGCCGTGCGTACGGCACACAATATGCCGGCCGATGAGCTGGTGGAGCTGTGCGATGAGATGGGTCTGATGGTCATGATCGAGCCGTTTGACGAGTGGGATGTGGCCAAATGTAAGAATGGCTACCACCACATCTTCGCCCAATGGGCCGAGCGCGATATGGTCACCATGTTACACCATTTTCGGAATAACCCCTCGGTGGTGATGTGGTCGATCGGCAATGAGGTGCCGACACAATGGACCGAGGAGGGCTACAAAACCGCTTCGTGGCTCCAGTCGATCTGCCACCGCGAGGATCCTACACGTCCGGTAACGTGTGGCATGGATCAGTTCCCGACCGTTTTGCAAAATGGTTTTGCAGCGGCACTCGATGTGGCGGGGTTCAATTACCGCGTCCATTTTTACGAGCAGGGATACCAAACGCTGCCGCAAAACCTGATCTTGGGGTCGGAGACCTGCTCGACGGTCAGTTCGCGTGGTGTCTATCACTTCCCGGTCGCGGTGGGTAAGAGTGTCGAGCATGCGGATCACCACTCCTCCTCCTACGATACGGAGTGCTGCTGGTGGTCGAATATTCCGGATGACGATTTTTCGGCTAACGATGATTTTCCGTGGCTGATCGGTCAATTCGTGTGGACCGGTTTTGACTATCTGGGTGAGCCGACTCCCTATGACACGGATGCCTGGCCGAACCACTCCTCGATGTTTGGCATCATTGATTTGGCTTCGATTCCGAAAGATCGTTATTGGCTCTATCGCAGTGTGTGGCGTACGGATGTGGAGACTCTCCATGTGTTGCCCCATTGGAATTGGCGCGGACGCGAGGGGGAGATCACGCCCGTATTTGTTTATACCTCCTATCCCGAGGCAGAACTCTTTGTCAATGGCGTCAGTCAAGGGCGTCGCACGAAGTCGAAAGCGAGCCACATGGAACGTTATCGCCTGATGTGGAACGAGGTGCGCTATGAGCCCGGAGAGGTGCGTGTTGTGGCCTACAATGCGGCAGGGGAGGCGGTAGCCGAGCGTCGAGTAGTGACAGCCGGGAAGGCCTATGCGCTGCATATCGAGGCGGATCGCACGGTGCTCGATGCTTCGGGTGAAGATTTGGCCTATGTGCGTGTCAGCGTTGTCGATCGTGCCGGCAATCCGGTGCCGACGGCAGCCCATCAGGTAGCCGTCAAGGTCGAGGGTGCAGGCTCGTTCCGCGCCATGGCCAATGGCGATCCTACGTCGCTCGAGTTGTTCCATAAACCCTCGATGAAGCTCTTCAGCGGTGCGCTGACCACGATCGTAGAGAGTGGTACGGAGCCCGGGCAGATCACCGTAGAGGTGTCGGCCAAGGGACTGAAACCAGCTCGTCTGATCCTGGATGTAAAACCGATTAAAACCCATCAATAACATACAAAAAACATGAAAAAGATTAAAAATCCCTGGATACCGCTCTTGGAGCAGGGTTATAATTGTTTTGCCTGTGCACCAACCAATCCTCATGGTCTAAAGATGGAGTTTTGGGAGGATGGTGACGATGTGGTTTGTCTATGGCATCCGTCGCCCGATTACGAAGGGTGGCTTGGGACGCTGCATGGCGGTATTCAATCGACCTTGCTCGATGAGTTGGGTGGCTGGTGGATTGGTCGCAAGATGCAGACCTCAGCCATGACGACCAACCTCAATGTCAAATATCGCAAACCGGTTACCTCGGCGGCAGGTGAGACCCTGGAGTTGCGTTGCCGCCTCAAAGAGCAGAAGCGAGCCTTTGTGATTCTGGAGATGACCCTGGCACACAATGGTGAGGTATGCACCTCGGCCGAGGCTACCTATTACTGCTTCCCGAAGGAGAAAGCGTTGAAAGATTTCCATTTTCAGCCCTTTGAATTGGAAGAGTAGTGTGCATTTGCAGGAAATTAGCTATCTTTGTGCCCAATTATGGAAGAATTGAACCAAACAACGATTGTGGAGCGCGAACCCTATGATGTCATTGTCATTGGAGCGGGCGCAGCCGGTATGATGGCGGCAGGAACGGCAGCACGTGCAGGAAAGCGTGTATTGCTACTGGAGAAGATGGAAAAATCGGGACGTAAAGTACGTATCTCGGGTAAGGGACGTTGTAATGTAACGAATGCACGTCCGGCCGAGGAGTTCCTGGAGCACGTACGTGTGAATCGTGAATTTCTGACGCAGGCCTTCTCTGAATTTAATAATCGTGCAACGATCCGTTTCTTCGAGCGTCAAGGTGTGAAGCTCGACATCGAGCGTGGCGAGCGCGTCTTTCCGCGTAGTGGTAAGGCTTGGGATATTGCCAATGCATTGTTAGAATATTGCGTCGATAATGGCGTAAAGATCCTCTACGAGACGCGCGTTACGGAGATTATGACCCTTGGTGGTAAGGTCTTTGGTGTGCGTTATCGCAACAAGCGAGGTTTCGAGCGTAAGGAGGAGTGCGAGCAGGTGATTCTCTGCACGGGTGGTGTCTCCTATCCGGGTACCGGATCGACCGGTGACGGCTATTCGTTTGCAGCCGATTTGGGCCATACGATCGAGCCGTTGCGTCCGTCGCTGACGCCGCTCAAGACGACCCATCCGCAGATGAAATATCTCCATGGACTGCTGCTGAAGAATGTACGAGCTACGCTTTTCATCAATGGCGAAGTGGCTCGTGAGGAGTTTGGTGAGATCGGCTTCTCGGATCGTGGTATTGAGGGCGCTGTGGCCTTGCGCGTGAGCCGCGATGCGGTCGATGCCCTGATTGACGGGAAGACCGTGAAGTTGGTGCTCGATCTGAAACCGGCTTTGGACGAGGAGACCCTGCGCAATCGCATTGCCCGCGAGATGGCGGAGATGGCTCCGACGGAGTTCTTTGGCGAATTGATGCGTCGCCTGATGCCGAAGGGGTTGGTGATGCCGTTGGCCCGCGAGCTGGACATCCACTCGAAAAATTATATCTCGAAGGTTACCGAGGCGGAAATCACTCGCCTGATCAAGACCCTCAAGGGCTTGACCTTCCCGATTACGGACTATGCTCCCTTTGAGTATGCCGTGACGACGGCCGGTGGCGTTCGTTGCGACGAGGTGAACCCCTACACGATGGAGTCACTCAAGGTCAAGGGTCTCTATCTGGCGGGTGAGGTGCTCGATCTGGATGCCAATACGGGCGGTTACAACCTGCAAATTGCCTTCTCGACCGGTCGTCTGGCCGGCCTGTTAAAGAAGTAGCCATGCGCATCAGCGGACGCAATATCAAACGACGCCTCTATGGGCTTACTATGCTGCATCAGCGGGTAGCCCGAGCGCGTTATTTTCGGGGGCATGGGGTCCATTCCCCCTTTGTCTATGCCATCGTGCGTCAGGTCTTTATGAAGGGGCGGCTGACCGGTGATGAGACGGTGCTCTATGATGCCCTCATGGCACGTGGATTTGTTCGCCGGAGAGCCATTCAGTTGCAAAATCTCTACCTGCATTTCGACTACCGCGCCTTCTCGATCGACAGCCTGTCCAATCCGTGTCAGTTGTGTGTGCTGACCCCGCAAGTGTCGGCCGAGGAGACTGTTGAATTGACCCAGCGAGCTGCTCGTCGTGGCACGACTGTAGCCTTAATGTCGCCCTATGAGGGGCGTGAGCGGGCAGAACTTTGCCGCCGATTGGTCGAAGAGCATGGATGCACTTCGGTGGATAATCGGGGCTATCTGTTGCTCTTTTCCCATGCAAGTTTGCCGAAACAACACTATCGATTATGAGAATCTATACCAAACAAGGCGATGGAGGCATGACCTCCTTGATTGGCGGTGAACGCGTCTTCAAAACCGATGAACGGGTCGAGGCCTACGGCACGGTCGATGAACTCTCGGCCTTCACGGCTCAATTGGCCGATCTGTTACGCCCTGATCAGACGGCAGCGTGCTATGTCGAGCAATTGCACCATATTCTCGCGCAGATGATGAGCGTCGAGGCCTTGTTAGCTATCGGTGAGGGTGGGGCCGACAAGGTGCCTCCTATGGCTCCGCAGCAGGTCGATTGGTTGGAGCAACAGATCGACGCCATGCAGGAACAACTGCGTCCGATCACCAGTTTTACGCTGCCCGGAGGTCATCCTGCCGTCTCGGCATGCCATGTGTGCCGCACGGTTTGTCGACGAGCAGAACGCGCCACCTTGCGAGCTGATTTTAAGTGGGGGGTCGATGAGCAAGTGAAGCGTTGGTTGAATCGTCTGTCGGACTATTTCTACCAACTCGGGCGACTGCTGACCGACCACTACCACGTCGAAGAGATTTGCTGGAGACCGGAATAATCGGTTGAGATGAAACAGTAGCGAATACAGTTCGCTAGATCTATCAATTTTAAGTGCGTAAGCCTGCTTATGGATTTGGAACGATAGAAACGAACTGATTACTATCTCTTTTCGATCGGTAGATCGCTATTTTTTTATTTTTTCATCTATAATTTATACATTTTTTATACTTTTGCATGCTTTATTGCGTATAAAATGTGTTTGTAAGATGGATAACGCATTGATTATTAAATCTTAAAACAATAAAACTATGTATTGGACACTGGAATTGGCTTCCAAATTGGAAGATGCACCCTGGCCGGCAACGAAAGAGGAGTTGATCGACTATGCCGTTCGTTCGGGAGCACCGCTGGAGGTGCTGGAGAACCTGCAAGAGATCGAGGACGATGGCGACATCTACGAGTCGATCGAGGATATCTGGCCCGATTATCCCTCGAAGGATGATTTCTTCTTTAACGAGGAGGAGTATTAAAAACAACTTCTAAACACACAAGAGACTGTCTCAACCAATGGTTGGGACAGTCTTTTTTTGTCGGTGTGCTATCCCGTCGAAAATGGTTCATTTGGTTTCTGGTGTTTGTCTGGGAAGTGGGGTAATTCTAAAAAATTTTATTATACCGTTCGGGCCGAAAAATCAGCCACAAAAGTTTTTTATTCAGAAAAAAAATCGTTTCTTTGCACTTGTAAAATTGGTATACCAGATTGGTAAACCATTGAATAGGCAGAGAATCAATTAGTTGATGAGAAAAACCGTGTTGACAAATTCTTTTATTCAATAAATTCATCGCTTATGGCAAAAAATCTACTTTACAAGGCGTTGATCGTTGTGTTGTTTCTTGCATCCGGCACAGCTTCGGCGTTCGCGCAAAAGCGCACGGTAAAGGGTACGGTAACCGACAGCGAAGGCCCGATGGTGGGTGTTTCGGTCGTGTTGCGCGATCCTCCGTTTGATGGTGTTTCGACCGATTTGAACGGTCGTTTCGAGTTGACGGTCCCCGACGAAAAGGCCGTGATTGTCTTCTCGTTTATTGGTTATCGTACCGAGGAGCGTGTCGTCGGTACGCAGACCGAGATTCAGGTCGTGATGGAGCCCGAGGTGGCTCTGCTCGACGAGGTGGTTGTGGTCGGTTATGGTACGCAAACCAAATCGCACCTGACCGGATCAATTGCTAAACTCGATGGCGAGACCCTGGCAGACCGTCCCGTTTCGGATTTGACGACCGCCTTGCAGGGGCAGATCCCGGGCTTGCAGGTCAATAACATCACCTCTGAGGTAGGTGTAGCACCCCAGCTCCGTGTGCGCGGTACCGGTTCGATTTCGGCCGACAGCTCGCCGCTGATCGTTGTGGACGGTTTCCCCGGCACGATGAGCCTGGCCGACATCAACCCCGCCGATGTGCGCTCGATTGAGATTTTGAAGGATGCAGCGTCGGCTGCCATCTATGGTTCGCGCGCAGCAAATGGTGTGATCCTCGTGACGACCAAGAGCGGTCAGACCGAGCGTCCGCGCTATTCGGTGAAACTCTACCACGGTATCAAGTGGGCTTATCAGCTGCACGACCTGTTGACGGCTACTGAGTATGCTGCTTTGCAGCGTTTTGAGGAGTCGGTAGGAGGTCCGGCAGCCAAGGCGCAGGATCGTGCTGCAGCATGGGTAGAGTCGAATATGGGTGCAACGGATTGGCAGCGTGAGGGTCTGCGCGATGTAGCCAACATTACGAACGTGCAGTTCTCGGTGTCGGGTGGTAAGAAGGATATCCGCTACTACACCTCGGCTTCGTGGACCCGCGATCAGGGTATCATGTTGCAGAACGAGGTGCAGAAGGTGACCTTCCGCTCGAAGCTCGATGCAAAACTTTCGCCTATTGTAAATATAGGTGTCAATGTATCGGCCAACTATCAGAAGGGTTCGCGCCCGCGCAACAACTTCATTGATTTCTATCGTACGCCGTCGTTCCTTCCGGTGAAGCACAACGATTGGTCAACGGCCTTCACGGGTGGTTATACGGGCTTTGCGCGTGGTAGCCACTTCTCGAAGATCACCACGCCGACGGGTGCTCCCGACGAGTATGGCAACCCGACCTGGGATAAGGAGGTGAGCCCCTTCTCGTCGGCGAACAACAACCCGAAGAGTGTGATGGCCAATACGACCCGCTGGAATGAGAAGTTTTCGGGTACGGGTAACGTCTTCCTGACGATTGACCTGGCCAAGGGGTTGCAGTTCAAGACTTCGAATGGCTTCAATGTGCGCTATTCGCCTTCGTACAGCTACGCCAACGTGAATGCTACGAAAGATGGTACGCCGAGTGAGGCAACTTTTGGCAGCACCTTCTTTGTCGACCTCTTGTCGGAGAATACGCTGAACTATCACCAGACCTTTGGTAAGCATGATTTGGAGGTTTTGGCTGGTTATACGGCACAAAGCACCCGCCATCAGACGGTCTATATGACGGCTACGGGCTTTGCTACGGATAACATCCACACGCTGAACGCCGGTACGATTTATGAGTTGGCTTCGAGCGGCAACGGTATCTCGGACGGTACGGGTACCTATCGCTATCCCGATAAGTTGCTGCAGTCGGCTCTGGGCCGTATAAACTACTCGTTCGATGGCAAATATCTGCTTTCGGCCTCGTTGCGTGCCGATATTTCGTCGCTCTTCACGAAGGGTAATCGCACGGCTTGGTTCCCCTCAGTGTCGGTAGGTTGGCGTATGTCGGAGGAGCCGTGGCTCCGCGATTCGCGCTGGATCTCGAACCTGAAGTTGCGTGCATCGTATGGTGTAACGGGTAACAACGCTGTGCCGCACCAGGCATCGTTGGCATTGCTCGGTAATAAGAACTACGTGACCGGTACGGGCAATGGCTCGCTCACCCCGGGTATTGCAGATACCTCGACGACCCAGTCGAACGACGCGATCACCTGGGAGCAGACAGACGAGTACAACGTAGGTCTGGATTGGGGTATGTTCGACAACCGCATCAGCTTGGCCGTAGATGCCTACTATTCGGTGACGCGCGCCCTGCTCTTCGAGCAACCGACGCAGTCGTTTACGGGTTATACGAGCCAGTGGAACAACATCGGTAAGGTGCGCAACTCGGGTGTCGAGGTGCAGCTCGATACCTACCAGATTCGCCGCAAGAAGTTTGAGTGGTCTACGCACCTGAATTTCTCGCTCTCGCGCAACAAACTGCTCGAGATCGGTGGCGAGAAGCAGGTGATCACGCTCGGTGAGCGCAACGAGAGCTACATCGCTCGTGTAGGCGATCCGCTGATCCAGTTCTACGGCTTCAAGACGATGGGCATCTGGAACAACACGGAGGAGATTGCCGCTAACCCGCACTTCGCACAGGACGTACCGGGTGGTCTGCGCATTGTCGATACGAACAACGATGGCCAATTGACCGACGCTGACCGTGTGCCGCTGGGTAATCCCTATCCGGACTTCACGTGGGGTATGACCAACCGCTTCCGCATCGGCAGCTTCGACATTTCGTTCTTGTTGCAGGGTGTACAGGGCGTGACGCTGCTCAATGGTGATGTCTATTACAACGAGACCCACAAATACAACTGGTCTTACATGAAGAATCGTTGGGTGAGCGATACGCACCGTGGTGACGGTAAGACGCCGTATGCCAAGAATGGTTACGACATCATGCTGACCGATTTCCCGTTGCAGAATGGTTCGTACCTCTGCTTGCGTGACTTCACGGTGGGCTATACGCTGCCGAAGAAGGTTGCCAAGAAGTTGCACCTGCGCAGTCTGCGTATCTATGCTACGGGGCAGAACCTCTTCTATTTGTGGAGCGACGATTACAAGGGTGTGAACCCCGAGTCGCGTATGACCTCGTCGCAGTACGCCAGCCCGATGATCTCGGGATACCAGCGCGGTGGCTTCCCGCTCACCTCGACCGTAACCTGTGGTCTCGATATTAACTTCTAAATCGCTAATTAGTATGAAACGAATTTCAACATATTTGATCCTGCTCCTGACAACCTTTGTTGCAGGGTGCGAAATGGACCAATACCCCTATTCGGAGATCGCAGCCGAGGACTATGTGAAGGATGCCGAGGCGGTGAATACACTGGTGGTAGGTGCCTACAACGGCCTGCATGGGGTGATGTATCATCAGTGGAGCCTGACGGAGTTGCGTTCGGACAATGCACGTATGCGTGTATCGGGTTCTTCGGCACAAGATACGAAGCTGATCGAGCAACTCGATCAGGGTACGATCGGTACAGCGCACGATTGGGTAGGCGAGTACTGGGATAACTGCTACTCGACGATCAATCGTACGAATATGGTGCTGGGTAACCTGGATGTCATCACGGATCCGGCTCTGCGTGCCCAATATGAGGGCGAGGCGCTGTTCCTGCGTTCGCTGATCTATTTCGATATGATTCGTCTGTATGGACCCGTATTCCTCGTGACGAAGCAGATCGGTGCGGACGAGGCGCGCAACATGCAGCGTGTGCCGACCGAGCAGATCTATGCACAGATTGAGAGCGATTTGGAGCGCATCGTAAACGAAGAGATGTTGCCCGAGCAGATGCCGGCGGCTTTGACTGGCCGTGCAACCCTCGTGGCTGCCAAGGCTCTGCTGGCCAAGGTCTATATGACCCACTATGCGATCGGTGAGCAGAAATACCTCGCAGCCCGCACGCTGTTGCAGGATGTGCTGACGGCTGTCGGCAACCCGAAGTCGGCATCGGAACTGGTGCCCTATGCCAAGATCTTCGCCAAGGATAACGAGATGAACAAGGAGATCATCTTTGCCGTGCGCTACCTTTCGGGTAACGTAGGTCTGGGTTCGCCCTTCACGACGCTCTTTGGCCCGCTGAACAATGGTAACAGCGTGGTGCTCGGTTCGCCCAAGCACTACAACTATCCGTCGGACAACCTGCTGGCTGCCTACAATGCCAATGCAACCGATGTGCGTAAAGCGGTGGTGATTGCCGAGGGTTATACGAACATCACGACGGGTGCCTGGAAAGAGGAGCGTTACATGGTGAAGTACCTCGATCCGGATATGGCTACCGAGTGGGACGCCGAGAATGACTGGCCGGTGTTGCGCGTGGGCGATATTGTCTTGCTGCTGGCCGAGTTGATCAACGAGGTGGACGGTCCGACCGAGGAGGCACTGGGCTACCTGAATATGATTCGTGAGCGTGCCGGTATTCCCGCCTATGCCGCTTCGGAGGTGGCTTCGCGCTACCAATTCCGCGAGGCTGTACGTGCCGAGCGCCGTCTGGAGTTGGCCTTCGAGAATCAGCGTTGGTTTGACCTGCTGCGTTGGGAGATCGCTACGGCTACGGTCAATGATTTCTTGGCCGGTGAAGCCTTCTTCTCCGAATATAACTACACGGTGAACCCGATCGAGGATTGGCAGACGCTGTTGCCGATTCCGCTCGCCGTGATCAATATTAACCCCGATGTAGCCCAGAATATCGGCTACTAATCCTTTGAGCCTTATGAAAAAGATTGTATACAGACTCTTTGCAGTTGCGGCTCTTGCAGCCGTTACGCTCTTCGCTGCGTGCGACTCTACGCATGTCGATGAGACGATTGTATCGGTGCCGGTCATCGAGTCGTTTACGCCGCAGGCCGCACCGGTCGGTAGCGAGATCGTGATCACGGGTCAATTCCTGAATGCCGTCTCGAAGGCCGAGATTGGTGGCGTCGAGGTGACGATCAAAGAGCGTGTGAGCGACAAACAACTTTCGATCATCGCTACGGCCGATGCCCGCGATGGTGTGATCAAACTCTACAACATGGAGGGTGCAGGTGCTTCGGCCGAGCCGTTTACCTATACCTATGCTGCCCCCGAGATCACCTCGACGATTTTGCAGTCGTCGGTGGATATGGGCGATCAAATGCTCATTGCCGGTAAGTATATGAGCGCAGTCGATGGCGTATTGTTCACGGCCGAGGGCTATGATACGGCTCACGAAGCGACGATCATCACCCGCTCGGCTTCGGAGTTGGTCGTGAAGTGTCCTTATGTCGAGGCGGAGACGGCGCGCATCACGCTGCGCTATTTCGATGGCTCGGCTATGACCGAAACGGCCAAGGAGAGCGCTCCTACGATCACCGTGGTGCGTTACAAGCCGCAGTTCGATGAGCAGACCTTCGTACGTACGGATGTAGGTCGCTCGGTGACGCTGACGGGTAGCTACCTGGACAAGGTGGACAAGATCTTGGTCAATGGTTTCGAGGCACAGTGCTTCAAGAGCCATTCGGAACTGAAGTTTACGGTGCCGGCAGGTGATTTTGTCGATGGTGAGACCGTAACCGAGCTGAAGGCTGTCTATTTTGACGGCTATGAGGAGTTGGTTCTCTCGGAGGCCTTCTTGGTCTATGTTCCCTTCGTGAAGTATTGGGAGAACATGCGTACGTGGGGACACTCGAAGCTGGTGGAGCAGATGTCGTCGTTCTTCTCGCCCGAAACGGGTATCGTCTATGCCAATGCCGATTGGCGCACGGTGGTGGATCCGATCGCTTATCAGTATCAGGCTTCGACCTGCTCGGCTGTACAGGTGTCGAACGTAAGCGTCGAGGAGTACAATTCGGTAGCTCCCTACTTCTACTTCTATTGCAACAACAGCTGTGAGTTGAGTGTCAATTCGCCGGCAAGTTCGAATGGTCTGTTTAAGAACTTCTGGATCGCCAATGTTTCGGGCAATGAGAATCGTTTGCCGGGTGGTAATTCCAGCTGCTACGGTACGCCTGTTTTGGCCTTCCGTGCACTGAAGGACTCGAATCCGGCCGAGAAGGAGCTGGCTGACAAGGTGCGTAAGTGTGAGTTGACGGATATCAACCCGACGCTCTTCCCGGCTGACGTGACAGCCCAAACCATTGGCGGTATCGGTGTCAGCTCGTCGAGCGCGCAGCTCAAAGATAAAGAGTGGGCTGCCGATATGTTCGGCGACAAGAAATCCGATGTGATGGGCGTGAAACCCGATGCGGTGGTGCTGGTGATGTACTACGCACACCCGGGTCCCGAGAAGGGTGCCGACGGCAAGTTTAACTTTGCCTCGAACCTCAAGCGCATCGGCTTCCTGCACATTACCAATGTGAACTTCGTGATCGACCAGTCGAATTCGGCCAAACCGGCTTCGATGAGTGACTACACCTTCAACTGCTATTGGCAGAAGTACGATTACGACTATTCCAAGATCCAATAATCAAAACGGCAACTATTATTATGAAAAAATTAGTTCAATATATGCTTGCCCTCTTCGCGGTTGTTGCGATCGGTGCACTCGCTACGAGCTGCTCGGACAACAGCACCGACCCCGAAGGCCACACGGCAGCAATCAATATTACGACGAAGAAACTCGTCCCCGATGCTACGGGTAGCTCGGGCGAGAGTGGTACAACCCAGGCCTTCATCGGTACGGTCGTAACGGCCGAGGGCTTCAACCTCGATCAGGTGACGGCAGTATTGCTTGGCGGTATGGAGTGCGAAATCGTCGAGCAGACGATCTCGAAACTGCAGTTCAAGGTGCCTGCGCTGGAGCTGGCACAGAGTGATACGCCCTATCGTCAGGATCTGCTGGTGATGCAGGGCGAACAGACGATCTTCACCTACGAATATTACGTCACGGTACCTGTAACCGATGCTATTGTAACGGGTTACAGCCCGGCACAGGGTACGGTAGGTACGACCATCAAGATCGAGGGTCGCAACTTGGAGCAGCTTTCGGAGATTCGTTTCGGCAACGAGACGGTGCGCTCGGATAAGTTTACGGCGGTGGTTGCGGGTTCGCAGAACAGTTCGGTAAGTTTCGTCGTTCCGGCAGGCAGCTATGCAGCCGGTGAGAGCAACGTGGCCATCTCGGCTATCTGGGGCGGCTCGAACACGATTGATGTGACGGCCGAGGCTCTCTTCAAGATGCAGACTCCGAAGATTGACGCCTATGAGCAGGGTGAGGGTGTCAATGCCGTAATCGGTGACGAGTTCAAGCTCACGGGTCAGTTTATCGACTTCTTGTCGAACTTCAAGTGGGGTAGCTACGAGCTGATCGTCTTGGAGCAGACGGCTACGGAGGTGACGCTGAAGTTCCCTTCATCGATCGAGCCGACCGATCCGGTGGTTGCTACGGCCGATGTGACGGCCGAGTGGGGTACGCCCGCACAGAGCCTGAAGCTGGTGACCGGCATGCGTCTGGATACGACGCCGCAGGGTCCTGCCAAGCCCGTCTTTGGTGAGTTAGTAGCCGAGGAGGGTTGCTATTTGGCCAAGACGGTGGTTGTGAAGGGTCAGAATATGGCCTCGATCGAGGGCTTTGTGGTCGGTGGCCTTGAGGCCAAGTTGGCCGGTGAGCCAAACGATGTAGAGGCTGCCTTCATCATCCCCGAGGAGGTGACCTTTACGACCGCTACGGAGGTTTCGCTGGAGGCTGTTTATGGTGGTGGTACGAAGATCGACTTCGGCACGATCAAGGTTTATCCCTTCTATTATTTCAAGGGTGTGCGCCTCGGTTTGGGCTCGAACTCGAAATCTACCTATACGCAGTATGCGTCGGAGAACTCCTTCTTCTATCCCGACCTGGGTCGCGTAGTAAGCGCATCGGAGTGGCTCAATTCGCAGCTCGATCCTTATGCTGCTTCGGGCTCGAATGCAGCAGTGACGGCGGCCAACACGCTGACCAAATCGGCAATTACCGAGGCCGAGTATTACGCCGTGAAGCCCTACATCTTCTTCATCACGAACTCGAAGAGCGAATTGGGTATTGCCGGTTGTGCCAACTCGAACAGTCAAATTAAGACGCACTGTACCTATGACGGTAGTGCCTTTACCTCGCTGCCCAGTGCCTACGGAACTCCGATCGTGATGTATCGAGTGTTGGGTGATGACCAGGAGTGGGCCGAGAAGGTCAAGAGTGGTCAGCTGGAGTCGATCGCTGCATACGACGGCAGCGTGCCGGGTCAGGGTAAGCCAAATATGGGTGCTACGTGCGCCGATGGCAAGACCTGGGTAGAGGGCAGTGTGATCGTAGTCGGCTATACGAGCTACACGAGCGGCACAAAACCGGCCGCATTGACCGATTTGGCCAAGATTGGTTTCATCCACATCAAGGAGGTGACCTGTGCTGATGCCAATGGTGCTGCCGTGGCTTCGCGCGAGGGTTACATCGAGTTCGACTTCTATTGGTCGAAGACGATCAACCAATAATTGAAATATGAATATATACGGGTTTAGGTTGGTTTGAAAACTCCTGTTAGCACCGTCTGTTGCTTGAGTGCGACAGACGGTGCAGGAGTAAACTCGTAAATCCATTGGGGAATAGAGCAAAGATGAAAAAGCAGGTATGTAACCCGGTAATACACCTTTGGGGAGTATTGTGCGTGTTGGCTGCGGTGAGTGTCGGAGAGTCTTCGTATGCTGCCATGCTGAGCGAACGAGTGGCGGAAGAGCCCACAACGCCGGAAAAGCATGTTGTGTGGGTCAGCTCGGCCGAAGAGGTCGCAGCACTCGGTGAGGTTCAAGCTGGCACGGAGATCGTATGGCGCAAAGGCAGCTATGCCGATCAAGTGGTCACACTCAAAGCCGCAGGTACGGTGGAGAATCCCGTTACGGTACGCGCCGAAGCTCCGGGCGAGACGCTCTTTACGGGTGCTTCTCGTTTGGTAGTCAAAGGTTCGGGGGCTGTGGTCAGCGGTCTCTGGTGGAAGGATCCGACGGCCATCCAGGGCAAGGCTGTCATCACGCTCGATAAGGATAGCGAGAACTGCGTTGTCGAGCAGTGTGCTATCACGGGACAGAACACCGAGTTGCGTGCCGATATTGATGCCAAATGGGTGTCGCTCTATGGTCGTAACCACCGCGTGGAGCGTTGCTCGTTCCTCGATAAGAAGAACATGGGTACGCTGCTTGTCGTTTGGCTCGAAGAGGGCGTTGATGCTCCAGCGCACCGCATCATCAAGAACCATTTCGAGCGTCCGGTGACCCTCTATGCGGCCGATGGCAAGATGATCAACGGTCAAGAGACCATCCGCATTGGTACGAGCTCGACCTCGATGCAACAGGGTGCTTGTACGGTCGAAGGAAACTATTTCTTCCGTTGCCACGGCGAGCAGGCCGAGATCGTCTCCAACAAATCGTGCGCGAATCTTTATCGGGGCAATCTGTTTGAGCAGAGCCGCGGTGCGCTCACGTTGCGTCATGGAAATCGTTGCCGGGTGAGTGGCAATTTCTTCCTCGGTGGCGGGGTAGATAACACGGGAGGTGTGCGCATCATTGGCGAGGATCATACGGTCGAGAATAACTATATGCAGGATCTGCAGGGCTCGGGCAACAAATCGGCCCTAACGATTATGCGTGGTGAAAAGAATGCCGCTCTGAGCGGCTATTGGCAGGTTAAACGGGCCGTTGTACGCAACAACATCATCGTCAATTGCCGCAATGGTCTGAATGTCAATTATGGATCGACGAAGCAGACCGAGCCGGTCATCGAGACGCGCATCGAGCAGAATATCGTCTCGACAATTGACCCGAAGCACTGCCTGATCAACTATGTAGAGTCGCCTCGTCCGAAGATTCAATGGTCGAATAACTACCTCTACGGCGGACGTTTCAAGGGGATCGAGCAACCGCTGCTCAACCAAGCCCCACGCGTGCCGAATGTAGCGGTGGCAGTCGAGAATATTCGTCGTGCAGCCGGCGTGTCATGGTAAGATATAAATAACTATGAAACAACTTGTAACAAAACTTATCTGCACCGTTTTCTTGGTGAGCTTAATCCAGATCACGCTGGGTGCGGAGTATCAGGTGCGCGCTGACGAGGTGGCCTCGGTGCTGAAGAAAGCCCAAGCCGGTGACCGCATCGTGATTCAAAAAGGCTCGTACCGAGACCTCGAATTGAAATGGATTGGTCATGGCACGGAGGCGGCTCCGATTCGCATCGAGGCCGAGGAGGCCGGAGCTGTACGAATCGGTGGTGCTTCGACGTTGCGTATTGCAGGCGAATGGATCGAGATTGCCGGACTCTATTTTACGGATGGCTATGCGCCGAAGGGTGGAGTCGTGGAGTTTCGATGTGGCAAAGAGGTGGCTAACCATTGCCGCCTGACGAACTGCGCCATCGACGGCTACAACCCCGCTCGACGCGATGTGCTTTATAACTATGTGGCACTCTATGGTCGCCACAATCGTGTGGATCACTGCTCGCTGACACGCAAACTCAATTTGGGCCTTGCGCTCTATGTCATTTTGACCGAGGAACGCAGTCAGCAAAACTTCCACCGCATCGACCACAACTGGTTTGGCCCGCGTCCGGTCTATGGGTCGAATGGCTCGGAGACGATTCGTGTGGGTACGTCGCAACAAGCCTACAAATCATCGAATACGGTGATTGAAGAGAATCTGTTTGACCGCTGCAATGGCGAGGTCGAGGTGGTCTCGATCAAATCGTGCGACAACACGGTGCGTAACAATGGTTTTTGGGAGTGCGAGGGCGTGTTGGCCCTTCGCCATGGCGATCGCAACGTAGCCTCGGGGAATATCTTTGTCGGCAACGGGAAGCGTAATACAGGCGGTATTCGTGTAGTCAATGCTGCACACCGCATCTATGATAACCGTCTTTATGGCTTGCAGGGTGGCCGCTTCTTCTCGGCTTTGGCGCTGATGAATGCAGTGCCTAATTCGCTGCCAAATCGCTATTGCCTAGTCGAGGATGTACAGATCGAGCGCAATCTGTTTGTCGATTGCTCGAACATAGAGTTTGGTACGGGCAAAGATATGGAGCGTACGCTGGCTCCCGAACGGATTTTGTTTAGCGAGAATCAGATCTTCAACAGCGCACTGCAAGAGCCCTATCTGGCGATTGATCGGGTGGAGGGTTTCACCTTCCGAGACAATGAGGTTGCGCTGGCCGGTAAGGTGTTCCAAAAAGGATTCCGCAACGTGAAGGCGGCCTATCCGAAGGCTCCTACCTATGCGGAATTGGCGGCCGGTTGTGGCGCTTCGTTCATGCAGCCCGAGCAGGTGACGGCCAAGCCGCACACGTTTGCCACGCAGGCCATTGAGGTGCACGATGCCGCGTCGCTCTTGCAGGCCGTGGATCAAGCTCCGGCCAGTGCTACGATTCGATTGGTTGGCGCATCATTCCTGATTGACCGTACGATTCGTGTCGATAAGCCGCTGCGCATCGAGGCCAAGCGCGTTGATGGCGAGCGTCCGCTGATCCGTTTTGTGGGCGATCGTCGCGAGAATCTGCTCACGATAGCCGATGGTGCCGATTTGGAAGTGGCCGGCATTTGCTTTAGTGGCCAATTGGAGCCCGGATGTTCGTTGCCGGCAGCCGGTGTGGCCACAGCAGCGAATATGATCGAGCCCTACAACCTGCTCATCGACGATTGTGAGTTTGTCGATTTTGGCGAGAGTGGCATGTTTGCCGTCAAGGGTGGACAGGCCACCTTTGCCGAGCGAGTGACGATTCGTCGTTCGTTGTTCCGCAACCTTTCGGGCGATGCCATCCATTTTGCCGCCGAACGCGATGACAAAGGTCGCTACAATGCAGACGATATGCTGATCGAGGATTGTGCCTTCTTCCGCATTCTGGGTCTGCCGATCAATATCTATCGCGGAGGCTCTGATGAATCGACAGCCGGTCCTTATGTGACCATTGCAGGGTGCAATTTCGAGGATTGCTGCAATAAGGAGCGCGGCTCGGTCATTCGTGCCATTGGTCCGCAGGTGATGGAGATCCGCGATTGCAACTTCTCGCGCAGTGGTCGTGGTGGAGCTGCTATCCGCCTCGACGAGACCACTTGGGAGAAGATTTCGATCCACGAGTGCAACCTCTACGAAGCGGGACGCATCTTGACGATGACCAATCGCGTTGTAACGGGACCGCTGACCCACCACGAGCCGCAGTATATCGACGCCGAGCATTTCGATTTTAGACTTAAAAATGAATAACCGAGATAAAAGAAGATGAAACGAACCCTTTTCACATGTATGCTGCTCTGCTTTATCGGCAGCTTGTGGGCACAACAGCACCCCTCGCTGTTGCTTACCCGTGAGGGTGTGGCCGAGATCCGCGCCAACCGTGGTAAGGTGGCCGCCTTTGATCGCTCGTTGGAGGCTACCTTCGCCGGAGCCGAGAAGGCTTTGCAGTTGCCGATTGTGGTCCCCGTGCCGAAGGATGGTGGTGGTGGATATACCCACGAACAGCACAAACTCAACTACTATTACATGTTCGACTGTGGCGTAGCCTATCAGTTGAGCGGCGAGGAGAAGTATGCCCGCTATGTGGTCGATATGCTCCTGGCCTATGCGAAGCTCTACCCGACATTGGGTTTCCACCCGATGACCCTCTCAAAGACCCCCGGACGCCTCTTTTGGCAGACGCTCAACGAGAGTGTTTGGTTGGTGCATACGGCCGTGGCGTACGACTGCGTATATGATTATCTGACCGAAAAGGAGCGTCGCAAGATCGAGGAGCAGTTGTTGCGTCCCGTAGCGGATTTTATCATGAACGGTTTGGAGGGTAATCGTACGAACAATGCCGTTTTCAATCGTATGCACAACCACGGCACGTGGGCTACAGCCGGTGTGGGAATGATTGGTTTGGCCATGGGCGATCAAGACTTGGTGGATCGTGCCCTCTACGGATCGGATAAGACGGGTAAAAATGGAGGATTCATTCGCCAACTCGACTACCTCTTCTCGCCCGACGGCTACTTCACCGAGGGGGCTTACTACCAGCGATATGCCATTTGGCCCTTTGTCGTTTTTGCGCAGTGCATTGATAACAATCGCCCGGAGTTGAAGATTTTTGCCTACCGCGACGCGATTATTCCCAAGGCGGTGGCTACGCTGACCCAGCTGGCCTATGAGGGTCGTTTCCTGCGCTTCAATGATGCGTTGGAGAAGGGCTACGATGCGCAGGAGCTGATCTATGCCGTCGATATTGCCTACAACGCCGATCCGTCGAACAAGCAACTGCTCGATCTGGCCGCTCGCTATCAGCAGAAGTTCCTGCCGACTGATGCCGGCTATGCCGTGGCACGTGATATTGCTCGCGGAGAGGCCGAGCCGCTGTCGTTCCACAGCGCGCTGTACCGAGATGGTCGCAACGGAGATGAGGGTGGTGTGGTAGCCATTCGATCGACCGATCCGGCACTCAACTCGCTGGTGACGCTGAAGGCGACCTCGCACGGCTTGAGCCATGGTCACTACGATAAACTGACGCTGGCCTACTACAACAACGGCGATGAGATTCTGAAAGATTATGGTGCAGCCCGCTTCATCAATATTGAGGCGAAATACAAAGGTCACTATACGCTGCAAAATAAGAGCTTTGCCATGCAGACCGTAGCGCACAATACGCTCGTGGCCGACCAACGCAGCCACTTCGACGGAAAGATCAAAGAGTCGTCGAAACATCATGCCGAGATTGTCTATACCGATTTCTCGCGTCCCGAGATTCAGATCGTGTCGGCACGTGAGACACACGCTTACGACCAGGTGCAGATGCAGCGCACGACGGCCTACATCACTACCGACTTTTTGCAGTATCCGTTGATCGTGGATCTGTTCAAGGCTACGAGTGAGACGACGCATCAGTATGACCTGCCGTTCTGGTATGGCGGCCACATGATTTCGCTCTCGTTCCCCTACGAGAAAGCGCTGACGCAGCTCGAAGTGATGGGTGAGAAGCAGGGCTATGAGCATCTGTGGCGCGAGGCATGGGGTAAAAATACCACCAGCAACACGACAACCTTTACCTGGTTGCAGCGCGATAAGTTCTACTCCCTGTCGACGGCCACGACACCCGACACGGAGCTTTACATGGTGCGTGCCGGGGCTAATGATCCGGACTATCACCTGCGCGGTGAGGGTGCATTCCTCGTGCGCGAAAAGGGTCGTACGAACCACACCTTTGCAACAGCTTTGGAGACGCACGGCACCTATGACCTGCAGGTTGAGCAGTCGGCCAATCTCACCGCATCGTGCCGCGAGGTGAAGGTGCTCTACGACACGCCCGAAGCAACGATCGTTCGTGTATCGTTCAAGGAGGGACAGCAGGTGACCTTGTGCGTAGCTTGGGAAGCCGATGCCGATCGTCGCTATCGCATCAAGGCCGAGGGTGAGCGCTTCGAGTGGAAGGGCGCATATCACCTCGTACAAAAGAAATAGTGCAACAAGAAACAATTAACCAATAAAACAGACAAGAGATTATGGAGACTTGGAATGGAACCTACCAATTGGAGCAGGAACTGCAGTGGGAGCCTGCCGGTGAGGGCGTAGTACGCCAGATTATGGGCTATGACGGCCAGCTGATGATCGTCAAAGTGAAGTTTGAGCAGGGTGCTGTAGGCAATTTGCACAAGCATTTTCACAGCCAGGCAACCTACGTAGCCAGCGGTAAATTTGAACTTGAAATCGGTGGCAAGAAGCAGGTGCTGACGGCCGGTGACGGCTATTATGTTGCTCCGGATGAGCTGCACGGATGTGTTTGCCTCGAGGCCGGTATCCTGATCGATACCTTCTCGCCCCATCGTGCTGATTTTGTAAAGTAATGCCCTCTAAACAAAACGACGATGAAGATTAAAGGATTGCGTTGGATCGTCCTCTCGCTGATTGCCCTGGTGACGATCATCAACTACCTCGACCGAGGCACGCTGAACTACATGTGGATCGCCAACACGAAACACACGGTAGCAGCCGATGCCTATGTGTATGACGAGGCTGCGGCGACCTATTGTTTTACGTTGAACGGCACGGAGACAATCGCGCAACAAGCACAGGTGGCCGTACAGGCTGACGGAAGTCTGATCTATACCGAGAATGGCGGTATCGCCAAGGATTTGGGTCTGATTGATCTGTCGGCCAGTGAGGAGGAGCAGCAGCGTCAGGCTAAAAACCTGCTGGCTCTCATCACGACCTTCTTTATGATTGCCTATGGCATCAGCCAGCTCATTTCGGGTAAGATCTACGATAAGATCGGCACGCGCAAGGGCTTTACCCTTTCGGCGCTGTTGTGGGGTGGTGCGGATGCGCTGGCCTCAATCTCGTCGGGCTTAAAATCGCTGACATTCTTCCGTGTATTGCTCGGATTGGGTGAGGCCGGTCCGTGGCCCGGTACGACCAAATCGAATGCTGAGTGGTTCCCGCAGAAGGAGCGTGCCCTGGCGCAGGGTATCTTTGGCGGTGCAGCCTCGTTGGGCTCGATCGTGGCTCCGATTCTGATTCCGGCTCTCTTCCTCGCCTTCGGATGGCGTATGACCTTTGTGATTGTCGGTATGCTGGGCGTGCTATGGGTAGTGCCCTGGTTGCTCATCAATAAGAAGGGTCCGAAGGATCATCCGTGGATTACCGAGAAGGAGCGCAATTACATCCTTTCGGGCCAGCCCGAGAGCAAAGTCTCGAACGACGTAGGCAAATCGTGGGGTAAACTGCTGCGTGAGAAGAAGAATTATGCCGTGATTTTGGGTCGTTTCTTCCTGGATCCGATCTGGTGGATGTTCGTGACTTGGTTGCCGATCTACCTGATCGAGGTCTTTGATCTCGACATCAAGCAGATTGCCATGTCGGCATGGGTGCCCTATGTGGGTGCAGCCGTTGGTTCAATTGCCGGTGGTTGGTTCTCGGGTCTGCTGATCAATCGCGGCAAATCGGTCAATTTCGCTCGTAAGACGGCGATCATCGTCGGTAGTTGCGTGATTGTGCCGAGCATGATCTTGGCCGCTATGGCTCAATCGGCCATGATGGCTGTGGTGCTGATGGCCTTCATCCTGGGTGGTTTCCAGTTTGTGATGACCAATATCCAGACGCTCGTGAGCGACTTCCAGACCGGTAAGACGGTCGGTTCGTTGGCCGGTTTGGGTGGCGCGTCGGCTGTTATGGGTACGCTGGTGGCTACGTGGCTCATCCCGATCCTTACGCAGAGCGGCAACTGGACCTCGTTCTTTATTTTGGGTGCTTCGCTCGTACCATTGTGTCTGATCGCTGTCTTCCTGCTGGGTGGTCGCATCGAGCAGGTCGATGGAGCAAAAAAATAAATAAGACCGAAAGCGATTTTATTCAATCATAAGTTTAATAGTATCATTCATCTTAAAAAACATTATTGTATGAAATTGAGTGGAAAAGTAGCCGTCGTTACGGGCGGTGCACGCGACCTGGGTCGCGCAATCTCTGTGAAGTTGGCTCGTGAGGGCGCAAAGGTTTGTCTGAACTATTTCGACAACCCCGAGGATGCCGAGGCTACGCTGCAGATGATCAAAGAGGAGGGTGGCGAGGCTATTGCCGTTCAGGGCGACATGACGAAGGCTGCCGATGTAAAGAATCTCTTTGCCAAGGCCGGTGAGGCTTATGGTGGCAAGGTCGATATTCTGGTCAATGTGGTCGGTGGTATCGTTGGCCGCAAGAAGATCGTTGAGCAGGACGAGGCTTGGTATGACTTCCTGATGGATGTCAATATGCGTTCGGTATTCCTCTGCACGCGCGAGGTTGTGCCCATGATGCCGCGTGGTGGTTCGATCGTGAACTTCTCGTCGCAGGCTGCACGCGATGGTGGTGGTCCGGGTGCTTCGATCTACGCTACGGCTAAGGCTGCTGTGATGTGCCACACGCGCGCTATGGCCAAGGAGCTGGGTCCCGACGGTATCCGTGTCAATGCCCTCTGCCCGGGTATGATCAACACGTCGTTCCACGATCGCTTCACGAAGCCTGAGGCTCGTCAGAACCTCCACAACACGGCTCCGCTACGTCGTGAGGGTGAGGCTTCGGAGGTTGCCGATCTGGTTTGCTACCTGGCAAGCGACGAGTCGTCGTATCTGACCGGTACGAACATCGACATCAACGGCGGTACGCTCTTCTCGTAGTGCGATCGGTCGTTAAATAGGTTGTTTTTGCGGGGACTTCAGATTGCTGCGGGCGTAAGGTCTGCGAATCAGAATGTCCCCGCATTTTTTTAGCAATAATTCTTGAGTATGGCTTTTAAAACTCTTCTTTTGGGGGTGATATGCCTTTGTGCAGGTTGTTCAACCTCGCCGGAGGTCACACGCGAGCAAACACCCGTAACCTTGTTCCCGACCAGCATGGTCGATCATCTGCGGGATGGTTTCAAGGCAGGAAATCCGCGGGCTGTAGCCACGGTCGAGGCGCTTCGGCTGCAGGCTGATTCGGCTTTACGTGCGCCGCTCTACTATGTCACCGAGAAGGAGATCGTACCGCCGAGTGGCGATAAGCGCGATTACATGAGCCTCTCGCCCTATTGGTGGCCCAATCCCGATACGGCAGACGGACTTCCGTATGTGCGGCATGATGGAAAGCGCAATCCCGAGGTGTACAACTTCCCCGAACGCGAAAATACGAAATATCTGGGCGAGCAGGTGCGTCTTTTGGCCTTGCTGTACCACCTGACCGGCGAGACATGCTATGCCGAGAAGGCTGCCGAGTTGGTGCGGGCCTGGTTCCTGGATCCGGAGCGAGGCATGCACCCCAACCTGAATTTCGCGCAAGGTATCCCGGGACGTGCTACAGGGCGTGGTGCAGGTATTATTGATGCGCGTCGGTTCAGTTGTGCCGTAGCGGTCATGCCGTTGATTCGCTCGGCTGCATGCTGGACCGAGACGGACGAGGCGGCTCTGCGTCGTTGGAGCGAGGAGTTCCTCGTATGGCTCGAAACAAGCGAATTGGGAGGTGCAGAGCGCATGGCCAAAAATAATCATGGTTTGTGGTACGATGCCATTCGGCTGATGCATCTCCGTTTTTTGGGCGAAGAGGAGCGCATGACCCAACTCATTGAAAAGGATTTGTTGCCGCGTTTGGATAGGCAGTTGGCGGCAGACGGGTCGTTGCCCAAAGAGCTGGAGCGAACCCTCTCGTTGCACTATTCCACCTTTGCCCTTGAAGCTGTAGCCATGGCCGGCACATTAGTCGATGGGGTAGGCGATCAGGTGTGGCACTACCGCAGTGAGGATGGTCGCTCGTTAGAGGCTGCTATTGACTATCTGTTGCCCTATTACCTGCAACCCGAAAGGTGGCCCTATCCGCAGATTAAGCCCTTTGATACGATGCGTGGTGCACAACTACTCTTGGTGGCCGGTGAAGCGCTCGGACGCGAGGATTGGTTGCAGGCGGCGCGTCAGATTGTGGAGCGTACGGATGAGCAATCGCTCTGGATAGCGTTCTGTTTGGATCGCTGATCGAAAGCGTTATAAGGGCAGGAAGGGCTGACAACTTGCGAGTTGTCAGCCCTTCCTGTTATAGTAGAGGCACGCTATTAAAGGTGTGCAACGATGAAATCAACCGTGCGGAAGAAGATCTCCTCCATCTTGTCCGACGTCTTCGACGAGAGGTTGTGATCGTAGTAGTCATAGACGGCCAACTCGACCTCCTTTACACCTTTGCGTTTCAGGGCATCGGCAAAGTTGCGGCTCTGCTCACACTCGACCGTGATGTCAGCCGTACCGCAGAACAACAACACAGCACATTTGCTGCGCTTGGGAATGATCTGCTGCGGCGACGAACGGCGCAATACAGCCGGATCCCGCTGGCAGAAATAGTTGATGCGCTCCTCCTGCTTGGAACGCATGCAGATAGCAGCCGTCTCCAGATCGTAGATGCCCGATACACCGACAAAGACCTTAGCTTCGGGGGTCTTCATAGCACCCACACCGGCCAGGTGTGCACCTGCCGAGGTACCGTAAAAGCCCATGCGCGACGGATCTATATTCAACTCGGCAGCATGCTGACGGATATACTCAACAGCCGCCTCGATATCGGCAATCGACACCTCGACATTGGCTCCGGGCTGCGGAGCGAGTGAATATTGCACACGTACACCCGTGATGCCTTTCTGCTTGGCAAGATACTGCGACAGCGAGCGCGACGAGCTGTTGGTGCCGCGCGCCCAACCGCCACCGTGGACAAAGAACATCACCGGTGCCGGCGTCTCGCTTACGGCCATATCAATGGCTAATTGCAATTCGTAACCCGCATGGGTGCGGTAGATCACCTCTTTGACCTCGACACCCTTATAGTCTTTGCTCGAAAGGCGGTTGTTCTGGTGCTCATAGGGAACTAGCAGATCGTTCAGAGGAGTTAAATCAATAAACTTGGCATAGCGTTCCGCACTGAGCAGCGAGTAGCTTCCGTCAGCCTCGACTTTGAGCTTCATCGAGTAACGATTTGTCGGTACTTTCTCTTGCGCAAGGGCTCCGACGGTGGCCATGCAAAGAAGCAGGGCCGAAAGGATCATTTTCTTCATCTTGGTAGTTGTTTTAGTCAAAAAATCTTCTTACATTTGCACTTGGTTAATTGGTAAACCAATTATTTTTCACAAAGATAGACAAAAAATGCGTAACACCAAAAAACTGGTAAACCAAATGTGGTCATTATTGTGTACTTTAGCGTTGATATTCTCGTTGGCATGCTCGGATCATTCGATTGATATACCCGAGCCCGAGCCGAAACCGGAGCAGGGGAGTGGAGATAACTCCGAAGATAATAAGAACGACGGCAAGGAGGATGTCGAGACGGTCGATCTGAAGAAGTGGCCGGTGGTGGCCTCCGGAGCAGGTCGCTTGGTAGCTGATGGCAACGATGCCGCCACCTATACGTTAATCACGCGACAAGGCTACAACTACGAGACCCCCGATCAATCGGGCTCGCATGCTTCGGCGCCTGTCCGCCACATTACGCAAAGCTACTCACCGTGGTTGGCACGCAACATCTTTGAATTCCACATTCACGCCAAGATTGACGATGATCGTGGTAAGACCGACATCAAGGATCGTCAGCGTAACGAGATCAAGACGGACGGTAAGTCGCCTGCCTCGATGGTAGCCCAGGAGGGTGAAACGCTGGAGATGCGTTGGAAATTCTGCCTGCCCAAAGGCATGATCACGACCGATAAGTTCTGTCATATCCACCAGCTCAAAGGCATTGACAACAGCACGGGTACGGCCGATGTTTCGATGCCGATGATCACCTTCACGGCTCGCTCGGTATCGGGCGGTCAGCAGTTCCAGGTAATCTTCGTACCGCCGACCGAAGAGGGCGGTGGTAATCAATACCTTGCAAAGGTTAATTTAAGCGATTTCTTGGGCGAGTGGGTAGCTGTCACCGAGCGCGTAACCTTTGCCAAGAAGGGTACTTATTCGTTGGTGATCACGCGTCTTTCGGACGGTAAGCAGCTGGTCAAGATTGAGGATAAGGGTCGCAACTTCTGGCGTACGGGCACAACCGGCATGCGTCCGAAGTGGGGTATTTATCGCAGCGTGGGCAGCAATGGCTCGCTGCGTTCGACGCTGCGCGATGAAGTGTTGCTCTTTGCCGATTTCGAAATTGAGAAGAGATAAGACACGAGTAATCCAAAAATAGAAGGGGCTGTCCGACAACGATGTTGAGACAGCCCCTTTCGTTTGGTTTGTTACTCCTCGAGGAAGTAGGTTTTGGATGCCTGATCCGAACGCGAAAATTCGTATAACGCCTTTAAGTGGGTGCTAATCATCTCGGCGGCAGCCTCCTCATCCTGCTCACGAATGCAACGCAGCAACTCGCGGTGCTCAAAACAAACATCTTCACTCGGCACGGAGCAGACCTGATATTGCTGGTAGTAACGCAACACGTCGGGCGTGATGATCAGCAACATCGAGGCCAACACCGGGTTATGACCGCCACGGGCAATAGCCTGATGGTAGGCAAAGTCCTTATTCACGCGCTGATCCGTATGAAAGAAATTCTCACACTCGATCAGTGCCGTTTCGATATTCTGCAGATCCTCCTCCGTGCGATTTTTTGCGCAAAGACGTACAGCCTCGATCTCCAGCAGAATACGCACATAGGCCAACGAGGCAAAATCGTATTGTTCGATCTTCAACGCATCGGTAATCAAACTTTCGAGCACATGCGTCTTTTCTTGTGCCACCACTGTACCGCTCTGCGGATAGGTCTTGACAACTCCGAATTTCTCCAACTTTTGAAAGGCCATACGTACCTGTGAGCGACCCACGTTGAGTTGGGTAGCCAATCTACGTTCGGCCGGTAGGCGCTCGCCGGGAGTCAATTTTCCGCTGTATATAAGTTCTTTAACATGTTTCAATACCAAATCCACTTGGTGGATGGTGGACATCTTTACAGCCATATTATCAGTGTTCTTATTTTCTGTTTTTCTTTTTGACGCGGCAAAAATACAACAAAATACCAATTTTACCAATTTAAGGCCAAAAAAATCACAATTTGGTAGTTTGGCTGAAAATATGTATTTTTGCTCTATAGGAGATTGTGCATCTTCCATCTACTTATAAAAAGGAGCTATGAAAGTCTTGATTATTAACGGTAGTCCGCGTAAGGACGGAAATACGACCGTAGCCTTGAATGAGGTTGCTGCGACTCTGCATGCTGAAGGCATCGAAACGGTTACGTTTGATATAGGTACAAAGGCCATTCGAGGATGTATGGCCTGTTTGTGGTGTGCCAAGAATGGGCGTTGTGTGATCGACGACGAGGTCAATGAGGTGGCTCGTCTGTTTGAGGAGTGTGATGGGGTAGTGATTGGCTCGCCGGTCTATTATGCCTCGGCCAACGGAACGCTTTCGGCCTTCCTCGATCGCCTGTTTTACAGCACACCGTTCGATAAGCGCATGAAGGTGGGTGCCGCAGTGGCCGTAGCGCGTCGTGGTGGCTGTACGGCTACGTTCGACCAGCTAAACAAATATTTCACCATCTCGGGTATGCCCGTAGCCTCGAGTCAGTATTGGAACATCATCCATGGTCTGCGCCCGGGCGAGGCCGCGCAGGATGCCGAGGGAATGCAGACGCTACGCTCCTTAGCGCGTAATATGGCCTTCTTAATCAAGTCGATCGCGTTAGGCAAGGAGCAGTTCGGACTGCCCGAAGTCGAGAAGCGCGTGGGTACGAATTTTATTCGCTAATCCACACGGCGAATCACTCGATGCAAGACAATCAAAAACTTTAACCCAATAAAACAGATGCAATTATGTCAATGGTATTTCGATTTCGCATGTTGAGCGACGAGAATGATCGTTTTGTGCGCGATTATGAGGTGATGTATGACATGACGCTGTTCGATTTTCATGAATTTCTGCTCGAGGCCCTCGAATATGAGCCTTGCATGGCCTCGTTCTTTACGGCCGACAACCGCTGGGAGAAGCTGCGCGAATTTACGCTGATGGATATGGGCGAGGGTGGCTCGGATGCCCCCGAAGCGATGGATCAGGTGACGCTCGGGCAGGTGATTCACCATCTGCGCGATCGGTTGATCTACCTCTTCGATCTATTCGGAGATCGCGCCTATTACCTGGAGCTGACCGGCGCCTATGAAGCGGAAGCCGAGGGTCACTATCCGCGCGAGATCTATGCCGTGGCCGAAGTGCCCGATCAGTATGACCCCTCGAAGACGGTGGTCGATGACGAAGGGTCGATCTTTGATGACGTAATGAGTGAATTTGGCGACTTTGAGGGTGACGACGACTACGACGATGAGTACTAAACGGTTGGTGGTGATCGTAGGCCCTACAGGATGTGGCAAGACCGATCTTTCGATTCGCCTTGCCCGCTATTTCTGTGCCCCGATCATCTCGACCGATTCGCGCCAATTCTACCGCGGACTGGCTATCGGTACGGCGCAACCTACAGCCGACGAGTTAGCCCAAGCCGAACACCATTTTATCGCCAGCCATGCCTTGACCGACGAGATCAACTGCGGCCGCTATGAGGTGATGGCACTCGAACGCTTGGAGCAACTCTTTACCGAGCATGATACGGTGATTGCTGTGGGCGGATCGGGTCTCTATGTCAAAGCGTTATGCGAAGGTATGGACGATCTGCCCGAGGCGGACGAGGCGTTGCGGGCGGAGCTGATGCAGCAACTCGAAACCGAGGGTTTAGCATCGTTGTGTGCCGAGTTGGAGCGGCTCGATCCGGTCTATTATGCCGAGGTCGATCGGCAAAATCCGGCTCGTGTGTTGCGTGCCGTGGAGGTGTGCCGACAAACAGGCAAACCCTACTCCTCCTTGCGCACCGGATCGCGTCGCGAACGGCCATTTCGTATCGTAAAGATTGGCGTTGATCTGCCTCGAGAGGAGTTGTATGGGCGCATTGATCGTCGTGTGGAGCTAATGATGGAGGCCGGTTTGGAGGCCGAAGCACGGGCCGTCTATCCCTATCGCCGGCTCAACTCGTTGCAGACGGTGGGCTACAAAGAGTTGTTTGCTTACTTCGATGGAGCGATCTCCCGCGAGGAGGCCGTAGCACTCATTCAACGTAATTCCAGACGCTACGCCAAGCGGCAACTGACCTGGTTTCGACGTGATGAAGCGGTACATTGGTTTCGTCCTGATGAGATCAAGCGAATTATTCAACAGGTAGAATCTTGCGAGAATTAAAATAAATTTGTACTTTTGTCGCGCTAAAGAAGCAAAACAGGGTTGCTCGGATGGTGGAATAGGTAGACACGCCGGACTTAAAATCCTGTGGCCAGTAATGGCCGTACGGGTTCGATTCCCGTTCCGAGTACCAGCAAGAGGCTGTCCAACAAGCGTGTTGAGACAGCCTCATTTTGGTTTGAAGTCATTATAACAAATGCCATTATGGGATGCGTCATTGTGATCATCGGTCTGATCTTCTGTTGGATCTACGGATGGGCTGAGGGGTTGTTTTTCTATGCGCTTTTATTGGGCGTATGCCTGTTTGTGTTGTGGATAGAAAGTAAAATCACCTACCAGCGTGCTGCCGAAAAGGCAACGCCGGTTCATCCCGCAACCGACACTGAGGAGGCTGATGAGGATGAGGATGACGAGTTGGAATCGCTGTTGGAGGACGACGAGGAGGGTGTGGAGTTCGAGTTACTCTTGACCGATGACGAGGTGGAGATCTTCGAGACCGAACAAGAGGCTGTACGGGGTCATATTGCTATCCCACGCAATCAATATCTCGATCCACCTTATCCCGTCCAGCAAAAGCAGGCTTACTATGTTGGCAAAAAGCTGATTGGCCTATCTCCACGCAAGGGGTATAGCAGAGGTTGGTTGGTCGGGATGTCCTACCGGGGGCTCCAATTAACAGATATCGGTAAATTCGAGGGTTATGCCGAAGCCCAGCAGGACAATCCGCACGATCCCCATGCGATTGCCATCTATCGTGAGGATCACACCCACGTAGGCTATTTGATGCGCGGTCAGCACGATGTGTGGGAGCATATTCAGCAGCAGGGTGGCTACGTACACGTGTACGGCTATATAGCCTGCAAGGGCATCTTGGCTCAGGACGAAAAGCCCGTAGGATGGTATGCCGAGGTGTGCGTCGAGGTCGATCCATTGCAGGTGGTCGATCGCAATGCTCCCTACAAGACTACCGATAAATTTTATACGTATACCTCCGGTTGGTTGCAAAACTTCCTATCCGAGAAACAACAAGTTGTCGAGCAATAATGTAGCAGACAAGAACCTCGACTAGGTCAGGTCTCTTTTCGTAAAGATTTATTTACTGTTCTGTATATCTTCTAAGCGTCAAGAGGTCCCGATATTTATCCTCTTTTTATTGACAATCACAATAAAAAGTCTTACTTTTACGCCTTAATTTTACAAAATAAAATCACACATAAACCAAACAACAAAACAAAATGATCAAACACATGATGACGGAGTGTTATGAGGCTCCCATGGTAGAGATGCTCGACATTGTAGTTGAGCAAGGTTTTGTCAACTCTACATTCACGGATATTGATGACGTAGAAGAGGGTGATGAGTTTTAATCTTAATGAATCTGTTATGATGATGAAGAAGCTATTTGCTTTGGGTTGGATGCTCGTTGCAGCATTGGCCCTGACTCATTGCTCGAAAGATGAGGTGACCACTCCCGCAGTAGATGGAGAGAAGTTTGCATTCTATGCCAACACGGGGGAGAGTCGTACTACGATGGAGGGCTTGAAGACCACGTGGACTGCAAATGACGCCATGAACGTTTGGACGGCTTCGGCCGATGGCTACACCTCGCACGGTGAATTCAAACTTACGGATGCCGAGAGCGGCAAATTTGAGGGTACGCTCGACGCCTCGTTCAGTGCAACTGCTGCCAACGATTGGTATGTGATTTATCCCTACAGCAAGTACGGTCTGATGCCCGTAAACAGCACAGATAAGGGCACGTGGATGTTTGTTGGCCACACCAGCCCGATACAAGAGGGCAACAACAGCCAGGCTCACCTGAGCGGCTCGTCGGCTCCGTTGTATGGCATTGCCAAGAACGTGGCCGGTTCGGAGGCTCCCGTATTCCAGATGCATCACCTTTCGACCTTTGTACGTATTCGTTTGACGAACAACACAACAGCTCCCTTCGCTGTGGCATCGATCTATATGACCAGCGAAAGCGGGGTGGAACTGGCTGGCAAGTACTATCTTGACATTACCGGTAGCGAGGTGCAGTACTTGCCCTACCAGGTAAACTCAGAGGTAACACTGACGGTTAACGAGGGCGAGGAGATCGCTGTCGGCAAGGATGCTGAGTTCTATCTGCCCCTTGCTCCCATTCAGTTTGGTGCCAATGACGAGATGCTGACCTTGAACATCAAGACCACCGAGGGTGCGACGATCGTTATTGAGAAGACGATCCCTGCAACGACGAAGTTTGCCGCCGGCAAGATGTACACGCTGAAGGCCGAAGCTACGGATGACAATACGGAGTATCCCCAGGCGGCTACGTGGACGCTGCTTGCAGGTCCGGATGAGATGACCGATGGTCAATACATCATCGTGGCACAAAACTCGGCTACCGAGACCAGTTACCTCCCGAGCACCACAACCTCGAATGCTCCTGCATATTGTGCTACTGAACTCTTCGACCTCACCTCGCGCACGCTGGAGTTGAATGCCGACGAGAAGATGGTTTGGAACTTCGAGAAGAGTGGCGATGCTTGGTTCATCACCAACAATAGCGGAGCCTATTTCTATGGCACGAATGAGAACAATGGTCTGCATGTAGGCTCGACCAAGCACACGTGGTCGATTGGCACACACGCCAAGAACCCGGCAGCCTTTGTATTCAAGGAGACTACCACCAACCGCTTTGTGGGTATCTACAACAAGCAGGATTGGCGTTGCTATACGACATATGACGCAACCAACTATGGTACAAACGCCATCAAGAGCCAGATTTACCTCTATTACAAGGGTGCATTGACTGAAAAACCGGCTCTGGAGGCCCCTGTCGTGGCAGCTACGTCCGACGAGACAACCATTACGGCTACGTGGGCTGCTATTGAGCATGCCGCAAGCTATACGGCCACCTGCCGCAACCTGCTGACCAGCGAATCGGTTACGCAGACGGTAACGGAGACGACCTCTACCTTCACAGGGTTGGAGTCGGCTACCGAGTATGAGATTTTGGTAGTGGCTAATCCGGCCGAAGACGATACGACCTATCGTGAGTCGGCAGCCGGTAGTGCTACAGTCAAGACGAGCGGTGATGTCACCTACACCCCGATTGCTGATATTCACACCTCAGGAATCGGTACCTATAATATTAAGAATGTGACCGTGGTTGCAGTTTCGACGGATAGCTACGCCAACGCTTTGGTTACCGATGGTACGGGCTATCTCTACGCTTACTGCACGCTGGGTGCTGCCGTTGGTGATGTATTGACGCTCAACGCTGCTGAAATTAACAAATACAACAATCAGTGTCAGATCAACAAAGTTGCCGAGATCAAGGTTGTGGAAACGGGTACGACGGTTACGCACCCCACGCCTGAGGTGATCTCTGCTGCTGATTACGACACAAAGTCAAAGACCGGTAACTTCTCGGTAGGTGACTATGTGCAAGTGAGTGGTGTATTCACGATTAGCGGCAACTATTTCAACTTCAACGTTCCGGGATCCACGCAGAAGGGCTCGTTGAAGACTGCGGCCGACTTCTCGGCATTTAACAATCAATATGTAGCTATCACCGGTTATGTGCTCTACTCGGGTACCTATTACACGCTCTTCGCAACGGAGATGGCTGCCGGCGAGAACTATCTCTACACCGAGCCTGCTGCATTCGAGTGGAAGGCCGACTCTACGGAGGCCCAGACGGCAACTGTAAAGGCTGACCACACGTGGTCGGTAACGTCGAATCCCGAGTGGCTGACTGTAACGCCCACAGCTACGACGGTAGTAATGACTCCGAGTGTAAATACCGCACAACAGGATCGCTCGGGTGAGGTTGTGCTGACCGACGAACTGGGTGCAACGTGGAAGATTCAGGTGAAGCAATCGGCTGCTACGGCTGCCGGTGAGAAGGAGGCTACTCTGTCGTTCGCCAACAAGGCTCAGCGCACCGAGTTCTCCTCGACCAAGCAAGTTTGGGAACAGAACGGCATTACGGTGACCAACTTGAAGGCTAGTTCGACTAGTCCTGTGGGCGACTATGCGAACCCGGCACGATTCTATGCCAACTCGTCGCTCGAAATCACCGCTCCGGGCGAGATGAGCAAGATCGTATTTACGGCTAATGGCCCTTCGTATGCAACGGCATTGAAAAACTCGATCGGCACAGTATCGGGTGCTACGGTAGCCGTTTCGGGTTCGACCGTAACCGTTACGTTCAGCAGCCCTGTTGCCTCGTTTAAGATCGCAAAATTCTCGGCACAGGTGCGTATGAATTCACTCAAGGTAACCTACATCGAGTAATCTATTTCGATCCAATTACTTGCAGAGCCGACCCATTGAGGGTCGGCTCTTTTTGGTGCGATAGGCGCTTTATAAGAAAACAAGAAAGGCCTCTTCGTTCATCACGAAAAGACCCTTTGTTCAGTATTGATTTAGCTTGGCGTTATGCGAATAGTGCCTCGACTTTAGCCACGACATCCTCCAACTCGGGCTTGAGCGGGAAGACATGGCTCGGTGTGAGGTACCACAGCTCCTTGTCCTGCTTGAAGAGCTCCTCGCCGCCACCCGTAATGTTAAGCATCACGGTAGCGTCCTTTTCGATCTTACCCTCGGCAACAGCCTTGATGAGCGATGCCGTGGCAATACCAGCTGCGGGGTGGATATCAACACCCTCCAACTCCTTGAAGAGCTGACGTGCCTTGCGACCCTGCGGATTCGTGGCGACCAACATATCGCCCTGCGTAGCCTTCAGCGCATCATACAGACCACCAACCACGCCATAGGGCGGTTTGCGGTTCGAGAGTACTTTGGCATCAATAATCTCGGCATCGCGGCGTGCCTTATCGTCGTCGTAGGGCAGCATGGCACGCGAATCGGCACGCCAAGCGTCGTACATCGGCACAAACGGAGCGTTCTGGGCGACCATGAGTTTCATCAGGTTCGAGCCATAGCGACCATCCTCGATCAGACGCATATTGGCCTCCCAGGCAGCAATCGCACCCGTACCGCTACCTACAGCCTGGAAATAGTAGTCGGGAATGTGACCAATGGTCGTCACGGCCGACAAGACGGTCGTCGCCATACCATCGCGGCGCGCAATATTCTTGGCGCCACCCTCGGCATAGAAATTCTGCGCCTTCAGAGCCATCTCCGAGAGGGCAATCGCATCGAAATAGTCGCCACCCGGTGCACAAGCGATCAACTTCACACAAGGGTTGAGCGGTTTGTCGAACCACAGCGCATCAAGGTTGTCATGCGGAACAGCCAGCAGCAGGCGGATATTGTTCTCCGAGCATACGCGGGCAAAAGCACGAGCCGTATTACCAGCCGAAGCCACCACCAGCACGCGATTCTCATCCTGCTTGGCACGGCCACACACCGAGAAGGCCTCGGTCTCCTTAAACGAGCAGGTGGTCATGTTGGCACCAATAGCGGGGTAGTAGCCGTTGAAGGTGATCCACAGATTCTCCAGCCCGAGGTGCTTCCCCAGCCCCTTGCTCTTATAGGTGACCGGTGCGGCCGATCCGGTCAGCAGGTGGCCTACGGGCATCCAATCACAGAATTTGTAGAGGCCATAATGGTCGGGCTTGAGCTCCAGCTGTTTCTTGGCATAGTGTGCACGAACAAGCGAGGGGCACTGACACTCGTGGTCGGCCAACGTCCAACCCTCGTCGTTAAATTCGTGACCCGAAGCCACACAGACGAGCGTGTACTTTGTGGGGGTAAAGTTTTCCATGAGGTATTCTTCTTTATATTGTTATTTATCAAATTCTTATCCCATTCGATTCTTGTAATCCTCGTAGCCAAATTCTCGTACGATCTCCGTCTCTCCATCGCGGTGTACGATCGCAATCGAGGGGTGCGAAACACCGTTGAACATCGTGGTTTTGACCATCGTGTAGTGGATCATATCCTCGAAAATGATGCGCTCACCAACGCGCAGTTCGTGGTCGAAGGCCCAATCGCCATAGTAATCTCCCGCCAAGCAGCTGTTGCCACCCATGCGCCACCGCTTGTCACCCTCCTCGGGATCACGGCCGCCAATGATAGCGGGTTTATAGGGCATTTCGAGGCAGTCAGGCATGTGGCAGGCAAACGAGACATCGAGCATGGCGGTATGTACACCTCCATTCTCCACGATATCCTCGATCGTCGAGACCAAATAGCCCGTGCGCCACGTAAAGGCCGACCCCGGCTCCAAGATCAGTCGCAGGTGAGGATGACGCGCCTTGAAATCGCGCAATACGGCAATCAGTTCGTCGCAGTCATACTCGGCATGGGTCATCAGGTGACCACCGCCCATATTGAGCCATTTGATTTGATCCAACAGATGGCCAAAATGTTTCTCCACAGCCTCCAGCGCCAACTTTAGATGGTGCGGACGCGACTCACACAACACATGGAAGTGCAGTCCCTCCAATCCGACGGGCAACTCCACGAGCTCCTCAGGCGTGACACCCAAACGCGAACCGGCGACACAAGGGTTGTAGAGGTCGGTCTCAACGGGCGAATAGCGCGGGTTGATGCGCAGACCGCACGAAATGCCACGCAGGATAGCCATTGGGGCAAAGCGGTTGTATTGGGCTACGGAGTTGAAGGTGATGTGGTCGCTGCAACGCATGATCTCCTCGATCGAACGATCGGTGTAGATGGGGGCATAGGTGTGTGCCGGCTTGCCATACTCCTCGAATACCAAGCGAGCCTCGGCGGGCGAGGAGGCCGTAGCACCATCCGAATGTTGTGCCAGAGTGGGGAAGATCGACCACATGGCACAAGCCTTGAGTGCCACGATGATCTCGACACCGGCCTCACGACGTACGCGGTCGATAGTGGCCAGATTCTGATCCAGGAGTTGCTCATCGAGCACATAGGCCGGTGAGGGTATCTGCTGAAAGTCAATCATAGAGTTTTCAAAAAACGATTCCAAATCATGCAAAAATAACAAATTTTGGCTAATTTCCCGCGCTTCCGCACCTATTTAAGTCCCTTTCGCGCACGAAATAGGTATTTATACGTATCGCCCCGGCAAAAAAATCAGCGCGACCTGTTTCGGGTCGCGCTGAAAGCATAAAGTTTCAAGGCCAAAAGCCTAACGATTAAAAAGCGGACACGGCGCGCACATAGTAGGTGCGGTAGTCGAACTTATAGCCGTGATGGATGTATCTACAATAAATAGAGATAACCCACGCATACAACTCATTCTCTACCGTAGAGGACCAATAAGGTTGATTGAACAATTTAGTACCTCCTTTTGAATTAAGTGTGCGATTGACAACATCGTACACACTATCATTCAACGTAAACAACTTCAACTCCTCGATAGCGGGCAAATACCAACCATCACCCAAATCGGCACACCAGGCAAAGGCGGGGTAGTTTTCGTGCCAATTTGGTTGTGTTTGTACGGCTTGCATATTGGTCGCACCATCCGTCATGCTTGAGGCTCCGATCAAGCCTTTTTGTTCGCTCTTACTTGAGGACCATTGTAACTTTTCACTCGATTGGGTCATGCTGACGATCTTGCCATGTCGGCCCGTTTCGTCTACCCAAAATACCACGCCCTCTTTCGTGCCATCGTTATAGTAATCACCTACTTGGTAGGTTTTGGAGGGCACAACAGGCTTCCGCTGTGGAGGAGTTGCCGCAGCCGTAGTAGCAGTGGAGAGTGGCATGTTAAGTAATTTCGCCACACTCTCCGCTACACTACCAAATACGGCCTCCGGGTCGGGGAAGGCATCGATCCAATTGAGATTCGTGAGATAGTATTTCTTAGCCCCTTTGAAGGCATCGTCCGTAATGCGGAAGGTCAAGATTGGTTTTTTGTCCTCACTCGCCAATTCGATCTCACGATCGACCTGCTCCGAACGATTGAAATTTTCCGAAAATACGACCACCATCATGCGGCTCTCGTCCAATGCTTCTACGATGGCACGTGCCCACACCATACTGGGATGAATATCACGGTAGGCCACGAAGCAACGGATCTTCTGCGCTTCAAGATAGGCACAAAGCCCCTCGACAACTTTCTGATCGTCTGACGAATAGCTGATAAATACGTCGTACTTCATTTCGGAATCCCTCTAACGTGGACTATACCTCAATATCCACATCGAATAGCTCGTGCCACGGCAGACCCTGCTCACCCAGCTCGGCCAAGAACGGATCGGGATCGAACTCCTCGACATTGAAGACACCGGCTCCACGCCACAAGCCCTTGGCCCACATCGAAGCACCCAACGCAGCGGGCACACCCGTCGTGAAGCTGACAGCCTGCGTGCCGGTCTCCTTGAAGGCCTGCTCGTGGTCGCAGTTATTATAAATATAATAGGTGCGCTCCTTGCCATCCTTGATACCACGAATGCGGCAACCGATCGAGGTCTGACCCGTATAATTGGCACCCAGCGATTTGGGATCGGGCAAAACAGCCTTCAGGAACTGAATCGGGACGATCTCAACACCGTTGTAGATGATAGGGTCGATACGTGCCATACCGATGTTCTGAATCACGCGCAGGTGCGTCAGATACTCCTGACCAAAGGTCATCCAGAAGCGGGCACGCTTGATGGTGGGGTAGTTCTTTACGAGCGACTCCAGCTCCTCGTGATAGATCACATACGACTCGCGCTCACCGATCTCGGGGTAGTTGAGCGGACGGTGAATCTCGTGCGGCTCGGTAACGACCCACTCGCCATCCTGATAGTAGCGGCCCTTCTGTGTCACCTCGCGGATGTTGATCTCGGGGTTGAAGTTCGTAGCGAAGGCCATGCCGTGGTTACCGGCATTGCAATCGACGATGTCGAGGTAGTGAATCTCGTCAAAATGGTGCTTGGCGGCGTAAGCGGTGAAGATGGCCGTTACACCCGGGTCGAAACCGCAACCCAGAATAGCCGTCAGCCCCTTCTCGCGGAAACGATCCTGGTAGGCCCACTGCCACGAGTATTCGAATTTAGCCTCGTCCTTCGGCTCGTAGTTGGCCGTATCGAGGTAGTTGCAACCGCACTCCAAGCAGGCATCCATGATGGTCAGGTCCTGATAGGGGAGGGCTACATTGACGACGATATCCGGCTTGAAGGCACGGAACAGCTCGCACAATTCGGGAACGCTGTCGGCATCAACCTGGGCCGTTTTGACGCGATCGCCACCAATCATAGCGGCTACAGCGTCGCACTTCGACTTGGTACGGCTCGCCAGCATCACATCCGTAAAGACGGGATTGGCAGCAATCTTCTGCGTTACAACCGTGCCGACACCTCCGGCACCGATGATCAAAGCTCTACACATAGTTGAATCTGTTTTATGTTTTTATTGTTTATAGTTGTCCACTTTGGCCATAAGCTCGGGCAGGGTATGCAAAAGCCTATGAAAAGCACAAATTATCTACAAATATAGTCAAAGTTTTGGAATTTCTCTACCAATCAGCGAAAAAGGCAATCCAAAGCGGATAAAAAATCATCAAAGCGCGATTTTTTCGACATACTTTTTGCAAAACTAAAAATATTGGCTACCTTTGCACCACCAAAACGGATACGTCCGAATATTTGGTGCCGGAGATCTCGTAGCTCAGCAGGTAGAGCACAACACTTTTAATGTTGGGGTCCTGGGTTCGAGCCCCAGCGGGATCACCTTACAAGCGACAACCGAAGCTATTTGCTTCGGTTGTTTGTTTTGTGGTAGTGCAGTTGTGCGCAAACGCCCATGCCCACCACAAAACAAACACCGGCTCGCCGGTCGGTCGCTTTCGCCGGGCTTTGTAGCAAGGGTTGCGAGGATAATTGCATTCAATTTTCAGCGGTATCCTCGCGAGTGTTTCGCACTTCGAGCCCCAGCGGGATCACTGAAAAAAGAGCAGAAAATCTGGTCCTCTTGCTGTTTTACCCAATTATGTAATTTGGGGACAAGAGTTCGACCTCCGCCGGAATCACAGATACCAAGGAGTCGAGAGATCGACTCCTTTTTCTGTATCAGGTGGTTAGCAAAATGTGGGTATTAGGGTGCAGATCCAGCTAAATTCTCGCGGTCACGCATTCTGCAATCCGATAAAATCGGGCGCAATTCGACGCAATTCTTTTCCCGTAGCAAATCAAATCTCAAACGAAGAGAGCATGGTGTGACCAACTTTTCACTTTCGCAAAAAAGGTTACGACTTTGCTTGCGTGTTTGAAATAGTGATGTTATGTTTGCACTATATAAAACGCTTTGGCACAGTGTGTTGCATTATTCTGAGAGAATCTGCAACCCTATGCAACAAGCCAAAAATTAGAACATAACATTAACTATTGCACCTATGGATAAAAGTACCTTTTCGATTCTGTTTATTATGCAGAAGGGCAAGCCAAACGCCCAGGGCAATGCACCCATCTTTGCCCGCATCACAGTCAATCACCAAATGACACATCTTGCAACCCATTACTACCTTCCGCCAGACCGCTGGCTACCCAAGGAGGGGCGAACACTCGGTCGCACCAAAGAGGAGAAGGAGGTGAATGCCTATCTCGACAACCTGCGAGGTCTTATCTTCTCGAAGTACAACGAGATGTTTCTGGCTGGTGAGCAGGTAACAGCCCGCAAGCTCAAATGCCGACTAATATCAAAGGACGAGCGAGCGATGAGCGTACTCGACCTCTTTGACGACTATATCAAGGACTACGCAAAGCTGGTGGGCCACACGACAACGAAGATTACACACGACAGATATGTGCTCGTGCGCAAGCGCCTGGAGGAGTATATGGAGGCGGAGTACAAGCGCACCGACATCTCAGTAAACGATGTCAACCCGAAGTTCGTTAATGGCTTCGAGATATTCCTGCGCACACAGTTCAACCTCTCGACAAACTATGTGATGAAGACCGTTCAGAAGTTCCGCACGGTCTATCAGGTGGCCATAGATAATGGTTGGGCCAACAAGAATCCGTTTGCGAGCTTCAAGTTTTATTACGAGCACGCCGAGCGAGGCTACCTCACAATGGACGAGCTGACAACGATGATGCAGAAGACGATGCCTTCGAGGCGACTCGAACAGATACGCGATGTCTTTGTGTTCAGCTGCTTCACCGGCCTTGCCTACTGCGATGCCCAGGCGCTGACTGCCGAGCATATCATTAACGGCCCAAATAACCGCCCTTGGATTCGCACACACCGTAAAAAGACATCGACACCGGTAGATGTGCCACTCCTGGATGTACCGCTTCAAATCTTGGCAAAATATGAAGATTCGCGCAGGGGCAATAGGTTGCTACCAATACCAGCCAACCAGAAGTGTAACGACTACCTCAAAGAGATAGCGGCGATATGCGGAATCGAGAAGCGATTGACCTTCCATCTCGCTCGACACACCTTCGCAACAACGGTGACGCTGACAAACGGAGTGCCCATCGAGTCGGTGTCGAAGATGCTTGGCCACCGCAGCCTAAAAACCACCCAGGTCTACGCGAAGATCGTACACAACAAGCTCGCCGAGGATATGTCAAACCTATCAAATAGACTTCAATACTTATCAATGTAACGCTCTGGACTCGGCCGCTGGTCGGGTCCTTTAACTTTGGAATAGACTATGAAAATTTCTGACATCACCATCATCACTCGCCCGGTCAAGGGTGGCCGCCTTTCACTACACCTCCACTTCTCGCCAGCGGTCCGACACCCGGAGACAATGAGATATATCAGCAACGAGCCACTCGGCATCTACATCTGGGAACACCCATCTAACATCGCCCAGCAGCAACACAACGAGGAGATGCTCATCAAGGCCGAGGGCATACGTTCGGTGCGCGTACAGTCGCTAATCAACGAGGAGTATGGCTTCCTCGACCGCAATAAGGAGAATGGCGACTTTGTGGAGTATTTCCGCAGGAAGAGCATCAAGAGTGGCACGAAGAGTTATATGGCATTTCGCCACTTTGAGAAGTTCTGCGAGGGCAAGTGTAAATTCAGCGATCTGACACGCAAGTTCTGCGATCGCTATATGGAGTATCTGGAAACACAAGCGCGAGCTCTGAAACCTCGATACGAGCTTCTTGCGGCGAATACCGCTGCGGCCTATTTTAGCGCTTTTAAGCTCGCACTGCGCCAGGCATACCAGGAGAGAATAATACGCGAAGACGTGGCAAATTTACTAGGAAATATCCCCAAGCGTGATACCCGCAAGGAGTTCCTCACTCTCGACGAAGTAAAACAGCTCGCTGCAACCCCATGTCAGCATGAAGTATTGAAGCGAGCTGCACTATTTTCGTGCCTTACCGGCTTGCGCATAAGCGATATCCAAAAGCTGCGTTGGGAGGAGATCTCGCGAGCAAGCGACACCGGCTGGTGGATGCGTATCCGCACCGAAAAGACCGAAACCGAAGCGACACTCCCTATCAGCGATGAGGCGCTAGAACTCTGCGGCAAGGTACAGCAGGAGGGCTTGGTATTCGTTGGCCTACGCAGGTGTATGATTCAACACCCGCTACACGCCTGGGTGAAGGCTGCCGGTATCCGCAAACACATAACGTTCCACTGCTTCCGCCACACCTTTGCCACACTGCAAATCGCCCTGGGTACAGACATCTACACAGTGTCCAAGATGCTCACCCACAAGAGCGTCAGCACAACCCAGATCTATGTCGACCTCGTCAGCTCCAAGAAACGCGAGTCCGCAAATAGGATATCGCTGAAGTGATTATTGAAAAATTTACACATTAGAATGATACTTGCTGACTAAATCTGTAATAATAGATTTCTCTCCATTGCATATTAGATACACATCTCCTATACCATCGTATGAGAGATTATACCATAGTTTTAATTGCTGCAAGATTTCTGGAGAGAAGAGCCCATTATCAAAACCTTGATCCACCTTGATATTTAAACGTTTATTCCCATCTTGATCAAAATCTCCGAGTTCATTTTCTTCATCTCCTATGAAATACTTATCGGTCATAGGTAAAACAATTTGTATTGTTACATCTTCCCATCTATAGGGAGCATCATCTACATACACATAAATATCCATTAAAGCATCTATTAGTTAGAAGATTCTTTTAATCTTTTTATTTCCATCAATATACTACTCTCAAGTAGTTGACAATCAGTGTAAATTCTCAACAATGCTTCATCTATATCCAATCCATACTTATTGTAATGATATCTAACTGCTTGAATAAGATAACCGCTTATAAGTTGAGCCTTGTGAGCATATAACTTTATTACAAATTCGGGACATATAGCATTGTGAACAATCATATTTCTCAACCTATAAATCAATATCACATCATTAGAGACTAACTCTTTAAAATTAGAAAAACCTTTTTCATCTTCGTAGAACGATTGCAGTTTAATAAGTTCTTGCTTATATACCTCATCATTCACTTCAGCTATTAGATTTGGTAATTCTTCGAGGAATTTTGCCAATTCAGCTTTTTCACCGTATTTTATATTTAATTTAGCAGCCTTTATTGTTTCACGGGAAACCCCATAGTAATTATCAAATTGCTGGGTGAACATAATCAAGTGACGATACACATTATTGGCATACGAATAAAATCTATTTCTTGCCATAAAGCTGGCGCATACCACCTTTGCAATATTAATCATACTACTATCTTTGGGGCTTATATTTACTCTAATAGTATTTGACACTTTAAGAACACTCTCCAAAGCGATCCAACTATATAAAAGCTTGTCTTCAAATTTAGTTGCACATTTTGCTTTTCTATACCAATGTGTAGATTTACTAATCTTTTTGAAAGTGCCGTTTGATATATCACTATTTTCTGTAAACTCTTGAAGCCAATCGTTTAGATTATCGCCATGTGGCGTCAAATCGAAAGCAGTTAGTTGTCTATGTTGTTGTAAAAGGGCTGCATTATCCTCGACAGAAAATTTAAAGCCACAAACTTTTCCATCAACAACAACACTAGCAAATTGGCGGCTTATCGAAATTCCATCTCCGCTTTTAACATTAAAAGACAAATAATCCAATAAACTTTCAACTCTTTGTATTGCATAATTTATAGAAGTATTTAGGAATCTGTATTTAACTTTAACTGCAATATTTACATATTGATAAGAATCTGGCTTCTCAAGTTCGTTTAGGCCCTCTTTAGGTAGATAAGTAGCCTTATCAATAGAATATAAATGCACATCTTGGAAATGATAACTGATGCTTCCTTTAACTCCTAATAATCTAAGAATGACAAATCCTTCTTTTGCCTCTTTATGAAAGTGTGTCAATATATTGCTAATATACTCTTTAGCACTACGAGACTTATATCTGATACTTACGGCTTTATGATATTCTTCTTCTGATGCGTAATCTTTTCGTTGAAGTTCATAAAAAGAGTCGTTACAAATAATAACGTTACTACCCTCAGCCATCAAGACATTATCCTCTTTAATTAAAGAGGATACATCTTCAATATTTACACCTAGGCATACTAATTCTTGAATTAATAGATCAGTATATAGGCATATTTCATTTTTAATATTCTCGTTTAACTCCTGTTTAGTTTCTAGAAGACTTTGTAATTTATCAGTAATTCGATTAAGATAATGATACTCATTCATTGACAACAAGATCTTTCCCAAAATCTGTTTTACTACTAAAGGAGAGTTGTCCCAATTCTTTAACGCGACACCTGCTTCTGCTCTATAAAGTTCAGTAAATGCAATATCTTGTTTTAGGACACGTCCTAATAGTTCTTTAAATAGACTTTTATTGTCCCTATTGCCAAAATCATTATGTTCGATTTCGGAGATAACTTCTAATATTAAAAAGTGAGGACAGTTCAACTGTATATCGAAATCATCCAAATCGCATAATTCTTTTATACGATGTTCCCAATACTTCAACCAGAATTTTAATGGTGTATCCGTTGGATAGTCCAAAATCTCTTTTACCCTATCATTCATAGTTCCCCTTATATTTTTGCAAATTCAATAAACTTGCAAGAATCATCATATTTCCATTATTTGCGCAATTACACCCTTAATCTCACAAGCTACTTCTTCCGCTCTAAAATATGGAATAACTTGTCTTGCGCTGATGGTTATGCTATATTCCTCTTGTGTCCATAGTGAAAGAATATTGAAGAACTCTCTACCAGATATAATGTCATATGGCTGTCTATAATCATTTTGCAATTCCTCAATATTTGTATTAGTAGCACCACTCGAATATTCCATAACATCCTCCATCATATCATTTGCAATACTCTGCATAACTCCATTTAGCAAGTCTTTGTCAATAACCCCTTGTTGCTTATTATGTGTTATGTATCGTAGAATTACATCTGAATTAATGGCGTAGTTCTCAATCTCTTTCTTTTCCCAGATATGCAAGTTAATCTTATGCTTATTTGCCTCTTGTTTGCGTTGCTTGATTTCCGATGGAGTGTGGTAGTCAGAATTGAGAACACAGAACAACTCCATATTCATTCGATTAAGTGAGAATAGGTCTGACACCATTACAACCTTTTCCCAATCATTCCAACCGTCAATAAATGCTTTGGGAAGATTGATGAGTGGATGTAAATCCTGGGGGAATAGTGCCGACTGGAAGGCAGACAAAATCTTACGCGAAGTGTCATCTCCGTCCCACAAGATAAATTGATTGGAGATAAATATACGCGCCAAATCAATATTAAAAGGAGAGCCTAATTGCTTTGTCAATGATTGCAGAGGAGTCTCATCACCTATAGGTTTAATCTTCCTCTTGCTTGAATCAATAGGAATAATACATTCCGATGTCACCTCTTCTATAATCTCAAGCGAATGTGTTGCAATGATTAGCTGTGAAAATTTAGGAGATAGCAACCTTACTAACCTACGCTGCAAATCTGCGTGCATATATACATCTGGCTCATCCAAAACCACAATGGCATTGCTAGGACACTGTGATATAAACCACATTGTCTGAATCCACATTTGCAATCCGTGTCCCATCCAGCCAATTTCTGCCTCAAAATCTTGAACTCGAACATAGAATTGGAGTATCTGCCCATCGTTCACAAATGTCGACTCAATAGGCGATACTTTTAACCTCTCCCAAGTTGATTCTACAAGAGATTTGAATGTTGGGAATGCATCTTGATAGTAGAATAGTTGGTTTCTAAAATTTCGTGAAGCCAAGCGTGTGGCTCTATTTCCATCAACAGTGCTTTTCTTGATAATCTTCTCAGTGTCTAACACAGCAGATATCTGCGGTAACACCTCTATCAAAGGGATGTCTATTTTCTTTACCTCTTTGCTATTTCTTGCAGGACAGCCACCCTCATCATATATTACAGCAAAAATAGATAAGTCTTCACCCACATACGCTTTGATTGATGTCCCGTTAGTAAAAATTGCCTCAACAATGGCTGGCGGATTACCATACATATGGAATATACCTCTATCCGAGATGTTCATATTCTCCACATTAGGAGACACACCATATGAAGGCTCTCTGACAACCCACTCTGGTGGAGCGACAAAACGAAGAGTCTTGTACTTTCTTGTTACAGACGAAATAATTTTAAGAGCCTCAATCAATGTTGATTTGCCAGCATTATTTCGTCCTACGAGAATAGATGTTCCATTAAATGTAATGGTACTTTTCTCGTAACAACGG
>JBGVPZ010000010.1:0-3476 GCA_045127275.1 Alistipes sp.
AGCCCATACCGCAGAGGCCCAGGCGGAGGAACCAGCCCGCCCGCTGAGCAGAGATGATCGGGAGGAGGTGGCCAGAGTCAAGGCCGAGCTCATGAAGTATTACAACGAAAACAACGGCAGCATAAAAACCGGATATACCACCGTCACCATGGCGGTAGGATGCCCGGCCTTCATCGGCTACGAGCTCGCGTGGGACACTTTCACCAGCGAGATGTCAATCCGCAAATATGGCGCAGAAAAGTGGGAGCCATACTCCGACACCAAGCACACCATACCAATGATCATCAAGTTAGAGAGCCTCAAGTTCAAACTGGGTACGATTTCACCAACCATGATGTACAGCGTGGCCGAGACGGTGGCCTTCAGACGCAAGCGCAGCTCGGTCCGCGACTATCTCCAGGAATTCATGCCGGAATGGGACGGCGTACCAAGAGCCGAGCGGTTCTTTGATACCTACTGCGGCACCGAGAGCACCGAGTTCACACGCGCGGTCGGCCGGTACCTGTTCGGCATGCTCTACGGCAGAGCCACCGCGGAGGAACCGATCAAAGCAGACATATCGGTGGTGCTCGTCGGCCGCCAGGGCGCCAGAAAATCAACCTGCGCAATGACCCTCGCCCTTAAGCCAGAGTGGTGTGTAGGCGTAAACATGCGCATGGAGAACAAAGAGATAGCCCAGCGCATCCAAGGCAAGACCGTGGTGGAAATCGGAGAGATGGCAGGAATGACCAAAAAGGACGCCGATGAGCTCAAAGACTTTCTCACCATCGAGGAGGACCAATGGCGCCCGCCTTACGGCAGAGAACAACGCCGCTCGGTCCGCAACTGCCTGTTCATAATGACCACCAATGAGATGGACTTCCTGACCGACACCACCGGGAACCGGCGCTACGCTGCAATCCAGGTGGGAGACATCGACATAGAAGCAATCCAACGCGACCTGGGCCAGCTCTGGGCAGAAGGCAAACAGATCCTCCAGGATTCCGGTGTCGATAAGCTCCACCGGGACGTAGAGAAGCTGCAACCAGAATTTAACAGCGACAACGTCCTCGAAGATCCGTGGGAAGATGCCATCCAAGCATGGTTTGACGGTGAATACTCGCTTCCAAAGGCAGAGCAGCAGATCCACAATACCCGATCAATTCTCAAATACGCCCTGGGCTTTAATGAGTCGTCAATTGAGGCAAAACACACCAGAAGGTGCGCAAAATTGCTCAGAAAGCTCGGATTTTTATCCAAAGCAGTGCGCATAGGATCAGAAGTTTATCGCGAATGGCGCAGAGGAGATCCGGAGGAAACCGAGGACTAAACAGACAGAAAAAAGAGCTGAAAAAGGCAAAAAGGGACTTGTTCGCAAGTGTGATGTAAGTCACATTTTAGACGGGTCCCTTTTTATTTCAGAGCCGAGGTGCTGTAACGCACTCACGCAACAAAATCGGCCAGAAAAAAGAGGAGTGCAACAGACGGTAACGTGTAACACGGTTACAGCAGAACACTTTTATAGGGAAACTTTATGATTTGTAACACGTCACACGCGTTACGACCCGTTTGTGACACGAACAAAATGCCAGATGTTACAACGGTGTTACTCGCGCGAAGCCCCGTCAGATAAGGCTCTCCGTATTTTGTAACATGTAACATTTATTTTATTATTAAGTATATCGTGTAATACTACACGCGCGCATAGATCTACACGCGCACACATACACGCACATAAGAGTTTTTGAAAACCGTGTTGTTACAGAAACACGCGTTACAACCCAAAAAAGGCTACAAGACAAAAATACTTGTACCCTACAAAACGGAACCGGAGGAGACAGCGCGGCCGGAAGGGTTGAGGATGCAGAGAGACGATCCGGAGGAGGTCCGGCCACCAGGCGGAAAAGGAACCCCGACCGCGGACGCGGCAAAAACAAAAGGTCGGTCTTGTCACAATAGAAAATAAAAAAGTTTCGCGGAGGGCTTGATCTTTGGTAAAATTGGTGCTAGTCACGTAGACAATAGAGGTAAGCAACAAATGGCATCGTCGATCTCAAGAAAGCTCAAGAGCGAAAACTTGAAAAATTATGAGAAGGTCCGGAGCCTGGCCGCGGACGGAATGACCGTCGCGCAGCTTTCTGCCCTGCTCGGGATCAGCTCCCGCACCTTTTACAGGCACCTCAAGACCGACAAAAAGCTCCTTCAGGCATTCGAGGAGGGCCAGCAGGCCGGAGTAGGCGAGGTGGTCCACGCCCTCAAGGATTTAATCCGCAAAGGCAACCTGGGCGCGATCATCTTCTGGCTAAAGAACAAAGATCCGGACAACTGGAAGGATGACCGCAGCCTCAACGTCAAGGCCGCAGTTAAACGGATAACGGCGGACATGAGCGATGATGAACTGATGGCTGTTGTGGCAGAGGGAAATACCGGATCACAGACCGCAGATCAAGCATCGACCGCTGAGACCGCCACAGACCCCAAAAATTTGAGCTCTGAGGGCCTCTCAGATGGCGGAGAATAGGGATACCAAGGTAACGCCCCAGGAGGCCCTCCTAGAGCTTGCTACGCGAAAAGCGCGAAACAACCTCGCATGTTTCACTTTGTACACCTTCCCGAAGTTCAAAATGGGATGGTTTCACCGGGAGGTGTGCCGCGAGCTCGATGAGTTCCTGGCGGATGTGGTAGCAGGCAAGAGCCCGCGATTAATCCTCACGGCACCGCCGCGACATGGCAAGAGCCAGCTGGTGAGCCGCGAGTTCCCAGCCTACCTGCTCGGCCGATACCCGGACATGAGCGTGATCGCCTGCTCGTACTCAAGCGATTTATCCACGCGAATGAACCGAGACGTGCAGAGAATCATGGACAGCCCGGCCTACCACCGGTTATTTGACTCATACCTCGCCGGACGCGAGGCCGTGGCAGCCACCGGAGACAACGGCGCCTACGAGCGAACAACCAAACTGCTCGAGATCGTAGGCCACCAGGGATCATATCGAAGCGCCGGTGTGGGTAACGGTATCACCGGTACCGGATGTGATATTTTGATTGTGGATGACCCGTTCAAAGATCGCAAAGAGGCCTACTCCGAGACGGTACGCGACAGCGTGTACGGATGGTACACCTCCACCGCGTCCACCCGTCTGAGCCCAGGCGGCGGAATTATCGTGATGTGCACCCGCTGGCACCAGTCAGACCTGGTAGGCCGTCTGCTTGCACAGCCGAGCGAGACACCGGACGGACTGCCGTGTAGGCCATGGAAACTGATAAACTACCCAGCCATCGCAGAGCACGATGAGAAGTACCGCCGAGAAGGCGAGGCCCTGCACCCGGACCGATATCCGCTGGCGGACCTTCGTGAGAAGCAGGCCACCATGCCACCGAGCGAGTGGGCCGCGCTTTACCAGCAGAGGCCGATCCCAGCCGGAGGCGGCGTGTTCAAAGAGGACTGGATCAATTACTACACGACACCGCCCGCAGAATTTGATAAAATTGTGCTC
>JBGVPZ010000011.1:0-2318 GCA_045127275.1 Alistipes sp.
GACGATATGACATACCGATGAGCAAACGATATATCAAACCGATTTTAAGACCCCCGCTGGTGGGTATCGCCAGCACACGAAACATGGTAGATATTCAGATTTCAGTGAACAACGGCAACGAGGCCTTCGGCACCACCGGCAAGACCCTCACCGTGAACGAACAGCCCAAGAACATCTCGCTCCAGTTCGTGGCCGAGGAACTGCACCACCGCATGCCCCTCGTGCCCGAGGACGTCATCGCACAGGTGCTCACGGGATTCCAGGACGTGGCCGCTCGCTTCATGGCCGAGGGCTTCGCCATCCAGGGCACCAACGCACAGGGCGACGTGCTGCTGCGCTACTATGCCGACGCACGGCTGACGTGTCAGAGCATCAACCTCCAGAAGGCCAAGGAGCTGATGCCCGACGACGTGACCGACGAAGCCTCGATGGTGGCTCACGCAGGCGAACTGGTGGCACTGGCCGGCGTTCAGCTGCGCCCATACGTGGAGGTGCAGAAGAAGTTCCACGAACTCTTTGCCACCCACAATCCGAAGTACGAGGTGAAGGGCACCAAGGAGGTGGCCTACGTCCAGAAGAAGGGCTCCGGCGACAACTCCCAGACGGGCGGCAACACCGGCGGCAATACGCAGGGCGGAGAGCTGGAAGGATGACCTTCGGGATGTAAGATGTAAGATGTAAGAGGGCTGACGGGTGTCGGCTCTCTTCTTTTTGAACACGAATTGAACGAATTGAACGGATTTATGGCACTACCGAAACCATGTGACATCCTCGCACCACCTTACCGATGCACGATAAGAGGCGAGGACATCCGCATCGCTCTCGAAAGGAACGAGAAGCGACGCAAAGAGATTGAAGAAAGATTAAAAGAACAAGAAGCCGCAAGGCAAGTATTAATAAACAAAATTTCAAGGAACTATGAAGAAGTTAGCAAGGATTCTGGCAGTAGCTATCGCAAGCATTGCATTAGTCTCAATCGTATTTATGACCTGCTGCACCGTTGTGGATTCTGGCGAGGTCGGCATTGAGTTTCACAAGTGGTCGGCCACCGAGCAGGACTACGGCGGAGTGGAAGGAACGTGCAAGGGCTGGGTGTTCTACAACCCCATCACCACCAACGTGTTCACCTATCCGACCTTCACGCAACGCAAGCAGTACGAGACCATCAACGTGAACGCCAAGGACGCTTCACTCTTCGAGATGGACCCGACGATTGCCTACCGCATCAATCCCGACAAGGCGTGTGACATCTTCACGAAGTACCGCGTGGGCGTGAAGGAGTTGGAAGACGGGTATATCCGCACTTGCATCTACGAAGCCTACCGCACATGCGCCAACCAGTACACCAGCGACTCGCTGATGTCGAACCGCGCCAATTTTGAGCGCGACGTGCGCCAACGCCTGGAGAAGTCGCTCATGGCTGAGGGCTTCATCGTCGAAGAGTTCACCAGCAAGATTACACCGCCAAAGTCGCTGACCGCCATGATTGACGCGAAGAACGCAGCCATCCAGTCGGCACTGAAAGCGGAGAACGAGGTGAAAGAGGCCGAGGCAAACGCAAAGATAGCCGTAGCCAAGGCAGAAGGTAACGCCAAGGCCATGAAGATTAAGGCCGACGCTGAATCCTACTACAACCGCACCATCGCGGCAAGCCTCTCGCCCATGATTGTGCAAGAGGACATGATCGAGAAGTGGGACGGCAAGATGCCGCAGATTGTCGGTGGCAACGGCATGATTATGGATATTTCTAAGATTATGAACAAATGATTACGGGAATTTGGCTCTATTGGGTATGGGTGCTATTGGCACTCATACTCGATTACGTGATTCTGAATTGCGTATATTATCGTGACGAGAAGACGCACGAGAAGACCGACAAGCAAGCGGAATATCCTGCGTGGATGTGGCTTGTGTTCGTGGTCTATCCCTTCGTGCCGGTGATTAACGTCGTTGGCTTCGTGTTCCTTCTGCTGCTGATGTCAACAGCCGAGAAGCGACAAGATATGTATCTGCGTGGCCGTTTCTTCGAGGATGTGAAGCGAAAAGAGAAATCGGAAGAGGATGCTCAGTAGGCATCCTCTTTCCCATAAAAACGACAAATCATGTTTGAGAAAGTGAAACAAGCCATCCACGTAGGCCGTCACGTCACCGACATGATGCGCCTGCCCTGCGTCTATTCGTGCCACAAGGAAGCCGACGGCACGCTGTGCTATCTGCTCTACGACTGGGACGAGCAGGGGCAGAACGTCAAGGCTCACGTTTGAGCGTTCCCGTTAATCGGGAAGCGGCGTAAGCCTAAGGGCAAAAAGAACACGAAT
>JBGVPZ010000012.1:0-22379 GCA_045127275.1 Alistipes sp.
TCGTTTCGCGTGCCACGAACGACGGTACGACGGCCACCGAGCTGCACTATGCCGTCTATCAGGACAATGGTGACAACACCAACACCCTCCTCTTCTCGACCGACGTAGAGGATCAGGTGAAGACCATGAGCGGTCTTTCGACCACCGTAGAGCTCGATCTCGTATCGCAGCAGACCTACGACATCGTATTCTGGGCTCAGGCTCACGGTGCTTACGATCCCGACTTTGCCGCCAAGAGCGTAGCCATGAACTACGACTCGAACAAGGTGGGTTCGAATGAGGCACGCGACGCCTTCGTCTATGTATGGAACAACCTGACCGTCAATGGCTCGATCAACGAGAAGGTAGAGCTGCGTCGTCCCTTCGCTCAGCTCAACGTGGCGCTGACGACCGGTCAGATTGAGGCTGCACAAAAGGCCGGCTTCACGCTCGACCAGGTAAAGGTTTCGGCCAAGACGCACAACGCTTTCGGTTTCTTCGCTGCCGAGCAGGGTGCTCCCGTGGGCGAGATGATCAACATCGAGTTCACCGCTGCCGACTATGAGCTTACGCCCAATACGATCGAGGTGAACAACGTTGACTACGATTGGGTTTCGTTCAACTATCTGTTGGCTTGCACCCCGTCGGAGCTCGTGGATGTAAACATCACCTTCCTCGGTGAGCAGAACAAGAGCATTGAGGTTCCCGCCTTCACGAACGTGCCCATCGAGCGCAACCACCGCACGAACATCGTTGGTGACCTGCTGACCGATCCGGCTAAGTTCGAGGTTGTAATCCTCCCCGGCTTCGAGAACGATGAGCATGTCGTAGAGGCTTGGGACGGTAAGACGATCCAAGAGCCCGCTAAGGACACTGAGGGTAACTATGTAATCGAAGAGGCTTCGGAGTTGGCTTGGTTGGCTGACCAGGTAAATGGCATTTCGCGCGCTGCAGCCAACAACTTTGCAGGTCAGACGATTCAGCTGACGGCTGACATCAACCTGGGTGGTCATCCTTGGACCCCGATTGGTTTCAACCCGAACGAATTGGCCGGCAATGAGACCTATTTTGCCGGAACCTTTGATGGTGCCGGTCACACGATCAGCAACCTCAAGATTGACGCAAAGGATGTCGGAGGTGTCGGTCTGTTTGGTGCTGTACACAACGCTACGTTTAAGAACTTCACCTTGAAGAACGTTGACATCAAGGCTGTTGAGAGCGAGTCAAATCCCGCCAACGCATCGGGTGCTCAAGGCAATGCCGCATACATCGTCGGTGGTCACCTGGGTGCGATTGCCGGTTACGATGCCAAGGCCGGTACGATTGTCTTCGAGAACGTGCATGTCAAGGGTCTGATCAAGATCGAGGGCGAGACGCGCGTAGCTCAGGGTCAGCGCATTGGTGGTATCATTGGTGGTCGTGGCAACAGCTCCTACTCATTCAACAATGTCAGCGTAATCGGTGACGAGGGTAGCTACATCAAGGGTTTCTGCTCGACGGCAGGTGTCATTGGTCAAAACCAAGCAACAGCGACCTTCGAGAATGTAACGACTGACATCGACATCTACGCTGTTACGTTTGGTGCCGGTGGTATCGCTGGTATCGTACGACAGGGTTCGACGTTCACCAATTGTAGCTCGGCCGGTGACATTCTCTTGGATGCTTCGTCGGTTCAGCCTGCAAGCTACTCGGGTAACTACTTCTATCGCGTTGGTGGTATCGCAGGTTGCTGGTCGGAGAGCAAGACGGGCAAGCTGACGCTGACGAATTGCTCCTACACGGGTACGCTGACAAGCTACAACAGAGAGGGTGTATCGCCTGCTTCGTTCGACTATGCCGGCTATGTAGGTCGCGGTTATACACTGTCCAACTGCGCAGGCAGCACGGTTACGATTAACGGTGTAAACTATGTGCAAGCTTACGACAATGAGTTTGGTATCTATATCATTGATGGTGTATACGGTATCTCGAAGGCTAATTTGGGTCTCTTCCGTGATAAGGTAAACGCCGGTGAGACCTTTGCAGGCAAGACCGTTGCTCTGATCGAGAATATCGACCTTGAGAATCAGCAGTGGGCTCCGATTGGCAAGGGTGAGACGTTCAATGGTGTATTCGATGGTAACAACAAGACCATCTCGAACCTCAAATATTACGCTGAAGGTGAGGATTATTTTGTAGGTTTGTTTGGTTGTCTGGATAATGCAACCGTTAAAAACCTCACGATGACCAATGTTGACATTCGCCTCTCGGGTGCCGAGACGTGGGGTCACATCGGTGCTTTAGCCGGTTGGGCTGAAGGTACTACCTCGTTGGAGAACATCACGGTGAACGGCACGGTAAAGATTGAGGGTGAGATGACCGAGATCGGTTCGCAGCGTATCGGTGGTGTTGTCGGCGGCAACCAGGGTGGCAATGTAACCTTCAAGAATATTACAGTAGAGGCTGATGCCAACAGCTACGTAAAGGGTAACGCCCACGTAGGTGGTATCGCCGGTCAGTTGCAGGGTTCGGCTATCTTCGAGAATTGCGCTTCGGCTATCAATGTAATAGCTTATAAGCACTTTGCTGGTGGTATCATCGGTCTCGCTCCCACCTCGATCAAACTGACGGACTGCCAGTCGTCGGGTAACAGCAGCGTGGTGGCCGGTCGTGCCGGTAACGCCAACGATCTGTATCGCGTAGGTGGTATTGCAGGTGGATGGGATGACAATCTCAATACGCCGATGGTGCTTGAGAATTGCTCGTACACGGGAACGATCTCGGGTCAGGATGAAAATGGTGTAACTGCTACCGATTTTGTATGCGGTGGCTATGTAGGACGCGGATGGAGTACGCTCGTAGGCGCAACGGTCCAGGTAAACGGTAAGACATACGTATATCAGGGCGACGGCAACGAGACTATCGAGTAAAACTGATTCTGTAGATTTAACTACAAAAACAAGCCGGCTGATCCCAACGGGTCAGCCGGCCTGTTTTATGATATAGATAGACTATCGAACGATCTCGGCGACCTTCTCGATAATCTGCTCGGGGGTGATGGCATGCAGACAGCGATAGTCGCCAAATTTGCACGGTTTGGCCCCAAAGACCGAACAGGGGCGGCACTCCATATCGGCTTGCAGGGCATGTGCCAACGGACTACCCCACCCTAAAAAGCCTAAATTGGGATGCGTAGCTCCCCAAATCGAAACAACGGGCGTGGCAACCAACGAGGCCATGTGCATCGCCATCGAATCCATCGAGATTAGGCAATCCTCATCGGCCATGACATCCATTTCACCCGCAAAGCGCACCTTGCCAAAGAGGGCCGTGACATTCGGATAGCGTTGCTCCATCTGCTCGGCAAAGGCCTGCTCGGCACCGCCGCCACCATGGATAAAGACCCGATCATAACGCGCCGCCAATAATTCGACCAACCGAGCACGCAACGCCTCAGGATAGGTCTTACCGGCATGGGCCGAGAAGGGTGCAAAGCCGACCCAACGACCCGCTTTGATGCCCAACGGGCGGTCGTATTCGGTCGGTTTTAAGGCCGGCGCAGGATCCTCGAAACGGAAGCCCAATGCGCGGAAAACATCGCAATAGCGCACCACGCTATGGGTCAGCGGTTCGAAATGCCCACCCGACCCCAGGGCATGGTGTTTCTCGTTGCGTCCCTTGTGAATATGGGCCGTACGGATGCCATGCAACCACATCGAGAGGCGAAAGACCTTCGAACGCAACACATCGTGTACGTCTGCTACCGCATCGACTCCCAGCCGACGGGCCTGACGAGCTAACTGCCACATACCACGGATCGAGTGGTGCTCCTTCTTGAGTTTTACCTCCAAGAAATCGACATCCAAACCCCGAAAAAAGGGTTTGAACATCGGTTGGGTCGCCACCGTAATCTTCAGCTCGGGATAGGCCACACGAAGTGCACGAAGGGCGTGTGGCAGCATGGCCACATCGCCCATCGCAGAGTTTCGCAGCACCAGCAGGTGCTTCGGGAGTTCGCTATTTCTTGCCATACAAGACCGGATTGAGGGCCGGATCGTTGTACATCTTCATCTGCTTGTAGGTCTTCATATACTTACGACCTGCCTCGATGTCCTCGATCAGCTCCTCGATGGCACGCGAGAGATCGACCTGCTGGCTGAGCAGCACATCGAGCTTCTTCTGACAAGCAGCACGATGCTCCTCACTCACATCCTCACGCTTGGCCTCAACGCCCATGTGATAGATCTTCAAGGCCAAGATCGACAAACGATCGATGGCCCAAGCCGGCGTCTCGGTGTTCAGGCGGGCATCAGCAGCCACCTGCACATCCTTATACTTGTCAAGCATGTAGGAATCGACATACTCCACCATATCGGTGCGATCCTGATTCGATTTGTCGATGCGACGCTTGATAGCCAACGCCTCAACGGGGTCGATTTCAGGGTTGCGGATGATATCCTCAAGGTGCCATTGCACCGTGTCGATCCAATTCTTGTGATAGAGCAGCGCATCGAGCGAACCGGCCTCATAAGGGTTCTCCATCGGATGATCCACATCATCCCAACGGTGGTAATCGGCAATAGCGCGGTTAAAGATCTGGTTAGCGTTTTCAGTAAACATAACTGTATTCTTTTTTAATTGTATTTTCGACTAAAATAGCTACCTTTGTACGGTACGAATGAACAAAGATAATGATTTTTTCCAATAAAGCAATCATTTTTAGCAGAATCTTGCTATTTCTGCTGCTCGTGGGGGTGACTGACAGCGTTGCGCAGAGCCGCAAAACACGCCAGACACGCGAAGAGTACATCGAGCGTTACAAGGCGTTAGCCATTGACCAAATGGAGCGTTACGGCATCCCGGCCTCGATCACCATGGCGCAAGGTATCCTCGAATCGGATGCCGGCAACAGCCTGCTCTCGCGTTCGTCAAACAACCACTTTGGCATCAAATGCAAGCGGAACTGGGGAGGTCGCAAGGTCTATCACGACGATGATGCCAAGGGCGAATGTTTCCGTGCCTACGAAACGGTCGAGGACTCCTACAACGACCACGCCGAATTCCTCGACAAGCAGCCCCGCTACGATTCGCTTTTCGCCTACGATGCCACCGATTATCGCGCTTGGGCTCGTGGTCTGAAGGCGGCCGGCTATGCCACGGCACCCGACTATGCCCAACGGCTCATCAAGATCATCGAGGAGTCGCAACTCTACCTGCTCGACCGCCCCAACGGTGATGCCCTCTATGCCCAGCGCAGGCGCGAGCAGCAACATCCCGACGAGTGGTTCTCCTCGCAGAGCAGCGTTTCGGAGGCCGTTGCCGGCAATCAGATCGACCCGGACAACTACCGTGTGACGATCAATGCCCACCAAGGCTACAACATCTATATGACCAACGGCGTGCACTACATTCTGGCGCGCAAAGAGGATACGTTTGAGCACATTGGCAAGGCCTTTCGCGTCTCGGCGCGCAACCTGCGTAAATTCAACGATCTGAAAGACCCCCAGGCGCAGCCCATGCCGGGCGAGGTGGTCTACATCGCACGTAAAAAGAGCCGTTGGGAGGGCGAAGAGCGCACCCACATCTGCCGCGAAGGCGAGACCAGCTATGCCGTAGGACAACGATTGGCCATCCGTCAGCGCGCCATCGAAAAGATGAACCATCTGGAGCGCAACGCCCACCTCGAAGCCGGAAAAACGATTAAAATTAAATAACGACTATGGAAAACAACGAACTCAGAGCGCAGATTTTAGCCACCATCATTCGCAAATCGAGCCTCAAGCAGCGGGTCTTCGACAGCACCTTCTCGGCCTTCAATCTCCTCAAAGACACCCTGCTGGAGATGGCCTCGGAGCTTGAAGATGCCCTCGAGGGAAAACTCGACCGCCGCGTCCGCATCGAATATCGTGACCGTGGCAAGTTCGAGACCCAACTGCAGGTAGCCAACGATATGCTGCTCTTCCAGATGCAGACCGATGTCTTCTGTTTCGATCCTACCCACGCCGTGCTGCAGAATCCCTACCTGAAGGAGGAGCCGGCCAACGGCTTTTGTGGGGTGATCAACATCTACAACTTCCTCTCCGACTCCTTCAAGTTCAACCGTAAGGACGACGAGGGCTATCTAATCGGTCGCATCTTTATCAACCACACGGGCCACTACTTCGTCGAGGGAAAGGGTCGCCATGCCATCTCGGCCACCCAATTTGGCAGCGAGGAGATCGACCGCGAGGCTCTCATCCGCATTCTGGAGGAGGCGATCGACTATGCACTCGATTTTGACCCCTACATGCCTCCTTATTCGGAGAATCTGCGAGTTACGGTCGATCAGTTCAACTCAAAGATGGACAACTCAAAATTCACAACCGGCAAACGTCTCGGCTACGATTTCGAGCTCTAATTCCATCCCTACAAAAAGTAAACGCATCACATTTTTTAATCGTAAGACATTGAAACGACTCTTTTTATTGGCAGCCTGGCTGCTGCTGGCCAGCACGAGTGCCGCACAAGGCGAATACCAAGCCATCGTAGCATTGCGAGGCCTGAACGAATCGGTGCACGGCATCCGCTCGATGGCTGATGGCGAGCATTATACCCTGCTAGAAAAGGGAGATATCCGCCGCTATCGGTATGATACGGCCGATGCGGGTGAAAGCCTATTGCCGTCGGCAGCGCTCGATCTAACGATCACCGACTACGCCTTCTCACCCGACGAGCAGCAGATTCTGATCGCCTCGGGGGCCACGACGATCTATCGTCACTCCTACACGACCTCCTATTACCTGATCTCGGACAGCAAGGTACAGCCCATCATCGAGGAGGCCACGGCGCCGCGCGATGCCCGCTTTACACCCGATGGTCGCATGATCATCTATTCGGATCAGAACGACCTCTACAGCTACGAGATTGCCACCCGCAAGAGCCGTCGCCTGACCAATGATGGTGCCTGGAATCAGATCATCAACGGTACGACCGACTGGGTCTATGAAGAGGAGTTTGGAGCCACGTCGGCCTTTGCCATCTCGCCCGACAGCCGCGAAGTGGCCTTCTTGCGCTTTGACGAGAGCCAAGTCTCGGAGTTCCAGATGATGCGTTTCGATGGAAAACTCTACAACGAGGCCTACTCGTTCAAATACCCCAAGGCGGGCGAGAAAAACTCGGTAGTCGAGCTTTGGACGGTCGATCTAAGTTCAGGAGCCAAACGCCGCATCGACACCGGTAACGAGACCGATCAATACATCCCGCGTCTGGGCTACACGCCCGATGGTCGCTTGTGGTTCTACCGCATCAACCGACGCCAAAACGTCTTTGAGATGATCGTTTGCGAGCCTTCGGGAGCACAGCGCGTAGCCTACGAGGAGCGCGCACAACGCTACGTGGAGCGCATCGACGACCGCACGATTACCTTCATCGACAAGAATCGCTTCATCGTCAAGCAGGAGAGCCACACGGGCTACATGCATCTCTACCTCTACACGATCCGCGGTGGTCTGCAAGGTCCCATCACGCGAGGCAAATGGGAGGTCACCGAGGTAGTCGGCACCGACGGCAAACGCGTATGGTATCTCTCGACCGAGCCGTCGTCCTTGCAACGTGCGCTCTATTCGGTGCGCCTCGACGGTGGCGACAAACGGCGTCTGACACCCCACGATGGCTTCTACACGATCGCCCCGAGCCGCGGCATGAAATATTACATTGCCACCCACTCGTCGGCCACCTCGCCCAACCGCGTCACGATCGAAACAGGCGATGGCAAGCTCGTCCGCACGCTGCGCGAAAGCAATGCCTTGCGCGCTAAACTGACCGCCACGAAACGCCCCGTCAAGGAGTTTTTCACCTTCCGTACCGAGCGCGGTGATACGCTCAATGCCTACCTGCTCAAACCGGCTGATTTCGATCCCACGAAACGTTATCCGGTCTTGCTGACCCAATATTCGGGTCCCGGATCGCAGAGCGTACAGGATCGCTGGTCGCTCGATTGGGAGGATGCGCTGTTGGAGAAGGGCTACATCGTAGCCTGCACGGATGGTCGTGGCACCGGCTTCCGAGGTGAGCAGTTCAAGAAGCAGACCTACGGCCGCCTCGGACAGTTGGAGGTCGAAGATCAGCTCTCGTTTGCCCGCTACCTGGCCGAACAGTCCTACATCGACGCCGAGCGCATCGGCATCTACGGCTGGTCGTATGGTGGATTCATGGCGCTGGGCTGTGCGTTGAAGGGGTTGGGGCTCTTCAAGATGGCGATTGCCGTAGCCCCGGTGACCTCGTGGCGTTATTATGACACGATCTACACCGAGATCTACAACAACCTACCCCAATACAATGCTGCCGGCTATGACGACAATTCACCGATCCATTTTGCGCAGATGCTCGATGACCGTCGCACCCGCCTGCTGATCATTCACGGCACGGCCGACGACAACGTACACCTACAAAACACGATCGAGATGACGCGTGCACTGAATCGTGCCGGCAAGCAATACGACATGATGATCTATCCCGACCAGAACCACTCGATGCGCCCCAACGACATGGGACACGTACGCCAAAAGATGGTCGATTATACGCTTCAGAACCTCTAAACAGGAGGCTGGATCCATGATCAGCCCCCCCCTCGACAAGCGTGTTCAACCTCCTACTGCCAGTCGATCAGCCTCCCGGGGGGGGGCATCGATAGGATAAGGTTTGTTGTGGAAGTAGTGCAGTCACTTGCTACTTCCACTTTTTTTTGCTATCTTTGTTAGACATTTAACCTATCAATACCTCGTACACTATGTTTGCCTACTATCTAATGCCGGTGATTTTCATCCTGGGAATCCTGGCCATTGCCTTGGAGGATGTGATCAAGATCAACAAGGCTGCAACGGCAATCGGTATGCTGATCCTGCTCTGGGTGATCTTCCTGCTCAATGCCGAAGCCTTCTTCGTACTCAATCCGCCGAAACACATTAAGGAGTTCCTGGAAGCCTTCCCCGCCTTGCGGGAACTCTCTACGCTCGAAATGGCCTATGAGTTTATCGAGCTGAAACTGATCCACGGTCTGGGCGATGTCTCCACCACGCTCTTCTTCGTGTTGGGTTCGATGGCCATCATCGACATCGTCGATTCGCACGGCGGATTCAACATCATCTCGCAGACGATTCGCACCAACCAGCAGCGTAAACTGCTATGGATCTTGAGTTTCATCACCTTCTTCATGGCTGTCTTGCTGGGTAATCTAGCCACGGTGATTGTCATGATTGCCATTGCCCGCAAGCTGATAGCTGAGCGCAATACTCGTCTGGTTTTCAGTTCGATGATCATCATTGCCGCCAACGCCGGTGGTGCATGGTCTCCCATTGGCGATGTGACAACCCTACTGCTGTGGACGGGTGGCAATCTCTCGGCCGCACATCAGATCACACACGTATTCCTGCCGGCTCTGACCATGTTGCTTCTACCGTTGATCATCACCACCTTTACCCTGCCCAAAGGAGGGACAGTGGTGCCTTTGATGACCCAGACGGCCGAGGGTCCGAACGTAAGTCCACGCATCCGCAAGGCGGTTTTGTGGGTCGGTTTGGGTTCGCTGGCAATGGTGCCCGTCTTGCAGACACTCATTCAGTTGCCGCCCTTCATGGGGGTATTGTTAGGTTTGGTGCTGCTGTGGATCATCACCGATCGTCGCTATGCCGATTCGGAGGATGAACAGTTGCAAAACCTGCGTGTACACCGCGTCTTTGCGCGCGTAGATATTAGTACGGTCTTCTTCTTCCTCGGTATTCTGATGTCGGTGCAGGCACTGATCGTCACGGGACAGTTGGAGATTTTGGCCAACCTGTTGAGCGAGACCTTCTCGCAGAACACGACGATCGCCTTCATCATGGGCGTCTGCTCCTCGTTCTTGGATAACGTGGCGCTGGTTTCGGCCTCGATGGGTATGTATCCGGTGGCAGAGGCGGGCGATTTCATGTGCAACGGCACCTTCTGGACCTTCCTGGCCTACTGCGCCGTGACCGGTGGCAGCATCCTGATCATTGGCTCGGCCTCCGGTGTGACGGTGATGGGCATGGAGAAGATTTCGTTCATGTACTACCTGAAACGATTCTCGCTGCCCGTGCTGATTGGCTACGTAGCCGGTGCGGCGGTCTATATGTTGCTCTTTTAGCCAGAGCGGCAAGTAAGCAAAGAGGCTGTCCAGCATCCTGCTGGACAGCCTCTTGTGGTATAAAGTTGTATTAAAAGACAAGTATAACGTAGAAATCACCTTTTTAGATACGTTCTGCGCCCAGGAGGATCTCCGCCTGCGCCACTGCCGCCTCCGAAATCTCGGCTCCCGACAACATTTTGGCAATCTCGACGACTCTTTCGGACGCGGAGAGTCGGCGAAGATGGGTGCGACTATCCTCTTTATAGACGACAAAGTGGCTCTCGCCCTTCGAGGCTACCTGCGGCAGGTGCGTGATATCAACCACCTGCATACGCCCCGAAAGACGCGCGATAATCGCTCCCATCGCATCAGCAATACGCCCCGAGACGCCCGTGTCAATCTCATCGAAGAGGATCGTAGGCAGTTGCATACGCTCGGCTAACAACACCTTGAGAGCCAACATCACACGCGAAAGCTCACCACCCGAAGCAATCCGCTCGATCGGCTGCGGACGGCTGTTTCGATTGGCCGAGAAGAGGTATTGCACCCCGTCCATGCCACTACGTCCCGGCTCGCGCGCCTCCAACTGCACCTCGAAGGTAGTTTCGGCCATCCCCAACTGCCGCAACACGCCCAACACGGCCTCCTGCAGCATCGGTGCGGCCTGCTCGCGGGCTTGGTGCAACTGTCGAGCTAACGCCAGCGTCTCCTCACGGCAGGCTTCAAGGGCCAGCTCGGCCTGCAAAATCGCCTCGTCGCCATGGACGATGGCCGCCAGCGCAGCGCGCGTCTGATCCCGCAACTCGATCAGTGCCTGCTCATCCGCCACACGGTGTTTCTGTTGCAGGGAGATCAGCAAATCGAGGCGCGCCGTCTGCCGTTGCAGTCGTTCGGGATCGGCATCTATATGTTCACTATCGGAGGCCAACGTGCGGTTCAGATCCTTTAACTCCTCCAAGACCGAACGCAGGCGGGCGGCATACTCCGCAGCCGGCGCAAAATGGCTACGCAACTGCAACAGACGGGTCTCTCCCTCCTTCAAACGACCGAGGATGCCCACCTCATCAGCCTCCAACTCATTGCAAAGCGTCGTCAAAGTCTCCCCGATGCTCTCGGCATGCTCCAAGATGAGCAACTCCTGCTCAATCTCGGCCTGCTCACCGGCCTTCAATTTGGCGGCATCCAACTCCTCGCAACGGAAGCGCAGCCACTCCTCATCGCGGCGGCCTGCAGCAGCCTGTTCGCGCAGCGTCTGCAACTCGCGCGTGCGGGTCTGCAGCAACGCATACTGCTCCTGATAGGTGCGCAACAGATCGCCATTGCCGGCTACCGTATCGAGAGCCTCGGTGCGGAAATCCTCGGAGGAGATGATCAGATTCTGGTGTTGAGAGTGAATATCGACCAGCCGCGTGCCCAACTCACGCATGAGGCTCAACTGCACCGGCACATCATTGACAAACGAGCGGCTCTTGCCGGCCGGCGTGATGATGCGAGTAAGGGTCGTCTGGTCAGCATAGTCGATCTCATGCTCCTCGAAGAAGGACTCCAGCGCGAGTCCTGTGAGGTCAAAAAGGCCCTCGACACGACAATTACGCGTAGTCTCCTTCAAGGCCGAGCCTTCGTTTTTAGCCCCCAGCAAGAGCGACAAAGCCCCGAGCAGAATCGATTTACCGGCACCGGTCTCACCCGTGATGATGTTCAGGTGGGGATCCAGCTCCAACTCCAGCGATTCGATCAACGCATAATTCTCAACCGACAGACGACGTAACATGGCTATTTGATGATAATGGATTCGATCTTTTCGACGATGCGCTCGGCCACCTCTCGTTTCGAGAGCAGCGGCAACTCTTCACTCCCCGCAGCATCGATCAGCGTCACCTTATTCGTATCGCCGCGGAAGCCGGCTCCGGCATCGCGCAACGAGTTCAAGACGATAAAATCGAAATTCTTCTTGGCTAACTTTTCTTCGGCATGCGCCTGCTCATCGCAAGTCTCCAGCGCGAAGCCAACCAGCACACGTGCCCCTTTCGCAGCTCCCAATCGGGCGGCAATATCCTGCGTACGACGCAACGTGAGGGTCATATCGCCCTCGCCCTGCTTCTTGATCTTCTCGGCAGCCACCTCGCGCGGTGTATAGTCGGCCACGGCGGCACACATCACCGCACCATCGGCCTCCGCAAAGGCCTCGACCGCAGCCTGATACATCTCTTCGGCCGTAAGGACATCCACCCGATCGACCCCCGGTGGTACGGCTAGCGTAGTACGGCCGCTTACAAGCGTCACGCGTGCTCCATGCGCCGCCAACGCCTCGGCAATGGCATAGCCCATCTTGCCCGTCGAGTGGTTCGTAATATAACGCACCGGATCAATCGGTTCGATCGTAGCTCCGGCCGTTACGACAAAGTGGTTACCGGCAAGGGCTTTTTTTTTATCGGCAGCAAAGTGCGCCTTCACCGCCTCGACAATCTCCTCCGGCTCGGCCATACGACCCTTACCCTCCAAACCACTGGCCAATTCACCCGAGCCAGGCTCGACGATCTTCACGCCATGCGCTTGTAGCTCTGCCAAATTGCGCTGTGTGGTGTAGTGGGCATACATATCCAGATCCATCGCCGGAGCAACCATCACCGGACAACGCGCCGACAAATAGCTCGTCAAGAGCAGATTGTCCGCCACACCGCCGGTCATCTTGGCCAACGTATTGGCCGTGACGGGAGCGATGAGCATCAGGTCGGCCCACTCGCCCAACTTCACATGCGAGTTCCAGGCGCCATTCTCCGGATCGAAGAACTCGACCAGAATCGGGCGACGCGACAAGGTAGCCATCGTGAGCGGGGTGATAAACTCCTTGGCCAGGGCGGTCATCACCACCTGCACCTCGGCACCCTCGCGCACCAATAAACGACAGAGCATGGCAGCTTTATAGGCCGCTATGCTCCCCGTAATACCCAACAATATGTGCCGTCCTTCGAGCGGACGGGTCATCTGATCTGCCATTGGGCACACACGTTGTGGTGATTATTTGCCCTGCTTACCCTCACGGTAAAACAACTCATCGTCGAGGAACTCCTCGGTCGCGATGATGGCCGGTTTGGGCAGACGCTCATAATAGCGCGAGATCTCGATCTGCTCGCGGTTCTCGAAGGTCTCCTCCATCGTGTCGGTCGGCGACGAGAAATCGGCCAACTTGCGGTTCAGCTCCCCTTTCAGTTCGCTCGAAATCTGATTGGCACGACGAGCGATGATGTTGATCGACTCGTAAATGTTGCCGGTCTGGGCATCCAAATCTACCAACTTGCGCGTAATGGTGTTGTTCGGAATGTTTTTCTTGATCTCCATAACGATATAGTAGGTTTTATTTTCGATAATTATTCATTGCAAAGGCTACTTCTGGGACTCCCCGGTAGCATCGTTCTGCTTGTTGCGAGCCAGATAGTCGCGCGCCTTCTCGGCCATGCGATTAACCTCCTTGGTGTGTTTCGACTCGGGGAACTCCTCATGGAACGAGAGATAGGAGTCGAGCATCGCCAGGTAGCGGTCGGTCTGCTTCTCGGCAATCGAGTTTTCGGCCAGACGGTAGCTCGAATCGACAATCAGGAACATAATCTCCTCGCGAAAACGACTCTCGGGATAGGTACGCAGGGCATTCTTCAGCGCCACGATAGCCGACTTGTAGCGACCAATCTTATAATAGGTGTAGGCATTCAAATAGGCCTTCTCGTGCATACGATCGGTCAATTCGTCGTTCATCTTCATAAAGTTTTCCACCTTATCGCTATCTGGATAGCGCGAGACGAACTCATTGATAGCAATCACAGCCTTGCCGGTCATGGTTTGATCACGGGCCGGGCCGGGCGACATTTGATAGAAACAATAGGCATACATCGCCTCTGCCTCCTCGATAAAGGCACTGCGACCAAAGCGACGACGAAAATCATCCAAAAGTTGCGATGCAGTCTCGTAATCATGGCCCTTGAATTTGCAACGAGCATGGAAGAAGGTAATCGAATCCTCGCGCGAAGTACCAATGTAGTAGTGGTGTGCCCCTTCAAAGAGGGTCGCCGCACGCGACCACTTCTCCTTTTCGTAGTATTTGAGTGCCTGCTTATAGATATCATCGGGCTGACCACTCTTGAGCAGGGTGTTCATGCCGTTGCAGGCTACCAAAGCCACCGCAAAGAGGAGCATGGTCAGCGTATATAAAAAGAATCGCTTCATCAGTTTCAGAATGTTTTACAGCGCATTATCGTGCAAAGTTACGCAAAAAGAAACGAATTGCAAAATAAATTTCGTATTCCACCCCGAAATAAAAAAGCAAACACGCCATGAAGTGGCCTCTCACACAGAGCGAACCTGATCTATTCACGACACGCTTGCACTCGCAAGAAGGCTTTGCTCGCAAGAAGCCATCAATAGAATCAAAAAAACGCTTGGAAATCTCCAAGCGTTTTCTGCTTTGGGTGGAAGATGGGGCTCGAAGTGCGAAGCACTCGCGAGAACACCTCTGAAAATCAAATATAAATGTTCTCGCAACCCTCACCTAAATGCCTTCTCTGCTACGCGGGCAGAAAGCCTGCCGAAGGCAGTAGTTTTTTTGGGGGCAAGCGTGTGAGCTTGCTCACAAACGGATTGACACAAAAAAACGCTTGGAAATCTCCAAGCGTTTTCTGCTTTGGGTGGAAGATGGGGCTCGAACCCACGACCTTCGGAACCACAATCCGACGCTCTAACCAACTGAGCTACATCCACCATCTACGACCTACCTGTGGTAAATCGGAGTGCAAATATAAAGGTTTTTTCAATTCGTTCCAAATAAATCGGTAAAAAAAGATGAAAAAACTTCTTTTGTCCCCTTTTGTCTACCCACACAGGTCGCTTCGAGAGGTACTAGAAACGCACCTTAACGCCCAGGAACCAGCTGCGCGGCAGTAGCGGACCATAGACATAACCCGAGTCGCGCTCGGCGCCGGTATCGAAATCGTCTTGATAGGCATCAAAGAGGTTTTTCACACCGCCATAGAGTTCCATCTTCACATCCTTATACAGATTCAAGGTATAGGCTGCACGCAGGTTCAGATCGAAGAAGTGCGGTGTCTCGACCGCAACATCCTGCTCGGTACCCGATCCAGCATAGTGCTGCACGAGCATGCGACCCGTATAATTACCCGTCAGGTCGATCTCGAAGGGTTGCCAGGGCTTCACAAGCAACGTAAAATAACCATAGGTATCGGGCGTGCGGAACATTCGCTTCGAAGGGGCTACCTCCTCATCTTCGCTCCAATACTCCGGCTCCTTGTAGCGGCTCTCCTGCCAGGTAAATCCGGCCTGCAATTCACACCGCTCACTAAAGATAGCGCGTCCCTCGAGGTTTACACCGCCCACCGTGGCACCCGAGCCGTTGTAACGCTCCTGAATCGTTGCTCCGTCGGCATCGTGACCCACCTCGCGCAGTGCAAAGACATCGTCGAGGGTCGTATAGAAGCCCTCCACGACGAAGTTCGTCGCAACCGACCCAAAGGTGTGATACCACTCGGCCGAGGCACTCCACGAGCCCGATCGCTCCTCCTTCAGATTCTCGGCCAGACGAATACGCGTGCGCTCACCTCCCACAATGGCTATATGCAGATCCTCGTCGTAGGCCTGCGGGGCACGATAACCACCGGCATAGCTGAGGCGCAGGCTCAACTCCTCGGAGGGGTTGTAGCGCAGATTGACGCGGGGCGAGAAGATCAGATCTTCGACCAAATTGTGTTTATCGAGACGGCCACCCACGAGCAACGACCACTGCTTATTCTTCCACTCGTTCTGGAAATAGCCGCCATAGATATGGGTCTTCTGACGCGTGTCGATGGCGTAACCAATCGAACGATCGTGCAGGTCGTTGTGGCTATACTCGGCACCTAACGTCAGCTCCGAAGGCAGGAAGAGCAGCCGTTTGAAGGCGTGTACATATTGTGCACCGGCAGCCAGCGTCAGGTCGTGCGTGCGACCATAGGCATCCGAATCCTGGAAAGCACCGTAGTAGCTGCTGCGATCCGTATTTTGGAACGAGGCATAGAGATTCACGCGATCCGAGCGATCTGCATCCGACCAATCGAACGAGAGCGATCCTCCGTCGATCGTATGGTCAGCCTGCTCGCAGGTCATCGACTCATGGGGCGGAACATCGAGTTGGTCGCCACCACGACGATAGTCCTTGATGCGGTGGTATTGCGCCGTCAGCCGCGAATAGGCACCCGTGCGGAAATAGGCACGCATACCGAGGGCCTCGGAGTTCATGTCGAGCAGTTCGGTGAACCCGTCACCATTCTCATCATAGCCATCGGCCGTACGGCTCTGGGCAAAGACGGCAATGGCAGCCTTACCACTATCCGAAACCAGCGAAGCATTGAGTGTTGTCGTATTGTCGAACGAACCACTGCAGCCGAGCGAGGTGATCGTATGGCCCATTTCGGCCATCGAACGGGTCGGCTCCTTCGTGATCACGTTGATCGTACCACCGATGGCCGACGAACCATAGAGGGCCGAACCGCCACCTCGCAGCACCTCCACGCGCTCGATCATGTTGGCCGGAATCTGCTCCAGGCCATAGACACCGGTCAGGGCCGAGAAGAGCGGATGCGAATCGACTAAGATCTGCGAATAGCGACCATCCAGGCCATTGATACGCACCTGCGGGAAGCCACAATTCTGACACGTATTCTCCACACGCACACCGGGTTGATAGGCCAAGCCGCCACCCAGCGAGGCGGTCGAAACTCGCTCGAAAAGTTCCGAATCGAGCACGCTGACCAACGATGGGGCTTCGCGCTTGAGGGTCTCGGACCGCGAGGCCGAAACGACCACCTGATCCATCGACACCGCCTCCTCGATCACCTCAAAATTGACCTCGATGCTCCCACTTTGGTGCATGCAGACCTCCTGACGCTGGGTGCGATAACCCAACGCGCGCACCTCGACCGTATAATCACCAAACGGCACATTCTTGATAAAAAAGTGACCCGTCGCGTCGGTCGTCGTGCCGATCGTCGTACCGGCAAGCACGATCGTTGCATAGGCCACGTGATCTTGTGTTTTGTGATCCACCACATGGCCGAACAGGTGGGCATCGGTCGGTCGCGTGCGGTTTTGCGCCTCCATCGAAACCGCCAAAAGCAGCATTCCAAGCAGGCAGAGTGTAAATTTCTTCATACTGATAAATAACTATTCTTTCGTTTTGACGCTGCAAAAGTATTGGGAAAAAACCGCCCACACAATACCTAAAAATGGGGAAATCGCCCTCCAGAAACAAGCAATCGGGGCAGTCTGCATCTGCAAACTGCCCCGATTAGGCTCTCTTGATGGGGTTGCGTTAGATCGAGATATCCAAGATCTCAAAGTGCAACACACCGGCCGGCACGGTCACCTCGACCTCCTCGCCCTTTTTGTGGCCCAGCAAAGCCTTGGCGATAGGGGTACCGATGGCCAACTTACCCTCGCGGAGATTGGCCTCGTGCTCGGCAACGATCGTATAGGTCACCTGCTTGTTGGTGTTCTTGTTCAGCAGCGTCACCTTGCTCAAGATCTGCACCTTCGAGCGGTCGATCTTCGTCTCGTCGATGACACGCGAATTGGTCAGCGTCTCCTCGAGCTTTGCGATGCGCATTTCGAGCAGGCCCTGTGCTTCACGCGCTGCATCATACTCAGCATTCTCCGACAGGTCACCCTTATCGCGAGCCTCGGCAATGGCAGCAGCGGCAGCCGGACGCTCTACAGCTCGCAGGTGATCCAACTCCTCCTTGAGTTTACGATAACCTTCGGCGGTCAAATAGATAATTTCGTTTGCCATAAATATATTGTCTTTTTTAGTTGTTTACACATCCTCCGAGCAACAAAAAATAAGAATCCTGACCCTGCTATCAGGTCAGAACCCCTCATCTATTGCAAGGCAAAGATAGCTCTTATTTTTCGTATCTCCAAATTTTCGGCCAAGAGTTCTTCGGCAAAAAAAATCGCACCGATGATTAACATTGCTAAAAAATGTGTATCTTACTCGATGAAACCCGAAAACCATGAACAAGACGATCCATCCAAACGAACTCATCGCCCGCTACCAGGAGCCGCTCTACTGGCACATCCGCCGTTTGGTAGTCAGCCATGAGGATGCACGCGATCTGCTGCAAGACACCTTCCTGCAGGCATTTCGCTCGATGGATCAGTTGCGCAACCCCGGGGCTATAAGGAGTTGGCTCTACCGCATAGCGACCAACCTCTGCTACCGCCACCTACAGCGCAACCGCATCGTCCCTCTCTCGACAGAGGAACTATCAGCACAACTGCTCGAACGGTTAGAGGCATCGACCTATGTCGATTTTGAGCGAGATGCCGAGCTACGGTTTCAACAAGCCCTGTTGCGCCTGACCGAACATCAGCGCACGGTCTTTACCCTGCGTTATTACGACGAGATGAGCTACGAGGAGATCGCCCGCGTGGTCGATTCGACACCAGGAAGCCTGCGGGTCACCTACCACCAGGCCGTCGAGCGCATCAAAACCTATTTACGTACCGAACAAACCATGATATAAAGGCCATGAAAGAGTTTGAGAAGATCGGAAAATCAATGCCCTACCGCACCCCGGAGGGATTCTTCGCGGAGCAGGCTGCCGAGTTGCAGCAGCTGGCCGCCCAATACACCCAAGAGCAATCAGCCCCAACGACGAAGAGGAGTCTGCGTCCGCTCCTGTGGATCGGAGGAATCGCTGCCGCCCTACTCGTCGGCGTGGTGCTCTATTGGAGTGATCCGGTACCGCAGGATAGCGCAACAGTACCAAGCGAACCGCTCTACGCCTACAACGAGACGATGTCGAGCGACGAGTTGGAGAGTTGGGTCGAGTACTACGAAGCCGACCTCTTTTTGGCCGAATAATCCCGAAAAATACATATTTATAAACCTTAAACACACAAAAAAGAGATGAAAAAGATGTTGTTGGTTGCCCTGGCAACCCTGTTTGTAGCCCTGCAGGCTACCGCCCAAGAGCCGACGAAAGAGGAGCAGAAGCAGATGCGTCAAGCCCTGCGATTGGAGAATCAATGCAACCAGTTGGCTGCAGCCATGATGCTCAACGACGAGCAGACGGCCCAATTCAAGCCGATCTACGTACGCTACACGAACGACATGCGCGCCCTGCGTGGCAAGTACAAGATGCACCGTCCCAAGCCCAGCAACCTCAAGGCTGGCGAGCCTGCCGAGCCGCTGACCGATCAGCAGATCGAGGAGAACATCCGCAACCGCTTTGCCTTGAGCCGTGCGATTGTCGATGTACGCGAGAAGTACTACGAGGAGTTCCGCACCTTCCTCAACCCGAAGCAGATCGAGAAGATGTACAAGGCCGAGAAAAAGCAGGGCGAGCAGATGCATCGTGCCCACCAGAACAAGATGGGCAAGCCGGGTGCTCGCCCCAATGGTCCGCAGAAGCATCGTCCCGCTGCACAGCAGAAGCGCTAACGCAGACGACGAAATTCACCACGCGAGGGGTGTCCGATCGACCGGACACCCCTCTTTTTCCACCCGGCGGCTGTCAAGTTGTCAGTTTTCTGCCACTTTTTTCTGCCAAATGCAGGTTGGCACACCGATTGTTATTATCTTTGCCGAGCCCAACGCGGGCATAAAACAGAAAATAACCAAAAAAGTATAACTAAAAACCACGAAACAATGAGTGTAAAACCATTATCGGATCGGGTACTGATTCTCCCGAATCCCGCAGAAGAGAAGACGGCCGGCGGTCTGTTTATTCCCGACACGGCCAAAGAGAAGCCCCTGGCAGGTAAAGTTGTCGCCGTAGGTCCGGGCACGAAAGAGGTGACCATGGAGGTCAAAGAGGGCGACACGGTGCTCTATGGCAAATATTCGGGTCAGGAGATCACGGTCGATGGCACCGAGTATCTGATCATGCGTCAGAACGACATTTTGGCCATCATCGGCTAATCTTTTCACAATCAACGTAAGCAAACAAGACTATGGCTAAAGAGATTAAATACAATGTAGAGGCGCGCGAGCTCCTGAAGGAGGGTGTCGATGCGCTGTCGAATGCCGTCAAGGTAACGCTGGGCCCGAAGGGTCGCAACGTGATTATCGACAAGAAGTTCGGTGCACCGCAGATCACCAAGGATGGTGTTTCGGTGGCCAAGGAGGTTGAGTTGGAGGATCCGTTTGCCAACATGGGTGCCCAGATGGTCAAGGAGGTTGCCTCGAAGACGAACGACGATGCCGGCGACGGCACGACGACCGCCACGGTGCTGGCTCAGGCCATCATCGGTGTGGGTCTGAAGAATGTCACGGCCGGTGCCAACCCGATGGATCTGAAGCGCGGTATCGACCAGGCCGTTTCGACGGTCGTAAAGTCGCTGCGCGAGCAGTCGCAGGAGGTGGGCTCGGACTATGCCAAGATCGAGCAGGTAGCCACCATCTCGGCCAACAACGACTCGAACATCGGTAAGCTGATCGCCGAGGCAATGGCCAAAGTAAACAAGGAGGGTGTCATCACGGTCGAGGAGGCCAAGGGTACCGAGACCCATGTCGAGGTAGTCGAGGGTATGCAGTTCGACCGCGGCTATATCTCGGCCTACTTCATCACCGACACGGAGAAGATGGAGGCCCAGATGGACAAGCCCTTCATCCTGATCACGGATAAGAAGATCTCGACCATGAAGGAGCTGATGGGCGTGTTGGAGCCCGTAGCCCAGAGCGGTCGTGCGCTGGTGATCATCGCCGAGGATGTCGATGGCGAGGCGCTGTCGGCCTTGGTAGTCAATAAGCTGCGCGGTGCGCTGAAGATCGCCGCCTGCAAAGCTCCGGGCTTCGGCGATCGCCGCAAGGAGATGCTCGAGGATATCGCCGTGCTGACCGGTGCAACGGTGATCTCGGCCGATAAGGGCATGAAATTGGAGGATGCTACGCTGCAGATGTTGGGTACGGCCGACAAGGTGACGCTCAACAAGGAGAACACCACGATCGTCGATGGTGCCGGCCAGAAGGAGGCCATTGCAGCCCGCGTGCAGCAGATTCGTGCCTCGATCGAGAAATCGACCTCGGACTATGACCGCGAGAAGCTGCAGGAGCGTCTGGCCAAGTTGGCCGGTGGCGTGGCTGTGCTCTACGTCGGTGCCGCTACGGAGGTCGAGATGAAGGAGAAGAAGGACCGCGTCGATGATGCGTTGGCCGCTACGCGTGCCGCTGTCGAGGAGGGTATCGTGCCGGGTGGCGGTGTTGCCTACATCCGCGCTACGGCCGCTCTGGAGGGCATGAAGGGTGCCAACGACGACCAGACGACCGGTATTCAGATCATCAAACGTGCCATCGAGGAGCCGCTGCGCCAGATCGTTGCCAATGCCGGTGGCGAGGGCTCGGTAGTGGTCAATAAGGTCCGCGAGGGTGAGGGCACGTTCGGCTACAACGCCCGCGACGACAAGTACGAGGATATGTTGGCAGCCGGTATCATCGACCCGACGAAGGTGTCGCGTGTTGCCTTGGAGAATGCCGCTTCGATCGCCTCGATGTTCCTCACCACGGAGTGCGTCCTGGCCGAGAAGAAGTCGGAGCAGCCCGCTATGCCCCCGATGCCGGGTGGCGGCATGGGCGGCATGATGTAATCTGCACGACCGATATTCATATTAAGGGGTTGTCCGCTGTTGTCGGGCGCCCCTTTTTGCTTGGCTGCATGCCGTCGTAGCAAGATCCCTGCGAAACCGCCCATTTCCTACTTTAATCGGGGTATTTCGTACAATATCGCCCCAAAAAGTTGCTCGGGGGCCTTTGTTTGACTACTTTTGTTGTCAGAAAATCAATTTTTAACCCTATGCTACTCAAACCCAATACCCAACTCAAGCATGGCGAGTATCGCATCGACGCGGTGCTCGGTCAGGGTGGTTTCGGCATCACGTACCTCGCTACGCAGGTGGCCCTGAATCGCAAGGTGGCCATCAAGGAGTTCTTCATGAAGGAGTTCTGCGAGCGCAATGCCGACACGTCGCATGTCACGCTCGGCACGAGCGGCAGCCGCGAGATTGTCGAACGCTTCCGCGCCAAATTTATCAAGGAGGCGCAACATATCGCCCAGCTGAACCACCCCCATATTGTCCGCATCCACGACGTCTTTGAGACGAACGGCACGGCCTACTACGTGATGGAGTACCACGACGGCGGATCGTTGGCCGATCGGGTTAAGCAGGGCCCTCTGCCCGAGGCTGCGGCGGTGGACTTTGTGCGGCAGGTGGCCGAGGCGTTGGGCTATCTGCACAGCCGCAAGATGAACCACCTCGA
>JBGVPZ010000013.1:0-145532 GCA_045127275.1 Alistipes sp.
TCGAAAGACCGCTCATGGTCTTCACCTGATCCTCTACGTCGGTCGAGAAGAGGAGGGTGTTGGTGTTGTCACCATTGTCCTGATAGACGGCATAGTGCAGCTCGGTGGCCGTCGTACCGTCGTTCGTGGCACGCGAAACGACACCGGGGAGTTCAACCGTGAAGGAGACCTTTGCAGTCTCGTCCACTACGGCGGGAGCCTCCGCAGCATCCTTCGAGCACGATGCAGCCAGCGCGATCATAGCGACAGCTGCGAGTGTCTTGAACATGTTTGTCATGCGAAATAAATTAAAAGTGAATAAAAATGAATAAATAAAGTACTGTCTTATAACATAAAGAGCATACACATACAAGCCGTTTCGTGGGAAACTGCCGAATGAGCCGTCGTTGAACGTGTGTATGATCTGATGGGTAAATTAACGCTCAAAATCCCCCCCCCGATTTTTTGAGGAGATAAATTGCTGGAATACAATTGGATATGTCTGTTTATTCCGCGCATTTTGAGGACTCTGGCTTAAAAAGTATACAATTAGTTTACAAAACTAATCAAAAGCGCAGAATTTCACAAATAAAATGAAGAAAAAATAAGACAAATATGATATATGTGTCGGGTTAAAAAAAGCCTGCCTAACAGGTGTGAAGTTAGGCAGGCTCGAGAGTTATATCTTATTTTTCTATCGGCGGAATAGACCCGTGTAGGTGGCAGGTGAGAGGGCGCGCAACTCTTCCTTTACAGCCTCGCTGACCTCCAGCGTCTCGATGAAGGCCTTGATCGACTGCTCGGTGATCTGCTCGTTGGTGCGCGTCAGGGCCTTCAGTGCCTCGTAGGGCTTCGGATAACCCTCGCGGCGCAGGATCGTCTGGATACCCTCGGCAACCACAGCCCAATTCTCTTCCAGATCGCGCGCCAGGGCGGCCTGATTAAGCAGCACCTTGTTCAGACCCTTCATGAGCGATTTCAAGGCGATGAGCGTGTGGGCCATCGGTACGCCGACGTTGCGCAGTACGGTCGAGTCGGTCAGGTCACGCTGCAGGCGCGAAACGGGCAATTTGCGCGAGAGGAACTCATAGACGGCAATCGCCATACCCAAGTTACCTTCAGCATTTTCGAAGTCGATCGGATTGACCTTGTGCGGCATGGCGCTCGAGCCTACCTCGCCGGCCTTGATCTGTTGCTTGAAATACTCCGACGAGATGTACATCCACATGTCGCGCGCCAGGTCGATCAGAATGGTCGAGATGCGCTTCAGTGCATCGAACATGGCGGCCAGGTTGTCGTAGTGCTCGATCTGGGTGGTGTATTGCGAGCGATCCAGCCCCAACGTGTTGTTTACAAAACCGTTGGCAAAGGCTACCCAGTCGTAGGCGGGGTAGGCGGCATGGTGGGCGTTCATGTTACCCGTTGCACCGCCGAATTTGGCCGGTACGGGTACCGCCTTGAGCTGGGCGATCTGCTTGTCCAGACGCTCCACGTAAACTTTGAACTCCTTGCCCAAGATGGTCGGCGAGGCGGGCTGGCCGTGCGTGCGAGCCAACATCGGTACTGACATCCACTCCTCTGCCATCGCAGCAATCTTTGTGCGTACCTCCTCGAAAGCAGGGTAGAGTACCTCCTCCAAGGCCTCCTTCATCGAGAGGGGGACTGCCGTGTTGTTGATATCCTGCGACGTGAGTCCGAAGTGTACGAACTCCTTGTAGGCCTCCAGACCGATCTCGTCCATCTTCTCTTTGAGGATATATTCGATGGCCTTCACGTCGTGGTTGGTCGTGCGCTCGATCTCCTTGACACGCTCGGCCGAAGCGGGTGAAAAGTCAAGATAGAGCGATCGTAGGTCGGCAAATTTGGCGTGATCCACTGCGGCTAATTGCGGCAACGGCATCTCGCACAGCGCGATGAAATACTCCACCTCCACACGAATGCGGTAGCGGATGAGTGCCTGTTCGGAAAAATAGGCTGCCAGTGGCTCGGTGACCTTGCGGTAGCGGCCATCGACCGGGGAAATAGCTGTTAAAGGAGTTATCATATCTAATCTTATCGAATGTTGTTGTTTTTCGGCACCAAATTTACAACTTTTATTGAAAAAAGCATAATTTTGGTTACCTTTGTCGGTAGAAACTTGTGAGAATATGAACTTTTTGTCCGCTTTATTCGATACTTTTATCAATTTTGTGCGGCGCAATCCGCTTTTGGTGCTCCTGATCGTGATTTTGGCGGTGACGGCCCCCAGTCTGTTGCGCGGTATCGCATCGGTGGTGCTCTATTTGGTGGGAGGTTTCATTCTTTTCATCATCTTGCTGATCGTTTGGGCGCGCTGGAAGATCTACAAAATGCAGAAACAGATGCGCGATCAATTTGGCGGTGGAGCACAACAAGGGCCTCGGGGAGGCTTCTACACCTTCTACGGTCCGGGCGCCGGGCGTACGCAGTCGGGTGGACAGCGCGCACAACGACCTGCTGACGAGGGGGAAGTGAAGGTGCATAAAACCGCTTCGACTCCCGAAAAACGGATTTCGAATCGGGTAGGCGATTATGTCGATTTCGAGGAGACTCAAGATTAAACGTGTGCTATGTTGAAGGTGTTTGAACAAATCGGGCGTTACTTCATCTTGATGGGAAAGGTCTTTTCTCGTCCCGAGAAGGGTGCCATCTATCGGCGACGTATCGTCTATGAGATGGAGGCCATTGGTGTCGATTCGATTGGTCTGACGGCCATCATTTCGATCTTTATCGGTGCTGTCATTACGTTGCAGATGTGTATCAATCTCGAATCGCCCTTTATTCCGCAGTCGCTGATTGGCTATGCTACGCGCGAGACGATGATTCTGGAGTTCTCATCGACGGTCGTGGCGCTGATCCTCTCGGGTAAGGTTGGCTCGTCGATCGCTTCGGAGATCGGCACGATGCGTATTACCGAACAGATTGACGCACTGGAGATTATGGGTGTAAATGCCGCCTCCTACCTAATCTTGCCGAAGATCGTTGCTGCGGTTGTGTTCTTCCCCTTCCTGACGATCCTTTCGATCGGCATCGGTGTGTTGGGCGGCTATCTGATTGCCATGGCTACGGGCATCATGATTCCGGATAACTACCTGGAGGGTATCATGCTCGATTTTGATTCCTATTCGGTCACCTATTCACTCATTAAATCGGCTGTTTTTGCCTATATCATCACCTCGATTTCAGCCTTCTTCGGCTATTATGCCAAGGGTAACTCGCTCGAGGTTGGTAAGGCCTCGACCCGCGCCGTGGTGGTCGGATCGGTCGTAATTATGATCTTTAACCTTATCCTAACCCAAGTCTTGTTGATATGATCCGCGCCGATAAAATCTCCAAGAGTTTTGATGGCCGTAAGGTCCTCGATGATATTTCGGTCGAGTTCCAGACCGGATGCACCAATCTGATCATCGGTCGTAGTGGATCGGGTAAAACGGTGTTGCTCAAATCGTTGGTGGGCTTGCATGAGCCCGACGAAGGGTCGATATGGTACGACCAGACCAACTTTACGTCGCTGGGTTTCAAGGAGCGCAAAGCGATCCGCAAGGATATCGGCATGATCTTCCAGGGGGGTGCGTTGCTTGACTCCTCGACCGTGGAGGAGAATGTCAAATTGCCGTTGGATCTGTTCACCGAGCAGAGCGAAGAGGAGAAACTCGAGCGGGTCAATTTCTGCCTGCGACGTGTGCGGCTCGAAAATGCCAACCACCTCTATCCGGCCGAACTTTCGGGTGGTATGATCAAGCGTGTAGCCATTGCACGCGCCATTGTGCTCAATCCGCGCTACCTGTTTTGTGACGAGCCCAACTCGGGTCTCGATCCGCAGACCTCGATCGTGATTGACAATCTGATCCATGAGATCACCAAGGAGTATAACATCACGACCATCATCAACACACACGACATGAACTCGGTGATGGAGATCGGCGAGAAGATCGTCTATATCCACGAGGGTAAGAAGTGGTGGGAAGGCTCCAAAGAGGAGATCCTGCATGCCGAGAACCGTGAGCTGAACGACTTCGTCTTTGCCTCGGCTATGGCCAAACGGGCCAAGGGGGTAAAGTAGGGGGTGAACCTCTCTAACAAGGGGATTTTTGCGTTACGCTTGCCCTCGAAATACTCATTTACACGTAAGTAAACTCCGCTTTCTCGGGCTTCGCAAGCCTTAAAATCCCTCTTGTTATATAGTTTCACACGGAGCATGATGGGGCTTGGTTGGGTAATGTGCTGGTGGGTTTGGCGGGTGATGTTACGCACCTTTGCGGTGCAAAGTCGCGTTTCGATCGGTGGTGCCTCGGGTAACGTGAGGTAACTGCTTCGCAGCAATCAAAACACAAAAGGAAGACCAACTGATGCTAGCATCGTTGGCCTTCCTTTTGTGTTTTGGCACTTCGTGCCTCACCTCACGTTGCCTCTCGGCTGCGGTGATCGTTGAGCTACCAGGATTCGAACCTGGAATAACAGGACCAGAATCTGTTGTGTTACCATTACACCATAGCTCAATAGTCCTTTTGTCGGTTTCGACGGTGCAAAAGTAGAACTATTTTTTGCATTTGCAAAGTTTTTTTCCAAAAAAAATTCATATATTTGTTATTCGAGACCGGATTAAAACCGGCTTGAATGTTGAAACTAACACTAAATCAATAAACTATCTCTATGGGAATTAAATTTCGTTTGACCCTGATGAATTTCCTGCAATTTGCAGTTTGGGGCTCCTATTTGGTGTGTATTGGCAATTTTCTGGGTCGTGTAGGTCTGGGCGATTATATCGCATGGTTCTACATCGCGCAGGGAATAGTCTCGATTTTTATGCCGGCAATCATAGGTGCCATTGCCGATAAATTTATCCAACCGCAACGCATGTTGGGTATCTCGCACCTCGTTGCTGCCATCTTTATGGGCGTTACGGCCTATTTTGGTGTGGAGGCTACGCAGTCGGCCGCTGTCCAGATCGCTGCGGCAGGTGGTGCCGAGGATGTCAAGATCATCAACGACATCTGGCCCATCTTTATCCCCTACGTGATCAGTGTGGCCTTCTACATGCCTACGCTTGCCTTGTCGAACACCGTGGCCTTCTCGATCCTGAGCCGCATGGGGTTGGATACGGTGAAGGTCTTCCCGCCCATCCGCGTATTTGGTACGGTCGGCTTCATCGCTGCCATGTGGTTCGTTAATTTTGTCGGTTTCGGTCTGGGGCAGGCTGCTCAATTCACCTATATGCAGCTGGTAGTCTGCGCCGTGTTGGGTCTGGTGTTGGGTTGCTACTCCTTCACCTTGCCGCAATGTCCCATCGTGCGCGCGGCCGAGGGCGAGAAGAAGAGCCTGGCACAACGTTTCGGTCTGGATGCCTTTGTGCTCTTTAAGCAGAAGAAGATGGCGCTGTTCTTCATCTTCTCGATGTTGCTGGGCGTGTCGTTGCAGATCACGAACGGCTTTGCTACACCTTATATTAACTCGTTTGCCGCCTCCTCCGAGAGTTGGTTTGCGCAGAATCCTACGCTGCTGACCTCCCTCTCGCAGATCTCCGAGGCTCTTTGCATCCTGCTCATCCCCTTCTTCTTGGGTCGTTTCGGTATCAAGAAGGTGATGCTGATCGCTATGTTCGCCTGGGTGCTCCGTTTCGGTTTCTTTGGCGTCGGATCGCCCGAAACGGTACTTGGTTTGATGGCCCTCTTCAGCTCGATGATCGTCTATGGTGTTGCATTCGACTTCTTTAACGTCTCGGGAGCCCTCTTCGTGGAGCGTGAGGCCGGTGCTACCTACCAAGCCTCGGCGCAGGGTCTCTTTATGCTGATGACCAACGGTATCGGCGCTTCGGTCGGCACGTGGTTGGCCGGTAAGGTGGTGAACCATTACTGCGGTTGGAATGCCGATGGTTTCTTTGTGGCTCGTCCCGAGGTGGAGGGTGGCTGGCCTACCGTGTGGTTCATTTTTGCAGGCTATGCACTGGTCGTAGCCTTGGCCTTCTGGGTGCTCTTTAAGTATAAGCATAACCCCTCGGTGGAGTTGAAACACTAAACCGATTGTTCCGTTTGGCTTCGATCATTGTCAGAACGGATTAAAGCCTGCCATTTCCCATGGCAGGCTTTTGTTTGGCATCGTATTTGAACTATCTTTGTACAGCTGCGGCTCAGCAACCGCAGTGAGGTTTCTTCATTTATTTAAGTTTGGGTTAGTAGTTTTTGGGAAGTGCAATGCTTCCCGAAGGCAGGCGGCAGTCGAGACGACTCCCGCCTGTTTTTGTTGTGGGCGGTAGGGGCGCTTTTGTTGGATCTTGGGTCTAAAAACTCCTTTCAACCTGTAGCGGTGTGGCAGACTTGTCTGCTTTCGGCTGTTGTTTGCGAATGCAAATAATTGTCTTTGTCAGATAATCGACTTCGAAAATAAATTTTCAGTCGTTATCTGCCAACCCCAACAATCTACGATTGCAACAGCCTCTCTTGGTCTGCTCAAACCTTCAGCGGTCGTTAGTAGTTTGAATAGGAGCTTCGCAATGGTTGTTTTTTGGGAAGTGCAATGCTTCCCGAAGGCAGGCGGTAGTCGAGACGACTCCCGCCTGTTTTTGTTCCGCGCGGGTTGGGTTGGGGCGTTTGGCGCGGGTCGGGTGGGGCGTTTGGCGCGGGTCGGGACTCCACTATTTTGCTTGTTTTATGAACAAAATTGCGCTCAAATGTATCAATATTGCAAATAAATCGCTATCTTGCACCCAAATATTTTTTATTTAACAGGTTTAGTTATGAAACAATTTTACACCCTTCTGTTGTGGGCGCTGGCCATGGTGCTGCCGTCGGCCGCGAATGCTGCCCCTGTGAAGGTCGAAAAGGCCAAAGCCGTGGCCGTCGATTTCTTCGCAAAATCGACTCCGACCCGTGCAGCCGTCTCGCTCGAACTCGTCTGGGATGGCGAGGATGCTGTGACGCGAGGTGCGGAGGAGCCTGCTCTCTTTGTCTTTAACCGTACGGATGGTCCCGGTTTTGTAATGGTGGCCGGTGATGATGCCGCCGCTCCGATCTTGGGCTATTCGTTTGACAATTCGTTTGGCGATCCGAATCAGATGCCTGCGCACATGAAATGGTGGTTTGACGGCTATGCCAAGATGATCCGTGCCGCACGCGCAGCCGGTCTGCAGCCCAATGCAGGCTGGGTGCAGAAGCCCGCAGCGGGTGCCCCGGTGCGTGAGCTTCAGACCGCATTGTGGGATCAGGACGCCCCCTTCAACAACGAGTGCCCTACCTTCCCGGGTGGCAAATCGGTGTCGGGTTGTATGCAGACGGCTGCCGGTATTGTCATGAAGTACCACCGCTGGCCGACCAACCCTACGGGTACGATCCCGGGATACGTCTCGTCGCCGCACAACATCTCGATGCCCGCCCGTGAGTTGAAGCCCTATAACTGGGATTTGATGCTCGATGATTATACGGGAACCTACACCTCGGAGCAGGGAGCCGAAGTGGCACGCCTGATGGTGGATTTGGGTACGGGTAACAAAGTGATGTACAATAGCGCAACGGGAGCCTTTACCTCGTATCTGGTATCGACCTTGGGAACCTATATGCAGTATAATAAGGGTATGCGCCTGGCCTATCGTGACAGCTACTCGGATGAGGAGTGGGCTGCCTTGATCCGCAACGAGATCGACCACCACGGTCCGGTGATCTACACGGGCTATGGCAAAGAGGGTGGTCACGCCTTTGTGCTCGACGGTTATGCCGATGATGGCACTTTCCGCTTTAACTGGGGTTGGAGTGGCTCGGCAAATGGCTACTATTCGGTGTACAACATGGTCCCGAAGAATAGCAATTACAACTTCGGGGAGGGTCAGGAGATCATCCGCGACCTCTATCCCGATAAGGAGGGTACGACCGTAGCGACCGATGACCTGAAATTGGTTGCAGCCCAGTTTAATGATGGAAGTGTCTGTCCGGGTCTGAATGCCTTTACGACCAACTTTGTGAAGGGTCAGCCTTTCGAGGCAATGGTTACCTTCTTGAACCTCTCGACGCAGACCTACTCGGGTCGTGTCGGTCTGGCTGTCTATTCGCAGAGCGGTGCGCTTAAAGAGGTCCTCTATGAGGCAACGACCTCGTTGGGCGGCGTTGCGCAGGATGGAACACTTTCGTTGAAGTTGATCAATCCGAAGAATTGCGTGATCGAGAATACCATCTCACGTGGCGATCGTCTGCGTGCCATCTTCTGGGATCGTGGCGCAGAGGCTTGGGTGCCGATGGATTGCTACGAGTCGGGTGCACAGCGCGAGATCATCATCAGCCCCGAGACGCTCGATGCCAAGACGATTGCTGCCGGCTCGAAGATCGCCTACGATCGCACGACCAAGCAGCTGACGCTGCAGACCTACGCCGAACTGACCTATCAGATCACCTCGGCCGAGGGTAAGACCGTGCAGTCGGGCATCTCGGATGGCAAGCCTATGACCTTTGAGATGGCTACAGGCAGCTATACCTTGTCGATCACCGATCCGACAGCCGAGACGAATGGTACCTACTCGGTGCGTTTGAAATTCTAACATCAACCTCTAAAAATGATTACTACCATGAAAAAATTGGCAATCTATACGCTTGGCCTGCTGTTGGCAGCCGCTTCGACCTCCTGCTCGTCGGGTGGTGGCGGTGAGAGCCTGGTTGAGGCTACCTTCACCACGACCGTGAGCCGTGCCGATGTGCTCACCGACCTGGCGGGTGAATCGCAGATGATGATCTATCGCAACACCGAGAATTCGATCAGCAAGGGCTCGCCCGTGGCGTCGCAGCTGGTCAATTCGGGCGGTGTGTGGAAGGGTGTTCCGGCGCTGAAGCTCAATCCGAACGAGACGGCCTATTTCTGGGCTGCCTATCCCTTCAATGCGCTGGCTACCGATCCGACGGCCTATCCGATTGCGGTCGCTGATCAGGTCGATGTGCTCTATTCGGGTAACTATGTATCGGCTACCTACGAGATGCCCGAGGCTGCACTGAAGATGCGCCACGCCATGGCCATCATGACCTTCAATATCAATAGCTACGTACAGGGTACGCTGCAGTCGATCACGGTCGAGGGTGCCGATTTCCCGATCGAAGGTACGATGCGTGTGGCAAGTGGTAAGATCACGGCGACTGAGTTTGGTTCGGTGACGCACGCTTGCAATGTCGCCTTGGGTGCCTCGAGCCCGGCACCGAGTCTGTTTGTGATTCCGGTGGGCAATGCGCTGAAAGAGCCGGTGAAGGTAACCTTTGCCGTGAGTGGTAAGAGCTATAGCTGCACGCTGCCGACGGATGCTATGCCGGCGTTGAACAATACGCAGTATGTCTATCCGCTGACCCTGACCGAGCAGGGTATTCAACTCCATGCCGATCGTATTACGGAGGAGGATCTGGAGAACGAGACCGTTGCTCCCGAGAAGACCGACTACTACGGTGTGCTGAAGGTCGTACACTCGAATGCGAGCTATACGGCTCCGACCTTTGCCGGTACCAATTTCTCCGGTTTTGCCTATTGGGGTGATGGCCAGAGCAGCCCGCTGGGCGAGTCGGTATCGTATGTCTATCAGTCGGCCGCTCCCTATACGGTTACCTTTGACCTGTGGAATGCCACCTCGGTGCAGTTTGACGATTTGGTCGGCATTGAGGAGATTGATTTCACGAAGTTCTAAGCCGGTCTGTGTGATTTCAAATAAAGCGAGGTTGTCTGTAAAAAGACAACCTCGCTTTGTTGCGATTATGGGGGAGCGCAATCGCTCATAAACTTTACAGTTCGCCCTCTAACCAGGCAATAAAATCATTCGTGCGCGACCGGCTTACAAAGACCTCGAATTCGGGTTGCGGTTTTAAGGTGACCTTCAGGCGGTTCGAGGGATGTTTCGAGAGACTGCCGATGGCGGTGATGCAGACCGTGCAGTTGCGCGAGATGCGGAAAAACCGTTGCGGATCGAGCTGTTCGGAGACCGTGTCGAGCGAAGCGTCGAGGATGTAGCGACGATTCTCATCGGTAACCAAATGGGTACTCTTATCCTCGGCATAGATGTAGGCCACATGTTCGATGTCGATGATCGATAAGCGATCGCCGAATTTGATCACGAAGCGGCGTTTGTAGTTGTTGTTTTCCCCTCGCAAGGCATCACGCAAGAGGTTGATATCGAGCGACTGCTCTTGTTCGCTACGCAGTAGCACGCGGCAACGTTCAACGGCAGCTTGGAGTTGCTCGGGGTCAATCGGCTTGAGCAGATAGTCGATGCTGTTGATGCGGAAGGCCTTCACGGCATAACTGTCGTAGGCGGTCGTGATGATCACCTTGGCTTTGATCGCCGTCTGTGCAAAGATGTCAAAGCACATGCCATCCGAGAGTTCGACATCCATAAAGATGATGTCGGCGTGGTTGGAGCTCGTCTGTAACCACGCTACAGCTCCTTGCACGGAGCTGCAAATGCCCACAATGTGTAGCTCTGGGAAGCTTTTTAAGGCACGCTGAAGATTCGCTTGAGCCGGAATTTCATCCTCTATGATGAGTACGTTGTATTTGCTCATAGTAAGGGAAGTTTGACGATATATTCGGTTTTGGTTGGTTCGATTTGAATGGTGCGGCCGGACAAATCTTCGTATTGGCGGCGGATATTCTTCAGCCCCATGCCGGTCGAGATGTGGGTGCTGAGGCGGGGTTGCAGGTTATTGCGCACGATCAAGGTCTCGTCGACGATTTCGATTGTGATCGTCAGCGGACGTTCCGGACTGACCACGTTGTGCTTGGTGGCATTCTCGATGAGGAGTTGCAAACAACAAGGAATCACGTGGCGCGACAGTGCCTCGCGCGGGATGTTATATTGAATGGTAAACCCATCCGCAAAACGCTCTTGCAGCAACTCGGCATATTTGCGAGCGAATTCCAGCTCCTCGGTGAGTGCGACAAGTTGCTCGTCCTCGGTCTTGAGCATGTAGCGATAGCACTCCGAGAGTTTGCGAATGAAGGCCGAAGCGCGCTCGGTCTCCTGCTCCTGGACTAGAAAGTCGAGGATGTTGAGCGAATTGAAGAGGAAGTGGGGGTTGATCTGCATCTTCAGCTTGTTGTACTGAAATTGTGCCAGATGTTTCTGGCCACGTTCGGTGCGCAGTTCGCTCCGCGAGGCGATCACATACGCGACCAATTTGCAGAGGGCAAAGACGATGATGTCGCTCAACAAGACCACTGCAAAGAGTTGTAAGAAAGGAATCGGCGCAAAAACGAGCTCCTTGCTATGCGGAATTTCAAAATAGACGATAGCCGTGAGCAGCAACGAGAAGAGTACTACACTTAGACCTGTACCGATGTGTCGCAGTTCTCTGAAACGGGTTTGGGGCGATCGCAGACTGACAAAAATCACATTACCGCATAGCAAGACCAGCAGGGCGAATTGATTGCTTAACAGACGTTCAAATGCGTCGAATATGCTCGTCTCGAAATAGTGCGCTTCGAAGATCAGCGTATAGGAGAAGCGGAGGAGTAGAATAGCCGTAATGAGTAGGATGAGCTGCTTCATCGGCACGCTCCATTGGCTGCGCTCTTCGGGCGAGGAGATGCGTGTGCAGGCAAAGAGGTAGATCGACCAGCCGAGTAGCTCGGTGTAGAGCAGGGTTGTGAGGGCCGATGCGGCAATCGGGTTGCTGATCAGCAACCCGATAAGTTGGGCACCATACGAACCGAGCAGATAGCCGGCAAAGGTGCCGACCAGGGTCAGTACGGCGATCATCTCGGCGTGCAGTCGGTAGCGGAGTGCAATGATGACGATCAGCGAGATGGTCAATATTGTAAGAGGTACGTCGTCCACGTAGTTTACCCAGCGGCTCACAGTGGCAATCAGGGCGTGAGCTGCGGCAAACAGATGGATGAGCATCGGTGTCGAAAGCGAGAAATGTTTCATCCGGCAAGGTTGGTTTGGAAGAATAAAGGTAGTTCCTTTTTGCGGTTTTTGCAAATTTTCTTTTGGTTTCTGATCATTTTTGCCTTTTCCGCGTATCTTTCATCCCTCTGCTTGTGCCGTTCATCCTTGCTATGTTGCCATTCGTCGGTCGGGAATTTGTTGTTTCATATACCTTTTTTATATTTGTATGACCAAAAGCCGAAAAACGAATAACTAAAACCTTAAAATATCGATGAGAAAAACCGATTTGTCGTTCTGGCAACTGTGGAATCTGAGTTTCGGATTCTTCGGTGTGCAGATTGCCTATGCGCTTCAGAGTGCAAACATCAGCCGCATCTTTGCTACGCTTGGTGCCGATCCCCACACGTTGAGCTTTTTCTGGATCCTGCCCCCGTTGATGGGTATGCTCGTACAGCCGATCGTCGGCTCGATGAGCGATAAGACGTGGTGCAAATGGGGTCGCCGTAAGCCCTACCTCTATCTGGGTGCGCTGGTAGCTGTGGCCGTGATGGCCTTCCTGCCCAACTCCGGTTCGTTGGGTCTGACCGTAAAAGCCGCTTTAGTCTTTGCAACCATCATGCTCATGTTGCTCGATACGTCGATCAATATGGCCATGCAACCCTTCAAGATGATGGTTGGTGATATGGTCAATGACCAACAGAAGACGAAGGCTTACTCGATCCAGTCGTTGCTTTGCAATGCCGGTTCGTTGGTCGGTTATTTGTTGCCGATTGGCCTGACCATGATTGGCGTGCAAAACGAATTGCCCGAGGGTGTTACGGGTGTGATCCCCGATTCAGTGACTTGGTCGTTCTATATCGGTGCCGCGGTGCTGATCCTCTGCGTGCTCTATACGGGAGCTACCGTGCGGGAGATGAATCCCGAGCAGTATGCCGCCTTCCACGGCATCAAGGAGGAGGAGAAGCAGGAGTCGCAGAACTTCGTCCGACTGCTCATGAAGGCCCCCTCGGCCTTCTGGACGATCGGTCTGGTACAGTTCTTCTCGTGGCTGGCCTTCCTCTATATGTGGACCTATACGACCGGTGGTATCGCCGAGACGGTGTGGAATACGCTCGAGCCGACCTCGAAGGCTTATCAGGAGGCTGGAAACTGGACCGGTGTGCTGTTTGCCGTGCAGGCCGTAGGCTCGATTGTCTGGGCTATGGTTTTGCCGCTCTTCGGTAAGGCGAAGGTGGGCTATGCCGTGAGCTTGGTTATTGGTGGTATCGGTTTTATCTCGACCAATTACATCAACGATCCCTATCTGCTCTTTATCTCCTACGCATTGATCGGATGTGCATGGGCCGCCATGTTGGCCATGCCGTTTGCTATGCTGACCCGTTCGCTTTCGGGCAAATCGTTGGGCTCGTATCTGGGTCTGTTCAACTGCACGATTTGCCTGCCGCAGATCATTGCTGCGCTCGTAGGCGGCTTCTTCCTGAAGGGCTTTGCCGGTAAGGAGGTGATCGTGCAGAAGGAGGTGCTGATCGAGGGTGAGAAGATTCTGCAGGACGTGTCCGTCTATGAGGGACAGATTGTGATGCTGTTTGTGGCTGGTGTGGCCCTCTTCCTGGCTGCTGCTACCGTCTTCCTGATTCGGGAGAAAAAACAGGAGGCTCAGGCTTAAACAATCGGTTTGGCTGAAATGAAAGCAAAACAAATCATAAACAACAAACAAAACTAATTACTAACTAACTAAAAAAGTGCTATGAGAAAGTTTCTCGCAATGTGCTTGGGTCTGGTGCTGATAGGCATCGCGGCCCCCACCGTAGTACACGCCCAGGGTGGTGCGTATAAGGTGGAAGGCGTTGTGGTGGACGCTGCCGGATTCCCGGTAATCGGTGCAACGATTATCGAGGTCGGAACCACCAACGGTACGACGACCGACATCGACGGTAAGTACGTACTAACAGTTAAAGACGGCAATTCGGTCGTTACGATCAGCTACGTCGGTTATACGACCGTCGAGCTGGTTGCATCGTCGGATGCCTTGAAGAATGTAACGCTGCAGGAGGACCTGATGACCCTCGATGAGGTGGTCGTGATCGGTTATGGTGGCGTGAAGAAGAACGATATGACCGGTTCGGTGGTGGCCATCAAGGCCGAGGACATCAACCGCGGTGCCGTGACCTCGCCTGATCAGCTCATGATGGGTAAGGTGCCGGGTCTGCTCGTTACGCCCGCCTCGGGTGAGCCGGGTGCCGGTGCTACGATCCGTATCCGTGGTAACGCTTCGCTGAATGCCTCGAACGACCCGCTGATCGTCATCGACGGTGTGCCCGTGACGAACGAGGGTGGTGCCGGTATGGGTAACTCGCTCGCTTCGGTAAACCCGAATGATATCGAGTCGATGACCGTCCTGAAGGATGCTTCGGCTACGGCTATCTATGGTTCGCGTGCATCGAACGGTGTGATCATCATCACCACGAAGAAGGGTATGGGCAAGGGTCTGCAGGTGAGCTACAACTCGAGCTACACGGTGAAGACCAACGCCGGCTCGATCGACGTGATGTCGGGTAGCGAGTTTGCTGACTACATGACCAACAAATACCAGGCTGCTACGCCGGCTGATGCCGAGAAGATTCAGTCGCTGTTGGGCTATAACGGCAAGATCTACAACTCGGATTGGCAGGATATGATCTATCGTACGGCCTTCACGACCGACCACAACATCTCGCTCTACGGTAACACCGAGGGTGGTATCTTCCCCTATCGCATTACGATGGGCTTCAACTACGATCAGGGTACGGTCAAGGGTGGTGATAACTCGCGTGTGAACTTGGGTGTAAACTTGGCACCGAAGTTCTTCGACGAGCACCTGACCGCTACGGTGAATGTGAAAGCTGTCTATAATAAGTCGAACTGGACGAACAACGCCGTGGGTGCTGCTTTGTCGTATGACCCGACCAAGCCGGTACACTTCTACAATGCCGACGGTTCGGTGAACAAGGATGTAGCCAACGGTTACTACAACCACGGTGCTTTCGCCTCGAATGGTCAGTTTATGCCCAACGTCAATGCCAGCGCCAACCCGATGTCGGCTCTGAACGACTGGGTTAGCTACGGTTCGACCTGGCGTTCGATCGGTAACCTGCAGCTCGACTATAAGATCCACGGTCTGGAGGATCTGCGTCTGAACCTGAACTTGGGTTATGACGTAGCCGAGACGCGTGGTACGAACTACAACGAGGTGGGTTCGTTCGGTAACATCAAAGCGGGTGCCCAGGACGGCTACAACACCTATCGCAATTACAATGCCAACACGCTGTTGGAGTTCTATGCTAACTATAATAAGGAGTTCGGCATGCACCGCATCGACGTGATGGGTGGTTACTCGTGGCAGCACAACTTCGTGAAGAACTCGTCGCTGGCCTACTTGAACAACGATCGTGATCAGATTCACCCGAATCAGGCTACGCCCGAGTCGCGTCTGCCGCACACCTATCAGGAGTACTACCTGGTATCGTTCTTCGGTCGTTTGAACTACTCGCTCAACTCGAAGTATCTGTTCACCTTCACGATGCGTCAGGACGGTACGTCGCGCTTCTCGGAGGATAATCGTTGGGGCTTCTTCCCCTCGGCAGCCTTCGCATGGAACATCGCCCAGGAGAACTTCCTCGTAGATTCGAAGGCGCTGTCGGCCTTGAAACTCCGCCTCGGTTGGGGTGAGACGGGTCAGCAGGAGGTGCCGGGTGGTTACTATCCTTACATCCCGACCTACGGCTACCTGAACAATGGTAATGCACAGTATATGCCGGGTATTGCCGGTACGCTGGCTCCGAATGCCTACAATGCTGCACTGAAGTGGGAGACCACGACGACGTGGAATGCCGGTTTGGACTTCGGCTTCCTCTCGGGCCGCATCAACGGTAGCGTGGACTACTACTACCGCAAGACGACCGATCTGTTGAGCGAGGTGGATATCCCGACGGGTATGAACTTTACGAACCGTCTGCTCTCGAACATCGGTGAGATGAAGAACCAGGGTGTCGAGGTATCGTTGAACCTCGTACCGGTACAGACCGAGGATTGGAACTGGTCGGTGAACCTGAATGGTACGTGGCAGCAGACCGAGATCGGTAAGCTTAACGACGGCGGTTATGTGAAGGTCGGTGAGACGATGTCGGGTACGGGTGGTGCTTCGGCTATCCACTATCCCGGCTACCAGCCCTTCACCTTCTACCTCTTCCAGCAGGCTTATGATGCAAACGGCAAGCCGTTGCAGAATACCTATATCGACCGCAATGGTGACGGTACGATCTCGGAGGATGATAAGTATCTGACCGGTTGCAGCGCAACGCCCGACTTCTACTACGGTATCAGCACGCAGTTGACCTATAAGAATTGGGACTTCGGTATCAATGCACACGGTTCGATCGGTAACGAGGCGATCAACAAGATGGCTGTCGATAACTCGACGACCTTCCAGACTTCGCTCGGTTACGACTACTTGAACAACTACAACGAGTACAGCTTCCGCACGGGCTTTACGGGTCAGAACGACTCGAACCAGGCCTACTCGGATCTCTTCATCGAGGACGCTTCATTCTTCCGTGTTGATGACATCAACCTCGGCTACACGTTCCGTGATGTTGGTAAGTCGAAGATGACGATTCGCGTGGCTGCATCGTGCCAGAACGTATTTGTGATTTCGGATTACTCGGGTCTGGATCCCGAGGTGAGCGACAACGACGGTGTTTACAGCGAGATTATCCCGCGTCCGCGCCTCTACACGTTGCGTCTGAACATTAACTTCTAATCAAGAGACAAGACAACCATATGAAAAAGATATTATTATATAGTGTAGCGTTGCTGACCTCGGGTGCACTGATCACCTCGTGTGTGAGCGATCTGGACACGAAGCCGCTCTCGCCGAATGTCATTACGGCCGATGTGGCCTTTGCTAAGCCCGAGAGCTACGCCCAGTATGCCAACTATGCATACGCCTATTTCTCGCTTGTATCGCAGGGCGATCCGGGTTCGTCGGATATCGCTGTCGATAACGCCGGTCAGAGTGAGTTCATTCGTCAGTACATGGGCCTGAATGAGCTGTCGGCTGACTCGTTCAAAATCATCGACGCATGGTCGGATGACTATGTGAAGCCGCTTCAGTACGGTTACTGGACGGGTACGAATGCCGCTGTGATGGCTGTTTATCTGCGTGGTCTGAAGGCGATTGCCATGTGCAATCAGTTCCTCGACGATGCTGTTTCGGGCGATGGTGCCGTGACGGGTCGTGGCCACGAGGCTGTCTTGGACGATGTTCGCGCTTATCGTTCGGAGTTGCGCCTGCTGCGCGCCATCTATTATGAGATCCTGATGGACCTGTTCGGCAATCCGCCCATTGTAACGCTGGAGAGCATCCAGAGCGGCTCGCTGCCCAAGCAGATCGGTCGCAAGGCCCTCTTCGAGTGGATCGAGTCGGAGCTGCTCGCGCTGACCGAGGATGAGAATCTGCCTGCACGTCCGATCAGCTACCCGCGTCTGTCGAAGGGTGCTGCCTGGGCCGTCTTGGCTCGCATGTATCTCAACGCCGAGGTCTATACGGGCACGGCTCGCTGGGAGGATGCCAAGAAGGCTGCCGAGAAGGTGATCAACGAGGGTGGCTATGAGCTTTGCCCGAACTACAAGTATCTCTTCTTGCAGGATAACTCGACCAATGGTGCCCAGAAGGAGTTCATCGTGGCTGCGCTCTACGACTCGGAGGCTACGCCTAGCTACGGTGGTACGACCCACCTGGTACAGGCTACCGTGAACGAGACGATGGCTACGCAGGAGATTCACCAGCTCTTTGGTCTGGAGAACCCGATCTACAACGGTAACTGGAACGGTTACCACGTGTCGAACGACTTCGTGATGAAGAACTTCGACCTGCAGGGTGTTGTTTGGGGTGGTTCGGAGATCGCTTGGGGCTATGATGTAGAGAAGAGCGACAAGCGCGCTGCCTTCTACAACTACGGCTTCACGAACGACTTCGTAAATGAGACCTCGATCCTCAATACGGGTTGGGCTTGTTTGAAGTGGGTTCCGCTGGATTCGAACAACTACTCGAAGATGGCAGCCGAGGGTTATGCCTTCTCGTCGGCCGACTTCCCGATCATGCGTCTGGCCGAGATGTATCTGATTGCAGCCGAGGCTGAGGCTTGGATGAAGGGTGGTCAGCTCTCGTCGAGCGATCAGGGCTACCAGTACATCAAGACGATCTACGCACGTGCCAATGGTGAGGCTGCAGCCCAGAATCTGCCCTTCACGATTGACCTGGATTGGATCCTCAAGGAGCGCGTACGCGAGCTCTATTGGGAGGGCCACCGTCGTGTCGATCTGATTCGTCACAACCTCTTCCTGACGGCCGAGTATCCGTGGCCCTATAAGGGTGGTAGCAAGGCCGGTGTTGCCGCGTTGGAGAGCCATCGCGAGGTCTATCCGATCATCTCGTCGGATATGATCACCAACCCCGAGCTGGAGCAGAATGCCGGCTATCCGCGTCAGTAAAAGCAAAGGCAAAAGTGTACTAACTTTCAAAAAAGAGATAACAATATGAAATATTTGAAATATTTGTCGATGTTCGTTGCCGCAGCCTTTGCTTTTGCATCGTGCGAGACCGGTATTGACGAGTATCGTTTGGCCCCGCAGGATGAACTGCAGCCGCTGACGATCAACGAGCAGGGCAGCATCGTAGTGTCGGCCGACAATATGAAAGAGATGGTGACCTTCACCTGCTCGCAGGCCGATTTCGGTCAGCCGGTGGCCGTGACCTATAAGTTCTTCCTCACGAAGGGTGACCTCGAGGTTGCTCTGGGTGATTCGTCCTATCCCTCGATTTCGTTGGAGAAGTCGGTGGTGAACGGTTTGGTGGTTAATAACCTGAAGGTTCCTGCTGAGACGACGGCCGAGGTGAGCGCCTATGTAGTGGCTTACGCAGGTGGTTCGTCGATCTGCACGCCCAAATCGAATGTCATTTCGTTCAATGTGACGACCTTCGAGTCGAGCCTGAAGTACTACCACATCTGCGGTGTGCTCAATGGCTGGGATGCCGGTAAGGCACTGCTCTTCTGGGAGAAGGAGGGTGGTTCGAACATCTTCGAGGGTATCTATTATTTCCCGGAGGATGCTACGAATACCCCGGGTCAGTCGGGCTTCAAGATCCTGCCGAACCAGAAGTGGGACGGTGGTGAGATGGGCCACGGCAACTTTGCCCAGGTAGGTCCGAACATCGGTTCGTCGAGCGATGGTAACCTCTTGATTCCTGCCGGTATCTGGCAGGTGACGGCCGACATCGCTGCCAAGACGGTGGCTATCACGGCTATTTCGGAGGTGGCTCTGAAGGGTACGATGGCCGAGTCGAACTGGGATCAGCCGGTTCACCTGACGCACGTGATTCCCGACAACGTATGGCGCAGTGAAAAGGCCTACGAGGGTGGCACGGCGTTCAAGGCCTTCATCAATGGCGGTTGGTATGGCGTTGATAGCGGTGATTCGCCGACGCCGGTAGAGGGTAGCTGCTACAACTATGGCGGCTCGGAGACGACGATGGACATCTTTATGGGCCACGCCCTGCAGGATGGCGAGAACATCAAGGTTCCGGCTGATGGTAGCTACTACATCAAGCTCTACTTGGATCGCACCCCCTGGTTGGTTACGTTTGAGAAAGCGGAATAAAGGAGTGAGTGAATAGATAACGACTGTGGGCCGCGGCCCTCGAAGCTACGGCCCGCAGTCACCAAAAAGAAACGACAGTTATGAAAATTTTCAGATATTTAACGGCCTTGGTGATGGCTCTTGTGACCTTCACCGCCTGTGAGCAGGATCAGACCGATATGATCTCGAAGGATGTCGTGGCTCCTGTAATGGACGAGCACGCATCGATCCTGATGACAAAACCGACTGCCGATGAGACGGTATCCTTCACCTGGAAGGCTGCCCGCAACCTGGCAGGTACGGTGACCTACCACCTCTATGCCGCAATGGACAACGAGTCGCTGCAGCTGGGTTCGACGGAGGCTACCTTCTACACGCTTCCGAAGGCTGCCCTGCGTCAGGCTTTGCTCGATGGTTTTAACAAGGATGGCAACGAGAATTTCGATATCAATGTCTATGTGATCGCCGACAATGGTGTGCAGAGCGTTGAGTCGGGCTCGGTGACGGTAACCTGCTACGTATGGGGTGACTTCATGGCTCCCATCGTTGAGGTTGATGAGTCGATCCCGGCCGAGGGTCTGGTGCTGAGCGACGAGGTGACGGATGCACAGCCGCTGTTGTCGTGGAGCGAGGCTAAATTCGAGGCTGGTCAGGATGTGACCTACAAGATCGAGATTGTACGTGCTGATGGTTCGCGTGTAACGGTAGCCGAGAAGGTGGCCGGTACGAGCTATACGACGACCTATGCTGCGCTGAATACGCTTCTCTTGTCGGCTGGTTATGCCAAGGATATGAAACATGAGATCACGTTCGTCGTGACGGCCATGGCTGCCGAGACGCCTGATTACTACGCTGAGTCGTTGGAGTCGGAGCCTGTGAAACTCAACATTACGACCTATACGCCCGCTTATCCGGAGTTCCTCTACTTGGTGGGTGGTTTCAATGGTCTGAATTGGAAGGATACGGCCGATCAGTCGCCGCGTCTGACCGGTGACCCGAATACGGGTATCTACCATGGTATTGTGACGGTTTACAACGGTGATGCGAAGTTCTTCTATGTAAATCCGCGCACGGAGGCTGAAGTATGGGTCGGCGGTGTGTTGGAGAATAACGCATGGACACTCGATTCGACCGCAGCTGCTGAGAACATGAAGTTCTCGAATGGTACCTATATTCTCTATGTAGATTTGGGTAACAACACGATGTACTATCGCTCGGTTACGAAGTTGGGCCTGATTGGTAGTGCTACATTTAATGGTACGGCCGGTGATTGGTCGGCAGATGTTGAGTTTGCGTTCAACGACGAGACGCTTGCTTGGGAGCTCAAGGGCTTGGCAGTGAATAACACCGAGGGTGCATTCAAGGCACGTGTAAATGGTGCTTGGGGTGACCCGAACAGCGAGGAGATGGGTTATAACTTCGGTTTGGCTAATACGGCTAATCCCGATCTGACGGCGCTGGTACACAACGGTTCGGATATTCCTGCGACGGTTGTAGGTCAGGGTACGTTCGATGTTGTGATGGACTTCTCGGGTGCTGCGAACTATGCAATGACCTGGACGTTGACCGGTGAGGCTGAGGAGATTGTTCCCGATGATAAGGTCTATGGTCTTTGCGGTGACCACAATGGTTGGGGTACTCCCGACCCGAAGTTTGTGGCTGCTGCTGAAGAGGGTTGGTTCGTATTGAAGGGCTTCGAGGCTACGGCCGGTGGTCAGTTCAAGGTTCGTGTAAACGATGCTTGGACCGAGGGCTGGGGCGTTTCGGCCGAGGTGAAGATCGGTGAGACTTATACGCTCTCGCCGGGTGGTATGGATAACAACTTGAAATGGGCTGAGTCGGGCATATACGATGTATATTGGAATCCCACGACGCTCGAGCTCTATGTTACGGCCGGTGTGGCTACGACCTACAACCTCGTAGGTACGATGAACGGCTGGGATGTTACGGCTACGACCTATGATATGGTAAATCACACGAATGGCTTCAAGACCTTCAAGGGCGTTGCCTTTGTCGAGGCCGGTAAGTTTAAGATTGCCGAGAATCACGATTGGGCTGTTAGCTATGGTCTGCAGTCGGGTGCTTCGCTCGAGCTGGGTGTGGCTACGACGCTGACGTCGGAGAATGGTGCCGATATCGGAGTTGCTGCCGGTGAGTATGATGTATATTTCAACCCCGCAACGAAGGTGCTTTATGTGGTTGTGGCCGGTGCTGATGACCCGACTGCGACTCCCGAGCCCGAGCAGCCTGCCGAGGATATCTATTCGATTGCCGGTACGTGCAACGAGTGGGGTGATACGGATATGGTGAAGGCCAAGAATGGCTTCTATGTTGCTGCCGGTGTTGAGTTCGCTGCTACCGGTGAGTTTAAGTTCAGAAAGAACCACGATTGGGCTGTGAACTGGGGTCTTGCCGATGGCGCAACGGTTGTGATGGGTGAGCCGATGACGCTCGTTCAGGATGGTGCTAACCTGCCGATTGCGGCCGGTACATATGATCTCTACCTGAATCCTGCAACTGGTGTTGCTTATGTCTTGACGGCTGGTTCGGAGGATCCGACGGGTCCTGCCGGTAACGTGTCGATCTACGGTCTGGTAGGCGATCTGAACGGTTGGGCTGCTCCCGACGTGAAGTTCACCGATACGGGCAATGGCGAGCATGTGCTGCTCGGTCAGACGCTGACGGCCGGTCAGGGCTTCAAGATCCGTGCTAACGAGGAGTGGAACGACGCCGAGAACTATGGCGCTTCGACGAGTGGTAATGTTGCCATTGATGCTGCAATCACGCTGATTAACGGTGGTGGTAGCCAGAATATGTCGGTTGCGACGACGGGTACGTACGATCTCTACTTCTATCCTGCCGAGCTGAAGCTCTACGTGATGACGCCGGGTAAGACGCCCGCCGATGCTGGTGGTCCGGTTGTTCCTCCCACGCCTGAGAAGGATGTATTCTCGATTGCCGGTACGTGCAATGGTTGGGCCGATACGGATATGGAAGAGTCGGGTAATGGTGTCTATAAGTTGGCCGGTGTAACCTTTGCACAGGCTGATGAGATCGCCTTTAAGTTCAAGAAGAACCACAGCTGGGCTGATGCAAACTGCTGGGGTGTAGCTGAGGGTACGACGGTGACGCTTGGTGAGCCTATCGTGCTGATTCAGCCGGGTGGCAACATCTTCGTGCAGGCCGGTACGTATGATATCTATTTCATCCCCGCAAGCTCGACGGCTTATGTCGTTACGGCCGGTGCAAACGACCCGACGCAGGGTGGTGGTTCGGCCGATCAGGAGTCGATCTACGGTCTTGTGGGCGATCTGAACGGTTGGAATGCTCCCGATGTGAAGTTCACGGATAAGGGTGCTGGTGAGCACGTGCTGCTCGGTCAGACGCTGACGGCTGGTCAGGGCTTCAAGATCCGTGCAAACGAGGTATGGAACGATGCCGAGAACTATGGCGCTTCGACGGGTGGTAATGTTGCCATCGATGCTGCAATCACACTGATTAACGGTGGTGGTAGCCAGAATATGTCGGTTGCGACAACGGGTACGTACGACCTCTACTTCTATCCTGCTGAGCTGAAGCTCTACGTAATGACGCCGGGTAAGACGCCCGCCGATGCCAGTGGCCCGGTTGCGCCTCCGACGCCTGATCCTGCAGGTCAAAATATCGAGGTAGGTCTGGTCGGTTCGATGACTAGCTGGACCTCGGATGTGCTCTTCGCAAAGCAGGCTGATGGTAGCTTTGTGATTGAGAAGGTGTCGCTGAAGACTACGGATGAGTTTAAGGTGCGTAAAGCAGGTGCTTGGGATGACCAGTTCAATTGGGGTCCCGAAACAGCTGGTGTGGTAGCTCTGAACAAGGAGATTGCGTTGATCTGTGGTGGTGGTTCACAAAACATGAAGGTTGAGGCCGATGGTGACTACAAGATTTCGTTCTATCCTACAACCGACGCTGCTGGTGTATTACCCAGTCAGCCCGCCAAGATCAAGTTGGAGAAGTTGGCTACGGAGCAGCCTGCAGTTGAGAAAACTTTCTCGATCGTAGCAGGTGATCTGGATGCAGGTGCGCTGGGTCTCCCGACCGGTACGGCAGCTTGTCTGGAAACTGCTCCTAATGGCACGGCTTGGACCTATAATTCGGTAGGCCTGCACTCGCTGTTGGCCATCTCGAATGCTACGTATGATAAGACGGCTAATTTGAAGAAACCGGTACTCTATTTCTATAAGCCTAGCAAGATGAACGAGGCAATCACCTTCTTGAAAAATACGACCAAGTTGGGTGAGATCGTTTCGATCAAACTTACGATGCTCGACAATAATCCGACCGAGGGTCAAAACTTTGTGATGACCGAAGTTGTGGGTGGTGTAAGTCAGGCTGTAGTTTCGTCGAATGCTACGACCGAGGCGTACGAGCACATCTACACTTTCTCGGCAGGCAACGATGGTACGTTTGAGCTGAAGAATAACTCGACGGATGACCTGAAGGTGATGATCTTTGAGGTAACATATAAAGAGTAAGCAATGATTTTTCGGACGGGGAGGGCGCAACTGTTAGGGTTGCTCCCTACCCCCGACCGAACAACGAACAATAATACACGAAACAATGAAAAAGGTTTTCAAATATCTGCGTCATTCGATGCTTTTGGCAGCCGTAACGCTCTTTGCGTTCAGCTGCGCCGAGAGCGAGGTGGTCGATGGTCAGCTCGGCAAACCCTCTGATGCCCAATTCTCGGCTTCGACCCTCTCGTTCGACTTTGCCTACGAGGGTGGTTCGTCACCCATTACGATTACTTCGCCCGGTGCATGGAGTGCCGAGTCGGATGCTGATTGGTGCTACGCTTCGCTGACCAGCGGTGCGAATGGTACCTCGCAGCTGCACATCATGGCTGCTCCTAACACGACGGGTAAGGTGCGTACGGCTACGATCACGCTGAAAGCAGCCGGTCAGAACGATATCGTGCTGTCGGTGAGCCAGGCGGCTTCGCCGGCCGATCCGAACCTGGTAGTGGCCCAGCCCGACCAGTGGGATGGTAAGACGACCGATGAGATGATCTATGAGATTCTGGTGTATGCTTTTGCAGACTCGAATGGTGATGGTATGGGTGACTTCCAGGGTATCATCTCGAAGCTCGACTATATCGAGCAGTTGGGTGCAGGTGCTTTGTGGCTCTCGCCGATTCATCCTGCCGATTCGTACCACGGTTATGATGTTACGGACTACAATGCCGTAAATCCGAAGTTCGGTACGAAGGAGGATTTCCGTCAGTTGGTAGATGCTTGCCACCAGCGTGGTATCAAGGTCTATTTGGACTATGTTGTAAACCACACTGGTAAGGGTCACTCCTGGTATACCTCGGCTCTCGAGGCCTACAAGAAGGGTGAGAAGAACGAGTATTGGAACTACTATATGCTCTCGGAGAAGCCTTCGGCCGACGTGGCTGACGGTGTATTCCCGATGCTGACTCCGAAGTATGGTTATGTGTATGGTAGCGACCACTGGAAGAATATCGACGGTTGGCCGGTGCCCGAGGCTACTACCCACCGTTATAAGTTTACGCTCGATTGGACGGCCAAGACCATCAAGGTAGAGCCGACCGAGGAGGCTGCACAGGCCGATAACTCGGACACGACGGTCGAGAAGTTCATCTACTTTGGTGAGACGGGTGCACACCACCGTATGTATGACAAGGGTAATGGTCAGTTTGAGTTGATCACCGATTTCCTCTCGCCGTGGGGCTTCCTCGTGCTGACGAGCGATTCGAGCTGGACGGGTACGAAGTATGGCTCGGCTTCGGGTGAGTACATCGCTGAGGGTGAGGCTCACAAGTTGGCTCTCGATGCTGGTGACATTCAGTTCGACTATATGCGTACGTTGAAGGTCTATGCACGTCTTTTCTCGGCATGGATGCCCGATCTGAACTATGGTGAGATCGAGACCGTACAGCAGTCGCCTGTCTATCAGCATATTCTTGCTTCGATCAAGGGTTGGTTGGATCTGGGTGTAGACGGTCTGCGTGTCGATGCAGCCAAGCACATCTACTTCCAGGATTTCGGTCCGGCTAACCTTGAGTTCTGGCGTAAGCTCTATGGCGATGCCAACGCCTACTACAAGACTAAGCCGCAGGCCGATGGTGAGATGTATCTCGTAGCCGAGCTCTTCTCGGGTATGGGTGAGAATAAGGTCTATGCTAGTGTAATTCCTTCGTTCTTCAATTTTGATTTCTGGTGGCAGTCGCGTGAGCCGCTGAAGCAGGGTCAGGGTAAGGGTATTGCTCAGAATCTGTTGAACATCCAGAATCAGGCTTTGGCCGTAAATCCGAACTTCATCGACGCTGTGAAGTTGACCAACCACGATGAGCCGCGTGCTATGTACGAACTGGGTGACAACCGTCACTTGGCGCGTGTCGTAGGTTCGATCCTGCTCACGCAGTCGGGTCGTCCGGTGGTCTACAACGGTGAGGAGTTGGGTTATTCGGGCACGAATGAGGCTTCGGATATCAACATCCGTCAGCCGATGAAGTGGACGAAGACCGAGTATGCGAAGTATTCGGGTGCACTCGACGTATCGTTTGCCAATGTGAAGAGCGTAGAGTTCTTGCTCGAGGATGAGATGTCGGTACTGAATGCTTACCGCAAGTTTGGTCAGCTGCGTCGTATCTATCCTTCGCTGACCGAGAAGGGTAAGATGATCCCTGCCTACAAGGAGGCCGGTGACCCGGCATCGTTGGCCGGTTGGTATCGTCAGCTGGGTAATGAGACGCTGCTCGTACTGCACAACGTTGCTGGCAAGGAGATTTCGTTCAAGCTCTACGAGCAGATCGAGAAGTGTGTAGCTGTGATGGGCGAGGTTACCCTCGTGGGCGATCAGCTTACGATGCCGGCCTACTCGTCGGTGATCTTCAAGGTGACGAAAGATCAGTTGTAAATTCTAAATCGAAGCATATTAGATGCTACTGAAACGTTGGTTTTGGTTGCTGCTGACCACCGTGGCGCTTTGCGCCTGCGGTGGCAGCGGTGACGACAGTTCAACCGGAGGCGGGGAAGGCGCAGAGACGCCCTCCCCGTCGCCCGATGATAAGCCCGATGATTCGCAGCCCGAAAATCCCGATGCCCCCGAGTTTTTCTCGACGGGCTTCATGAAGGGATCGACTATGTCGTTTGCGCAGTATGTGCGCGATTTGGGCCTCGTCTATCGGGAGAATGGGGTGGAGACCGACCCCTATGAGTCGATGAAGCGACACGGTGCGAATATCGTGCGCCTGCAACTCAACTACGAGGGTGCGTGGAGCTATCTGGGTCAGAATATCAATTGGGCTGCCTGGAATCGGGTGGTGGCCGATGCCAAACGGGCCAAAGCCAATGGGCTCGATGTGATGCTCACGCTCAAGCCCGATGTCGATAACTATGCCGTATCGCCCACGCAGCACAACCTGCTGCCGGCCGCATGGCAATCCCTCTCGGAGGATCAGATCGGCCAAAAACTCTACGATTGGGTCTATAAGACGTTGTGCGACCTGGCCAAGGAGGAGATCTATCCGCGCGTGGTGGCTGTGGGTAACGAGGTCAATGTGAACCTGCTGGGTGCTACGACCACGTCAGACGCCTCGCGTACGGGACGCCTGCTGGTGCAGGGCTTTGCCGCCGTTCGGGCCTATGCCAAGGAGCATAACCCGCATGTGCAGTCGATGCTCCATCTGGCCGATCCGGCCAAAGTGGGCAGCTACCTGCGTCGCATTGTGGATGCCGGAGCGAAGGATTTCGACCTGCTGGGCGTTTCGTGGTATCCGGGTACGAATATTGGCCACACGATGGGTGGTTTTCAGAATATCCCGACCCTGTGTGGCACGATCAAGAACAATTTCGGCTATGAGGTGGTGATCGTCGAGACGGCCGCCTCGTTTACGACCGGTTCGATCAATGGTGTTTGGCAGGGGGATAATTGCAACAATGCCTACAATTACCCCGATTGGAATGACGATGCCGCGGTCAATGCGGCAAACTACACGCCGGCGAACCAGCGTGCCTGGCTCCGAAAATTGGCCGAGGAGGTCAAGACGAGTGGAGGCGTGGGTGTCATCACCTGGGGTACGGAGTCGCTGCCCGATCGCAAGAGCAATCCGATTGGCTATTACACCTATCCGGCTTCGTGGGCCAATGGCTCGACATGGGAGAATAATTCCTATTGGGATTTTACGAATCAAAACAACCTGCACGAGGGCATTGATTGGATGCTCGATGTGCAGTAAACAGATCAAAAGAGATGATAACGATGAAACGATGGACCGTATCGCTGCTGCTGGTGACAACCCTGCTCGGTTGCCGCTCGATGCGCTTTACGGAGGTCGCCCCGGAGGGAGATCGTGCACCGATTTTGCCAATTCGCCTGACGGAGGGGACCGTAGAAACTTATCTGACCGACTATCTGCCCGTATGGGAGGGTGCTGACTCTCTGACGGTGGCGCTCGGTGCTGTGGCTTTGCAGCCGAAGGCGGAGGATTGGACGGTCTTCGATTTGACGGCCGGCTCGACGCAGTTGGCTGTCGTGGATGCTTGGCAGCAGGGTCGTAAGCTCTCGCTCGTAGCATTGGGTGCGCAGCGTGATAGCGAGGCGATGCTCTTTAGCCAAGAGGCAGCGGGTGCAACGGTCAGCTTCACCTGCTCGAAGGAGCCGAAAGAGGTGGTGGCCTTGTGGCAGAATTGCCGGCTCCCGGCCGAGGATGTGGTCGTGGAGGGCGATCGCATCACGGTGACGATCCCGAAGGATGCCGAGTCGCTGGATCGTTCGTTCTTGCGCCTCTATGCCCGCTCCGAGCAGGGGTTGTTCAACGACGTGTTGTTGCCGTTGGATAAGGGTGAGGTGGTCACTTCGGCCGATCAGCTGACGCGTCGCGACCAGCAGGCCCAGGTGCTCTATTCGCTCATGATCGACCGCTTCTACGATGCCGATCCGACGAATAACAAGCCGCTCAACTCACCCGAGGTGTTGCCCCAGGCCGATTATCAGGGTGGCGATCTGAAGGGTATCACGCAGAAGATCCGGGATGGCTTCTTTGCCGATCTGGGCATCTCGACCATCTGGATCTCGCCCATTACGCAGAATCCGCACGATGCGTGGGGTCTGAATCTGAATCCCCGCACGAAGTTCTCGGGCTACCACGGCTATTGGCCGATCTATACGACCGAGGTGGATCACCGTTTCGGTACGTCGGAGGAGCTCAAAGAGCTGCTCTCGACGGCTCACGAAAACAACATGAACGTCATCTTGGACTATGTAGCCAACCATCTGCACATCAATTCGCCGGTACTGCAAGAGCATCCCGATTGGATCATTCCGCTCTTGCTGCCCGATGGCCGTAAGAATCTGGGTTTGTGGGATGAGCACCGTCTGACGACCTGGTTCGACGAGCATATCCCGTCGCTCGACCTCGAGCGTGACGAGGTGGCACAGCCGATGACCGACTCGGCTACCTTCTGGATGACCGAGTATGATTTTGACGGTTTCCGCCACGATGCCTGCAAGCATATTCCGCTGGGCTATTGGCGTACGCTGACCAAGAAGCTGCGCGAGCGCGTGACGGATCGTGAATTGTGGCAGATCGGTGAGACGTATGGCGATCCGGCGTTGATCGGCTCGTATGTGCGCAGCGGTATGATCAATGCCCAGTTCGATTTCAATGTCTATCATACGGCTCTCGATGTGCTGACCCGCGACCATTCGGTCGAGAAGTTGGCCGCCGTCGTGGCCGAGTCGGAGCGTGCGTATGGTTCGCACCACACGATGGGTAACATCACCGGCAACCACGACAAGGGTCGTCTGATCTCGTTGGCGGGTGGTACGCTCGATCCCGACGAGGACCATAAGGCAGCCGGTTGGTTGCGTACGATCGAGGTGGGCGATCCGGTGGGTTATAAGAAGTTGGCGTTGGTCAATGCGCTCAATATGACCATTCCGGGTGTGCCGTGTATCTACCAGGGCGACGAGTATGGCGAGCCGGGCGGTAACGATCCCGACAACCGCCGCATGATGCGCTTCGAGGGGTACAACGAGGCCGAGCAGGCACAGTTTGCCCTGACGCGTGAGTTGGTGCACCTGCGTCGTACGAATATGCCGCTCCTCTATGGCGATATGCAGACGCTGGCCGTGACCCCCTCGTTGTGGCTCTTTGTGCGTGTCTATATGGGTGAGTGGACTCTCGTGGCACTCAACACGGGCTATAAGGAGGTGACGATCAAGACCGACCTGCCCGCTACGCTCGATGGTTCGCAACCTTGGGTAGCCCACTTCGGTAACGACTTCCAACTCGAGGAGGGTCGTGTGACGCTGACCGTGGCTCCCACTTCGTTTGAAATTATTACGAAAAACAACCAATAAACGATGAAACGAATTCTCTTTTTGGCAGTTATTGCCTGCGTAGGTCTCTACTTCTGGTGGAGCAACTGCGGTTCGACTCCCGCTACCGAGTCGGCACACCGCGACTGGGTCTATGGCTCGGTTGTCTATGAAATGAATGTCCGTCAGCAGACCCCCGAGGGTACCTTTGCTGCAGCCGAGGAGCGTCTGCCCTTCCTCAAGGAGCTGGGCGTCGATATTATCTGGCTCATGCCGATTCATCCCATTGGCGAGAAGGGCCGCAAGGGTACGTTAGGCTCGTACTATGCCATCCGCGACTATCGCGCCATCAATCCCGAGTTCGGTACGATGGAGGATTTCGAGAAGTTCTTGGCTAAGGCTCATGAGCTGGGCTTCCGGGTGATTCTGGACTATGTGGCCAACCACACCTCGCCCGATGCTGCTTGGGTCGATGAGAAACCTGCTGCGTGGTATGTCCGCGACTCGCTGGGTGTTCCCGTCGTGCAGTATGATTGGTGGGATATTGCCAAGCTGAACTACGAGACCCCCGAGGTGCATGCCGAGATGAAGGAGGTGCTGAAGTTCTGGGTAGCGAAGGGTGTCGATGGCTTCCGTTGCGATGTAGCCGGTGAGATTCCCGACGATTATTGGACGGCTGCATGGGCTGAGCTGCGTAAGATCAATCCTGACCTCTACTTCCTGGCCGAGGGTGAGGGCCCGAACTTCCATGCCGATGGTTTCGATGCCTGCTATGCCTGGAAACTCAAGGATGTGATCAACGATGTAGCCCAGGGCAAGCGTACGACGGCAGCCTTCAAGGAGTGGATCAAGGAGTTCACGGAGCAGTATCCGCGCGAGGCAATCCAGCTCACCTTCACCTCGAACCACGACGAGAACTCGTGGTCGGGTACCGAGTTTGAGCGTCTGGGCGATGCTGTTAAGACGATGGCCGTACTGACCTACCTCTTGCCGCAGGGCCAGCCGCTGATCTATACGGGTCAGGAGGTGGGCTATGACCACCGCTTCGAGTTCTTCGAGAAGGATCCGATTCCGGCTTGGGAGCCGAACGAATATACGGAGCTCTATCGCACGCTCAACGCCCTGCGTCACAACAACCCGGCACTCTGGGCCGGTGAGAAGGGTGGCGAGGCTGTCTATGTAGCCGGTGTGCCCGAGGAGGTGCTGGCCTTCACGCGCGAGGTGGAGGGCAACAAGGTGCTTGCGCTGTTCAACCTCTCGACCGAGGAGCAGACGATCAACCTGCCGACGGAGTTGCAGGGTGCCTATGTCGATATGTATGGTGTCGAGAACGAGCTGGGTGAGGCCTTCACGCTGCCGGCTTGGGGCTATCGTGTCGAGATCCGCAAATAAAACCGAACGTAGAGATCGCAGGGGCGTGTCAAGGCGCCACCTGCGGCCTACGTTGATTACCAAGATACGTTATGAAACTGATTCACTATCTAACTCCGATCCTTGCTATGGCTGCTGTATCGTGTCAGACAACTCCTCCGGCCACCTCATCGGCTACCGAGGTCGAAGTGGCTACCGAGGGCCGTTTGCATCATGTGGAGCCACTCTCGTGGTGGGTGGGAATGAATACCCCCCTGCAACTGCTCTTGCATGGCGATTCGCTCTCGATGTACGAGGTGCGTATCGAGGGTGAGGGGGCCCGCATCACCGGAACGCACCGCGCGGATAGCCCCAACTACCTCTTCGCCGATGTGGAGATCGACCCCACGGCCGAGCCGGGTACACGCTACCTGGTCTTCTCGCGCGAGGGGGATGAATTTAAGGTGCCCTATGAGCTGGCAGCACGCCGCGAGGGCTCGCGTGAGCGTCAGAGCTTCACGACCGCCGATGTGATCTACCTGCTCATGCCCGACCGCTTTGCCAACGGCTCGCCCGAGACCGATTCGACCCCCTCGACCATCGAGAAGGTCGACCGCGACTTCCTGCATGGCCGTCATGGCGGTGACCTGCAAGGTATGATCGACCACCTGGACCACATTGCCGACCTCGGCATGACGGCCATCTGGTCCACGCCGTTGTTGCTCGACAATGAGCCGATCTTCTCCTACCACGGGTATGCGTGTGGCGACTACTACCACCTCGATCCGCGTATGGGCTCCAATGAGCTCTACCGCGAGTATGTGGCCGAGGCACACAAGCGCGATCTGAAGATCATCATGGACATCGTGACGAACCACTGCGGTATCAGCCATTGGTGGATGAAGGATCTGCCCTTTACCGATTGGGTCCACCAATTCGACGAGTTTACGCGCACGAACAACCTCTTCTCGACCAACATGGATCCGAATGCTTCGCAGTACGATCTGATGATGCAGGAGAGTGCCTGGTTCGATACCTCGATGCCCGACATGAACCTCGATAACCCCTACCTGCTGCACTATTTCAAGCAGTGGGCTGTGTGGTGGATCGAGTATGCCGATCTGGATGGCCTGCGTGTCGATACCTATCCCTACAACGAGAAGGGCCCGATGAGCCAGTGGTGCCAGTCGGTGTTGGCCGAGTACCCGAACCTCAATATCGTGGGCGAGTGCTGGACGGCCGATGTGCCGCAGTTGGCCTATTGGCAGGGTGGCCATCCGAACCACGACGGCTTTGATTCGCATCTGCCCTCGATCATGGATTTCCCGCTGCGTGATGCCATTGCAATGGCATTGCCGACCGACTCGTTGCAGTGGGGCGAGGGTATGATCCGTGTCTATAATGCCCTGTCGGACGACTTCGTTTATTACGACCTCTCGAAGATGATGATCTTCGTGGGCAACCACGACATCGACCGCATTGCCGATGTGTTGCGTGGCAATACGGCCCGTGTGAAGTTGGCAATGACGCTCTTGGCTACGATGCGCGGTATTCCGCAATTCTATGCCGGCGATGAGTGGATGATCCGCTCGAAGGATCTCAAACAGGGCCACGGTGGTTTGCGTGTCGATTCGCCGGGTGGTTGGCCGGGTGACGAGGTGAACTACTTCGACCCCGAACAGCTCAAGGGCGATGCCGCCGAGGTCTATCACCACGTCAAGCAGCTGTTCAATTGGCGTAAGACGAAGGAGGTGATCCATTCGGGTCGAACGCTCCACTTTGGCTCGCGCGACAATACCTATGCCTATTTCCGCTACAACGACACCGACGCGGTCTTTGTCTATATCAATAATTCGCGAGGTCGCAAGACGATCCCCTGGGCCAACTATGCCGAGATCACCTCTTCGTTGAAGGAGGGTCGCAACGTGCTCACGGGCGAGGCCTTTGATCCGACCCAGCCGATTGTGGTAGGTGCGCGAGAGGCATTAGTTGTTGAGTTCCGCCGATAGGAAAAACGTATAGCAAGCGAAATTTCTGCGTTACGCTTGGTCGGCAATTGCTCACATACGTATCAGTATGCTCCGCATTGCCTCCCTGCGCAAGCCTTGAAATTTACACTTGCTATACGTTTTTTTTGTGGCTTTGAGGGAAGGCGTTTGTGCATTGGCATTTGTCTGCCTCCCCCCTTCCAACACAAAAAGGGCTTCCGAATGCTCGGAAGCCCTTTTTTCTTGGATCGTGCGTGCGCTTACTCAGCCAGCGGAGTAACGCTCACGTAGGACTTGTTCTCACCCTTCTTGCAGAACGATACCGTTCCGTCAACCAGGGCAAACAACGTGTGGTCCTTACCCATACCTACGTTCTCACCTGCGTTGTGAACCGTACCACGCTGGCGAACGATGATGTTGCCGGCCTTAGCGAACTGACCACCGAACAACTTGATACCGAGTCGCTTGCTCTCCGACTCACGGCCGTTCTTCGAACTACCTACACCTTTCTTGTGTGCCATTCTTCTTCAGTTTTTTAAGGTTAATTACGCAACAATCTCCTCAACGAGAATCTGGGTCAGGTACTGGCGGTGGCCATTACACTTCTGGTAACCCGTTCTACGCTTCTTCTTGAAGACCAGGACCTTGTCGTCCTTCAGGTGCTTCAGGATCTTGCACTTTACCGAGGCGCCTTCTACAACAGGTGCACCTACTTTTACCTGACCGTCGTTCTCTGCGAGCAGGACCTTGTCGAAACTTACGGACGAATCTACCTCGCCCTGGAGACGGTGAACATAAAGTTTCCGACCTTTCTCAGCCTTGAATTGCTGACCTGCAATCTCTACAATAACGTACATTGAATAATTGTTTGTTGTGCGCAATGCGCATTTTGGACTGCAAATATAGACCATATTTTGCGGATAAACAAATAAACTATAAACTTTTTTCTGCTGAATGGATTTGGCACGGTTTTGGGCTGACCTCCACCCCGACACAATGAGCTTCCGATGGCGTGCATCCTGATCTACTCTGAAGAGGGCCTTTGGGCAACCTTGATCGAGACAATTCTCTCCGAGCAGGGGATTGAACTCGCTGTGGCGCGAAATCCGGAGCAGTTGCGCTGTATGACCGCCTCGCGAATCTACGATGTGGTCATCATCGTGGGTGTGGGGCTGTTGTATCGGGGCGAAGGGTGGGTGCAGCGTCTGCGCTCCAATCGTCTGCACCCGCCGGAAATCTATTTGCTGGCTTGGCAGCATGGGGAGCAGACCGTGTTGGGGATGCTCGAGTGTGGTGTCGATCAATACATGACCCTCCCGCTCCATCCCGCGAGATTGCGGGCCAAGGTAATGCAGGCATTGGCAGAATGATTCGGATACCTTATATATGTTATAGTATAGTGGTCGGCCTGTTGCTACTCTGGCTGCTCGGAAAGATCGCCTATGTGGTCTATCTGCATCATCAGCAGCGCAGTCTCGACGATCTGGCGCGGAGTGTGGTGGCACGGTGGATGGCCCGATCATGGATCTCGGAGGAGGAGCGGTTGCTGTTGCCGGTGTTGCAGCTGCCGGTCGATCGGATGCGGCTCGCCGAGATGCTTTCATGGTTGATTTCGGCCACCTATGGAGTCGAACGCACCACCTTGCAGACGATCGTTCGGACCTATGACTTGGAGCGGTATCTGCTCCGTTGTGCCCGACGGTCGCGGGGCTTGCGTCGTGCCTGCTGCTTGCGCTTATTGATGGATTTGCCCATCGGAGAGCGAACCCTGGCGGAGGTGGCACTTTATCGGATGGATCAGCAGCGGGAGGTACGCTTTGCCGCGTTGCTCGTGCATTTGGCTGCACAACCCGAGCAGACGTTGCGCCTGGTGGCCGAATACGACGAGCCGATGCGGGGTGCGGAGATAGCCGAGATACTCCATCTGTTGCGTCGGGGAGCATTGCCGATCGCCTATCAGCCGCTTCTGACGGCCTCCAATGAGAATTTGAACCGCATCGGGTTAGCGTTAGTCGTGCAGTTTGGTATCGAACAGGCCGAGCCGGAGTTGTTGCGCCTGGTGACCCGCACGGGGCGAGTGGGCGTGCGAGCTCTCTATGTGTTGGCGGCCCTGCATTGTCCGATGCAGCGACGAGTGGTGATCCTGCGCATTCGTCGTATGTCGCCTGCCGAACGACGCTCGCTGCTGCGCTATATGGTCAGCCAGGAGTACACGGCCGAGCAGTTGCGATCGCTCTTTGGCGCGGTCGAAAGCCCCTATTCGGAGCGCTTGGTCGCCTCCTACAAACGTTCGTTGGTATGTCTGAAATCCTCTTGATCTGTCTGATCGTTTTCGTGCTGGTGTCGGTGGGCTATCTGTGGCTGGCGGCACAAGATCATCTTCGACGCCGATGGTTGCAGTTGCAACACGGTGTGTTGTCTGATGCTGTCGAACAGATCGGCATCTCGGCCTTGGTGGTCGATCGCTGCACGTTGCAGCAGCTCGATGCGCTGCTGGCGGTGGAGTATCCCCGCTATGAGGTGATCGTGACACTCTGTCGAGCGCGTGATCCGATCCTCTTCGAGGAATTGCTCGATCGCTTTTGGCTGATTCGGGTCGAGTATAAGCCGAGTGGCGAGTTGCCCGTTGCGGGTGTGCGGGGGCTCTATCGTTCGCGCAAACGTCGATTTCGGCGGTTGGTGCTGCTGGATATAGAGCCTCGTCTCGCACGCGACGAACGGTTGAACGCGGCGGCCGATGTGGCTACCTATGAATATCTGTTGCCGATTCCATCGGGTGCGACCCTCTGTGTGGGAGCTGTGGAGGGGTTAGTATGTACGGTGGATCGCCTGCAAGGGGTGCCGTTCGATCGGCTTCGCTCGTGGGTGGGGCTGCCGGCACGGCTCGAGGTGCGAGCATCGGTGGTGGTGGCCGGTGGTTTTCGACGGTTGCCACGGTCGTGGTCGGGAAGGAGGCTCCCCGGGCCGATTTTTAGCTCGTCGGCCGCTCGGTGGCGATGGATGAGCCTGTTAGGGCGCCTGCTCGGAGTGGGGGCGTTGGCGGCTCTTTGGCTGGCCGATTTGAAGGCTTGGTGGTTGGTGGTGGCCGTTGGAGTGACCTTTTTGTGGGTTGAAGTAGTGCAAATTCTCCTTCGGCAGTTGGCTCGATTCTAAAACGATTGGTCGATATGGGGTGTTTTGTGGGAGAAATCGGACTAAATGAAAAAGATTTGTGAAAATATTTGTACAAAAAACGTTGTTATTCTAAAATTTTTCTTAACTTTACTACACGAACAGATGAGATACCAAAATTGCGCTGTTATCATGAGCAATCGAGAAATTTTGGAAATGTTGCTTCCGGCTATGTTTAATGCGGCGGTGCGTGCAGGTGCCGCCATCATGCAGATTCATGGCCATAAGGATGACTACGATATTAGCCTCAAAAGCGATAAAACCCCCATTACGATGGCCGATCGACAGGCCCACCGCGTCATTCGTGAGGCGTTGGGCTCGACGCGTATCCCGATCTTGAGCGAGGAGGGACGCGAGATGGGCTATGAGGAGCGGTGTAATTGGGAACTTTACTGGTTGGTCGATCCGCTGGATGGTACGGCCGAGTTTATTGAAGGGTATAACGAGTTTACGGTCAATATCGCCTTGATGGAGAACAACCGATGTGTCGGTGCAGTGATCTATGTCCCCTATTTTGAAAAGATCTACCTGGCCGGCAGTGGCTATGGCGCATCGCTCAAGGAGGGGGTAGCCGCTACGGCCGATGCGGCCTGGAGTTTGGAACAGATCTTGCAGGGGTGTAAGTCGCTGCCGCTGGTCGAGCGGGCTCCGCACGATCACCTGCGTGTGGCCGTTTCGCGCTTGCATTGCACGCCGGAGACCGAGGAGCATATTGACGCCTTGCGCAAGGAATATCCCGATTTGGAGATTGTCGAGCAGGGTAGCTCGTATAAGTTTTGCATGTTGGCTGAAGGGACGATCGACTACTACGTACGCACGTCGCGCACCTATGAGTGGGATACGGCGGCCGGGGAGTTGATTCTGAGCGAGGCGGGTGGCACGACCTGCGTGATGGCCGATGGCGGCCGTCTGCGCTACAACGAGGAGGATTTGAGTAATCCTTGGTTTATCGGTCGGTCGCGCTTTAGCCCGATTTAGCGGTGAAAATTTTAGTGGGAATTGAATAAATAAAAAGTTCACAACCGAACGTATCTGACAAGATGATTGCGGCGTTGCGCGCGCCGGTCCTTGCATCACGCTTGTCAAATCCGTTCACAAAAAAGGGGGTGTCTGTGTTGCAGACATCCCCGAGCGGCTTTTTTGTGGGAGCTACTTCTGCTCGATGTCGCAGGCTCCGCAGTTGCCCGAGCAGCCCTGCAGCGGGGATGCCCCTTCCGAGCAGGAGGCTGTGCCATCCATCTCGCGTGTCTCTTGCACGGCGCATTTGATGCCCATGCGTTGCATATCTTTGTTGGTCGAGATTTCGGAGTCGATATGATGCCCTTTGAAGATGAGGGTCAGGGAGAGACCCACCACGAAAAAGCCGATCGCGGCCACCGAAATCAGGATTATGAGCAACCAATCTGCCATCTTTTCTCTTTTTTGAGGTATAAATTTGTGCTTTCGCCTGCAAATTTATATATTTGTCAGTTAAAATGCAAAAAAGGTGCCTTGAGATCAAGGTACGTAAGCCTCTGATTGTATGAAAATCGTCATTGCAGGTGCCGGAGAGATGGGTAGCCACCTGGCACGCATGTTAAGTGGTAACGGCCACGATATTACGGTCATCGACAACGAGCTGAAGCTGCTCGAGGAGGTGACCAACTTGGCCGATGTGATCACCGTGGAGGGTGATTCGACGACTGTGGCGGTGTTGCGTCGCGCGGCGGTGCGTCGTTGTGACCTCTTCATTGCCGTCAACCACGAGGAGAATGCCAATATTGTAGCCGCCATGCTGGCGAAAAAGTTAGGCGCGAAGAAGTCGATCGCCCGTATCGACAACAACGAATACCTCGAGCCGAACAACAAAGAGATGTTTATCGACATGGGTATCGACTACCTCTTCTATCCCGAGAAGATCGCTGCCCGTGAGGTGATCAACCTACTGGGTCACACCTCGACGACCGAATTTGTCGATTTTTCGAGCGGTAAACTCGCGTTGGCAGTCTTCCGTCTGGGCCCTACCTCCCCGCTGATTGGCCATCCGCCGACCGGCTTTGATGAGGGCGAGACCCTTTCGTATCGTACAGTTGCTATTGCGCGTGATGGCGCAACGATCATTCCCGATAGCGAATCGCGCTTCGAGGAGGGGGATGTGGCCTACGTGATCGCTCGTCAGGATGTCGTCGGACAGGTGATGGAGTTCTCGGGCAGCTCAAATATCGAGGTCAAGAATCTGATGATCTTGGGCGGCTCGCGCATCGGTGTGCGCATTGCCATGGAGTTGCAGGAGGAGGTCAATATCAAGCTGATCGACTACAATGCCGAGAAGGCCTACCGTTTGGCGGAGTTGTTGGATAAGACACTGATCATCAACGAAGATGGTCGCAATACGGAGGCGATGCTCGAAGAGGGTCTCTCGAATATGGATGCCTTTGTGGCTGTCACGGGTCGTAGCGAGACCAATATTCTGGCGGCGATGTTGGCCAAGCGTATGGGGGTCAAGAAGGTGATCGCCGAGGTGGAGAATTTGAATTATATCAACTTGGCCGAGTCGATGGGTATCGACACGATCATCAACAAGAAGTTGGTGACGGCCTCGAATATCTTCCGCTTTACGATGTCCACCGATGTGCAGGCCATCAAGTGCCTGACGGGCAGCGATGCCGAGGTGCTGGAGTTTATCGTCAAGCCCAATTCGCCAGCAACCAAGGTGCGTATCCGTGATTTGGGATTGCCCTCCGATGTGATTATTGGCGGTGTGGTGCGCGGTGATAAGGTCTTTATTGCCGAGGGAAGCACGGAGATCAACCCCTACGATCGTGTGGTGGTCTTTGCCATGCCGGCCTCGGTCGGAAAGGTGGGCTACTACTTTAATTAACTGAAGCAAACAAACGAAGAAACCGATGTCTTTTACCAGTAAGCTGTTTCGTCTCTATTTAGACTATCGTCTGCGGCGTATTGACCGTTTTCGTCGCCATCCGCATGCCGTGCAGCAGGAGCAATTCCGGGCACGTCTGGCTGCCGGTCGTAAGACCGCCTTCGGACGTAATCACGGCCTGCAAGGCGTTCGCACGTTGGAGCAATTCCAGCAGGCGGTGCCGACGACCGACTATGAGGGCTTTAAGGGCTATGTGGAGCGCATGTTAGCCGGTGAACGATCGGTGACGGCTCCGGGGGTGGTGTCGTTCTATGCCCGCTCGTCGGGTACGACCTCCGACCGCAGTAAATATATCCCCATTACACGCCACTCGATCCTGTGGAACCATACACTGGGTATGCGCGACGTGGTGGCGATGTATTTGGATGCCTATCCCGCGTCGAAATTGCTCCAGGGTAAGACCCTTACGCTCGGCGGCTCGTGCATGATGGAGGGGAAGAATCTGGTGGGCGATTTGTCGGGTGTGCTGTTGCACGAAACGGCTCGTTGGGGTACGTCGTTGCGTGCTCCGAAGATCGAGACGGCGCTGTTGGCCGATTTTGAGCAGAAAATTGCACACATCGCAGCCGAGTGTACATCGCAGCGTATTACCGCCTTTGCGGGTGTGCCATCGTGGAATCTGGAACTCATGCACGGCATCTTGCAATATACGGGCAAAAAGAACCTGCTGGAGGTGTGGCCCGATTTGGAGCTCTTCCTGCATGGCGGTGTGGAGTTTGCTCCATATCGGCGAGCCTTTGAGGAGTTGATTCCCTCGGAGCAGATGCACTATTGGGAGAATTACAACGCCTCGGAGGGTTTCTTTGCTGCGCAGGATGATGCTTCGCGCGACGATATGCTCCTGATGCTTGATTATGGCACCTTCTATGAGTTCCGTGATGGGGATCGTGTTGTGCCGCTCGAAGGCGTTGAGGTGGGCAAGACCTACGCGATCATCATCACCTCGGACAACGGTCTGTGGCGTTACGAGATTGGCGATACGGTGACCTTCACCTCGACCGATCCCTACCGCATCCGCTTTGCCGGTCGCACGCGCCAATTCATCAATGTCTTTGGTGAGGAGCTGATTGTCGATAATGCCGATCGTGCGTTGGTCGAGGCGTGCCAAAAGACGGGTGCCGTGGTGCATGACTATTCGGTAGCTCCGATCTATATGTCGGTCGATCGGCAGGGTGCCCACGAGTGGATCATCGAGTTTGAACAGCAGCCCGCCTCGATTGAAGCCTTTTCCGAGGAGTTGGATCGGGCTTTGCGTGCGGTGAACTCCGATTACGATGCCAAGCGACGCTCGACCATCGAGCGGCAGCATCTGACCCTTGTCGAGCGGGGATTCTTCTTGCAGTGGATGCGTAGCCGCGGTAAAAATAAGGTGCCGCGTTTGGTGCAGGACCGTCGCGTGGCCGATGATATGCACAAGGAGTTGAATAAGCAAAAATAATAGATAAACAATATGTATATAGCAATTGCCGGAAATATCGGTAGCGGCAAGACGACCTTGACCGAGATGCTGACCGAACGCTATGGCGCGAAGGCCTATCTGGAGAATATCGACAACCCCTATTTGGGCGATTTCTACGAGGATATGCACCGCTGGTCGTTCAACCTGCAGATTCGCTTCCTGGCCAGCCGTATCGACCAGACGATGGCCATGTTGGCCGACAAGAGCCAGCACATGATCATCCAGGATCGCACGATCTATGAGGATGCCCATATCTTTGCGGGCAACCTGCTTGAGATGGGGCTGATGTCGGAGCGTGACAGCGAGACCTACATGCAGATCTTCAAGTTGGTCACCAACCTGGTGCAGAAACCCGATTTGCTGATCTATCTTAAGGCTAGCGTGCCGACTTTGGTGCGTCAGATTCACAAACGTGGCCGCGACTATGAGATGAATATCGACGAGGCATATCTCGAACGATTGAATCGTAAGTATAACCATTGGATCGAGGATCTGTATGAGGGTCCGATCTTGGTGGTGGATAAGGATAACGAGGATTTTGTTGCTGACGCCTCGATCTTTGAGCGCATTTGTGCCGAGATTGACAAGCGCGATGTGCAGAAACGCCTTTTCTAATTCGCACGAAACCAATACGTAATGCAGTTACCCGAACGTTTTGTGGAGCGGATTGTGCAGGAGTTGGGCCCGGAGGAGGCTGCAGCGCTCTGTCATGCGCTTGACGGAGAGCAACCCGTCTCGGTGCGTCTGCATCCGATGCGGAGTGCATCGTGGGGAGCGATGGCTCCGATTCCATGGAGTGAGGCCGGGCACTATCTAGCCGAACGCCCCTCCTTTACGCTCGATCCGGCCTTTCATGGCGGAGCCTACTATGTGCAGGAGGCTTCGTCGCAGTTTGTCGAGCGACTGCTGCCTGCGACCATCGAAGGAGCGCGGCTGCTCGACCTGTGTGCCGCCCCGGGTGGAAAGACGACGCTCTATGCCTCGAAAGTGGGGGCAGAGGGGTTGGTCGTAGCCAATGAGATTGATCGTAAACGGGTGCTGGCTCTAGTCGATAATGTCCGCAAATGGGGGTTGGGTAATGTCGCTGTGACGTGTGCCGATGCTGCACGTTTTGCCGCCATCGAGGGGTGGTTTGATGTCGTGGCGGTCGATGCTCCCTGCTCGGGCGAGGGGATGTTCCGTAAAGACGATGGCGCACGTGAGGAGTGGAGTGAACAAAATGTACATCTATGCGCCGGACGTCAAGATGCCATTTTGCAGGCTGCTTGGCAGGCCCTGCGTCCGGGAGGTGTGCTGATTTATAGCACCTGCACCTTCAATCGGGAGGAGGACGAAGGGAGCCTCGAACGGTTGATCGAGTGGGTAGAGGAGCCTTTCGAGGAGGCCGAGGAGGTGGCTGTAGATCCGTCATGGGGCATTGTATGTGGCCGTGTGGGAGCTTTCCAAACCTTCCGCTTCTTCCCGCATCGCGCCCGGGGTGAAGGCTTCTTTGCGGCGGTGGCGCGTAAAGCAGAGACGGCGCAACGTGGTCGGCTTCCCAAGGCCAAACGCAAGGTGGTTACGCCGGTCGATAAGGCCTCATGTGCGGAGTTGGCGCGGTGGGTGATCGAGCCGGAACGATTGACGTTTGTCGAGGCTGGAGAGTGCTGCTATGGCTGGCCGAAAGGGCAGGTCGATGCGCTGAATGGACTTTCGGAGTGGGTGCCGACGCTCTATTCGGGCGTTGGAATGGGCCAACTCTTCAAAGGACGATTGAAGCCCGACCAGGCATTGGCGCACTATGTGGGGCTGAATCGTGCCACGGTGGCAGTTGCTGCACTCGATAGGGAGGAGTCACTTGCTTATCTGCGTCGAGGAGAACTGGCGGTAGCGCATTTTGTTGAAGGGATCAACTTGGTCTGCTACGATGGGTTAGCGCTTGGCTTTGCTAAACGCATTGGTAATCGGGTGAATAATATGTATCCCAATGCCTTGCGCATTTTGAAACAAGATATTTAATTTTTGGAAGATAATATGGCCGAAAAACTCTTTTACTCGATGGGCGAGGTTGCCGAGATGTTCGATGTAAAACCGTCGCTGTTACGTTATTGGGAGGAGCAGTTCCCTGCCTTGAAGCCGGTGCGCAACAAGAAGGGCAATCGCCACTATTCGCCGCGCGACATCGAACTGCTCAAGACGCTCTACCACCTGATCAAGGAGCGTGGTATGACGCTCGATGGCGCGAAGAAGGCCCTGCGCGAGGAGCGTAAGACGGGAACCGTAGCGCGCAACGCCGAGTTGATGGAGCGTCTGCAACGCATTCGGGCGATGCTGGAGGAGGTGCGCGAGGATCTGAAGGCGGATGCCGATGCACTGATCGACCGCGAGCAGGAGGTCTCCGATACGCCAGCCCCCGATAAACAGGGGCGTGCTGTGTTGCACATCGAGGAGGCTGCACCGGTGGAGGAGAAACCGCGTGCGAAGCGTGTGCGCAAGAAGAAAAACGACGACGAGAAGGAGCTGTTTGCCTTCTATGAGCAGTCGCTCTTTTAGGCATTGGGTGTGTGGTGAAAAAGCAACAACTGACAGATGAAAATTCGAGAGATAGCTGCCGCCATCGAGGCCTTTGCGCCCCTTGCCTGGCAGGAGAGTTACGATAATGCCGGTCTGATTGTGGGCCGTATGGAGGATGAGGTGCATCGGGTCTTGTTGGCCGTCGATGTGACCGATGAGGTGTTGGATGAGGCCGAACGCGAGGGGTGCGATCTGGTCATCACGCACCATCCGATCATCTTCCACCCGCTCAAACGGTTTAATTCGGCAACCCCCGTAGAGCGATGTGTTGAGCGGGCTATTCGACGCGGCATTGCCCTCTATGCCTGCCATACGAATTTGGATAGTGCTCCCGAAGGGATGAGCTGGCGACTGGCTGCCGAACTGGGCATCGAGCAGCGCGAACTGTTAGAACCCTCGGAGAAGGGCGAAGGGGTTGGCTTTGGCGTAGTGGGAAATCTGCCCGAGCCGATGGCGACGATCGACTTCCTGCGTCAGGTCAAGGAGCGGTTACATCTGGGGGTGGTGCGCCATAGTGCGCCGGCTACCGAGCAGGTGCAGCGCGTGGCCTTGTGCACCGGTGCAGGGGCTTCGCTCATCGGTCAGGCACGTCGTGCCGGAGCGGATTTGTATTTGACAGCCGATCTGAAATATAACGACTTTATGACCCCCGATGGGGCCTTGACGGTGGCCGATATCGGTCATTTTGAGAGTGAATATTGCGCAATTGACATTTTATTTGATATTTTATCAAAAAAAATTAGTACCTTTGCACTCTTGAAGAGTGCGGAGGCGCGAACGCCGATTCACTATTTGTGCTAAGATAAACTAAAACAACGATATATGGCTACACAAAAGAAGACTGCCGAGGTGGATTACTCGATGCAGGAGAAGATCCTGGCGCTCTATGAGTTGCAGAAGATTGACAGCAAAATCGACGCCATCAACAAGGTGAAGGGTGAACTGCCGCTCGAGGTGGAGGACCTGGAGGATGAGATGGCCGGTTTGACGACCCGCATCGAGCACATCAACGCCGAGATTGAGGAGATCAAAACCTTGACCAATCAGCGTAAGCGTGAGGTGGATCAGGCGCGTATCATGATTGGCAACTACAAGGAGCAGCAGAACAACGTGCGCAACAACCGTGAATTTGATGCTATCTCGAAGGAGATTGAGTATCAGGAGCTTGAGATTGAGTTGGCCGAGAAGCGTCTGCGCGAATATACGAATGCCATGAAGGCCAAGAAGGCGACGCTGGAGGCTGCCGAGGAGGCTGCAGCCGAGCGTGCTGCTGACCTGAAGCTGAAGAAGGATGAGCTGGAGAGCATCGAGGAAGAGACGGCTCCGCAGGTGGCTGAGTATATGCAGCAGGCCGAGGAGGCAAAGCAGAAGATCGACGAGCGTCTGATCACGGCCTACAACCGCATTCGTAAGAATGTGCGTAATGGTATGGCCGTTGTGACTGTGCAGCGCGATGCTTGTGGCGGTTGCTTCAACCATATTCCTCCCCAGCGTCAGGCTGATATTCGTCAGGGTAAGAAGATTATCGTCTGCGAGTATTGCGGTCGTATCCTGGTGGCTGATCCCGAGGTGGAAGAGTAGGCTGTTGGGATTGGTGTCAACGAAAAAAAGAGGGGTTCCGCGAGGGAGCCCCTCTTTTTTTGTGGAGGAGCAAAATGGGATTTAGCTCCTCTTTTTTTTGTGCGTGGGAGTTGGTAGAATTGGCAGTTGGTTCTCATTTTGGGGTGGTCGAAACAGGGGAGAAAACCTTAAGATGCTCTTTTTTGCAAAGAAATGATGCAAATCGGTCGATTTTGTTAGATTATTAACACCGAAAATATTTCCGATTAATCTAAATAATCGTTATCTTTGCAAAGTTACAAACCGACCTAACTTTATACAGGACAATGAAAATTGCACTGGCTCAATTAAACTATACGATTGGCGATATTGATGGCAACTATGTAAAAATCGTAGGGGCTATCGAGCGAGCCAAGGCCGAAAAGGCCGATCTGATTCTCTTTGCCGAGCAAGCTGTTAGTGGAACTCCTGCATTCGACTTGTTGCGCAAAACTACCTTCCTTGAACTTTGTGAGGAGGCGATCGGGCAGATCGCATCGCACTGCAAAGACATTATGGCCATTGTGGGTGCCCCCGTTTTGACGGAGGTTGGTACGGTAAGTGCCGCTGTGGTGATCGAGGATGGCGAGGTGATACAAACCATCGCCAAACGTCACATTACAGCTCGCCGCGAGATGGGCTTCTTGAATGGCTCAACGGGTTATGACTACGTCTATGTCAAGGGTCATAAATGCGTTGTGGTGGTGGGTGATGACCTTCGCCGCGAATCGGAGTTTGACCGCGATGCTGAATTGATCCTCTCGATCAATGCTCGCAAATATAGCAAAGGAGTTATGATGTATCGTCATGAGACGATGCGCAACATCGCTTTCGTGGAGGGAAAACCTATCGTGCTGATCAATCAGGTAGGTGGATCGACTGAGATTGTTTACGACGGTTCGTCGGGCGTAATGAGTAGCCAGGGTGAGACGCTGATGCTGCTGAAGAGTTTCGAGGAGGATTTTCAGATCTACGATACGGAGGCCGAGTATGAGCCGATTCAGGTGCAGAAGCATCGCAATCGTACGGGAATGGTCTATAAGGCAGCTTGCTGCGGTTTGCGCGATTTCTATCATAAGAATGGTTATCAGAAGGCCTGTGTGGGTTTGTCGGGCGGTATCGACTCGGCGGTGGTAGCCTGTATGGCCGTGGAGGCATTGGGTAAAGAGAATGTGCATGCACTGTTGATGCCCTCGCCCTTCTCGCCCGATATGTCGGTCGAGGATGCCAAGGCGTTGGCCGAGAATCTGGGGATTAGTTACAATGTAATTCCGATTTCGGATGTCTATAATAGCGTGCTCGATACGCTCAAGCCGGTCATTGGCGGTACGGAGTTCGACTTTACGGAGGAGAATATTCAGTCGCGTATTCGCACGGTGCTGCTGATGGCCCTCCAAAACAAGACAGGTTACATGTTGCTCAACTCATCGAATAAGAGTGAGAATGCCCTGGGCCTTTGCACGCTCTATGGTGATACGGCCGGAGCTTTCAGCCCGACGGGCGACATTTATAAGAGCGAAATGTTTGATGTGGCACGCTACATCAATCGCATACATGATGAGGTGATTCCGGAGAGTATTCTGAATAAAGAGCCCTCGTCGGAGTTGCACATCGGACAGAAGGATAGCGATATTCTGCCTCCGTATGAGGTGGTCGATGCCATCCTGTATCGTATGATCGAGGAGAGTCAGCACCGCGAGGAGATCATCAACGCGGGCTTCGATTCGGAGGTAGTCGAGAAGATCCACGGCATGATCATGCGCAACGAGAAGAAACGCTATCAGTTCCCGCCCGTGCTGCGCCTTTCGGCTTGTGCCTTCGGTCATGAACGACTGATGCCGCTGACGAATAAATACGGCGATTAAGCGGGCCGAACAAGAGGACTAAATGTTCGGTCTGCGGGGGTTGTAATACGTTTTTTCGGGAAGAGGCTTTTATGGCGCAGGAGATTCAACATAGCGGACGTGTGGTGCGTGTCGAGCAGGGCATGGTCGAGGTGGCCATCATCTCGCGCAGTGCTTGTGGCTCGTGTGCTGCGAAGTCTGCTTGCGGATTGGCTGAGGCGACCGAAAAGCGAGTGCAGATCTATACAGCCGCTGCTGCCGATTATGCCGTCGATCAGGAGGTGCTGGTCGGGGTCAAGCAACGTGTCGGTACGCGGGCTGTCCTGCTGGCCTATGTCGGGGCGCTCGTGGTCTTGCTGGCAACGTTGATCGGGGCTACGGCGTGTGGGGTGCATGAAGGTATAGCGGTCGTGGCGACATTGGTGGCTGTGGTGATTTATTATGGCGTGTTGCGCCTGATGCGTAAGAAGATAGACAACACAATTCAATTTACAATAACTCAAATCTAAATGGAAGTATTACTTTACACGATCTTGACGCTGTGTGCGTTGGGAGTGCTCGCAGCGGTGATTCTTTACTTTGTGGCTCAGACCTTCAAGGTAGAGGAGGATCCGCGTATCGACGACGTGGAGAAGATGCTCCCGGGAGCTAATTGCGGCGGTTGCGGTTTCGCAGGTTGCCGTGGTCTCGCGGATGCATTGGTGAAGAATGACGACATCTCGTCGTTGTTCTGTCCTGTTGGCGGTGGCGAAACGATGAAGGCTGTGGCTACCTACTTGGGTAAGACCGCGGCAGAGAAGGAGCCGCAAACGGCTACGGTACGTTGCGGTGGAACGTGCGAGAAGCGTCCGCGAACGAATCAGTTCGATGGCGCAAAATCGTGCGCAGTAGCAGCCTCGCTCTATGTGGGTGAGACGGGCTGCGCATTTGGCTGTCTGGGTTACGGCGACTGCGTGACGGTATGTAATTTCGATGCCATCAAGATCAACCCAAAGACGGGTCTTCCGGAGGTCGATGCTGACAAGTGTACGGCTTGCGGCGCCTGTGTGAAGGCTTGCCCGAAGCTGGTGATTGAGTTGCGCAAGAAGTGGCCGAAGAATCGCGCCGTCTATGTGTCGTGTGTCTCGAAGGAGAAGGGTGCTCATGTGATCCGTGCCTGCAAGGCGGGTTGCGTTGCTTGTGGTAAGTGCGAGAAGGTCTGCGCCTTTGGTGCTATCACGATCGAGAACCACCTGGCCTACATCGATCCGCAGAAGTGTAAGTTGTGCCGCAAGTGCGTCAATGAGTGTCCGACGGGTGCTATTAAGTTGATCGGCATGGATCCGCTTCCGAAGGCTCCGAAGCCGGCCCCGAAGGCCGCTCCGGCTGCAGCTGCTCCGGTTGCTGCTCCGAAGTCGGTGGAGGGTCCTGCAACCATTGCATTGAAGGCTTCGGGTACCAACCCGCTGATGTTGCTCAACCCGAAGAAGGCGGTGATGGATTCGGCAGCGGCTACGTCGGTTGCCGGCAATGTTGTCGAGCTGAAGGAGTCGGGTAAGAATCCGCTCTGTCTGGTACGTGGCAAGAAGGCCGAGTAAATTAACCCATCGTCAAACGAGAAACAGATTAGATATGAAGACATTTCCAATTGGCGGAGTGCATCCGTCGGAAAATAAGTTGAGTCGCGCCAAGGCAATCGAGGTGTTGCCGTTGCCCGAGGTGGTACAGATTCCGCTCGGACAGCATATCGGTGCGCCTGCTACGGCGATCGTGGCAAAGGGCGATAAGGTCCTCACGGGTCAGAAGATCGCCGAGGCTACGGGGTTCATGTCGGCCAACATCCACAGCCCGATCTCGGGTACGGTGCAGGCAGTCGATATGCAGCTCAATGGCCAGGGCCTGCGCCAGATGATGATTACGATCAAGCGCGAGGGCGACGAGTGGGTAGATACGATCGACCGCTCGACGGAGATCAAGCGTGAGTGCAACCTGGAGCCTGCAGCGATTATTGCTGCCATCAAGGAGGCCGGTATCGTGGGTATGGGTGGTGCTACGTTCCCGACCCATGTAAAGCTCTCGATTCCTCCCGGAAAGAAGGCCGAGTGCCTGATCATCAACGGTGTAGAGTGTGAGCCTTACCTAACTTCGGACCATCGTACGATGCTGGAGCTGGGCGAGGAGATGCTTGTCGGCGTCGAGATCCTGATGAAGGCTATTGGTGTCGAGAAGGCCTACGTAGGTATCGAGAATAACAAACCCGATGCTATTGCCCACCTCAAGCAGTTGGCCACGAAGTTTAAGGGTATTGAGATCGTTCCCCTGAAGGTGATGTATCCGCAGGGTGGTGAGAAACAGTTGATTGCTGCCATCACGGGTCGCCAGGTACCTCCTCCGCCGGCACTGCCGATCGACGTGGGTGCTGTGGTGTGCAACGCTTCGACGACCTATGCTGTGTACCGTGCCGTGCAGAAGCAGATGCCGCTCATCGAGCGCGTCGTAACGCTCACCGGTAAGGAGGTGAAGGATCCGAAGAACCTGCTGACGCGCATGGGTACGCCGATCTCGGCCTTGATTGAGGCTGCAGGCGGTCTTCCGGAGCATGCCGGTAAGGTGATCAACGGTGGCCCGATGATGGGTCGTGCGATGGTGAACCTTGACTCGCCCGTCACGAAGGGTTGCTCGGGTATCACGATCATGAGTGGTAAGGATGCCGAGCGCAAGACGCCGGGTCAGTGTATGAAGTGCGCCAAGTGTGTTTCGGCCTGCCCGATGGGTCTGGAGCCCTATCTGCTGGCCAAGTTGGCTCAAAAGAAGCAGTGGGACGAGATGGAGGCACAGATGATCACCTCGTGTATCGAGTGTGGTTGCTGCCAATCGACCTGCCCCTCGTATCTGCCGTTGTTAGACTGGGTACGCCTGGGTAAGCAGACGGTGATGGGCCTGATCCGCGCCCGCATGGCTGCACAAGCACCGAAAAAGTAAACGAAAAACAGAAAGATAATTATGGCAAACAAACTTATTGTCTCGCCGTCACCCCACGTGCAGTCGGCTCAATCGACCGCCTCGATCATGCGTGATGTAGTCATCGCGCTCATCCCGGCGCTGATTGTCTCGACGATCGTGTTTGGTGTGAACGTACTTATGGTAACAGCCATTTCGGTCGCTTCGTGTGTGCTGTTCGAGTATCTGATTCAGAAATTGATGGTCAAAGGCCCCTCGACGATCGGCAACTGGTCGGCTGTCGTGACGGGTGTCCTGTTGGCCTTCAACCTCCCCTCGACTATTCCCTGGTGGATCATCGTCATCGGTGCTTTTGTAGCTATCGGTGTGGCGAAGATGACCTTCGGTGGTCTGGGTAAAAACCCCTTCAACCCCGCTTTGGTGGGTCGTGTATTCCTCTTGATCGCCTATCCGGTGCAGATGACTACGTTCCCCGCGGTTGAGAATCCCGCATTGGATGCACTCTCGGGTGCTACGCCGCTGGCAGCCGTGAAGGCTTCGACAGTGGGTGCCGGTGCACTGCCGATGCAGGACCTGCTGCTGGGTAATATGCCCGGTTCGCTCGGTGAGGTGGCCGCTGTGGCACTGCTGATCGGCTTTGTTTACCTGTTGGTGCGCAAGGTGATCACGTGGCATATCCCCGTAACGGTGCTGGGCACGATGGCGTTGTTCGCCTTTGTGGTAGCTGCTACGAGTGAGGGGGCTGATGTGACGTATATGTGGCAATTCCCGCTCTTCCATGTATTGGCCGGTGGTGCACTGCTCGGCTCGATCTTCATGGCTACGGACTATGCGACCTCGCCCATGACGGTCAAGGGTCAGGTGATCTTTGCCGTGGGTATCGGTGCGATCACGATGTGCATTCGTCTGTGGGGTGCCTATCCCGAGGGTATGTCGTTCGCGATTCTGATTATGAACGCCGTCGTACCTCTTATTAATAAGTATATCAAACCGAAGCGCTTTGGCGTGAAATAGTAAGGAGGGCAAAGAGATGAAAAGTACACTTTTTAATATGGTAGCCGTGCTCTTTACGATCACGCTGCTGGCATCGGCCGGTGTGGGTTATGTGAACCAGATTACCGTCGAGCCGATTGCCCAGGCGAAGGAGGCTGCAACGAAGCAGGCTTTGGAGCAGGTGCTTCCGGCCTTTGAGGCCACCGCTACGGAGGATTTGACGATCGACGAGCTGCCGATCAAGGTCTATACCGCAACCAAGGGCGGTGAGGTAGTCGGCTACGCAGTCGAGACCATGACCAAGCAGGGCTTCAGCGGTGTGGTGAAGCTGATGGTCGGTTTCCTGGCCGATGGTACGGTCAATAATGTAAACGTGTTGCAGCAGGCCGAAACGCCGGGTCTGGGTACGAAGATGTGCGACGAGGGTAACCCGTTGTTGGCTTCGATTCAAAACCAAAAATTAGAGACCAAGAAGCTCAAGGATGGTAAGTTGGCCGTAACGAAGGATGGTGGTGATGTCGATGCTTTGACGGCTGCTACGATCTCGTCGCGTGCCTATGTTGATGCCGTGAACCGTGCGTGGATGGCTTTCAAGAGCGTCTCGACGGGCTCGCAGCCTACGGATGTGGCTTCGGGTGCTACGGCTGTAGCGGCCGAGACAACCGAGACGGCAACAAACGAAGTTGAAACAGCAGAGCCTGTGGCTCAGGAAGGAGGTCAAAATGAATAAGTTGCAAGTTGTCCTGAATGGCATTCTGAAGAGTAACCCGGTATTCGTATTGGTGCTGGGTATGTGCCCCACACTGGGTACGACGACATCGGCTGAGAATGGTATGGGTATGGGTTTGGCTACGACGGCTGTGCTCATCATGTCCAATATCGTAATCTCGCTGATCAAGAATCTGATTCCCGACAAGGTACGTATTCCGGCCTTTATTGTGGTGATTGCCTCGTTCGTGACGATCATTCAGATGTTGATGGAGGCCTTCGTACCGGCTTTGTATGCCTCGTTGGGCGTATTCATCCCGCTGATTGTGGTGAACTGTATCATCCTGGGTCGTGCCGAGGCCTTTGCTTCGAAGAATGGTGCGTTTGTTTCGGCACTTGACGGTGTTGGTATCGGCTTGGGCTTTACGCTTGCACTGACGATCATCGGTGCCGTGCGCGAGATTCTGGGTAGTGGTGCTATCTTTGGCTACGATCTCGGATCGGCCGATTATATGCCGCTTGTCTTTGTGCTGGCTCCGGGAGGTTTCCTCACGCTGGGCTATCTGATGGTATTGTTTAACAAAATAACCAAGAAATAGTTATGGAGATTACCTATTTTGCAATCATCATTGGAGCCATCTTCGTCAATAACGTTGTATTGGCCCAGTTCCTCGGCATCTGCCCCTTCTTGGGCGTTTCGTCGAAGGTGGAGACTTCGCTGGGTATGGGTGCTGCCGTAACCTTTGTGATGGCATTGACGGCACTCGTATGTTGGCCGTTGCAGACCTATGTGCTGAATGCCTTTGAGATTCAGTACATGCAGACCATCGTCTTTATCTTGGTCATTGCTGCGTTGGTGCAGATGGTGGAGATCATCCTTAAGAAGGTCTCGCCGGCACTCTATCAGGCTCTGGGTGTGTTCCTACCGCTGATTACGACCAACTGCGCTGTATTGGGCGTTGCGATTACGATGATCCAGAAGGAGTTTACGTTGCTGCAGAGTGTAGCATTTGCCGTATCGACGGCTGTTGGCTTTGCGTTGGCATTGGTACTCTTTGCCGGTATTCGTGAGCGTCTTGATTTTGAGGATGTTCCCAAAGCATTCAAGGGTGTACCCATTGCGCTGATTACGGCCAGCATTTTGGCGATGGCGTTTATGGGATTCTCGGGTCTCGTGTAATTCTGGCGAATGTGTATAGCAAGGTTATTTCTGCGTTACGCTTGGCCTCGAAATACTCACATACGATAAGTATGCTCCGTTTTCGAGTCCTTCGCAAGCCTTGAACTAACCTTACTCTCCCCATTCGAGGGTTGAAAGCTGCTCGGTCTGTCGGCCGGGCAGTTTTTTTTTGTTGCTCGCAAATAGTCGTCCGATAATTCCTCGTAGAGGTGGGGGCGTGTTGTGTACATCCTCCGTTCTCCATTTGAGGGTTGAAAACTGCTCGGTCTATTGACCGGGCAGTTTTTTTTGCGTGCGGAGCGGTGGTGGGTAAAAAGAAAAAAAGATTTTTTTGCCCCTTCATGTTGCGTTTTACTACCTTTGTGCGTCTATGGTTATGTAAGTGCTATGACAACACCCCTACTCGATAGAGATCTCACACAACTGCGCAATCGGATGTATCGTTTTGCGTGTAGCATCTTGGGCAATTCGGCCGAAGCAGAGGATGCTACGCACGATACGCTCGAAAAGCTCTGGCGACGACGCGACGAACTGGCTCTATGTCGGAATGTCGAGGCGTTTGCCTTGACAGCCCTGCGCAACGCGTGTATCGATCGCATTCGGCGAAGGCACGAGGGTAGTTGTGAACTGCGTGAGAGCCTGCCGATGGCGGGTAGTGAGGTGGAGCAGTGGTCGAACAAAGAGTTGGTACGCGTCGCTTTAGCGCGGCTGCCACTCCGCCAGCGAGAGGTGTTACATCTCAAAGAGATTGAGGGGTATGCCACTTACGAAATTGCCGAACTGATCGGCGTAGCAGAAAACCAAGTACGAACCATCCTTTCACGAGCTCGTCACGCGTTGCGAGAGGCGGTGGAAGCATTGATGCAAGAGAGAAGATGAAACAGATGAGCGACCGAGAAGCACGCATGCGAGCCTTGTTGGCTCGTTACGACGAATGCCTCACGACGGAGGAGGAAGAGCTCGAACTGCAGCAACTCTTGGCTGAGGTGGAGCCCTTGTCGGCCGATTTGCAGGCAGCCGCCGTCACTTTCGATGGGTTGGCAGCGTTGGCCGAGGAGCAGCTGCCTGAGCGGTTGAGCGGAACTCCCATCCGGAAACTCCATCGCCACCGATGGGCTTGGGCCGTTGCTGCAGCCGTAGTTGCCGTGGGGTGTTTCGTAGTACTACAATTGGGGCGCGTGCCCTGTGGTTATGTCAATGGAGAGCCAATCTATGATCTGGACGAGGCGTTGGCATATACGGATTGTCTGGCCGAACTGGAGAAGTTGGATCAGTCGATCGACCTCTTTCAGCGCATGATGGGACAAGGCGCAGAGGAGTATTAAACAAGAAGTAGAATCATTTCAACAAGAGAGACGTAGCGATGAAAAAATGGAGTATCATGGTGCTGGTTTTGCTGGTGGCAAATCTGGCGATCGCACAAGAGCAGACCGAAACGGTCGGCATAGAACAGACCGATGAGGTGTTACAGCGTGGTGAAAAACAGGGCGAATTGGTTTTGGCCGTGGGTGGGCAGCGGATCACCCTCGGGTCGGCCGCACGTTCTCGCACTTCTGTCTCCTCCATGGTGGAGATTTCTCGGAACCGTGTGGCTTTTGGATTGAGTGCCGTAGAGTTTGGTTTTAGCCTCCTTTCGGGGGTTGATTATGCTGGATTTAATCCCTCGGAGCATGGCTTCATGGATCAGAAGGTGGGCAAATCCATCCACATCGGTTGGCGTGTGTTTGATTTGGATATGGCGCTCAACCGTACGCGGAGCTTGTCGTTGGTGACCGGTCTATCGGTGGGCTGGGATAATTACCGCTTCGATCCGGCTTGGTCGCTTGCCAAGGTGGATGATCGGATTCGCCCCATAGCCCTTGAGGAGAAGAAAAAGTCGAAACTGACAACCTGCCAGTTGGGTCTCCCGATTGGCCTGAAGTATCGCCCGATGCGCAAAGTCGAATTGACCTTGTTTGCCTACGGAGAACTGCTCACCGATGTCTATACGAAGGTTGCCAGCCCCAAAGAGAGGGCAGATCTGCATGGGGTGAATGACTTCCGGGTGGGTGTGCAGGCAACGGCTACCTATGGTAATATCGGCCTTTATTTCAAGCACTCCATCACGCCAATGTTCAAATCGGGCGTCGGGCCGCGTTGTTACCCGATATCGGTAGGTCTGGCGTGGGGATTCTAAATCGGATGAGCTATGAGTATGAGAACATTCTTGTTAACCCTGTTGTTGGCTTTGGCTTGGTGGACTGCACAGGCACAAACGACCCCCTCGGCAGCGCAAAGCAACTCGTCCGGCGTGACGGCCGAGCAACAAGCTGCACTCGAGAGCCTCGAGTGCGGGGAGATGGTGGGCATCGGGCGTGATCAAGCGGATCAGCCCGAATCGAAACCCGAATCGAAACCTGCGAAGCGCGAGTCCTACACTTTCGATCGCCTCTACGAAAAGTATGCCGCCCAGGAGGGGGTTACCTCGATCCTGTTTGGTAAGCGGATGATGCAGATGATGGCCGATCGCGTGCGGGAAGAGGATCGTGAATTGGCCAAACTGCTCGAAGAACTGCGATCCATTCGTGTTCTGACCAATGCGCGCCCCTCGGCACAGTTTGAGGCCGATGCTCGCTCGATTTTGAAGAAAATCAGTGGGTGGGAGTTGATCTCGCAGATCGAAGAGCATGGGCAGCAGATCGAAAGCTACCTGTTCGATGGCGGTCGCAGGTATCCATCGACCTTCCTTCTCTTTTCGTTCGGAGAGCAGGAGCAGGTGGTCCTCTACATTCAGGGATATTTCAGTGTGAAGGATATCTCGCGTCTGTCGGAGATCAGACCCAAATAATTTGTTCGGAAAATAAATAGGGTTGAATTTTGATTTTGCCGCGTAAAACGCTATCTTTGTTCTTTCATTCAACCGCAAGGATCGTTTTTCTATGCAAAAGATTATCCAACTCAACGATCGCCGTTTCAAGGTGATGATTCCGGCCGAGGAGATCGACCGTGCCGTGTCGGCTGTAGCCGAGCGTATCAATAAGGACTATGCCGAGGCCGATACGCCGATTTTCTTGGGCGTGCTGAATGGCTCGTTCATGTTCCTGAGCGATATGATCAAGAAGATCGAGTTCAACAACGAGATTTCGTTCGTCAAGATCGCCTCCTACGAGGGTACGACCTCGACGGGTAAGGTGCAGTCGCTCATTGGTCTGAACAGTTCGGTGGAGGGTCGCCACGTGATCATCGTCGAGGATATTGTCGATACGGGTAAGAGTATCGAGCATATGATCGAGTTGTTGCAAGCCTATAATCCGGCTTCGATCGAGGTCTGCACACTCTTCTTTAAGCCGCATTCGTACAGTCGTCAGATACCGATTAAGTATGCGGCTATGGAGATCGGCAACGAGTTTATCGTGGGCTATGGTCTCGACTACGACCAGCTGGGTCGTAACCTGAAGGATATCTACGTCGTTACCGAATAGCACTCCTCCAAAGCGGATGCAGATCAACCTCGGCCGCCGATTTTGGATTACGACAACGGTGATCGTGGTCCTCTTTACGCTCGTCTTTATCGGGCAGAATCTGTTGCATGCCCTGCGCATCCGGAGCGAGGTGAAGGAGCTGGAGCGCGAGAAGGCCTATTTCCAGGAGCGGATTGCCGCTGACAGTGCCTTTGTTGAGCAGTTGCGTTATGACGACTACCTTGAGGAGTATGCCCGCGAGGAATTACAAATGCAGAGGACCGATGAACGGGTCTTTGTGATCGAGTAAGGGGGCAGATAGGGTAATTCTATTGAGCTTATAAAAAGAGCTGACAGATCAACTGATCCGTCAGCTCTTTTTTTTGTGTCGTTGGGTGAGGTGGTGCGATTAGAAGTGCGAAAAGCCCTCGTAGTCGCAGCTTACCTCCTGCTGGTGGTCAAACCAGCGAAGCTCCTGCTCGGTGATGTGGCCAATGACGGCCAAATTGCGCCCAAATTGCGCCTCGAACTCCTCGCACAAGATGCCGGCCTGACGCGGATCGGCCGTCAGCAATAATTTGTAGTCCTCGCCGCCACACCAGCAGTCCCCCAGCGTGGTGTTGGCCGCTCGCGGGATGTTGTTCACCTGCACGTCGGCCCCGACTTGCGAGGCGTTGAGTATGTGGCGGAGATCCGATTTCAGTCCGTCCGAGAGATCCATCATGGCGTGTACCTCTTCGCGCGCTCCAAGCCAGACGCCCACCTCCACCTCGGGCATCGGCCGTCGGTGTTGTTCGATCTCGGGGGATTGCACCTTGCCCTCCCAAAGTTGGCGCAGTCCGGCGGCCGATCCTCCCAGCCGATCGCTGACCAGGATAATATCGCCCACCTGTGCGGCACTGCGGCGTTTGATGTGGCTCAGCGGACCGCGACCGATGGCCGTCACGGAGATCTGAATGCCCCCCTCGGAGCGGGTCGTGTCACCGCCAATGAGGGCAACCCCATAGCGTTGTGCCAACTCGGTGAAACCCACCATAAAATCCAGCACCCAATGCTCTTCCATCTCGCGCGGCAGGGAGAGGGTGAGCAGCACGGCTACAGGCCGCACTCCCATGGCTGCCACATCGCTCAGATTGACAGCCAGAGCCTTGTGTCCCAGGTCGATGGCCGAGGTAGTGGAGGTCAGAAAGTGTACCCCCTCGCTCAAGGCATCGGTGGTGAAGACCAACGCCTCGTCGCCCAATGGCAGTACGGCGCAATCGTCTCCGATCCCCTCGAATCCGTTGTCGGGGAGGTGGGAGGTGTAGCGGTTGATGGCGGCAATGAGTTCAAATTCGTTCATTTGGCAGAGAATTATGGCGACAAAAATAAAAAATTTCTATCTTTGTAAAAATTTTATGCCATGAAAATTTTGATTCTCAATGGCCCGAACCTCAATTTGCAGGGGCGGCGCGATACGGATATCTATGGGACGATGACCTTCGAGGCCTTCTTCGAGCAGTTGCAGCACGATTTTGCGGAGGTGGAGTTGAGCTACTTCCAATCCAATTGGGAGGGCGAACTCATCGACCGCATCCATGCTGCCGACCACGATTTTGACGGCGTGGTGCTCAATGCCGGCGGCTATACCCATACGTCGGTTGCCCTGCGCGATGCCGTGGCAGCCGTCTCGGTGCCGGTCGTGGAGGTGCATATCTCGTCGATTCTGGCCCGTGAGGAGTTCCGCCACACCTCGCTGTTGGCGGCTGTGGCGTGTGGATCGATCATGGGTTTTGGACTGGATTCCTACCGCTTGGGCGTTGAGGCCCTGCTGATCAAACGGGCGTAGATGAAAAACGGAGCACTCAAAGAGCGTGTGGCACGTGGTGCGGAGTGGACGCTGGGCGAGAAGATCGCTACGGCGCTCCTCCAATTTGTCGTGCGCGTCTTGATTCTCCGGCTGCTCATGCCCGACGATCTGGCGGTGCTGGCCCTGCTGATGGCCTTTGCTTCGTTTGCTCTGGTGATCGTCGATAGTGGTTTCTCGCAGATGTTGGTGCGCAAGGAGACCCCTACACCGGCCGATTATCGCTCCGTCTTTTGGTTCAATATCGGGGTTTCGTTGCTGCTGTATGGCGGTTTGACGGCTCTATCACCCCTCCTTGCTGCCTATTATGAGATGCCGATGCTCGGCGAGGTGGCGGCTGTATTCTTTCTGATGATCCCCCTCAATGCCCTCTGTGTCGTGCAGCAGACCCTGCTGACGCGGCAGTTTCGCTTTGCCCGGCTCTCGCAGATTGTCTTTTTGGCACAATTGGGTAGTGGTATCGGGGCTGTGGCGTTGGCCTACATGGGGCTGGGCGTATGGGCGTTGGTGGCCCAGCAGGTGCTCTTGATGGGTTTTCGTGCGCTGCTGCTTTGGGTGTGGGGTGAGCGCATTCCACGGGGCAAAGGGTCGGTGCAGGCGTTGCGCAGCATGGCTCCGTACAGCTTGAGCCTCTTGGCCTCCGATTTAGTGACGGCCCTCTACAACAAGGTGCCGCAACTCTTCCTCGGAAAACTCTATCCCGATGCCATGCTTGGCTACTACGACCAGGCCATCAAACTCAAAGAGTTGCCCGTGCAGTCGGCCGTGCAGTCGATGCAGCAGGTAACCTTTCCCGCTTTGGCACGCATTGCCGATCAGCAGGAGAAGTTTGCCGAGAGCTTTCGACAGGTGCTGATGGTGACGGCCTATCTGCTCTTTCCGGTCATGCTGGGCATGTCGGTCGTGGCCGAAGATCTCTTTGCTGTGTTGCTTGGTGAACAGTGGATGCCTACGGTGCCGTTGTTTGAGGTGATCTGCCTGGCCGGCTTGTTCACGCCGTTGGCGATGATGGCCTATAACGTCCTCAAGGTGAAGGCTTCGGGTGGATTGATCATGCGTTTGGAGGTGGCCAAAAAGGGGGTGATGACCCTGCTGTTGGCCCTATCTATTCCCCATTCGGTCGAGGCGGTGATTTGGGCTTTGGTCGGCTCGGCGGCCTTCGATTGTTTGGTCAATTTGGCGGCTGCGCTGCCGTTGGCGCGGCTCGGGTGGGGTCGCCTGCTACGTACGCTGATGCCCATCATCGGAGCCTCGGTGTTGATGTACGAGGCGGTGCAGTTGGTCGCACAACTGTGGGCCGAGCCGTCGTGGGTGCGTCTGCTGGTGCAGATGGGCACGGGTGTGGTGGTCTATCTCGGTCTTTCGTGGCTTGGGCAGTTTGAGGCGCTGCGGGAGATTCTGCAGCTGATCAGAAAGCAACTGAAACGGTAATCCTTTCCTGTAGACGAAAAAAAGGAGCGTGTCCAACCGTTTTTGGACACGCTCTTTTATTGGATGTCGGTTGCTTTATTTTACCGACAAGCAAGCCAAGGCAATCGAATAGAGCTTGCTCTGGCTGCTGTCACCACGCGAGGTGAGCACGCAAGGTTTGTTCGTACCCACAACCATTGCAGCGAGTTCGCCATGGCAGAGGTGCGACGAAGCCTTGAAGAAGACGTTACCCGACTCCAAGTTGGGGAAGAGCAAGCAGTCCGGATCACCGGCAAACGGAGCACCCTTCACCTTCTTGTGCTCGGCAACCTCCTGGAAGAGGGCTACGTCGAGCGAGAGCGGACCATCGACCATCACGTTACCCAGCTGACCGCGATCGGCCATCTTGGCGAGCAGTGCACCCTCGGCCGACGAGGGAATCTTCGGGGCTACCAACTCCGACGGAGCGATGCAGGCGATCTTCGGCGTCTTGACACCCAGCACATTGGCCGTAGCAGCCAAGTAACCGATCATCTTCATCTTCTGTGCCAGATCGGGCTGCGGAATCACGGCGATATCCGAAACGATCAGCAGCTTCGGATAAACCGGCATCTCGATCACCGAAACGTGGCTCAATACGCCCTTCGGGGGGAACAGACCGGCCTCTTTGTTCAGGATACCGCGCATGTACTTATCGGTCGAAACCAGACCCTTCATCAGCACGTCGGCTTCACCCGTTGCAACAGCCTGTACGGCCTTTGCTACGCACTTTACATCGCTCTTCTCGTCCACGATCGTGAAGACCGAAACGTCGATGCCGTGCTCGGCGCATACCTGCTCGATGACAGCCTTCTCACCATAGATGATCGGCTCTACGAGGCCCTCCTGGTAGGCAGCATAAACAGCCTCCAACGTGTGCGAATCCTGACCATAGGCCACAGCCATCTTCTTGCGACCCTTTGCTCTTGCCTCGACAACGATGTCGGCAAGTTTCTTAATCTCTCCCATTGTAGTATTTTGTTTTATAAGTGATTATTTTACCAGGTTATAGGTGTCGGTAGCGATCATCAACTCCTCGTCGGTAGCGATGATAGCCACTTTGACCTTCGAGTCGTCGGCCGAAAGAATCGTATCCACGCCGCGTACGCCCTTGTTCTTGGCGGGGTCGAACTGTACGCCCATGAACTCCAGACCCGAGCATACGGCCTCGCGCATCTCCTCCGAGTTCTCGCCTACACCACCCGTGAAGACGATCAGATCCAGACCGCCCATCTCGGCTGCATACTCGCCTACGAACTTCTTGATGCGGTTGTAGTACATGTCACGCGCCAGGATAGCACGCTCGTTGCCGGCATGGTAGGCGTCGTCGATGTCGCGCATATCGCTCGAAATGCCCGTCAGACCCTGTACACCCGACTTCTTGTTCATCATGGCGTTCAACTCGGCATAGGACATGCCCTCCTTCTCACCAATGTAGGTGGCTGCGCTGGCATCTACCGAGCCACAACGCGTACCCATCACCAGACCATCGAGCGGCGAGAAGCCCATCGACGTGTCGAACGATTTGCCATTCAGGACAGCCGTTACCGAGCCACCATTACCGATGTGGCACGTCACGATCTTCGACTGCTCGAAATCCAGACCGGCCAGCTTGGCACCTGTGCGGGCTACATATTTGTGGCTCGTGCCGTGGAAGCCGTACTTACGTACGCGATACTTCTCGTAGTACTCATAGGGCAGTGCATACATGTAGTTCGTGGCGGGAATCGTCTGGTGGAACGAGGTGTCAAATACGGTTACCTGCGGTACACCGGGCAGTACGTGGTCGATGGCCTCGATACCCTGCAACGAGGCGGGGTTGTGGAGCGGAGCGATGGCGCAGAGCGACTCGATCTTGGCCTTTACATCGTCATTGACCAGGCAGCTTGCGGGGAAGAACTCACCTCCGTGGGCTACACGGTGACCTACAGCCTTCACCTCGTCGAGCGAAGCAATCACACCGTGCTCGGGGCTCGTCAGGGCCTCCATCACCAGGCTGATACCTACCGTGTGGTTCGGGATGGGCTGGTGCAGCTCAAACTTCTCTTTGCCGACGGGCTTGTGTGTCAGATCACCCTCTGCCAGGCCGATACGCTCGACCAAACCTTTGGCCAGCAACTTACTCGAAGCAGCCTCCATGTCGATTACCTGATACTTGATCGACGAGCTGCCACAGTTCAAAACTAAAATTACCATAGCTGTTTGCGTTGTTTTTATGTTATGTTTTTTTGAGTTGTCTGAAATATCCCTTAAAGATAGGCAAAATTTTGCAGGCAGGCAAATTTTCAGGCAAAATTTATAGAAATGTGGCATTTGACAGGCAAAATTCAGCCTTGTCGGTGCGCATAATGGGGATGATGAAGATACTGCGCATAAAGAGCATGTGGGAGCATCAGTCCTTTGGACGATACTCCCACAAACTCGTATAAATCCTGGTGGATTTTGAATGTTAAATTCTGAATTTTGAATTATCTCTTTGAAAATCAATTTTCAAAGAGATACCCGACTCCTTTGATCGTGCGGATATGCTCCTCGCCGATCTTCTGACGCAGCTTGCGGATGTGTACGTCGATCGTGCGGTCGCCTACAATCACCTCTTGTCCCCAAATCTTTTCGTAGATCTCTTCGCGCGTGATGAGCTCGCCGGGGCGTCCTGCTAGGAGTTCCAGCAGGGCAAACTCCTTGCGAGGCAGGGTCAGCTCCTCGCCTCGGATGGTCACCGTGTGGCGCGACGTGTCGATGGTCAGTCCGGTTGTGTGATCTTGCACGGGGGCTTGTTCCTGTACGCGTTTGAGGATGGCTTGTACGCGGCTCGTGAGAAGCTTCATGCTGATCGGCTTGGTCAGGTAGCCATCCGCTCCGGCGTCGAAACCTTCGATCTGTTGTTGCTCCTCGCCGAGGGCCGAGAGGAAGAAGATGACGGTGTCTTTTAGTTCAGGGTCATCTCGCAGGGCACGGCAGGTAGTTGCCCCATCCATGATGGGCATCATGCGGTCGAGTAGAATCAGGTGCGGGTGGCACTCCCGAGCACGTTGCAGGGCCTCTTGACCATTGTTGGCCGTAAAGACTTCGTAGCCAGCACTACGCAGTGTGTAACCCACAAATTCTAAGATGTCCGGCTCGTCATCGACCAGCAGAATGCGATAGCTCATAGCGTTGAATAGTTCGTTTTATAGGGCGAAGATACGCTGTTTTTTTGGTTCGTGAGCGACTTTTTGGGTTAATAAATGGTTAAGGAAGCGGTTGAATGCCCTCCCAGCGCACCTCCCAAGTGCCATCTTTCGGGAAACCGGGGTTCTCGACCGTGCAACCATCCCAGCCGGCACACATCAGGGCTACGGTCATCAGCAGACCGCCATTACCGGGCAGGTAGCAACGCAGACGCTCGTCTTGGTAGTTGTGGCCGTTGGGCAGATATGTATTCGTGCGTTTCTCCATCAGAATGGCATCGAGGGCCTTTTCGGGTTCACCCAGACGCACGGCACACATCGCCGTGGTGGGGTAGTCCCAGCCCCAGGTCTTGTTCCAATTCCAATTTTCGCAGACCCAGTTGAGAGTATTGTGCATCGTCTCGGCCTCGAAGAGGGGCGAGTCGGGCAGAATGCCATAAGCACCCAGCACGGCCATGTGGTCAGAGGTGAAACGAATATCCTCGTAGGTCTGGGGTGCAGTCTCGGCCGCCAAGTAAAGACCATCTTTAGCGGCCAGCGGCGAGAGTTTTGCGATGACCTCGTCCCACGCATTGTTGCGCTCCTGCCCCAAACGTTCACGCCATTGCTGGGCCAGCTCCAAGCCGAAACGCCAGTAGGCCAACTCGAAGGGCGGATTGACCGTCTCGGCAGCCCGCAGGGTCTCCTGGGCGGGGATGATGCCGCGCAGTTCGTAGCGGTCAGCCTCGGCATTGTAGTCGGCAAAATCGGCCATGAAGGTGGCCGTCTGGTCGATTAGGTCTCCATATTGTTGTAGCAACTCCTCGCGCGGGTTGGCACGGTAGCAAAGCTCGGCTAAGTAGATTAGGTGGGGCTGTTGCCAGATCAGGAACGAGCCGGTTTTGGAGGGAGCCTCCATAGCCGAAGGGTCGGTCATCTTCATCCAGCGAAGCCCCTGGTAGCCCTGTCTTTGGGCGATTTGGCGGGCTATGGGGGCAGCTGTCTGATACCAAGCCAGGCTGCGTTCGAGCAGCTCCTCGTGGCCGAAAAGGGCAAATTGAGCCTGGTGCCAGAGGATCATCTCGAGGTGGAACTTTCCGAACCACGAATTGTATGTCAGACCCGTCTCCTGCGGCGGGGTGTCACCGGCACATTGGGCGGCTAACAGGTATTGCGAAAGCAGCACGCGACGCTCCAACTCGGCAGCACGCGGGTCGGTGCAACGGCCAAAATCGACGATGCCGCCTTCGTGCCAGAAACGGTGCCAGAAGTTGCGGCTTGCAGTGGCTATGTCGGCAAAGGTGGCAGTGGCGAGCGGCTCGGCCTCCTGGTCGGGGCTGTAGAGTGCCAGGATCGACCATTGGTCGGTCGTGGGGGTGAGTCGGAGGCAGTTCGGACCCTCCGAAGTGAGGCTGGCCTCACCCTCCCACTTCAGGTGTAGGTAGTAGGTTGTCTCGTCGAGCGTGCGGCGCAATGTGGCCGAGGTGGCCGAAGAGGCGATCAGTTCGGTGTGGTGCTTCTCGTCGGAGAGCCAATCGCATCCGTCGTCGGAGTGGGCTCCCGTGGGGTAGGGGAAGCGAATCAGGAGCGGGTGGTGAGCCGCATCCTCGATGTGGGCCGCCAGACAGTCGAGCGTAGGCGAGGCGCAGGTCTCGACCCGAACGGGCGCAGCGTCAATCGCGAATGAGGAGTAGATAACTCCCTCTTGCAGTGCGAGTTGCTGGTCGATCGACGAGAGTTGCTCGGGGGTGATTCCGGCAAAGCCGATCGTGCCTAAATGGAGTCGGTGCGGGTTGGCGCGATACCAATCGGCTGCCCCCTTACCTCGACCCTCTTTGGGTTGGGTGGCGTAGGGCTCGGTGCGGCCGCGGCCGAAGTCGTAGTCGCGCAACGTCTCCTCGTGGCGATACTGCTCCGGATTGGCAAAGGAGTGCCAGCCCCAATCGCTCTGTGTGCCGAGGGGTACACCGTGGCTGTAGTGTTCTGGGAAGGTTTGCAGACCGGTTACATCGACCGTGGTGGCAAAGCCGCCGTTGCCGACGGTCAGTGAGGCCAATGTGTCGAGGGTCGTCAGATGCGGATTGTTGCGCTCCAAGAGGGCTGTGCGGTCGATTTTCGAGGGCGCAGAGCAGCCGATGAGCGGCAGCAGCGCGAAGAGTAGCAGTCGTTTCATGGTTGGTTTGGAATAGTTTTTCTCTACAAATTTAAGGCAAGAAAGAGGATTTTCCAAGCCTTTGCCGTGGAGAATCTTCTGTGGGGGTGTAAAAAGGGCGAAAAAAAGGGCCTTGACGGGCGAAAAAAAGTACCAAATCGTTTCGTCGTCCAGTGAAAAATCGCTACATTTGCAAGAATTATGTGCTCTCATGTGAGAGTGCAGTAAAAAATGTAAGCGATGGCTACTGAAAATCCAACCCTTTCTGCTCTTGAGGAGCAAGTCAGCCCGATGGTGGCTGAAGATGCGCAAACTACGCCCGAGGTGGTCGAAACGGCTGCCCAAACTGAAACTTCGGAGGAGGCTCCGGAGGTCGATTTCGCCGACGAGGAGGCTGCATTAGCGGCCCAGGATGCCGGCTTGGAGCTTGATGAAGAGACAGCCGAGGAGGCAGCTGCGGTAGGTGCTACCGAGGAGCTTTTTGCCGGTCTGACGAAGATCGAAATGCTCGATCGGTTTGCCGCGATGCTCGAGGAGCGTCCTGTGCAGACGTTGCGTCGGGTAGTCGAAGAGCTCAAGGTCGCATTCTATCGGATTCGTCGTGCTGAGGTCGAGGTTGCGCGTCGTAACTTCGTGGAGCATGGGGGTGCAGAGGAGCAGTTTGTAGCCCCGACCGATGAGGCAGAGAATCGTCTGAAGGAGCTCTTCCGCCTTTATCGTCAGCGTCGGGATGCCTTCATCGCCAACCTGGATCAGGAGAAGGAGCAGAATCTGAAACTCAAACTCGCTATCATCGAGGATCTCAAGGAACTGATCGGCTCGGACGAGACGTTGAATCATACCTTTGCTAAGTTCCGCGAGTTGCAGCAGCGTTGGAAGGAGACGGGGTTGGTGCCCCAGGCCCATGTGAAGGATTTGTGGGAGACCTACAACCTGCATGTGGAGAATTTCTATGCCTTCATCAAGATCAATAAGGAGCTGCGCGACCTGGATCTGAAGAAGAACTACGAACTGAAGGTGAGCCTCTGTGAGCAGGCTGAGGCATTGGTGCTGGAGCCTTCGGTGGTTGAGGCATTCCACAAATTGCAGAAGCTGCACGACGAGTGGCGTGAGACGGGTCCCGTGGCCGGAGAGTTCAAGGAGAGCCTTTGGGAGCGTTTCAAGGCCGCCTCGAGCCGTATCAATAAGGCCCATCAGGACCATTTCGAGACGTTGAAGGCCGAGCAGATGAAGAATCTTGAGCTCAAGACGGAGCTTTGTGTAGCTGCCGAGGAGCTCTCGACGCAGCCGCTGACCACGCGCAAGGAGTGGAACAAGGCCAGCGAGCGTCTGCTGGAGATTCAGAAGACGTGGAAGACGATCGGCTTTGCCCCGAAGAAGGATAACAACCGCATCTACGAGCGTTTCCGCGAGGCGTGTAACCGTTTCTTTGAGCTCAAGCGCGGCTTCTATGCCGATGTGAAGAGCGAGATGGAGCAGAACCTGCAACTCAAGCAGGAGTTGTGCGCTCAGGCCGAGTCACTGTCGCAGAGCGAGGATTGGAAGAAGACGACCGACGAGCTGATCGCTTTGCAGGCCCGTTGGAAGGAGGTGGGTGTCGTATCGCGTCGCCACTCGGATCAAATCTGGAAGCGATTCCGTGCCGCCTGCGATGCCTTCTTTGAGCGCAAGGCTGCCCACTTTGCTTCGGTCGATGATGCCCATACGCAGAACCTGACGCAGAAGCTGGCCCTGCTTGAGGAGATGGAGGCTGCCGATGTGAAGGCGGGAGGCTATGAGGTGATCCGCAACTTCCAGCGTCGCTGGGGTGAGATCGGCTTCGTGCCCATCAAGCAGAAGGATGCCATTCAGAAACGCTATAAGGCGGCCGTGGATCGCCTCTTTGAGGCCTTGCGTGGCTCGGAGCGCGACCGCTCGATGGGTCGCTTCCGCGAGAAGATCTCGGCCATGAAGGGTGGCGGCGAGCGTCGCATCCAGAACGAGCGAGAACGCCTTTACAACAAGGTGCGTCAGCTCGAGCAAGAGATTGCCCTGCTGGAGAACAACATTGGCTTCTTCTCCAAGTCGAAAAATGCCGAGACGCTGATTGCCGACGTGAAGAGCAAGATCGAGCGTGCTCGCGAGGAGATGCAGTCCACGATCGAGAAGGTGAAACTCATTGACCAAGCTGCCGAGTAGTTAGAAGAAGTGTGCGTGTCGCAGTCGATTGCGTGAGCTGCGAAGCGCAACATGAATATTGAAAGATTGTTTTTAGTTAGGAGAGATATGAAACTTACGAAACCCAAGTACATCTTTGTGACGGGCGGTGTTGCCTCGTCACTCGGTAAAGGTATCATCTCATCGTCGCTGGCCCGTCTGTTGCAGGCTCGCGGCTATGTTACGACGATTCAGAAATTTGACCCCTATATCAATGTCGATCCCGGGACGCTCAACCCCTACGAGCATGGTGAGTGCTATGTGACGGAGGATGGTACGAAGGCCGACCTCGACCTGGGCCACTACGAGCGTTTTACGTCGATTGCCACTTCGAAGAACAACACCGTCACGACGGGTAAGATCTACCAGGCGGTGATCGAGAAGGAGCGTCGCGGTGAGTTCCTCGGCAAGACCGTGCAGGTTATTCCCCACATCACGGACGAGATCAAACGTCGCATCCAACTCAATGGTCAGACCAAGAAGTTCGACATCATCATCACCGAGATCGGTGGTACGGTGGGTGACATCGAGTCGCTGCCCTTCATTGAGTCGGTGCGTCAGCTGCGCAACTCGCTCGGCTATCAGAATACGGCCCTCGTGCACCTGGCTTGGGTGCCCTACCTGGCTGCTTCGGGTGAGCTGAAGACGAAGCCTACGCAGCACTCGGTGAAGGCCTTGCTGGAGAATGGTTTGCAGCCCGATGTGCTGGTGTTGCGTGCCGAGCACTCGCTCGATAAGGCCATCAAGCGCAAGATTGCCCTGTTCTGCAACGTGATGCCCGAGGCTGTCGTGGAGTCGGTCGATATGCCGACCATCTACGAGGTGCCCCTGCGTCTGTATGAGCAGCGCATGGACGAGGTGATCCTGCAGCGTCTGGGGCTGAACCCCGAGGAGACGGAGTCCGATCTGTCGGCTTGGCGCAACTTTGTGGATCGCGTAAAGAACCCCGTCAAGGAGGTCGATATCGCCCTGGTGGGTAAGTATGTCGAGTTGCCGGATGCCTATAAGTCGATCATCGAGTCGTTCGTGCATGCCGGTGCCGAGAACCACTGCAAGGTTCACCTGCACCTGATCCAGTCGGAGAAGGTGACCCGCGAGACAGCTCCCGAGTTGCTGAAGGGTATGGCCGGTATTCTCGTGGCCCCGGGTAACGGAAACCGTGGCGTGGAGGGCAAGATCGAGGCCGTGCGTTACGCCCGTGAGCAGGGTGTGCCCTTCCTGGGTATCTGCCTCGGTATGCAGTGCGCCGTGATTGAGTTTGCCCGCAATGTGCTGGGGCTGACCGATGCGGCAACCTATGAGATGAACAACCAGACGAAGAACCCGGTGATCGACACCATGTCGGAGCAGAAGGGGGCTACGGTCAAGGGTAGCACGACCCGCCTGGGTGGCTATGTCTGCACGCTGCAACCCGACTCGAAGGCGGCTGCGGCCTATGGCATCACCTCGGTCATCGAGCGTCACTTCCACCACAACGAGTTCAACCTCGACTACCGCGAGCAGTTTGAGGCTGCCGGCATGAAGGCCGTGGGTGTGAATCCCGAGACGGGCCTGGTAGAGGTCGTAGAGGTGGCAGGACACCCCTGGTTTGTCGCGACGATGTACCATCCGGAGTACAAGAGTACGGTGCTGCAGCCCTCGCCGCTGTTTACGGCCTTCGTGAAGGCTTCGATCGAGTACGATGAGACTGCAAAGAAATAGCAAACAGTTGATTATTAACCGGTTAAATCCAATATAAGGAGAAGAAAGTATAATTTGAGATGAATAAAAAGACACTTTTGGGCTTGGTCGTCATGGCGGCCGTATTCATAGCCTTTGCCTATTACAACGGAACGGAACAACAACGCTATCAGGAGGATCTGGCTCGCTACGAGGCCTATCAGGATTCGGTGGCTCGTGCCAACCAGCCGCAGGTAGATCCTGCAGAGCAGGGGGTGGATGCCCAAGCTCCCGAGGCGGTGGCCGATGCGCTGGCCGCAGCCGATCAGCTGCATGCCCAGCAGGTGGAGATGTTTGGTGACTCGCTCATGGCGGCTGCTGAGGCCGACGCCGAGCAGCTGACCATCGACAACGAGGTGATGCAGGTGCGCTTCTCGACGCGTGGTGGTCAGATCGTGGGCGTGACGCTCAAGGAGTACACCAAGTGGGCCGAGCAGGAGCGTACGGAGCTCATCGAGCTGTTCGACCCTGCGGTCGAGCGATTCGACCTCTCGTTCTTTGTGCGTCGTGGTATGCACAACATTCCGATCCACACGGCTGACTATACGTTCGTAGCCGAGGAGGTCGTGACGGAGGGCGATGCCCAGGTGGTGACGATGCGTTTGGATGTAGCCGAGGGGGCTGCGATCCGCTATCAATACCTTATATATAATACGACCACGCCCGAGCGCGACTACCTGGTCGATATGCGCGTGCGCTTCGAAGGCATGGAGCAGCTCTTGAGCAACCAGACCTCGATGGGGTTGGATTGGACGAGCATGACCTATCAGAACGAGCGCGGTTTCTCGAACGAGAACATGAATACGACCCTCTCGTATCGCTTCCCGGGTGAGGATTCGATCGAGGAGCTGGGTATCGGCGAGGGCCAGAAGTCGGAGGAGGTATCCACGCAGTTGAATTGGGTAGCCTTCAAGCAGCAGTTCTTCTCGTCGGTGCTGATCGCTCCGGAGCACCTCTCGGGTGCCAAGCTCGGCTATGAGACGGCTATCGAGGGTTCGGGCTATGTGAAGAAGTTCACGATGCAGGCCAAGGTCGATTATTCGGACAACACCAAGGGCTACGACTTTGCCTTCTACTTTGGTCCGAACAAATATTCGATCCTCTCGGAGGTGAAAGCGGGTGACGAGGAGCTCTACCTGGAGCGTCTGATTCCGCTTGGTTGGGGTATCTTCGGTTGGATCAACCGTTGGATCGTGATCCCCGTCTTTGACTTCCTGCGTGGCTATATCGGCTCGTTCGGTATCATCATCCTGATCCTGGCCGTGCTGATCCGTCTGCTGATCATGCCGCTGACCTACAAGAGCTATGTCTCGATGGCCAAAATGCGCCTGATTAAGCCCGAGGTGGATGCCCTGGCTGCCAAATTCCCGAAGAAGGAGGATGCCATGAAGCGTCAGCAGGCGACCATGGAGCTCTACAAGAAGGCCGGTGTGAACCCGATGGGTGGTTGCATCCCGATGCTGATCCAGATGCCGATCCTGATCGCGATGTTCCGCTTCTTCCCCGCCTCGATCGAGCTGCGTGGCGAGTCGTTCCTCTGGTCGGGCGACCTCTCGTCGTATGACAGTGTGCTGGAGTTGCCCTTCTCGATCCCCTTCTATGGCGACCACATCTCGTTGTTTGCGCTGCTGATGGCCCTTTCGACCTTCTTCTATTCGTGGATCAACTACAAGCAGACGGCTTCGAGCCAGCCGCAGATGGCCGGTATGAAGTTCATGATGCTCTACATGATGCCCGTCATGCTGCTCTTGTGGTTCAACAGCTACGCCAGCGGTTTGTGCTACTACTACCTGCTCTCGAACCTGCTGATCTTGGGTCAGACCTTCTTGGTGCGTCGCATGGTCGATGACGATAAGATTCGTCTGGCGATGGAGAACAATGCCGCCAAGAAGCAGAACGGCGGTAAGAAGTCGCGCTTCCAGCAACGCTACGAGGAGCTGATGCGCATGCAGGAGATGCAGCAGAAGGCCAAGAAGAAGTAGCGATGCAACACCCCTTCCAGGCCAAGATAGATAACCAGGCCACCGCCGAATTGCCGGCCATCGAGTTCCGAGGGCCGATCTGCGTCATCGATCGTGAGGAGCAGATCGAGGCGGCGTGCTGTGATCTGGCGACGCAGGCGGTGATCGGTTTCGATACCGAGACCCGCCCGTCGTTTCGGGCCGGGGTGAGCTTCAAGGTCTCGCTGTTGCAGTTAGCCACGCGCGAGCGGTGCTATCTGTTTCGACTGAACCGCATCCCGCTGGCCAAGCCGATCCTCAAGCTGCTCGAGAACCCTGCTATCTGCAAGATCGGAGCCGATGTGGCGGGTGACCTGCGTGCCTTGCGGCAGTTGCGTCACTTCCGCGACGGGGGCTTTGTGGACCTGCAACAGATCGCCCCACGCTGGGGCATCGAGGAGAAGAGCCTGCGCAAACTCGCCGCACTGACCCTCGGAAAACGGGTCTCGAAGGCACAACGGCTGAGCAACTGGGAGAGTGCCACGCTGACCGACAAACAACAGCTCTATGCCGCTACGGACGCCTGGGTATGCATCTGCATCTACGAGGCGTTGATGGCACAAGAGCCCATCGAATAACGATTGTGCATACGAAGCATATGACCATTACCGCACAAATTATCTTGCGCCGTGGCAAAGAGGAGTCGCTGCAGCGCCGCCATCCTTGGATCTTCTCGGGGGCTATCGAACAGATCAAGACACCGGCTGCTACGCCCCTGCATGAGGGGGCGTTGGTCGAGGTCTATACCCGCAGTGGCGAGTTCATCGCCCAGGGGCACTACCAGATCGGCTCGATCGCCGTGCGAGTGCTCTCCTTCGAGCAGGAGCCAATCGACCAGGCGTGGTGGAATCACCGCATCGAGGTGGCCTACAACGTGCGCACAACCCTCGGCCTGACCCATTCGGAGCAGACCACCTGCTATCGCCTGATCCATGGCGAGGGGGATTCGCTACCGGGGTTGGTGGTCGATATTTATGGTTCGACGGCCGTCGTGCAGTGCCACTCGGTGGGTATGTATCTGGCTCGCTATCAGATTGCTGAGGCGTTGCGCACGGCCTATGGCGACGGCCTCACGGCGATCTACGACAAATCTTCGCAGACGCTCCCCTACAAGGCCAACACGGGTGCCGTGGATGGCTATCTGTGGGGTTCGGCCGAGTCGCCCTCGCAGGTCGTACGCGAAAATGGCCTGCAGTTTGCCGTCAATTGGGAGGCGGGACAGAAGACCGGTTTCTTCCTCGATCAGCGTGAGAACCGTGAGCTGGTAAAACGCTATGCCAAGGGGCGCACCGTGCTCAACACCTTCTGCTATACGGGTGGCTTCTCGGTCTATGCGGCCGAGGGAGGTGCTGTGGAGGTCTGCTCGGTCGATTCGTCGGAGCGTGCTGTGCAGTTGGCTGCCGAGAATATGGAGCTGAACTTCGGCGATCGCGTGCCTCATACGGCTGTGGCTGCCGATGCGGTGGAGTATATCCGCGATATCGGCTCGCGCTACGACCTGATCATCCTCGATCCGCCCGCCTTCGCCAAGCATCACAAGGTCTTGGGCAATGCCATGCAGGGTTATAAGCGCATCAATGCCCGTGCCCTGGCGCAGATCAAGCCCGGAGGTATTCTCTTCACCTTCTCCTGCTCGCAGGCCGTCTCGAAGGAGCTGTTCCGCACGACGGTATTCTCGGCCGCAGCCATTGCGGGTCGCAAGGTGCGCATCCTGCATCAACTGACCCAGCCGGCCGACCACCCGATCAACATCTACCACCCCGAGGGCGAGTATCTCAAGGGGCTGGTGCTCTACGTGGAGTAGGGGCCGATTACAGAATTACACAATTACACAATTACACGATTACAGGGGTGTGGGGACTGTAATCGTGTAATTTGTTTTATGGTTGAGAGGTGAGTTCGAGGGCGTAGTCCTTCTCGCAAATGATCCCTTCCTGACGGAGGATGCTGATGACGTGGCTGATATGTTCGGGCGGACGGGCAATCTGATAGACCAAGTTGCCGACAGTCATCGGACCGGGTTCCAGCAGGCGGAGTATCTCGGCACGGATATAGGGGTCACCACCCTCGATTTGGCGGTTGCGTGCAGCAATACAGTTGTCACAGACGCCACACGGCTCATTCTGCGTAGCCCCGAAATAGGTGGCCAACGCTTGGCTGCGGCAACCTTCGTAGTGGGCATAGCTTAAGAAGGCCTGCATGCGTTTCTCGGCCATCGCCTTGCGCTCTTTGTGGGTCTCGGGGGCGATGCGCAGGGCTTGCTTGGGCAGCCGATCCTGGTAGAGGTGGATCATAGGCTCCTGCATGGGCGGGATGTATTTGATTACGTGCATCTTCCACAGGCGGCTCAAGAGCTCCTTGACGTGCTCCTCCGAGCACGCTAACGTGCGGCTGAGTTCCGTGATGTCGATCGGACGCAGGAAGTGAAAAATACCCGAGTAGAAGCGTAGCAACGTAGCGACCAGCTCTTCGAGTTCGGGGTCTGTGGAGGGCACCGAGTAGAGCTCCTCACGCGGCACGGTGAAGACCACCTGCGGGTGGCGTTCGGTCGCATCCTCGTAGCAGAGGTAGCCGTTCAGTTGGAGGATCTTGATGCTTTGGAGCACCGTCTCTTCGAAGAGGTGTTCTTGAGCACAGAACCCGTAGAGGTTGAAGGGGTGCGAGGTGCCGCCACCCTTGCCAATGGGGATCCGCAACCAGGAGCAGAGGTGGTCGTAGAGCTCTTTGATCTTTCGGCGGGGAGGGAAGCTATTCTCGATTCGCTTCTCCATGCGGTACTCGTCCATCTCGTTGATCAACAGCAGCGCATAGGCACGTTTGCCGTCGCGTCCGGCACGTCCGGCCTCTTGGTAGTAGGCCTCGAGTGTGTCGCACGGTTGGTAGTGGATGACAAAGCGCACGTCGGGCTTGTCGATGCCCATGCCAAAGGCGTTTGTGGCCACGATGACCCGTGTAGTGCCCTGCAACCAGGCTTGTTGGGTGGCAGCACGTGCTTCAGGGGTCATGCCGGCGTGGTAGTAGGCGGCCGAGACGCCGCGTTGGATCAGCTCCACGGAGAGCTCTTCGGCCAGATTGCGTTTGCGGACGTAGATGATACCCGAGCCGGGCACATGGTCAATGACTCGCATGGTCTGCGACAGGTTGTCGGTGTTGTGGCGGACGCTGTAGGAGAGGTTCGGCCGGGCAAAGCTGGCCTGCAGCAGGTGGGGCTTGGCAAAGCAGAGCCGCTCCATGATGTCCCGCTGCACGGGCGGTGTGGCCGAGGCTGTGAGGGCCAGGATGGGCACCCCCTGGGGGAGGTGCTCGCGTAGCTCGGCTATCCGCAGGTAGGAGGGGCGGAAGTCGTAGCCCCATTGCGAGATGCAGTGCGCCTCATCGACAGCCAGCAGCGTGACGGGCATGCGTTGCAGGCGTGCTCGGAAGATTTCGGTTTCGATGCGTTCGGGCGAGACGTAGAGGAAGCGCACATCGCCATAGATGCAGTTGTCGAGCAGGCGGTCGATCTGCTGGGCACTCATGCCACTATGGACCGCTACGGCTCGGATGTGTAGCGAACGCAACCGATCGACCTGATCCTTCATCAGGGCAATGAGCGGGGTGACCACGACGCACAACCCCTCGCAGGCGAGCGTCGGCACTTGGTAGGTGAGCGACTTACCGCCACCGGTCGGCATCAGGGCCAGCGTATCCCGTCCCTCCATGACCGAGAGGATCACCTCACGTTGGATCGACCGAAAATCCTCGTAGCCCCAATAGTGCTTCAGCACCCGATAGATCGCCTCCTCGTGTGTGGTCATAGGCGGGGGCGAATCTTGCGAAAGCGCAGGCGCAGGACGCCCAACAGGGCCTCACCAAAGATGCCTCCCGACATCTTCGAAGCTCCGACGCGCCGTTCGGTGAAGGTGATGGGCAGCTCGCGGAGCTTGAGCCCCAACCGCCAAGCGGTATATTTCATCTCGATTTGGAAGCCGTAGCCCTTCATGCGCACCCGATCCAGGTCGATGCGCTCCAAGGCGTGGCGGCTGTAGCAGACAAAGCCGGCTGTCGTGTCGTGCACGGGCATCCAGGTCACCATCCGCACGTAGAGCGACCCTCCGTAGGAGATCATCAGTCGCGAAAGGGGCCATCCGACCACCTTGCCACCCCGAACATAGCGCGAGCCAATCGCCACATCGGCACCTGCGCTGACCGCCTCAAAGAGCCGTTCGAGGTCCTCCGGGTCGTGCGAGAAGTCGCAATCCATCTCGGCCACGCAGTCGTAGCCCTCGCGTAGGGCGAGGCGGAATCCGGCGATGTAGGCCGTGCCCAACCCCTGCTTGCCGGCACGTTCGATCAGACGCAACCGCTCGGGGTAGAGCCCCTGCAGACGACGCACCTCGCAGGCTGTGCCGTCGGGCGAGCCGTCGTCGATGATGAGCAGGTCGAATCCGCCCCGAAGGCCCATCACCCGATGGATCATGGCTTCGATGTTCTCCCGTTCGTTGTAGGTAGGTATGATGACCAAGTTGCGCATGGTGAGCGTGCTTAAACGTTGATTACCCTACAAAGTTACTCTTTTTCGGAGAAAGTAGCTCGTTTTTTCGCAAAAAAGCGTACCTTTGTTCAAAATAAACGACCATTCTGTATGAAACGTTTTCTGAAAATAACGCTTTGGACGCTGGGTATCCTGCTGTTGGTGGCCTGGATCGCGCCGATGGCCCTGCGGGGGAAGATCAGCCAAATTGTCAAGGAAGAGGCCAACGCCCTGCTCAAGGCCCGCTTCGACTTTGAGTACCTCGATATCAGCCTGTTGCGCCACTTCCCGAACGCCTCGCTCGAGTTGCGGGGTATGACGCTGGTGGGGGTGGAACGCTTCGAGGGCGACACGATTGTCTCGGCCGACCGCATCTCGGTGGTTGTCAATCCCTTCTCGTTGCTCGGCGACGAGGGCATCGTGGTCAAGAAGGTGATCTTGGCTCGCCCGACCGTCCATGGGCATAAGCTCGCCGACGGTGCGGTGAATTGGGATGTGATGAAGCCTTCGGAAGAGCCTGAAGCAGAGGAGGTTGTGGTGGAGGATGCAGCGAGTGAGGCAAGTGCCTCGTCGTTCCGATTGGCCATCCGCGACTTCCGCATTCGTCAGGCCGAGCTGCGCTACGAGGACGATTCGACCCACTTGGCAGCCTCCGTCTCGCCGCTCAATTTGCGCCTCAGGGGCGACCTGTCGGCGGCACAGAGTACGCTCGATCTGCAGGTCGAGTTGGAGCGTCTGAACGTGCAGTCGGGTGTGGTGAAGTTGCTGCACGAGGCCGAGTTGGCGTTGGATGCTGCCGTGGCGGCCGATTTGGAGAAGAACCACTTCACCCTCTCGGAGAACAGCCTGCGGATCAATGCCATCACGCTGACGCTCGACGGTTGGGCACAGCTCCTCCCCGATGGGGCGATCGATATGGACCTGAAGGCCGGTACGCGCGAGGTGCAGTTCAAGGATGTGCTCTCGATGATCCCCGCCTTCTATACCAAGGAGTTCAAGAACCTGACGGCCGGTGGTGAGCTCGACCTTTCGTGCTGGATCAAGGGTCGCATGCAGGGGGCACAACTCCCCGCCTTCGAGCTGAAGGGCTCGGTGCGCGACGGACGCTTCCAATACGCCTCGCTGCCGAAGGCCGTGACCGACATCCAGGTGGCCGCCCGGGTGGCCAATCCGGGTGCCGAGATGGATCGTACGGAGGTCGATCTGTCGCAATTCTCGCTCAAGATGGCCGGCAATGCCCTCTCGGCCAATTTCTATGCCACGAACCTGATGAGCGACCCCTATCTGAAGGGCGCAGTGCGCGGTGCGGTGAATTTGGGGACGATCAAGGAGGTCTATCCGTTGGAGGATATGACCCTGCAGGGCACCATCACGGCCGATCTGAAGGCCGCAGGTCGCCTCTCGGATGTCGAACAACAACGCTACGATGCCCTCCAGGCTGCCGGTACGATGGTCGTCGAGCAGATGAAGCTCTCGATGGCCTCGCTGCCCCCCGTTGCGCTGGAGCGCGTGGCGGCTACGATTACACCACAGGCGATGACCCTGGGTGAGCTGTCGTTGCAGGTGGGTCGGAGCGATGTGGCAGCCAACGGTCAGTTGGTGAACTATTTGGGCTACCTGATGCGCGATGCGCAGCTCTCGGGACGCCTCTACGTGAAGTCCAATCTGCTGGATCTGAATGAATTGATGTCGGCTATGGCCTCGGAGGAGCCTACGGATGACGACGCACAGCCCACCGCTACGCCGCAGACGGCTGCTACAACCAACCCGGCTGATGCTGCGATGGCGGTGGCTATTCCGGCCAACCTCGACCTCTCGCTCTCGACCGATCTGAAGCAGATCCTCTTCCAGAAGATGACCATCGAGGGGGTGCAGGGTGAGGTTACGTTGCGCGATAGTGCCCTCTCGCTCAATAAGTTGAATATGGGGCTCTTTGGTGGTCGTGCTACGGCTTCGGGTCGCTATGCTGCCCCTGCCGAGGCCGATCCCACCTTCCGCGTCAATTTGGGCCTCAAGGATGCCTCGTTCGAGCAGACCTTCGAGCAGTTGGAGCTGGTGCAGAAGATGGTCCCGATCTTTGCCAAGACGGGCGGTGTCTATGCCATGTCACTCGATCTGACCACTGCGCTCGACCAGACGCTGACCCCGATTGCCACCTCGGTCAATGCCTCGGGTGAGCTCTCGTCGGCCAATATCCGCCTGCAGAACATCGGGGTGCTGGATGCCCTGGGCAAGGCCGTCGGCACGACCAAGCTGACCAAGTGGGAGGCCAACAACGTGTTGGTGAAGTTCGCCATTCGCGATGGCCGCCTGGAGACCAAGCCCTTTGATGTGAAGATCGACGACACGAAGATCACCTTCTCCGGCTCGACGGGTTTGGACGAGACGATCGACTACACGGCCGAGGTCAGCCTGCCCGAGAAGGCCACGAAGGGGAAGTTGAGCAAGGTCGATGTGCAGATCGGCGGCACCTTCACGAAGCCCGAGATTCGCGTGGACATGAAGGCGGCAGCCGAGGAGGCGGCCAAGAATATCGTCAATGAGCAGGTGCAGAGACTGACCGGCAGCGAGACCCTCTCGGAGGAGGTGGCCAAGCAGGCCGATACGTTGCGAGCCCGTGCGGCACGTGCCGGTGCGAAGTTGGTCGAGGAGGCCGAGAAGCAGGCCGCCAAATTGGCCGAGGAGGGGGCTAAAAAGGGCGGTGTAGCGAAGATTGCGGCCGAGGCAGCCGGCAAGAAGTTAGTCTCGGAGGCGCAAAAGCAGGCCGACAAACTCCAAGCCGAAGCCGAGGAGCAGATCAGCCGCCTCACGGAGTAGGCGGAGCAGCACAGACGGTCGTTAGAATCACCCAAACGCAAGTCCCCCCTTTTCAAAGGGGGGGATTTAGGAGGGATTGTAGGTATTAAGCGGAGGCGTAGCCTCCCTTTGCCAAAGGGAGGATTTAGGAGGGAATGTGGATATTAGTAATTGGAGGCTCTGCCTCCAATTACTAATACCTATAATCCTCCCTAAATCCCCCCCTTTGAAAAGGGGGGACTTGCGTTTGGGTGATTCTAACGACCGTCTGTGCTGGGAGTTCTAATAACTGCTGATATAGAGGGAGTTATAGGAATAATAATAATAAGAATGGGAATGGGAATGCCTATAAGTCATTAGACTATAATCCTATAACTCTTATTATTCCCACAATTCATTCTAAATTCTCAATTAGGTCTTCGCAGCCCCCTAATTACAAATTACATTACATTACAGGGGTGCCCCCCTGTAATGTAATGTAATTTTGTAATTCCAGAAACTAATTTTGAATTCTAAATTCTACATTTCCTAACCTACAACCACCGTGACTAACTCCTCGCGTGTGAGGTATTGGGCAGCCAGTCGCTGCACCTCGGCAGGGGTGATGGCCCGAATGCGGGCTACGTTGTCGGTGATGACGCGGTTCGTGCGCCCGCAGAGAATATTCTCGATCGTCACGTCGGCAATGCCAAAGGGACCATCCAAGATACGCATCATTTCGCCCGTGAGGATGTTGCGCACCAACTGCAGCTCCTCCTCGGGCATCGGCTCACGACGCAGCCGCTCGATCTCCTCGTAGATAGCTGCCAAAGCCGCCTCGGTCACCTCCGAGCCCACCTGCGTGGCGATGGCCAGATAGCCCGTACGCTCGAAATTGACCATGGCCGAGATCACCCCATAGGTGTACCCATGCTCCTCGCGCAGGTTCTGCATCAGGCGCGACCCGAAGTAACCGCCCAAGGCGGCCGCTACGACCTGCATACCCAGAAAATCGGGGTGCTCGCGCCCGAACAACAACCGCCCAATGCGGATGGCCGACTGCACCGCCCCCGGATGCTCGATGCGCACCTCCGGCTGCTGCACGGGGGTCGGAAAGTGGGGCGCAGGGTGGTCGCCCGAGGCAGGTAGCTGCTCGAGCAGGGCCGTGATGGCCTGCAGCTCCTCGTCGCCAATGCGTCCGCTGCAGACGGCAAAACCGTTGTCGGCCGTGTAGTGGCGGCGGTAGAACTCCACCAACGTCTCGCGCGAGAGCGTGTCGTAGAGGGACTCGTCGAAGCAGTGCCCATAGGGATGCTCCTCGCCAAACATGGCGCGGGCAAAGGCCTCCCGAGCCCGCACATCGACCTTCGTGCGGTCGATCGAGAGCCGCTGCTTGCGCTTGGCGCAGTAGGTCTTGACCTCCTCCTCGGGGAAGGTGGGGCGCAGCAGAATCTCGGCCGCCACGTCGAGTGTCGGTTGGACGAACTTCGAGAGCATGGCGAAGCTGATGTAGCTGTAGTCGCGGTCGATATTGACGTCGAAATAGGAGCCGTGATAGTCTAACCGCTCCGAAATCTCGCGGGCACTCATCTGCTCCGACCCCTCGGCGAGCAGGTTGGCCGTAGCCGAGGCCGAGAAGGGGACCCGCTGGGTCGAAGAGCCGGCCCGAAAGACCACCGAGAGGCGCAGAATCTCAAAGTCGTCCGAGTGGAGCAGGTAGAGCTCCATGCCGTTGCGCAGGGTGAGCTTGCGGGCATCGGCAATCTCGATCGTGGGGGTGATGGTTTGCAGGGGCTCTTTCATCGTTTGGCGCGGTATATGAGGGTGGAACTATTTTCTGTACGGAAGATGCGGTGGGCAAACTCGGCAATGCGCTCGCGGTCGATCGAGCGATAGATGGCCACCTCGCGGTTGATCAGCTCCAGATCGCCCAGGAACTCGTAGTAGCCCAGATTCATCGCCTTGTTCATGACGTTGATCTCCCCAAAGAGGGTGTTGGCCTCAAACTTATTTTTGACCTTCTCCAACTCGTAGTCCGAGGCAGGCTCTGCGGTCAGGGCAGCCATCTCGCGGTGGAAGGCCTCGATGGCCCGCTCCTCGGTGGTGTCGGGCAGCAACTGACCGGTCAGGATGAAGAGCCCCGGATCGACATCGCCCGAGATGTAGGCATTGACCGAGGCAAAGAGCCGCTGCTCCTTGACCAGATGCTGATACAGGCGCGACGAATCACCTCCCGAGAGTAGGTCGGAGACCAGGTCGCCCGTGCAGAAGTCCTCCGAGAGGCGGTCGCCCATGTGGTAGGCTATCGAGACGGTCGTAGCGGGCACGTCGCGCTCGACGATTTGCAGGCGCGGTTCACGCTGCAAGGGCTCGGCCGGAACAGGCTTCGTGGCGGCCTGCGTGTCGGGAATCGCCCCAAACCACTGCTCGGCCAAATCGAGCATCTGCTCCTCGTCCAGGTCGGCCGAGAGCGACAGGATGGCATTCGAGGGACGGTAGTGGGTGCGGTAGAAGTGCTCCACCTCGTCGAGCGTGGCCGCCTCGATGTGGTCGGTGGTCTGCCCGATCGTGGACCACCGATAGGGATGCGTCGTGTAGGCCAAGGCGCGCAGCAGCATCGTCTGATCGCCATAGGGCTGGTTCAGGTAGCGCTGGCGGAACTCCTCGATGACGACCCGCTTTTCGGTGGCGAGCTTCTCGGGGGTGATCTCCAACCCCTGCATGCGATCGCTTTCGAGCCAGAGAGCCGTCTCGATGTTGCCCACGGGCAGCGTGAGGTAGAAGTTCGTGTAGTCGTTGTTCGTGAAGGCGTTGTCCTCGCCCGAGGCCATCTGCACGGGCAGGTCATAGACCGGCACTTCGTGTGTGCCGCGGAACATCAGGTGCTCGAACAGGTGGGCAAAACCCGTGCGTGAGGGCTCCTCGTTGCGCGCCCCGACCTTGTAGAGCAGATTGACGGCCGAGAGCTTCGAGACCCGATCGCGATTGACCACGACGGTCAATCCGTTTTTTAAGGTGCGTTTTTTGTACGTAATCATAATGAGGATGCAAAGGTAACCTTTTCTGCCCCGAAAACCATACCCTGCGGGGCGAAAAAAAGTTGTCTTGGTTAAATTGCGCATCCAAGCAGAGCAAAAACCGATACGAATAGACAAAAATAGTACCCTGTCGCCCCGAAAAAAAGGGCCGCAAAGGGTTGCTTTTTCGCAAGAGTTTTCTTAACTTTGTAACGCTTATTATGCAAAGAGAAAAAAAACATCAACCGAAAACACACAAATATTCTCTAAAATTCTACAAAATGGCAGAAAAGAAATTTATCACTTGTGATGGTAACTACGCCGCAGCGCATGTAGCCTACATGTTCTCGGAGGTAGCAGCTATTTACCCCATCACGCCGTCGTCGACGATGGCCGAGTATGTGGACGAGTGGGCGGCTCAGGGTCGCAAGAACATCTTCGGTGAGACCGTTAAGGTGGTTGAGATGCAGTCGGAGGCCGGTGCTGCAGGTGCCGTGCACGGTTCGTTGCAGTCGGGTGCGCTGACCTCGACCTTTACCGCTTCGCAGGGTCTGCTGCTGATGATCCCCAACATGTACAAGATCGCCGGTGAGCTGTTGCCGGGTGTATTCCACGTGTCGGCACGTGCGCTGGCTTCGCACGCCCTGTCGATCTTCGGCGACCACCAGGATGTCATGGCTGCCCGCCAGACCGGTTTTGCCTTCTTGGCAACCTCGTCGGTGCAGGAGGTGATGGACCTGGCAGGTGTAGCCCACCTCGTATCGCTCAAGTCGCGTGTTCCGTTCCTGCACTTCTTCGACGGCTTCCGTACCTCGCATGAGATTCAGAAGGTCGAGCTGATCGACGAGGCCAGCCTGACGGCGCTGATGGATCGCGATGCGCTGAAGCGTTTCCGTGCCGAGGCTCTGAACCCCGAGCACCCCGTAACGCGTGGTACGGCTCAGAACCCCGATATCTACTTCCAGGCTCGTGAGGCATGCAACAAGTTCTACGATGCAGTGCCCGACATGGTAGCCGAGACAATGGCCGAGATCTCGAAGATCACGGGTCGCAACTATGCTCCGTTTGTATATTATGGTGATCCCGAGGCTGAGGAGATCATCGTAGCCATGGGTTCGGTAACCGAGACCATCAAGGAGACGATCGACTACCTGCTGAAGCAGGGCAAGAAGGTGGGTCTGGTGACCGTTCACCTCTACCGTCCCTTCTCGGAGAAGTATTTCTTTGCTGCTGTGCCCAAGACGGTCAAGAAGGTCTGCGTGCTGGATCGCACGAAGGAGCCGGGTGCCGAGGGCGAGCCGCTCTACCTGGACGTAAAGTCGATGTTCTACGGCAAGGAGCTGCAGCCGAAGATCATCGGTGGCCGCTATGGTCTCTCGTCGAAGGATACGACGCCGGCCCAGATGTTGGCCGTATTTGAGAACCTGGCTAAGGCTGAGCCGAAGGACCACTTCACGGTGGGTATCGTCGATGACGTGACGAACCTCTCGCTGGAGGTAGGTGAGGAGATCTCGATGGCCAAGCCCGGCACGTTCGAGGGCCTCTTCTTCGGTCTGGGTGCTGACGGTACGGTGGGTGCCAACAAGAACTCGATCAAGATCATCGGTGGTTCGACCGATAAATATTGCCAGGCATACTTCTCGTATGACTCGAAGAAGTCGGGTGGTTACACCTCGTCGCACTTGCGCTTTGGTGATAACCCGATCACGTCGCCCTACCTGGTGACGACGCCCGATTTCGTGGCTTGCCACGTGCCTTCGTATGTAGATAAGTACGACGTGCTGAAGGGTCTGAAGAAGGGTGGTTCGTTCCTGTTGAACTCGACGCACGATGCCGAGACGACCTGCCGCACGCTGCCCGACCACATGAAGGTCTATCTGGCTAAGAACGAGATCAACTTCTACATCATCAACGCTACGAAGATCGCTGCCGAGTTGGGTCTGGGTTCGCGTACGAACACGATCATGCAGTCGGCCTTCTTCAAGATTGCCAACGTGATTCCGTTTGACAAGGCTGTTGAGGAGATGAAGCACGCCATCCTGAAGTCGTACGGCAAGAAGGGTGAGGATATCGTCAATATGAACTACGCCGCAGTCGATGCCGGTGGTTCGGCTGTCGAGAAGGTTGAGGTTCCCGCCGAGTGGGCCAAGATCGAGGTGAAGGAGGCAGCCGCTGCTGTAGATAGCGCACGTCCGGAGTTCGTACAGAAGGTGGTTGATCCGATCAACGCCCTGAAGGGTGATCTGCTGCCCGTTTCGGCCTTTGCAGGTCGTGAGGATGGTACGTGGGATAACGGTACGGCCGCTTGGGAGAAGCGCGGTATCGCCGTGAATGTACCGGAGTGGAACGTAGAGAACTGTATCCAGTGTAACCAGTGTGCTTATGTCTGCCCGCACGCTGCTATCCGTCCGTTCCTCGCTACGGAGGAGGAGGCTGCTGCTACGGGTCTGGAGTTCAAGCAGGGTCTGGGTGAGACGAAGGCCTACAAGTTCCGCATCCAGGTTTCGCCGCTCGATTGTACGGGTTGCAACAACTGCGTGGATACCTGCCCGGCCAAGACGAAGGCGCTGGTGATGAAGCCGCTTGAGTCGCAATTGCCGCAGGCTGAGAACTGGGAGAAGATGATCAAGACGGTCGGCTATAAGGAGGTTGTCGATAAGACGAAGTCGGTGAAGAACCTGCAGTTCGCACAGCCGCTGTTTGAGTTCTCGGGTGCTTGCGCCGGTTGCGGTGAGACCCCCTACATCAAGGCTATTACGCAGCTCTTCGGTGATAAGATGATGGTTGCCAACGCTACGGGTTGTACGTCGATCTACTCGGGTTCGGCTCCGTCGACTCCCTACTGCACCAACGAGAAGGGTCAGGGTCCGGCTTGGGCTAACTCGCTCTTCGAGGATAACGCCGAGTATGGTCTGGGTATGCATGTTGGTATCGAGAAGCTCCGCGATCGCGTTCAGGCGCTGATGGAGGATGCCATTGCCAACTGCGAGAAGTGCTCGGAGGAGTTGAAGGGCGTTATGAAGGAGTGGATCGAGGCTCGCTACTCGTCGGCTAAGTCGGGTGAGGTTTCGGCTCGTCTCGTTCCGATGATGGAGGCTTGCGGTTGCGATACCTGCAAGAAGATCCTCGAGATGAAGGATTGGCTGGTGAAGAAGTCGCAGTGGATCATCGGTGGTGACGGCTGGGGCTACGATATCGGCTACGGTGGTGTGGACCACGTGCTGGCATCGGGTATGGATGTCAATATCCTGGTGATCGATACGGAGGTTTACTCGAATACGGGTGGTCAGTCGTCGAAGGCTACGCCGGTGGGTGCCGTTGCGAAGTTCGCATCGAGCGGTAAGCGCATCCGCAAGAAGGATCTGGGTGCTATGGCCATGACCTATGGTTATGTTTATGTAGCACAGGTTTCGATCGGTGCATCGCAGCAGCAGCTGTTCAATGTGCTGAAGGAGGCCGAGGCTTACCAGGGCCCGTCGCTCGTGATCGCCTACGCACCGTGTATCAACCACGGTATCAAGGGTGGTATGACGCGCACGCAGCAGATCGGTAAGGATGCCGTAGCTTGCGGTTACTGGCACCTCTACCACTACAACCCGGATCTGGAGGCACAGGGCAAGAATCCGTTTGTGCTCGATTCGAAGGAGCCGGATTGGTCGAAGTTCCAGGACTTCCTGATGCGCGAGGTTCGCTACACGTCGCTCAAGAAGGCCTTCCCGACCGAGGCACAGGAGCTCTTCGAGGCTGCTGAGGAGAACGCTAAGTGGCGTTATAACAGCTACGTGCGTCGCTCGAAGATGGAGTTCTAAACGAGAATTCCGGATCGGATGAAGTGTCGCCCAATCGAAAGGTTGGGCGACCTTTTTTTGCATGGGGATGGCTCTCTCGGCTATGGGTCGCAGATAGGGTGTCTCTTTGGATCAAAAACAGGCTTAAAAAAAGCCCTCAAAAGATTTGTATTTCCGTAAAAAAGAGGTAATTTTGTTTGCTTATTGTCCAATGTGAATGGATAAGCAAACGAGATAATATGGTAAATTGATCGTTCCATAGCATGAAAAAACAAATTAAGATATTGGTAGCCATAGCATTGGGTGTTTTGGCTGTTGCATGTTCTCAGGATAAGGTTCGCACGTTTGAACAGATGGTTGACACTCAGGTTACCTTCTCGGCTGCCTTGCCCGAAGGTGTTGCCTCGCGTGCCTCCACGAACGATGGTCTGACAGCTACGGAATTGCACTATGCCGTCTTTGCCAGCAGTGCCGCAACGCGGGCTCTGACCGGTGAGGCGTTGGTTGCTGACAAAAAGACGATGCAGGGTGGCAAGACGACGATCAATCTACAGTTGGTGTCGGGTCAGACCTACGATCTGGTCTTTTGGGCACAGGCTCCGGGGCAGTATGCGCCCGATTGGGATGCTAAGTGCATAGCCATGAACTATTTGGGGCAGCATGAGATCGGCTCGAACGAGCTGCGTGATGCCTTTGTGTGGGTGGAGCACGACTTTAAGGTTGTCGGAACTGGTAGTAAGACAGTCTATCTGAAGCGACCCTTTGCCCAGCTCAATATTGGTCTGACGAAGGGGCAGATCGAGGCTGCTGCGGAGTCTGGTTTCGTGCTGGGTTCGGTAGAGGTGACTGCCTCGACACATCAGAACTTCTCGGTAGCCGAGGGACAGGGTGAACCGAAAGATACGCCCGATGTGATGCGTGCAATCACCTTCCCGGCAGCCAACTATCAGAAGCCGGTGAGCGGTCAGGATGACCAGGGCAATGACCTGCACGAGATCACGGTAGCCGGTACGACCTACGACTGGGTGTCGTTCAACTACCTATTGGCTTGCACCCCCTCGGAGACGACTGATGTACAGGTAACCTTCTGGAATACGGATAAGTCGAAGTCGATCGCACTTCCCACCTTTACGTGGGTTCCCGTGGAGCGTAACCACCGTACGAATATCGTAGGTGACCTGCTGACTGATCCGACGAACTTCAATGTCGAGATCAAGCCGGGCTTTGACGACGATGACCATGTGGTGGATTAGCTGATCAAGAGCCCCGCGGAGTTGTCCGAGACAGCCAAACAGGTGATTGCTCCTCCTGTGGAGCAGTAACCAATGCGTCAATGGAGTAATGAGGTAGCCTTCCGAATGGTGGGCTGCCTTGTTGTTTGTCGGGCTGGGAGTGTAGGAGTTTTGCGAAATTTGCGCTATCTTTGCAAAAAAATGAAGGATATGAAGAGAATCATAGCCCCCTCGGTGTTGGCCGCTGATTTTGGACATCTGGAACGCGATGTGCGGATGGTGGATCGCAGCGCAGCCGATTGGGTCCATGTGGATGTGATGGATGGGTTGTTTGTGCCCAATATTTCGTTTGGCTTTCCGGTGCTGAAGGCGATTCGTCGGGCTACGACGAAGTTGGTCGATGTGCACCTGATGATTGTCGATCCGGAACGTTATGTGGCACGCTTTGCCCACGATGGAGCTGACTGGGTGACCTTCCATCTGGAGGCTACGCACGATGCGGAGCATTGCATTCGCCTGATCCGCGAGAGCGGTGCGAAGGTGGGTATCTCGATCAAACCCAAAACCGCAGTCGAGACGCTGCGCCCGATCTTGCAGGAGGTGGATATGGTGCTGATCATGAGTGTTGAGCCGGGTTTTGGTGGCCAGCAGTTTATTCCCGAGTCGCTGGACCGCATCCGTGAGTTGCGCCGCATGGCCGAGGAGTTGAATCCGACGCTGCTGATCGAGGTCGATGGCGGCATCTCGAAGGAGAATGCCGGAGCACTATTCGAGGCAGGGGCAAATGTATTGGTTGCCGGAAGTTCGGTCTTCAAGGCCGAGGATCCGGAGCTGGAGATTAAACAAATGTTGGAGGCGTAAAGAAAGATGATTTCACTCGATAATCTGACCGTATCGTATGGCGGTTGGACCCTTTTTGATAATATTTCGTTTCTGATCAACCCGAAAGATCGCATCGGTCTGGTGGGTCGCAATGGCGCGGGTAAGACGACGCTGCTGCGCCTGATCATGGGCGAGCAGGCTCCGACATCGGGAGCTGTGACGATCAATGGTGATTGCACGATCGGCTACCTGCCGCAGACGATGCGTGTGCACGATACCACGACGCTGGTCGAAGAGACCGGCAAAGCCTTCGAGGAGGTGTTGCGTCTGGAGGCCGAGATTGAGCAGATGACCGGCGAGATAGCTACACGCGAGGATTACGAAAGCGAGGCCTATGCCGACCTGCTGCACCGTCTGAATGAGGCGCAGGAGATGTATCAACTCTTGGGTGGCGAGACGCGCGATGCTGATATCGAAAAGACGTTGCTCGGCTTGGGCTTCAAACGAAGCGACTTTGGGCGTCCGACGGCCGAGTTTTCGGGCGGTTGGCGCATGCGTATCGAGTTGGCGAAGTTGTTGTTGCGTCGCCCCTCGATCTTCCTGTTGGACGAGCCGACCAACCACCTCGATATTGAGTCCATTCAGTGGTTGGAGGATTATTTGAAGAACTACAACGGGGCGGTGCTGCTCATCTCGCACGATAGGGCCTTTCTGGACAATGTGACCACCCGCACGGTGGAACTTTCGTTGGGTAAGATCACCGATTATAAGGTGCCCTACTCGAAATATGTCGTCCTGCGTGCTGAGCGACGCGAACAGCAGAAGGCGGCTTACGAGAATCAGCAACGCATGATCGAAAAGACCGAGGAGTTTATCGAGAAGTTCCGTTATAAGCCGACGAAATCAAACCAAGTGCAGTCGCGTATCAAGCAACTCGAAAAGTTAGATCGTCTGGAGATTGAGGAGGAAGATCTGTCGCACCTGAACATCAAATTTCCCCCTGCGCCGCGTTCGGGTCAGGTGGTAGCCGAGCTCAAAGAGGCCGGCATGTCCTACGGAACGAAGCATGTCTTTTCGGGGGCAGACTTTACGATCGAGAAGGGCGACCGCATCGCCTTGGTGGGTCGCAATGGCGAGGGTAAGACGACGTTGGCGCGTATGCTGATTGGTCAGCTAACCCCGACCGAAGGGTCGATCCGCCTGGGTGCCAATGTCAATATTGGCTACTATGCCCAGAATCAGGACGACCTGATGGATGGCGAGTTTACGGTCTATGATACGTTGGATCGGGTAGCTGTAGGCGATATTCGCACCCGCCTGCGCGATATTCTGGGAGCCTTCTTGTTCCGTGGAGAGGATATCGACAAGAAGGTGAAGGTGCTCTCGGGCGGTGAGCGTGCTCGCCTGGCTATGGCCCGCATGATGCTCGAACCACGCAACCTGCTGGTGTTGGACGAGCCGACGAACCACATGGACATGCGCTCGAAGGATATTCTGAAGGAGGCAATCATGAAGTACGATGGTACGGTGGTCGTTGTCTCGCACGACCGTGAGTTCCTGGACGGAATGGTCGATAAGATCTACGAGTTTCGGGATGGCGGTGTGCGTGAATACCTGGGAGGCATCTACTACTTCCTCGAGAAGCGCAAGATCGAGTCGTTGCAAGAGTTGGATCGCCGCGAAAAGAGCACCACGGCAGCCCCGAAGGAGGCTACGCAGGGCAAGATGAGTTACGAGCAGAAGAAGGAGCAGGAGCGTCAGTTGCGCAAGTTGCGTAAGCGAGTTGAGGAGATCGAGGCGGAGCTGGCCTCGCTCGAGGAGCAGATCGCTGCCTGGGATGCCAAATTAGCCGCTGCGACGAGCTATAACGAGGCCGATTACAAAGCCTACAACGACCTGAAGGCGCACTACGACCACCAGATGCACGAGTGGGAGAAGGTCTCCTACGAACTGGAGATCGTCGAAGAGGGATAATCCAAGTAAAAAATACACAATACGCTGCAATAGACTATGGCAGAGAATCTTATTTTTGGTATTCGTCCCGTGGCCGAGGCCATCGAATCGGGACAACAGATCGAAAAACTCTACATCCGCAAGGGTGCTGATGGTCAGCTTATGCAGGATCTCAAGGATCTGATTATGCGCCACCACCTGCGCTATCAGGAGGTGCCGGTCGAGAAACTCAATCGCCTCACGCGTGGCAATCACCAGGGTGTGGTGGCTCAGACGGCCCTGATTGAATATGCGACGCTTGACGATCTGCGCGAGCGTGTACCCGAAGACGAAACCCCGCTGTTGGTTGCCTTCGATGGGGTAACCGATGTGCGCAATTTTGGAGCTATTGCCCGCTCGGCCGAGTGTGCCGGTGCGCATGGCCTGCTCTGTCCGATCAAGAATGCTGCGCCGGTCAATGCCGAGGCAATGCGTTCGTCGGCCGGTGCGCTGACCTCGATTCCGGTTTGCCGTGTCGGATCGTTGCGCATGACCCTTGCGCAGTTGCAGCAGGAGGGCTACCAGATCGTTGCCGCCTCTGAGAAGAGCCGCAAATTGCTCTACGATGCCGATTTTACCAAGCCTACGGTCTTGGTGATGGGTGCCGAGGATATGGGTATTTCGCCCGCCATCCTCAAACTCTGCGACGAGCAGCTGGCCATTCCGATGATTGGTCACATCGCCTCGCTCAATGTGTCGGCAGCAGCAGCGGTGATGTTATTTGAGGTGGTGCGTCAGCGTATCGGATAGTTTTTTTTCTGATTCTATGCGGTCTCTTTTGCACCTCCTTGCTTGCTGTGAATGGGCAGTACGCTGAGTACAGCCCATCCACCGCAACCATCGGTCGGCACAAAATAGCCTCGCCTATAATCGAAAAAAAGTCGTAACGCATGCGGCCTCTTTTGCACCTCCTTGCTTGCTGTGAATGGGCAGTACGCTGAGTACAGTAGGCAGTACGCCAAGTGTAGCCTCCTGCCGTATGCCGAGCGTGTTTCTCCTAATTTTGCACCTTGAATTTGAATCCTACACCGATCTTGATCTGTTCCCCGCGTGCGCGACGCATTACGCTGTCGGTGCGTGGGTCGGGTGAGGTGCGGCTGACCTATCCGCCCGGGGTGTCGCGTGAGCGGGCGTGGCAGTTCTATCTCGAGAAACAGGCCTGGGTCGAACGCGCCCTGCAACGATTGGCACAGCGGGAGGCGATTGCTCCGCGCAAGGAGTGCACGCCCGAAGAGGTCGAAATGCTGCGCCGTGCGGCCAAGCAGGATCTGCCGCCACGCATCGAACGGTTGGCCCGAGAGACGGGTTTGCGCTATACGAAGCTCTCGATTCGGGCAGCTCGGACCAAGTGGGGGAGTTGCTCGGCGATCAACAACATCTCGCTCAGTCTTTTTCTAATGGCCCTGCCCGAACACCTGCGCGACTTTGTGATTCTGCACGAATTGTGTCATACGGTCCATCATGACCATTCGCCCCGCTTCCATGCCCTGCTCGATCGCTTGTGTGGTGGTGAGGAGCGTGCCCTGCAACGCGAGTTGCGCAATTATCGCATCGGATAAGAAAAATTTACTATCTTTGCCGCGCCATCATCCATACAACTAAAGAAAAAAAGAGCATGAAAAAAGCTTATGTATTCCCCGGTCAGGGAGCCCAATATGTCGGTATGGGCAAAGACCTCTATGAGAACAATGCCGAGGTGCGCGCCCTCTTTGAGCGTGCCAATGAGGTGTTGGGCTTTCGCATTACCGATCTGATGTTTGCCGGTACGCCCGAGGATCTGCGTCAGACGAAGGTGACCCAGCCGGCCGTATTCCTCCACTCGGTGGCCTTGGCCAAAGCCCTGCAGGTAACCCCCGATGCCGTTGCCGGCCACTCGTTGGGTGAGTTCTCGGCCCTGGTGGTTGCCGGAGCACTCTCCTTTGAGGAGGGTCTGAAACTCGTTTCGAAGCGTGCGCAAGCTATGCAGGCCTGCTGTGAGGCGGTGCCGGGCACGATGGCTGCTGTTATTTCGCTTGCTGATGCAGAGGTGGAGCAGATCTGCCAAACGACGGAAGGAGTGGTCGTGGCGGCCAATTACAACTGCCCGGGCCAGTTGGTCATTTCGGGCGAGAAGGCGGCCGTGGAGGCTGCGTGTGTGCGTTGCAAGGAGGCCGGAGCACGTCGTGCACTCGTGCTGCCGGTGGGTGGAGCTTTTCATTCGCCGCTCATGGAGCCGGCTCGTGAGGAGTTGGCCCGTGCCATTGCCGAGGCTGAGTTCCACACGCCGATCTGTCCGATCTACCAGAATGTCGATGCGATGCCGCATACCGATCCGGCTGAGATCAAAGAGAATTTGATTGCCCAGCTGACCGCTCCGGTGCGTTGGACGCAGATCGTCGAGCGCATGGTTGCCGATGATATCCTCGACTTTACCGAGCTGGGGCCGGGTACGGTCTTGCAAGGGCTGATTCGTAAGATCCATGCCGAGGTGGCGATCACCTCGCGCTGGGCACTCGAATAGTTCGTCTCGGAGTCGTCGTTGCGACGACAAAATGAACAAGGGCTGTTGCAACAGAGATGTTGGACAGCCCTTTTTTAGTTAATAGATCAAAGAAGCATGCAAAAATAATCTAACTGATGGGTAACTTTGGTGCATGTTTGCTGTGAGTTGTTGTACACCTTGCGCATATTAGTCGTTTTTTTGTTTTTATGGTTTGTGATAATTGTTTTTTTTGTACTATCTTTGTTGTAGATAGAATATAAACAATTGAATGCGCATCAAAAACCAATCTTGATCCAACGACCCTCTATTTTGAGTCCTCTTAGTTGAATGATTCAACTTTTTTGATTTGCCACCTCTCGTAGTGTGTCCACTACGATTGGTAGAGGTTCTATAGGAGTGTGATCAAGTCCAATGCTATAACTAATACTCACGACAATGACTAAAAAACTCTTTTTTGCGTTCGCTATCGGCTTATTGATGACGCTGACGTATTGCGGTGGGGATGATACTGAACCTGCATCCGATCCGGAATCGGGTCAAACGCAGACTCCTCCGAACGACCCGAACGACCCGAACGACCCGAACGATCCAAACGATCCAAACGATCCGAATGATCCAAACGATCCGAATGATCCGAATGATCCGAACGATCCAAACGATCCAAACGATCCGAATGATCCGAATGATCCGAACGATCCGAACGATCCGAACGATCCGAATGATCCCAACGATCCGAACGATCCGAACGATCCGAACGATCCGAACGATCCGAATGATCCGAATGATCCGAACGATCCGAATGATCCGAACGATCCGAACGATCCGAATGATCCGAATGATCCGAACGACCCGAACGATCCAAACGATCCGAATGATCCGAATGATCCGAATGATCCGAACGACCCGAACGATCCAAACGATCCGAATGATCCGAATGATCCGAACGATCCAAACGACCCGAACGACCCGAATGACCCCAACGATCCAACCGACGATCCGACTTTGGTTTGGGATGATGTGGTGTGCGGCCCGAATGAGATATGGTATCGGGTCAATGGCAACAATCCTCTTGTGATCGATGTAAATGCGGATTATGGTGCAAATGTCGAACACCAATATTTTACAAACGGTATTGGCTTGATTCGGTTTGATAGACCGGTGGTTAATATCCCCGAGGCAATGATAATTGGCCATTATGATTATGAGAGCTCTTCAAATACGTGCAGACAATTGATAAAGATAAAACTGCCGAGCCAACTGAAGCGTATTGAACCCTATGCTTTCGCAAATTGCGTGGCGTTGGAGGATATCGACATACCCCAAAGTGTAACAGAGATCGGCCATCATTGTTTTTACCATTGTCTCTCGTTTACGTCGTTCAAAATTCCATCGGGGATTACTGTCCTTAAAGGTGGATTGTTTGAAGGGTGTCAGGGTTTGAGAACTGTTGATATTCCAAGCAATATCAAGGTGATAGAGCCTTATGTGTTCCAATATTGTAGCGGTATGCAGAGTTTGACCATACCACATACGGTAGAGACTCTTTATGGGCTTATTGCACCTGGGTGTGGTGGTGTGCTTACTGTAAATTGTAATCTTCCGGATTGCACCAAAGGCCCAAGTGGAGACGAGTATGGTGCGGATTTTGGGGGAGACTTTCCCTGGGAGTATGACTTTCAAACGGGTAGCGGAGCTTTCGAGAACGCGAAATTTACGAAGGTGATTATCGGCGATAAGGTAAAACGTATTGGCAGAAAAAGCTTTTGTGGTAATTTAAGTCTCACCGAGGTTCAATTTAGAGGCGCGGTGGAGGAGATAGGTGTAGCTGCTTTTATGGCCTGCTCCAACCTTCGACGGCTCGATCTGCCTAAAGGGCTTAAGCGAATTCAATCGTATGCTTTTCGTGATTGCGGATCGATGCAGAGTCTGACGATTCCCAGTACGGTAGAGGCGTTCGATGCGATGATTGCTGAAGGTTGCACCGGCGAACTTTATCTCGATTGTGATATCGTTGCCACTACCAACAGGTGGGGTCAACATCCCGAGTTGGACTATTCAGGCAACATTGTCGATAGAGATTGCGGAGTGTTCAAGGATGCCGCCTTTACCCAAGTAACATTTGGGGGTGGTGTAAAGAGGATTGGTAGGGAGGCATTTAACGGTAATTCATCGTTAAGACGAGCTTCAATGAATATGCATAACCCTCCTTTGCTGGGCGAAAAATGCCTTCCAGTCTCCACCTTGCATCCCGAATTCCAGTTGAAGGTGCCGAGTTTGTCGGTGTTTATTCAATATTGGTTGGTGGAAACCGGTTGTTTGTCGCTTGCATTTGACGTAGATTATAAAGCCTCAGTCGATCCGTCGGAGGATGGGAACTCTGTCGAGGTCGTGATTACAAAGTTGACGTTCCTGGTAGAGCGATTTACGAACTAAAAGAGTTAGGATTGGCCTCTCCGGAATAGGGTTAAAAATAGTTGAACACACTTTTTGCGGAATGAGCAGGGCGGAGTAACGGCTACATGGCTGGCTAGTGGGAGCGTCTTATGAGTTTTGATGTCGTTTCTACGGCTGCAAATGAACAAGGGCTGTTGCAACAGAAATGTTGGACAGCCCTTGTTTTGTAGGCTGAAAGAAGGCTTACCGACTTTTTGATGCTTTTTTTGCGTTGTTTTTTAATTTTTTTGTAAAATTGACGAATAGTTTTTATATTTGCATGGTTAGTTAACAAATTCGTTCGCAAAATATGACCTCTCTTACCGAATTTTTCGTCAAACACGAAGACGAAACGTTAAAGGGTGTATCCCATAAAAACAGCATCATCAAGCGCAATATCATCGCTCACATGGCTCTGAACGGCGAGTGTACGCTCTCGGAGTTGACCAAAGAGCTGCATATCAGTGTGCCGACCATCACAAAGTTGGTGCAGGAGCTTGTCGAGGAGAATATCGTGACCGATCTGGGTAAGGTGGAGACCCCGGGTGGCCGTCGTCCCAATATCTTCGGCCTGGCCAGCTCGGCCATCTACTTTGCCGGAGTCTATGTCGGCCGTGACAATATGTGCTTCGTCATTACCGACCTGCAAAATAACATCATCGTTGAGTACACCGATTCGACCTTCGAGTTGCAGGATCGTCCGCAATGTTTCGAGCGGTTGTGTGCCAATATCGAGCAGTTTATTGCAACGTGTGGTGTCGATCGCGACAAGATCCTCGGTATGGGTGTCTGCATCGTGGGTCGTGTCAATCCCGACACGGGTCGCAGCTACAAATATTTCACGTCGGCCGATCAATCGTTGCGTGAAATTCTGGAGGAGCGTATCGGCATCCATGTCTTGATCGAAAACGATACGCGTGCACGTTGCTATGCCGAGTACACGTGTGGCAAATCGAAGGAGGAGAGTAATGTCCTCTATCTGCACATGGGTCGTGGCGTGGCCATCGGTATTGTGGTCGATGGCAAGCTCTACTACGGCAAGAGCGGTTTTGCCGGTGAGTTTGGCCACATTCCCTTCTTCGACAACGAGATCATCTGTTCGTGTGGCAAGAAGGGTTGCCTGGAGACAGAGGTCTCGGGTATGGCCATCGAGGAGAAGCTCTGCTCCCAGATTGAGCAGGGGGTCAATACGATCCTCAAGGAGCAGTATGCTCGCCAGAAGAGCATCCATATCGACGACATCATTGCCGCTGCTAAGAACGACGATAACCTCTCGATCGAGCTGATCGAGGAGGCCGGTGAGAAGATGGGCAAGGCCGTGGCCATCCTGATCAACACCTTCAACCCCGAGACGGTGATCGTGGGTGGTAACTTAGCCGCTGCGGGCGACTACATCATGCTGCCGCTCAAATCGGCTACGAACAAATATTCGCTCAATCTGGTCTATAAGGATACGAAATTCCGCCTCTCGAAGATGTCGGAGAATGCCGGTGCGTGGGGCGTAGCGATGCTCATTCGTAACAAGATTATCGGTCTGTAAATGCACATCGAGGGGAAAACGATCCGTCTGCGGGCGGTCGAGCCGGAGGATATCGAGCTGATGTATCGGTGGGAGAACGATCCGACTGTTTGGCCGGTGAGTGGCACGTTGGTGCCCTTCTCGCGCCATACGTTGCGTCGCTTTTTGGATGAACAGCAGTTTGACCTGACGCAGACCGGCCAACAACGCCTCATCATCGAGAACGAGGAGGGGCGAGCCGTCGGGGCGGTCGATCTGTTTGGCTACGATCCGTTGCATGCCCGCGCCGGCATCGGGATCCTGATTGCCGACGAGGAGGATCGTCGTCGAGGCTATGCCCGCGAGGCGGTCGAGACGCTCTGCCGCTATGGGCGTGAGGTGTTGGGGTTGCATCAGTTGTGGTGCAACGTCACCGAAAGCAATGTGGCAAGTCGAGCCCTCTTTTATGGTTGTGGCTTTGAGGAGATCGGGCTGAAACGCGATTGGTTGTGGCGACCCGACGGCTGGGAGGGTGAATATACCTTGCAGCGGTTGCTGTAGGCTGCAGCTATCTAAAAGGATTCCACTATGAAAAACGGGAGCTGTCTAACTTTCGAGTTAGACAGCTCCTGTCGTTAGATCAATTGGGGAGTCCATCCACCGTCCTCTTTATGGTAAGGATGTTATAGGCGGCGGGCACCGTCCGAGATAACCACCTCATAGACGAGCGGGGTGATCCCATAGCGGGCCTCGAATTGCTGCTTGGCCGTGGCGATAAATGGCTCGTAGAGCTCCTCCTTCACGAGGTTGATCGTGCAACCGCCAAAGCCGCCACCCATCATGCGCGAGCCGGTTACGCCACACTGCTCGGCGATCTCGGCCAGCAGGTCCAGCTCCTCGCACGAAACCTCATAATCGCGGGAAAGGCCCCAATGGGTCTCATACATCAGGCGACCCACCCGTGTGTAATCACCCTGCTCTAAGGCCTCGCAAACGCCCAATACGCGCTGCTCCTCGCCAATGACATAGCGGGCACGGCGGTAGTCCTCCTCCGAGATCTGCGAGCGGATAGCCTCCAACTCCTCGGGCGTAGCTCCGCGCAACAACTCGCGGCCCAGGGCCTGCGCTACGCGTTCGCAGGAGAGGCGACGGTCGTTGTAGGGCGAGCCGGTCAGCTGGTGCTTGACACATGAATTGATGAGCACCAGACGGTAGCCTTGCGGATCGAAGGGGAAGTAGGCGTGCTCCATCGAGCGGCAGTCGAGACGCACGAGACACCCTTGCTTGCCAAATACCGAGGCAAACTGATCCATGATGCCACACTTTACGCCGCAATAGTTGTGCTCGGTCGATTGGCCGATACGTGCCAGCTCTGCGCGGTCAAAGCCACAGCCAAACAGCTCATTGAGGGCAAAGGCAAAGGTGGATTCCAAGGCAGCCGACGACGACATGCCGGCACCCAACGGTACATTGCCGGCAAAGACGGCATCGAATCCGCCCACTTGACCGCCCCGCTTGATCGTCTCGCGGCAGACACCGAAGATGTAGTGTGCCCACGAAGGGGTCGGTTTGTCGGCCTCCTCCAAGCCGAAGATGACCTCCTCGTCCATGTCGATCGAGTAGAGGCGTACGCGCGCTGTGTCGTTGGGACGAATCGCGGCTACAATCCCTTTATCGACCGCTCCCGGAAAGACGAAGCCGCCGTTGTAGTCGGTATGTTCACCAATGAGATTGATACGCCCGGGCGATGCAAAGAGGGTAGCCCCCTCGCCATAGCGGGCTGTAAAAGTCTGGCTCACAGGAGCCTGGAGTGTAAGCATAATGCGTAGTGTTAGATATTACGCTTACGAAGATAGCCAAAAAGATTGAAACCTGCAAATCTTTCGCCCTCAGCCTACTGCGTGCGTTCTACGTCGCGTACACAGCGTGATGTGGTCGATCGGTGCTCGCTGTTGAGGATACTGTTCTCCATGTACACATTCCATTGGTCGCGCGCCCATCCGGTCTTTTGCTGGTTGCTGACGGATGGCTCGACCTCGGAGGGTTTGGGGTTGCTACCATTCACGCCGTAGGAGTAGTAGGTACGGGTATAGAACTGCTTGTTACTCTCCCAAAACGAGGAGGCGCAATAGAAGTGCATCAACGTGATCTCGCGCTGGTTGGGCAGACGATACCCCGGCGGACAATAGGGATTGTTACCGAGCGAACGGTCGAGTGCCGTCTGCATGGCCGGGAAGGTCGTGGCACTGAAGGTCGGGCAACCGACCGAGGTGGCCTCAAACTGCCAATAGAGGCGGTTTTGAGCCGACAACTCATCCGAATAGATCAGATCGACACCCTCCTGACCCAAGTAACGGATCGACTTTTCGTTTAGGTAGGAGAGATCAAACAGCGGGATGGCATTTGTGCCCTTGACCTGTACGTAGTCTGTTGCCGTAGCGGTCAGATCAGCATCATCCGTATCGTCCATGCCCAGATTGCGGACACAACGTATCTCCCATTCGGTCATGCGACCCCAAGTGGTCGAACCGCTCAAATCGCCCGTCGAAGAGCCCTCCTCGGCCCATACGATGTAGGGCGAGTTGCTGTTGCCGTTGTAGAGGGTACTGGAGACAATATGTTGACGCCATATCCGCTCATCATCACTGGCCATTTCGCTAGCCGAACGTTTGTACATACGGGCCGTGTTGTCGATACCATCGGCGCCCATCCAAAGACCAACGAGCTGCTTAATCGAAGCCATATACCAACGAACTTCGCCCGGATCGATCACGCCGTCACCGTCGTTGTCGCGGTTACGGCTCAAGCAGGAATAGCGCAGGTATTTGTAATTGGCATCGTTGAGCGTGCCATCGCGCAGCTCGGACTGTTTGTTGGTCGCCGTCAGATTTAAGAATTTATCCCACCGTTGTCCATGGATGAAATTGGGGGCGGTATTGCTGCCGCTGACCAAACCCCACTCGCGGAGCGTATTGAGGCGTCCGTTGTAGTCGAGGTTGTTATTACGGTTCTCGGAAGTAGAGGGAGCCGCCGCATTATAGGTCAGTCGGCTATACTCATCCGTATGTTCCGTACCCCAAGCCGTTGCTAGCTCCGCATGATTTTCGTTATAGACGGTTTGAATCGAACGTTGCTGAATCGTGAATGAGGAGCCTACGACCGAACTCTCGCGATCGAGACTCTCTTTCGTGTCGGAGAGGATGTGCATCAGACGCATGTCGTCTTGATTGACCACTCGCTTCCACAGCAATGGACCGGCTGTCGAGGTGAAAGGGTGTTCGTCGTAATAGAATTCATTGACGAAGGCTGTGACGATGATCTTACCGTTGCTATCGAAGAGGTTGGCCTGACCAGCGTCGTAGGCGGCCTTCTGCTCGCGCAGGAGCTTAACCAACTCATCGACATACATCGTCTTGCCGTCCGACGTGGGGTATGGATTCCCCGCCGCATCGACTTTGGTGCTGTGCGGAATGTAGGGTACGCGCTTCTCGGAGTAGATGTTGCTCCACTTCTCGTTCAGACGGAACTCCACCCATTTGAAGTCCAAACCGGTCGTAACATCCGTGCCACCGACCATCGTGGGCTTACCCTCGCTGAAGGGGGTACGGACATACCACGTCACGTCGTCAGCCTTGATGTAGTTTCGGTCGAAACTCATGACGTGTGAGGCGTAGTGGGCGTCGCAGTCGTAGATCTCATGGAGGGCAATTGTCACCTCGCCCGTAGCACCCGGAGCTGCCTCGGTGATTCCCTCCTGGTCGTCGTTCGAGGTCTCGACCTCGACGCGGATATCGTTCACACCGTTGATCGTGATCGTGTAGGTGTAGGAGGTGTTACGCTCGGTCGAGAAGTCAGCCGGACCGCTGTGTGAGAAGTCGCCCAGATGGACCACGTAGCGCACCTCGGCATTGAGCGTACAGCCTTCTTTGGTCGATCCGTCGGCCAGCTCGTAGCTCGTATCCATCACCACGCGACCCGTCAAGACCACGTAGGTGGAGTTTTCGTTAGCATAGGCCCACTCACCATTCAACCCCTCGGCATCCTTGACTTGTCGTTCGCGGTCGCTGTACAGGGTGGGCGTTTGTTTGGGTTGCAGGGCATTTTCGAGCAGGTAGAACGAGAATCCATAGCGGGTGCGGTCGTCATCAGTCGTAGTGCTCGATCCAGCATCATAGACCTCTTCGTCCTCGGCATTTTTGGTCAGTGTATTAAAATAGGCTCGCCCCGAATCGGCCGTCGTGACGCCATACTTTTGGCGCACATCACGGCTCATCAGATAGCTGTCGGCCGATACATTGAAGAGCTGCCAACGTTTCAGCTCGAACGATTCGATATCCTCGTTGCCGATCTTGACCCAGAAGCGCACCTTGGCATCCATGCGGTGGAGATTCAACGTACCGCTCAAGGCGGCCGTGTTGACGGGCGAAAGCTCACCACTCATCGGGAAGAAACCACTGCGCTCGACAAACTCCTGGTTGAGCGATACGACCATCTCCAACAGCTCATCCTCGTGTTGGAGCTGGCTGAGTGTCTCGGGCGAGAGCGAGACCATCTTCGAGTCGATGTTCGCAATACCGAAAATCTTACAACCTGAGCGGGCCATCGTGTGGATCTTGACCGTACCCGAGCAATCCTGGCTGTCGCCCTCGGGGATGGAGACATACCAGGCATCCTCGTCCGCAGCCTGCACTGCAGCTGCCGAAGCGAGTGCATCGGCTACGTCGAAATAACGACCATACATCTTGTTACCCTCGCTGTCAAAGATGTAGAGATAGAGATTCCAAATCTTCGACTCGTCGGAGATCTCGGGCATCGTCTGGCGCGTGACAACCGTCTCGGCAGGCGTTTGCGCGCCGATATGGAGCAATAGTGTGACCGGATCACCCTCCTGGACGGCCGGCTGATCGTCCGTCAGATCGGTCGAACAGCTGACGAGCAGCGGTAGTAACAATAGGTAGTATAGCAGTCGTTGCATAGCGTTCGTTTAGTTAAATTCGACCTCCTCGTTCTTCTCGACCCACGGGGTGACCTTGAAGTTGAAACTTCCGTCGGTGTCGTTGTAGTAGGCGTTGATCGAAACGATGATATGTTGGTTGCGCAGCTGTTCGCTCATGGGCGTTACGGCGGCCGTCACGGGGTCCACCACTTTGATCTGGCTGTCGGTCAGCGAGGCCGATTGAGCGGTCAATTCACGCAGGCTCCAATAGCCCGAGTTGTTGTTGGTCGTGGAATAGCTGACCGAGCCGTTGTTGTCGCGCAGATAGTATGTGCGGGTGCCGCTTCGATAGGAGATACGGAGGTATCCGCTCGACCAGGCGAAGGTGAGCGAATAGCCCGACGAAGCGGCCGATGTGGAGCGATAGAAACGATTTCCGGTCGCTACATTGGTGATATAGCCGCTGCTTGTGCCGCTGAAACTCCACAAGGCGTGCTCCTGCGAGCGCGCATCCTCCAACGCATCCACGACTGCCAATCGGCCATTGCCGTTATCCACCAGATAGTTGCCCGTCGAACGATTGCACAGGGCGTAGGATTTCTTGGTGCTAATCGCCACGGCATCGGTCCACATGGCACCGCCAACACCGATCTGAAGGCTCATCGTGTAACTCGACGCACGGTTCTCAAAGAGAGCCGTCTCATAGATCGTCTGCTCGGTGTTGGGCGCAACGACCATATCTGTGCCATTCGTGTACTCCTCCAACGAGGGCAGCGAACGATAGGTCGCCGCGCTTGGAATCGTACCGCCGTGGGGGAGCAGGTAGCCCGTCGAGGGGTTGAAATTGCTGAACGAGATCTCCTGAATCTGCATCTCCTGCTCCGAGTGGTTGAAGAGGCGTACCTCAAACCAAACTACGGGGCGCAGTAGGTCAATCTGCTCCGAGGAGTTACCGATCCCGACCTCGACCTCTTTGAATGCGGTCAGGAGGAGCGGCTCGGAGGTGTGGATTCGGGGCGTTGTCGTCCCACTCATGGCCGAGAAGAGCGCATCTCGTGTGGCTGTTGTGAACGAGCCGCCCTTTGTGAGGTTTGCCAGCAATGTGCGGGCCTCGCTGAGCTGGGCACGCTGGGTGTTGGCATAGGCGTAGATCGTGTAGTTGCCGACGTCGAGGTTCGAGAAGGAGACAGTCTTGATCGTTTGCTCCGCTCCGGTGAGTCCCGAAAGTTGACTGATCTCGGAAATACGTCCCACAGGGTTTACCAACACGAGGGTCAGATCTTCCATGCCACCACCTCCCGCGAGGTTGCCGTCGCCCGGTGTTTCGGCTCGCGAGGCAGGTGTAGAGGCGATCGTCAGCGTGAGCGATCCGCTACCTTGTGGTGCCAGAATGCTCTCCTCCTCCTGAGTACAAGCAAAGAGGACCAAGAGGAGTATCCAGCTCGTGATGAGTTTATAGAGTATGGGTTGTTTGATCATCGCTTGCGCTTTATTGGATTACAATGTCACCCACCGATCCGTTTACTTCGTCCCACTCGGTGGTGCGCACCTCGATGTCGAAACGATCGGGTTGCACGGTGACTAAATAGATATATTTACGACCGGCTTGCCATACCATCTCATTGCCGGAACTATCGGTTGTGGGTAGTTCGATGGTCATTGTGATCGTGTCGGTCGTACTCCAAATCACATCAACGGTGAAGGTGATGCTCGGTTTGGCAATCCCTGCACCGACAACGAGCGACTGGGGGAGGAAGAGGTCAAACTCTTCGGGATAGTCGTCGATTGAGGCCGGAATGACCCGTCCTTCGGCCGAAGACCACTCGCGCAGACGCTCCGAATTGAAAATGTTGGTCGGATCGACATAGCTGCGCGAACCCTCGGTATAGACCCAATCGTGTGTGACATCAGGCTCTTCATCGGTCGAGTCAAAGGGAAGGGCTCCGATGTAGTTCAAACTCGTAAAGAAGAGGTTCTTGAGGCGGTATTCGCACTCCGAATCGACCGAGCAGAACTTCACGGCTACGGCTGCCAAGGTGTGGTGGAACTGCAGGGGTACGGGTTGTCCGTTGTTGCCCGTCGGACATTCGGTATAGGCCACCATCAGGTCCTCGTTGCGGGTCAGCATGCTGTACTCCAGAGCCAGCGTGCGAGCCGTAGCGGTACCCAATACGGGGGCAGCGGCCGGCCAATAGGCGCGGAACTCGTAGCGGCCGCCGGGTTGCCAATACTGCACCGGATCGTAGTTCCAACCCGAAGGCGAGGGGGGTGTGCCGTTGTAGCTCACTGCCACATTGTGGAACACCTCACGGCGATCGCCGGCCTCGTTGTAGATCCAATCGCCATAGACGGCCAACGGCTGGCTACGGAACATTGCTTGATCCGTTGCTCCGATCAAGGTCGAGGCTCGACCCTTGACATCCTCGGCTGTGCCAAAGGTGATGGCTTGCGGTTGATCGGGCTGTGGCGTGGGTTCGGGCATCTCGTCGCCCGACGATTGGCTACATCCGACCAGCAACAGGGTTGCCAGCAGGCTCACGATGGTCGATCTTTGCAACATGGCGTTGGTTTGTGTTTTCTTCTTTTTTCTTTTTAGGGAGCAGGGAGGGGATCAACCCGCCCTGCCCAAACAGTTGCCCTCATCGCTTGGGGGCAACAGCATAGGTAGCTTTCGATTAGAGCGAAATAACGCCGTTTACATCCTCCCAATCAACTACGGCAGGAGCGAAGTGGATCTCATCACCCACGGGGTCGATATCGATCGTGTAGATGATGTTCTTGCCCATCTCCCACGCCGGAACTGCCGGGAAATCGACGAAGTACTTCGTAGCCGAGTACTCCTTCGTGCCCACCTGAGCTCCGGGAGCGGTCGTTACGATCGTGTAGTCGATGGTGATCTTCTGCGTCTGAGTTGCCAAAGCCTGCGGCAGGATGAAGTAACCCTCAGCGGGGTCGGTCATACCGGCACCGTAGGTGCGAGCCGTCGTGGTCAGAGCCTGATCGAAGCTCCACGACTTGCTCGTCATCGAGCTGGTGTTCGACCATACGTTGTAGGGAACGGTCGTGATCGTGTTCGTCCACTGAACGGTCGTAGCACCTGCATCGTGTACGTTGGTCGTCTTCATCGTCACGCTACCCTCATCGTAGATGTTCTCGATCGTGATCTTGTTCACCGTGATAGCCCAGCTCGTCACAGCTTCGGGCGACTCGTCAGCATTGTTCATGCGGAAAGCCTTTACGCGGAAGTTCAACTTTGCCAACGCATGGTGGAAGAGCGTCGGTACACCGACGAAACCGTAGTTTACCGTGTTGGCCGTCTGCTGCATCGCCTTGTCCGAGTAGAGCAGGTCAATCGGCTGTGCGGCATCTACCTTGAAGCCATCATACTTCATCGTCTGCTGCGTGTCGTCGTCGCTGATCTTGGGAACAGCCGGCGAGGTTGCATCCTCGTTGAAGGGAGCATAGCTGATGAAATCGAGGTGACCCTGCGTAGGCCAGTAGTAGGTCTCACCCTTGGCAGCCCAATACGAGGTCGAACCGCTCACCTTGTTGACGATCTCGGCGTTGTTGATGAAGACCGAGTGGCCGGCCGTCAGGTAGTTCTCGTAGTAGGCATACGTACCGAAGCTCTGGTCGGTCGGGAATGCCACTTCGGCACGCGACGACGTCGGCTTGTACTTGGCCACCTCAAAGGTGATCTCCTGATTGATCGAAGCCTTGTCGGCTCCCTCTTCCTTCGTACAGCTCGTGAATGCTACACCCACAACAGCTGCTAAAAACAGAAGTTTTTTCATACTGAAAAAGTTTTAAGTGTGAATGAAATGTGTGAATGAAATGTGTTAATTATGTGTTTTGTGTTTTGTGTTATCCTTTAGGACCAATTGGAATCACCTCTTCGATATCCTCCCAGTCGTCCACCTCGGGGTTGAAACCGCCGCCACCCGAGTCGGGATAGACCGGTACGGGGATCTCCCACACCTCGTCGATCAGTAGCCAATGGCGCAGGCGAGCATCCTCGGTGGCAAAGATCGGCTCCATGTCGATCACCTTCTGGTGAGTCTTACCATCGCGGGTCAGGATGCTCAACACGGCTCGCAGATCGCTCTGCTGGTCAGGTAACTTACCGAAGGTGTTGAAGGTGGCGCACAGCACATCTTGGTTTTCATCCTCGATGCGCGGATCGGTGCTCTTCTTCATCTCAAAATAGACGGCTACCGACTCCTCGTCGATCCGATCGTTGATGCCGAAGCGGTTGCCCGGAGCAAGTCCCGACAAGGTGGCTACACCGGCGGCATTGGCTGCCATGTTTTCGGGACCCGAGATGCGAATCTGTATATAATAGGTATCAACCACCGTGTGGGCATCCAGGTCGATGCGCAGGATGTCGTGGTGCGGTCGTACGGTGAGCGACTCTTGGCGTGCTACCATCAGGTGGTCGGGCTGATAGACGATCTTGCCCACATCATCGGCGCGCGTACCAAAGCGGCTATAGAGTTTTTCGGGAATCTCCTGTGTGTAGCCGTAGATCGTTGCGTAGCTCTCTTGGCTGCTTACCTTGATTGTTTCCAGGTCGAAATTGTAGTTCAGTAGGCGGTACTCGCCCGGCGAGAGCTGCAGGGCGGCACCCAGCGTCTCGTAGCCGCGTTCGTCGATCGTGTAGTTGGTCAGCATACCCTGCGAGAGGATCGGCTGCCCCGAAGGGTCGTAGATCAAAGAACGAACAGCCTCCGAGCTGATCACGGGAGCCTCGATAGCAGGGTTGTAGATGTTGCAGGTCACGTTGTTGATCCCTTCGGTCACCAAGTGCACGTTGAGCAGGGCTGCATCCTCGGGGTCGGTCAGCGGGCGACGGTGACAGGCCATAAGGAGCATAGTCGCAACGAGCGAGGCAATGAACAGACTACGACGCATCATCGGCGACCTCCTTTCTTCTTATAGGGGATTTGCAACGGCCACACGAGCGCAATCTTAGCCTTCGTCGGGCCAAAGTAGCTCTTACGCCCTTGGTCGTAGTGGTCGCGCCACAGCTCGCTGTAGTCGTCGGCCGGGAAGTAGTGGCGGTAGGCGGTCGAAAGGTAGCCCACCGAGATCGAAAACTCCAGGTTGAAACGGCGCGAGAGGCGCATTGAGTAGCCGTAGGTGATACCTGCCGACCAGAACTCACCCTGATAGCAGGCGTCGTAGTCGCGCTGGAAGTCGTATTTGCCCGACATGGCGTAGCCACCCAAGAAGTGGCCTTGCAGTTTGTGGGCGTGGTAGTAGTTGTCGCGGAAGTAGTAGCGACCCTCGATACCCATTTCCCACAATTGCAGACAATATTTGTTGCCGCTCTCCCACCACGGGAATAGATCCTCGACGGCCACCGACCAATGGCGACCAATGGGCACCTCGACCTCGAAGTTGAGCGCCGTGACGGCATCGTAGAGGAGGTTTGTTTTGAGAGCCACGGTGAGTGTGTCGCGTTGCGGGAGGGGCGGACGTTGGAAAAGCTCGTGCGGGAAGGTGCGCGGGCCCATGTCGGCCTCTTTGAGTTCAAAGGCGGGCACCTCGACCGAAGGGGTTCGCTCGATGGCACGATAGTAGACCACGCAGATCATCGAGTTACGGATCAGCGGGTAGTAGGTGCGGTAGAGGTAACGATAGACCGGATCGTCCGTGATGCGGCGTTTGCGGGTCTCGATCGAGATCGTGCGGTCGTCGATGATCTTCAGCACGCGGTCGATCGAACTGTTTTTGAGCCGTTGGTCGGTGCGGACATATTCGCGCAGCTGGCTCCACGACTCACCATCGGGATTGACCGAGAGACGATCCGTCAGGGCAGGGTAGCGACGCATCATCTCTTTGCGCATCGTGGCGGCACGACGAGCCGAGAGGTTTTGGTTGTAGTGCCAAGGGCCTTCGGGTGACGATTGGGAGATGATGACCACCGAGTCGATGCGTGAAAGGCCGATCGAGTCGATGCGACGATCCAACGCCTGCAAAGCGCGGTCGTTGCCCAAGTAGAGTGTGTCGAGTTTCGAGCGATCCCAGCGGAAGTGGATTTCGGTCGTCAGGCTGTCGGTTTCGATATGCGTTTGTTGGGCTGTCGAGTGGTTGATCCACCCCAGCAATCCGACCAGTAGCAAGTATTTCATCAACCTCGCCATTGCGCTATCTCCTATACGACTTAAGTTGTGTTTTTTGAAGTAATTTGTTTGCTAGCCGAGCGCCGCTTCCGAGGGGACTTTTTGCCCCTTTGTCGGATAAAAAGGACGAATCGGCACTATGCAAAGATAGGAAGAAGTTGTCAATAAAAGATATTTTTTTGGGCTTTTTTTTCTATGCGCGTGCGATATTTTTGCGACGTTTGTTGGAAATAACTGATAAACAACGTTTTAGGGGGGGGGTGATAGGTGGGATCGCAGGAGACGAAAAATGGGATAAAATTGTTTGAAAATGCTGTTGATTGTTCGATACGAACGTTGTGGGCGACATCCGCTCTGCGGCGAGTCTTTAGCGAGGTGGTTCGGGAGAGGCTCAGACCGATAGATGATCTCTATTCAAGTCGGTGTAGAAAGAGGTGGCCGGGGCACCTCCAAAGTTGCCTTAGGCAGATAAATCCGAAAAGATTTTCATTTTCGCTGTTTTTGTTGTATCTTTGCCACGTATGAAGATTCGATCCGCTTGTAAAGTTCGTGAAATGGCCGGGGAACACATTGTGGTGATGCCCGGTACATATGGTGTTGATATGACACGCGTTATCTCGCTCAACGCCTCATCTCTTGTGTTGTGGGAGGCCCTGGTCGGTCGCGATTTTGAGTTGGCCGACGTGGTTCGCGTGCTGACGGACCATTACGAGGTCGATCAGGCGACGGCCGAGCGTGATGCGGCGGCGTGGATCGAACAACTCAAACAGTGTGGTGTGGTCGAGTAAGAGGGTAGCAGGATGCAAAGACGACGTTACATAGCCATGTTGCTCGCTGCGGTCTATTTGTGGACCGTGGGGAGTATGGCCTTTGCGTTGTTGTACTGCCCGTGTCAGGCGCACCATGCAAAGAGTTCCTGCTGTGAGGGCGGGTGTCATCATGTGCACCAATGTGCCCCGCAGAGCGACTGTCTGCACTATACGGCCGATTGTTATTGCGATCGCCATGCAAATACGCAGATCCTCTACACCTACGTAGGCGATGATGAGGCGCGTCGCATGGTGCCCGTGCTCCTCGTAGCCGAGGCGCTCTATGGTGAGCCGACGGTGTGTGACGGCTGGCAGGTCGCTGTGCAATTGGATCGGGCTGGGCCGCCCGCCTTACCCCTTTTGGCGGGTTACTATACCGCCCGCTCGCTACGAGCACCTCCCGTAATGGCATAAAACACCCTGACGGTGGCCGATTAGATCGGTTGCCACACTTGTTTTTATGTTCCATTATGCGAAGAAATCTATGAAAATCAAACACATTGTAAGTTTTGTTGCCTTGTTGTCGGTGGCCGCGACGGCCTCGGCTCAAACGTTGCGTGGCCGCGTGACCGATCAGCAGGGCGAGCCGCTCATCGGAGCATCGGTCTATTGGGCCGAGACGACGGTTGGTAGCAGCACGGCTGCCGATGGCGGGTTTACGATCTATCGGGTGCGCAACTACGATCGCTTGGTTGCCTCCTATCTGGGCTATGAGAATGATACGTTGCAGGTGGCTGCCGGGCTTGAGCAGGTGGAGTTCCGCCTCCAGGCCGAGGGCGTAGCCGTGGAGAGCGTCGTGGTCGAGGGTACGCAAAGCGGTAACTTCGTCAAGCGCGACGGCATCATGAAAAACGAGATGATCTCGTTTGCCGGCCTCTGCAAAATGGCCTGCTGCAACCTGGCCGAGTCGTTCGAGAATTCGGCCTCGGTGACGGTGGGTTATAGCGATGCCATCTCGGGAGCCCGACAGATCAAGATGCTCGGCCTGGCCGGTACCTATACCCAGATTCTGGACGAGAATCGCCCTATCATGCGCGGTTTAAGTGCCCCCTATGGGTTGAGCTATACGCCCGGTATGTGGCTCAATTCGATCCAGGTCTCGAAGGGCGTAGCCTCGGTGGCGGCCGGTCACGAGGCGATCACCGGACAGATCAACCTCGAACACCGCAAACCGACCGATGAGGAGCGTCTGTTTGTGAACCTCTACCTCGATGATGAGTTGCGCCCCGAGATCAACCTCTCGTCGGCCATCCCCTTGACCGAGGATAAACGCCTCTCGACGGTCATCCTCTTCCACGGCTCGGCCGATACGGATGTGCGCGAGATGGACCACAACCACGACCATTTTCGCGATCAGCCCGAGACCAATCTGCTCTCGCTCTCGAATCGTTGGCTCTATCAGGCTCCCAACGGGGCGCAGATCCGCTGGGGCTTCAAGCTCCTGCAGGAGAATCGCTTGGGCGGTATGATGAATTACGAAGACAATGAGGAGCAGCGTCGTCGCATGCACGAGGAGTGGGATTGGCAGGAGCGCGGCCTGCAGATGCCCGATTACGGCTCGCACATCCGCAACCGCGAGGCGGGAGCCTACTTCAAGATGGGTATGCCCCTCGGTGCGGCGGTCTATAATCCCGATGAGCAGGAGGAGCTACGCTCGAATCTGGCTGTGGTGGCCGATTTTGACCACTACGACGAACAGGCCTACTTCGGTCTGAATGATTATGCCGGCAGCGAGAACTTTGTCTCGCTCAACCTCATGTACAACCACTATTTCACCCACCGCTCGTCGCTCATTCTGGGTCTGCAGGCGCACCATGCCTCGACCAACGAGCGGGTGATGAATCGCACGCCCTGGATCATCGAGAATCCCGTGGCTGAATACCTGCTCGATCGCAACGAGGAGGAGGTGGGCGGCTATGCCGAGTACACCTATGCCATCAAGGATAAGTTCTCGCTCGTGGCCGGTGTGCGTGGCGACTACAACGCCTTCTACGATCGGTTGTTCTGCACGCCGCGCGGCCATGTTCGGTGGAACATCACGCCGCTGACCACGCTGCGTCTGTCGGCCGGTTTGGGCTATCGCTCGACCAATATCTTTACGGACAACATCGGTGTGCTGACGACCGGTCGCCACATCGTCTTCAACCACGGTCAGCACGTTACGCCCGAGCAGTTCGAGGCCTTCGATCGCATGGAGAAGGCCGTCACGCTGGGCGGATCATTGACCCACACCTTCTCGTTGGCCGGCTCGGAGAATGCGACGTTGAGTGTCGATTACTTCCGTACGCAGTTCTCGGATGCCGTGGTGGTCGATCAGGAGTACAACCCTGCGTGGATCGACATCTACACCTCGGACGGGAAATCCTATACGGACACCTACCAGGTGGACTTCTCGTGGACGCCCGTCGAGCGGTTGGATATCTTCGCCACGTTCCGCTATACGGACTCGAAGATGACGATCGACCGCCCGGATGGGACGACGGCCGAGGTGGAGCGTCCGCTGGTCAATAACTACAAAACGCTGCTCAACGTGCAATATGCGACCCGTTTCCGCCGTTGGGTCTTTGATGTGACGGCGCAGCTCAACGGCTCGGCCCGCATCCCGAGTCAGACGGGCAACCTGGCCGATGACAGCCGCTCGCCCGAGTACCCGATGTACTATGCTCAGGTGACGCGCAAGGTGGGTCGCTTCGACCTCTATGTGGGGTGTGAGAATATTGCCGATTATCGCCAGAAAGAACCCATCATGAATGCTGCGAATCCCTATTCGACGGCCTTCAACTCGATGAATGTCTGGGGCCCGCTGATGGGGCGTAAGTTCTACTTCGGTCTCCGTTTTAACCTGTATTAACAACTCAAAAAAAGATAGTAAGATGAAAAAGTTACTCGTGATTTGCCTCGCCCTGGTGATGGGTGCAGGTGTAGCCATGGCACAGAAGCCGGCCAAGAAAGGTGGTAAGGAGCTCAAAACGACGGTCTTTGTGACCAATCTCGACTGCCCGAATTGCGCCAAGAAGGTGGAGAATAACATCCCCGTGCTGGGTAAGGGCATTAAGGACTACGCCATCAACCTCGAGTCGAAGGAGGTGACGGTGACCTACGATGCCTCGAAAAACAGCGATGAGAACATCATCAAGGGCTTCAACACGCTCAAGGTGGAGGCCGAGGTGAAACCCGCAACCGAGAAATAGAGCCGACGCAATGAAAGTGGTGACCTTTGGCGAGCTGATGCTCCGCCTGACACCTCCGTCCTTTGATCGCTTTACGCAGACCGGACGTTTTGAGGCCAACTTTGGTGGCAGTGAGGCCAATGTAGCGGTCTCGCTGGCCAACTATGGCCTTGAGAGTGAGTTTGTGAGCTGTCTGCCGACCAATCGGTTGGCCGATGCTGCCATTGCGGATTTGCATCGATATGGCGTAAAGACCGACCGCATCGTGCGCAAAGAGGGACGCTTGGGCCTCTACTACATGGAGGAGGCTGTTGCTATGCGCTCTTCGCAGGTGGTTTATGACCGTGCCGCCTCGGCCTTTGATACGGTCCAGGTGGGGGATATTGATTGGGATGCCGCCTTTGCCGATGCCGATTGGTTTCATTGGTCGGGTATCTCGGCGGCGGTGAGTGCCGGTGCGGCTGCCGTGTGTGCCGAGGCGATTGCTGCGGCTCGTCGTCGTGGGTTAGTCATCTCGTGCGACATCAACTACCGTCGCAACCTCTGGAAGTATGGCAAGCGTCCCCACGAGGTGCTGCCTCCGCTGATGGCCGAGAGCGATATTCTGTTCGGTACGGAGTTGGAGTTCCAGCAGTCGTTGGGGGTCGAAATGCCGCAGTTTAAGGCCTTGGATACGCACTATCGGATGGAGATGGAGGCCTATACCCGGGCGGCCGAGGAGGTGGCTCGCCTGATGCCCCGTTGTCATACGATGGTCTTTGCGCTGCGCAATGTGATCAACGCACAACACCACCTGCTCGGCGGTGTGATGTGGCACCGCGGGCAGATGTACGAGGCGCGCATCTACGATATCGAAGGGGTGGTCGATTGTGTGGGCGTAGGCGATGCTTACAATAGTGGCATCATCTACGGCATGTTGCATAACCTGCCGATCCAACGATCACTCGACTTGGGAGCTGCCGCCTGTGCCCTGAAAAACACGGTGCCGGGCGATTATGCCCAATTCCCGATCGAGGAGATTGAGGCGGTGGCTGATGGGGCGACCAATGGGCGCGTACAACGGTAGGAGAGAAGCCGTCTAACAAGGTGATTTCTGCGTTACGCTCGCCCTCGAAATGCTCATTTACAAGTAGTAAACTCCGCTTTCTCGGGCATCGCAAGCCTTGAAATCCCGCTTGTTATACGGCTTCTTTGACGGGGTGAACCGATTTATCTTGGTGATCTCTGCGTTACGCTCGCCTTTGAAATCCTCACATACGCTTAGTATGCTGCGGTTTCAAAGCCTTCGCAAGCCTTGAAATCCCGCTTGTTTACGGTGTCAAACAAAGCAAGGGGCTGTCACAACATCAAATTGTGGCAGCCCCTTTTTGTGTAGGTCGTTTTGTGTTACTCCATCGGGAAGATGCGCATCTCGGTGACCCCTTCGAGCGCAGCTTTGAGGGCATCGAGATCGGTCTTTTGCTCCACCTGACCGTAATGGTAGGGGTAGAAGATCGTCGGACGAATCGCCTTGACCGCCTCCGTGGCTTGCTCGACAGTCATCGTGTAGGGCTGATTGACCGGAAGGAAGGCAATGTCGATCTCCTTCAAGGCCTTCATCTCGGGCGTCAGCTCCGTATCACCGGCAATGTAGATGCGGGTACCGCCCAACGTGAGGATGTAGCCGCAATCCTCGCGCTCCTTGGGGTGGAATTTGGTGTGTCCCTCGGAGGTGTTGTACGCGGCAACGGCCTCGATGCGCAGCCCCTCAATCGGGTTGGCAACGCTGCCCGGACGCATCGTGTGGCAATTCATCTCGAAGGCCTCGGCCGAGGTACGATCGCAGACAACCTCCGATTGGCGCGTGGTTAGCTCATCGACCGCCTGACGATCGAGGTGGTCCGAGTGGTGGTGGGTCACCACGACCACGTCGGCCTTCGGCAGCCGCGAATAGTCGGCATGCTCCATCACCGGATCGATGTAGATCCATTTGCCACCATACTCAATGGCCAGCGAGGCGTGGGCGTAGAAGTGGAAGGTGAGCTCCTCGCCTGCGCGGGTCGTGATCGTGTCGCTCGGATATTGGGGAGCCTTGCCCCCGAAGAGTGCACTGAAAAAAGACATAATCGTAATAAAATATAGGGTTTTCATACGGCAAGGTAGGAAGAAAAATCGAAATCTGCAAATCGGCCGGCAGTGAAAAATCGAAGGCCGGGGGGCGGCTACGAATTTGCCGTTTCGCTTTTTTGTGCTATCTTTACTCACTCTTTTGTGCTATTTTTATGCAATACGACGTTTTTATCAGCTATTCGCGCAAAGATACGGCTACGGCCGATCGCATTGCGGCTGCATTTGATCGGGCCGGAATAAGCTATTTTATCGACCGTCAGGGCATTAGCGGTGGTTTTGAGTTTCCGGTCGTCTTGGCCGAGGCAATCCTTGCGAGTCGGATTGTGCTGTTTTTGGGAAGCGAAAATTCTTATGAGTCGAAGTTTACCAATGCCGAGCTGACCTTTGCCTTCAACGAAAAGCCGAAAAATTCGATCCTGCCCTATATTATTGATGGCAGTACGATGCCTCCGGCTTTGCGCTTTGTCTTCTCGAGTATCAATTGGCGGACGCTTGAAAGCCATCCGATCGAACCGGCCTTGGTGGAGGATGTGTTGCATCTGCTGGGTCGCGAGCAGCGCGATGGCAAGGCAGAGGCCGAGCGGAGAGCGCGTGAACAGGCCGAACAAGAACGAGTAGCCCGCGAGCAGGCCGAGGCGGAGCGTCGTGCTAAAGAGCAGGCTGAACGCGAGCGCAAAGAGCGCGAAGAACGTGCGGCTCAAGAAAAGGCCGAACGGGAGCGGATAGCCCGAGAAAAAGTCGAGGCGGAGCGTCGTGCTAAAGAGCAGGCTGAACGCGAGCGCAAAGAGCGCGAAGAGCAGCAGTTTCGGTTGAATGGTCGGGGGCGTTTTGGGACATTCTGCGTTGGAGACTATTATGATGATGGTCAAAAAGAGGGTGTTGTTTTCGAGGTAGATAGTACAGGTCGTCATGGCAAGATTGTGAGCCTGCAAGAAACTACAGCGGTGTGGGCTGCAGATAAAAATTTCGGGTCATGGTTACGGTCGGATAATCCCTGCAAACAGTGGTTAGGACTGAAGGATCGGGAAGATGGAAGGAGAAATCTGCAACGGATTATGCAGCTTGATAATTGGGAAAAACGATATCCTGCGTTTGGTGTTTGTGTGGGGATGGGCACCGAATGGTATCTTCCGGCGGTTGATGAGTTGAAACGATTGGCTGAAAGTTCGGTGTATGACGCTGTAAATTTTACATTGTCAGAAAAAAGAGGTCGGCGACTCTTGGCCGGAAGAGAGTATTGGTATTGGTCCTCGACAGAGAGTGACGATGCGACTTCGGGCTATCTCTGCGCACAATGTGTCCGGATGATTACGAGCAATGTGGTCGAGGACTTTGCTTATAACTCCGGCTACGTTCGCGCCGTGGCAGCATTTTAGGCCGGCAAAAACAAGCTTTGGCGAAAAAATCCTGCAAAAAAGATTGTCGGTTGCAAAATTTTGTGTACTTTTGCGGGCTATGTTTAACAATTAACTATTTACGACAATGCCAAAAATGAAAACCAATGCCGCGGCGAAGAAGCGTTTTACCTTCACCGGCACAGGAAAGATCAAGCGCAAGCACGCTTATCACAGTCACATCCTGACCAAAAAGACGACGAAACAGAAGCGTAACCTCTGCTATTCGAGCACCGTTTCTGCGGCTGATGAGGCCAAAATCAAGAACCTGTTGGTGAAATAAATAGCATCGGGCAACCGAATTTGACCAACAAACCAATTTTTTTTAATCGGGAGCGGAACAGCCCCAAAGAATGCGGGAGAACCGTGTCGCTGTGAGCTCTACTAAAACTTTTACATTATGCCACGTTCAGTAAATGCTGTTGCGTCTCGTGCGCGCAGAAAGAAAGTTTTGAAACTTGCCAAGGGTAACTTTGGTTCAAGGGGAAACGTATGGACCGTTGCGAAAAATACGGTCGAGAAGGGTTTGCAGTATGCTTATGCACACCGCCAGCTCAAGAAGCGTACATTCCGTTCGTTGTGGATCACCCGTATCAACGCTGGTGTTCGCGCTTACGGTATGACCTATTCGCAGTTTATCGGTAAGCTCAATCAGAAGGGTATTGCCCTGAACCGTAAGGTTTTGGCTGACCTGGCGATGAACGAGCCGAAGGCATTCGAGGCAGTAGTTAACGCCGTTAAATAGCATGTGAGCCGTAAGGCACGCATTATAGGGGGCTGTTCTTTCGAGAGCAGCCCCTGATTTTTTTTGATAGAACATGTATAAAAGGTGATTCTGGTGAAAGCCTTGCATGTACGCTCCGTGTGCTGCGGTGCGCACAGCCTCCAAACGGGTTGTTAGCTCTTCCGCTCGGCCGGGCGGGCAAAGCAGATGCCGGCCTCGTAGAGCAGGTAGAGGGGCAGAAAGACCACCATCAGCGTGAAGGGATCGCCCGAGGGGGTGATCAGTGCGGCAGCAACGAGCAGGATGACCACGGCGTGGCGACGGTAGTATTTCAGCTGTTCGCGGGACACCAGACCGATGCGCGAAATGAGCCAGGTGAGGATCGGCAACTCGAAGGCAATGCCCATCATGAATATTGTTCCCAGAAAGTTGCCCATGTAGGAGTGAAGCGCGATTTGGTTGGCAATCTCGGCACTGAGTTGATAGTCGGCCAAAAAGCGGAACATGATGGGGAAGACCACCAGGTAGCCCACCGCACAACCGGCAAAAAAGAGGGCCGTGCCGGTCGAAAAAGCGGCCGCTACGGCACGTCGCTCAGCGCGATAGAGTGCCGGGCGCACGAATCGCCAAATTTCGTAAATCAGATAGGGGAAAGTGGCCACCAGCGCACACCAAAACGAGGTGCTGATGTGGGTCATGAATTGCGAGGCGACGCGGATGTTAATCAGCTCGACATCAAATTGTTGATAGCTTACGGCAAACTCGCCTCCGGCCAGCCGGGCGATCCAGCGATATAGGAGAAAATCGCCGTGTGTCGGGGCTAAAATCAGGTGGTCGAACAGCCACGGCATGGCGGCAAAAAAGCCGACCATAGCCACCAGCAACACCCCCAACGAGCGCAGGATGGCCCAGCGCAACGCCTCGAGGTGTTCCCAAAACGATTGCGTTGTCTCGTGGGGCTGTTCGTGGGCCATGCTACTCTTTTTTATCGGTGTTGTCAGCAGGTTGGTCGATCTGTTTCTCGACCTCGTTGAGCCCCTCTTTGAAGGAGCGTACACCCTTGCCCATGCCCTTCATCAGTTCGGGAATCTTCTTACCACCGAAGATCAACAGGATAACCAGCAGGATGATGATCAACTCGGGCCAACCCAAGTTACCGAAAAGCAATAGATGTGTCATAATTGTGTGTGTTGACGATCTCTTGTTTTTTGTTGTTTTTGTTTGCCTTTGATTCGCACTCGGTGCGAACCTTTTGACAAATGTACAATCTTTTTTCGTTTTGTGAAAATTTCCGGTGCGGAAAAGCAACGAGCGAAATGAGAATGTTGTTGCAAAATGATCATAAAAAAAGTCTGTAAACAATTTGTAAAACAAAATCTTATTGCTACCTTTGTTGTACAAACAATTGCCACAACCAACAACCGTCCGAGCTGTGAAAAGCGGTGACGGGGTGTTGGCTTGTCGTGCGTTGATGTGTGCAATATATTGAAGATGAATATAATACACTAAATACATTTTATCAAACTTTTTTAACTTTTCTAACCAAAATTATGAAAAAACTGTTTCGTTTTCTTGCAGCGACGGCTTTGGTAGCTTTTGCTGCAGCGTGCGGTCAGGATGGTGCGGATCCTTACAATCCGACCAGTGGTGACACGGACGTAACGTTCAGCGTGGCAGCACCCGGTGGTGTTGCGTCGCGTGCGGTGGCAGATGGTCTGAAGGCAACTGAGCTTCAGTGGGCCATCTATTTGACGGGCGACCTGGAGAAGGCTGACATGGCTCCGGTACAGCAGGGTACGGCTACCTTCGTGAACCGTGAGACCGAGGTGAAGGTGCGTCTTGTGGCTGGTAAGAGCTACGACATCATCTTCTGGGCTCAAGATCCCGATTGCAAGGACTATGCAATCGACTGGATGACCAAGAAACTCTCGATCACCTACAACGATGTTGAGGAGGGTAACAATGACGATCGTGACGCATTCTTGTGGGTTGAGCGCAACCTGAAGGTTAATGGCGCCATCGAGAAGGACATCTGGCTCTATCGTCCCTTCGCTCAGCTTAACGTAGGTATCAGCTATGCTGACATCAACGTGGCTCTGCAGCACAAGTATGAGTTGGCCGGCACGAAGGTGAAGGCTTCGACCTACACGCAGTTTGACTTCACGGCTGTTGGCACCGATAAGGATGGTAACTACCTGCCCGGTAAGCCCGTAGGCGAGATGAAGGAGGTAATCTTCGACTGGGCTGCTCCGGTGAGCAAGAACCAGACGGCCGATGTTGAGAAGTTGAAGCTCAACGACGGTTCGGAGTACTTCTGGGCATCGTACAACTACCTGTTGGCTGATACGCCGGCTTCGACGACCGATGTTGCCATTTGGTTCAACTACTCGACCGATAACACGGCAGAGCCGGTTGGTCCCTTTACGTGGGTTCCCATTGAGCGTAATCACCGTACGAACATCGTGGGTGATCTGCTGACCGATCCCGCAACCTTCAAGGTGTATATCGACGAGGAGTTCGACGAGCCTGCACACGAGTTGATGCCGTGGAATGGCGTATTGGAGCCGCTGCCGGTAGCAGGTGCTGATGGTTTCATCAACATCGAAACTCCGGGTCAGTTTGCTACGTTGTTGGCTAACGCTTCGGGTCTGAAGGCTAAGTTGGCCGAGGATGTGGATATGGCCGGTTATACGGTTGCTGTAAATCCTGAGTTGACGCGCAATCTGGAGCTGGATGGTCAGGGTCACATGGTTTCGAACCTGGTTGTTGAGTCGGGTGCCAAGGTGAACGCTCTGTTCCCCTCGTTGGTATCTTCGACGGTGAAGAACCTCGTGATCGACGGTATCGTGGTTATGCCTGCTGCTGCTCGTGCAACGATCGAGGGCAACTACTATGCTGGTGCACTGGTCGGTGCTACGTATGGTGAGGTGAACATCGAGAAGGTAACGGTTAAGGGTGCTAAGGTTGCCGGTGTAAATAAGGTCGGTGGTCTGGTAGGTTTCGTTGCCGAGAACGTGCTGAACGTGGATGGCGCTGTTGTAGATGCTTCGGAGGTTTCGACCTTGAGCGAGGCTGACGGCGGTTGCGTCGGTGGTCTGATCGGTTATGTGACGCCGAACGCTACGGTGAAGAATTCGACGGTTAAGAACACGAAGATCGTGGCTATCAACTCGGTCGGTGAGGCTAAGCGTGCCAACAGCGAGTTTATCGGTGCTTACCATGGTTCGAAGGGTACGACGCTGGCTATCGAGAAGGCTGTGATCGAGGGTAACACCTTCGCTGAGACGGCTAACGGCTACGTTGCTCCCGAGTACTATCTGGGTCTTGTTGGTGGTAACCGCAATGGTGAAGGTCTGGTAACGATCGACGGCAAGGAGGCTACGGACGTTGTTCCTTCGCCCTGGTGTCTGATCGGTGTAAACGGCGACTGGACGAAGGATGTTCCGATGGTCGTTGCCGAGAACGGTATGGCTGTTGCTTACGGTATCGAGCTGAAGGAGGGTAGCTTCAAGGTTCGTATCCCGAATGAGGATGGCTCGTGGAACAACGCTGCCAACTATGGCGTTGATCCCAGCGTTGCCGGTGCTAAGGTATATGCCAATATGCCGATCCCCGTATTTACGAGCGGTGGCAGCGGTGACATTGTTCCGGTGGTTTATGCTACCTATGATATCTATTTCGACGAGGCTAACAAGGTTGTCTATCTGATGGAGGCCGGCAAGCCTGTATCGGAGGCTGTTGAGTTTGAGAAGTTCCGCGAGAAGCTGAATCTGGCCGAGGGTAACACGTGGGCCGTGATTGGTTCGATGACCGGCCCGTGGAATCACGATGCTTCGATTCCGATGGAGGTTGTCGAGATCGAGGGTGAGCAGTGGGCTGTTGTCAAGGATATGAAGATTGCTGCTGCCGATGAGTTTAAGTTTGCTGCCAATAAGGCTTGGACGTTGAACTATGGTGGTCCTCAGAAGATGGAGATCGGCAAGTTGTATGACGGTGTTGCTAATGCAGCTGCAAATATGAGTGTGGCTGCCGATGGTTACTACAACCTCTACTTCTCGATGGACTATGCTACGATTAAGATCGAGGCCGGTAATGCTCCGGTTATTACGCCCGAGATCGTGAAGGTAAGTGTTGAGTCGATTGAGTTTGCAGCCGAGGGTGGCAAGCAGACTGTTGAGATTGAGCTGGTCGGTGAGGCTGAACTGCAGATCACGAAGCCCGAGTGGGTATCGATCAATGTTGCCGAGAATGTACTGACCGTTAGCGTAGCAGCCAACGAGACGACCGAGGTGATCGAGGGCGAGATCGTGCTGACCTATGGCGAGTCGACGGTTACGATTCCCGTTAAGCAAGCTGCTAAGGTAGTCGTACCTGATGTGACTTACGAGTTGGCAGCATTGGATGCTGATAAGTATTACTACTTTAAGAAGGCTACCGAGCTTACACCTGGTAAGTGGTACGCTTGGATGGGTGTAGATTATGTTGCTACTGCAGTGACGGGCAACTATGGTTACATTCAGAAGATGGCTTTCTTGGGTGTTGATCCTATTTCGGCTCCTGCATCGGCTGCCTTTGGTGTGCTGCCTGTTGAGGGAGGTTATACGATTCAGCAGTATGATGGTAAATATGTATATCAGACCGGAACGTATGATAGTTTCAATGTTGCAGCCACTATGCCGGCAGAGGGTGCTGTTTGGACGATCGCAGCCGAGGCTGATGGCTCGTTTAAGATTACGAACAATGCTATGCAGAAGTTCGTTCAGTGGGATCCTGCCTACAATTCGTTTGGTTGCTATGCAACTGCGAAAGGTGTCATGCCGACCTTGTATGAGCTGACGGAGGTGGATAATACGCCGAAGTTCTTGGGGCTGAGTGTGGATAATATTTCGTTTGCAGTTGATGGTGGTTCGAAGGAAGTTACGGTATCGACCTATGGTGAGGGTACTGTAACGGCTTCGGCTGATGTTGACTGGATTGAGGCTGTTGTTGCCGGTAATGTTGTTACCGTAACGGCTGCTGCAAACGAGGGCGAGGCTCGCGAGGCTGTTGTTACCATTTCGTTTGCCGGAGAGAGCAAGACGGTTGCCATTTCGCAGAATGCCAAGCCTGCAGAGGGTGATGATGTGGTAGTAGAAGGTGGTCGCGATGACTTCTCGACGCTGACCAACAGCACCCAGTACGGAGCTCTGAAGACAAAGGCCGGTTGGGTCGGTGCAAACTGCGCCGTGCAGAGCGGTGGATCGAATGACTCAAATCCCATGTTCAAATCGCTGCTCGGTTCAGACAGTTCGGTGAAGGGTATGGTGATCAATGGTAAGACGACTGCAGTTGGTTCAATTACCTCTCCTGTCCTGACTACCGGTTGCGGAACGCTTTCGTTGAATTACGGTGGAGCCTTTAGCGAGGGCAAGGGTATCTCGTTTAAGATCGAGATTATGCAAAATGGTGCAGCTGTACAGACGTATGAGGTGAAAGAGGCCTCTTATACCAAGTTTAAGGCTCATGAGTGGTCGCAGGAGATCAATGTTGCCGGTGAGTTCCAGATTGTAATTACGAACAATCATCCCTCGAACAACTCAGGTAACAAGGACCGCTATACGATTTGGAATATTGAGTGGACGGGTTTCGCTAACTAATCCTTCCGATAGATTGTAAATTGGAGCCATCCGAAAGGGTGGCTCCTTTTTTTTGTCGGGGGTGATGGGAGGTATGGGAGTGGTGGAAAGGTGCTAAATTCTGCCTGCTAAATTTTGCATTTTTTACTATTTATATATATATTTGTACGCATTAAATTGCTCTCCGAGCGTGTGCGTTCGGCAGATTACTTAAACAGAAAACGAGTTAATGTATTGAAGATCTGGGGGTTAAGGCCTTGAGGAAAGACGAATCCCTCGGTTTTTGATGTATTGATTAAGTTAAAACGTTTTAAGTTATAACTGCTAAAAACGATCAAACGAGGAATTTGCAGAGCAGAAAAAATAGAATTTTTTGCAAAAAAATAGAGCTATGATTAAGAAACAGGTGACCATTAAAGACATCGCACGCGAAGCGGGTGTTTCGCCCGCCTTGGTGTCGTTTGCGCTGAACAATACGATCGGCGAGAATGGCCAAAAACGGTATAAGGTCAATGATGAGACGGCCAACCGCATCCTGGCTATTGCCGAGAAGTATCATTACACGCAGAATCAAGCTGCTCGTAGTCTGCGCAGCCGCCGTAGTCGCGCTATTGGTGTGATCCTGTCGGATATCTCAAATAGTTTCTTCTCGAGCATTGCACGTCAGATCGAGGATGAGGCCTTCTCGGCCAACTACACGGTGCTGTTCGGCTCGACGGACGAGAAACCCGAGAAGATGGAACGATTGATCAGCACCTTTATCAGCAAGGGTGTCGATGGATTGATCGTTGTGCCGTGCGAGCAGTGTGAGCCGATCATTGCCTCGGTGATGGAGCGTGGGGTGCCGGTTGTGTTGCTCGATCGTGACCTTGAGTCGCTGGCGGTCAATCGCGTGGTACTCGATAATGAGTCGGCCTGCCGTCAGGCGGTGCAGCGGCTTGTCGAGGGTGGCTACCGTCGCGTGGAGATGATCTCCTACGACATGGCCGTGTCGAATATTGCCCACCGTGAGGCCGGCTATCGCGCCGAAATGGCTGCGCTAGGTCTGGAGGAGGTGGTCAAGGTGCACCGCGTGAGCTACGGCGATGTGCATCATGCGATGGATGCCTGTCTGTCGAATATCAATTTTGAGGAGACCGACGCGCTGATCTTTGCAACGAATACCCTCTCGGTGGCAGGTGTGAAGGCGTTGCATCGCAAGGGGCTGGCCCTGCCGCGCAAGATCGGCATGGTGGCCTTTGATGGTAGCGAGGCCTTTGACCTCTATCCGACCTCGATTGCCTATATCCAGCAGCCGGTGGGGCAGTTTGCTCACGAGGCGCTGTTGCGGGTGATCCGTTGCATCAACCATCCGAATGAGCCGGCGGCAACGCTGGTGCTGGCACCGACCTTCGTGGATGGCGATTCGGTGCGTCGCAAGGAGTAGAGGACGAAATCAACGTGAAATTATTAACTACAAACTGATATGATGCAAAACTCCCATTTTTATGGGTCGATGAAGACCCTCGCATTGCTCGTTGTGGCGGTGATGACGATCACTGCGACACAGGCACAATACAAGGTGGCAGCTCGCAACTCGCGTGCGATTCTTGTGAAACACAATAACCCCGGCTTGGAGGTCGATCTAGGTGTGGGTCTGTGGGGTATTCCGATTCCGACGGATTATGACCATGATGGTCGTATGGATCTGCTCGTTTCGTGCCCCGACAAACCGTACAAGGGGTTGTACTACTTCCAGAATGTCGGCACGTCGTCCGAACCGCTCTTTGCACCGGCCAAGAAACTGCACACGAAGGGCTTGAACAATATCCGTCTCTCGGAGGTGGATGGCAAGCAGTATGTGTTGGCCAAAGGGGTGGAGTATCCCAATTTTGTGAAGGCTCCCTACGAAAAGGAGCAGCCCATCGAGTATGAGGGCGAGGTGCTGGGCGCAACTTACAACAAGTCGCGCAGCAATATGTGGAACTACACCGACTGGGACAACGACGGCGATCGTGACATCATCGTCGGCATCGACACGTGGGACGACTACGGTTGGGACAATGCTTACAATGCCCAGGGCGAGTGGACGCGTGGCCCGCTGCACGGCTATGTCTATTGGTTGGAGAATGTGAACGGCAACTATATCAACCGCGGCAAGGTGATGGCCGGTGAGGGTGTGATCGACACCTACGGCGCACCGAATCCCTGCATCGCCGACTTCGATGGCGATGGCGATCTGGATCTGATTTGCGGTGAGTTTCTCGACGGTTTGACCTGGTTTGAGAATATCGGTACGCGCAATGAGCCGAAGTTTGCCGAGGGTCGCCGCCTGACCAACAAGGAGGGCGAGATTCGTTTCCACCTGGAGATGATCGTGCCGGTGGTCTCGGATTTCGATGGCGATGGCGATGCCGACCTGCTCGTGGGTGATGAGGATGGCCGCGTGGCTTGGTTGCGCCATACGGGCAAGGTCGAGGGTGGCATGCCGCAGTTTGAGTCGCCCTATTACCTGCGTCAGCAGGCCGAGTTGGTGAAGTTTGGTGCGTTGGCAACGCCCTGCACGGTCGATTGGGATGGTGACGGCAAGGAGGATATCGTAGCTGGTAACTCGGCCGGTGAAATTGCCCTAATCCGTAATATTTCGGGTGGTACGCGTCCGACGTGGGGCGAGCCGGAACTCTTCAAGGTGGAGGGTAAGCCGCTGCGTATTCAGGCCGGTTACAACGGCTCGATTCAGGGTCCCGCCGAGGAGAAGTGGGGCTATACGGTCCTCTCGGTGGCTGACTGGGATGGCGATGGCAAGCAGGATATCATCATCAATTCGATCTGGGGTAAGATCGAGTGGTTGCGCAATCCGGGTAAGAGCGATTGTCTCGAGCTGGAGGCTCCGCAGCCCGTATTGGTGGATTGGAAGAAGAACAAGATGCCGCGCGTAGCTTGGAACTGGTGGACGCCCGAGCCGGGTACGCTGACGACGCAGTGGCGTACGACGCCTGTGGCCATGGACTGGAACAAGGATGGTCTGATGGACCTGGTGGTGATGGATACAGAGGGTTATCTGGCCTATTTCGAGCGTTTCCGCGCTAAGGATGGTCGCCTGCTGCTGAAGCCCGGTGAGCGTATCTTCTATAGCACCAACTGCTCGCTCTACGACAACCGTAAGGGTGTCGTGAATGCCGAGCCGGGCGTGTTGCGTCTGAATGAGCTGACGGCCGGCAAGTCGGGTCGTCGCAAGATCTGCTTCACGGATTGGGATAACGATGGTCGTCTGGATCTGATCGTCGATAGCCAGAATGCCGCTTGGTTCCGCAACGTGAAGGAGGAGAAGGGTAAAGTATGGTATGAGTATATGGGTAATGTAAGTGAGACGATTTTGGCCGGTCACACGACCTGCCCGACGACGGTCGATTGGAATGGTGACGGTGTGCGCGATCTATTGCTGGGTGCCGAGGATGGTCACTTCTATGTGGTTCGCAACCGTCCGCAGCCGATCTATGTGAAACTTTTCCCCGAGGGTACGCCCTCGAAAAATGGCCTGGAGGATGTTCCCGAGGGGCTGAACGAGAAGGACTACTATATCAATGTCAGCGATCCCGAGCTGGAGATCTTCCTGCCCGCGAAGACGAAGCGTCCGACGCAGGCTATGCTGGTCGTACCGGGAGGCGGCTACGAGAAGGTGTGTGTGACGCATGAGGGTTATAAGACAGCCCAGTGGCTCAACGAGCAGGGTATTGCCGCTTTCGTATTGAAATATCGTATGCCGAATGGTCATCCCGACCTGCCGTTGGAGGATGGCCAGCGAGCCATGCAGATCATCCGCGAGCGTGCTGCCGAGTGGAACATCAATCCCGAGTCGGTCGGTGTAATAGGCTTCTCGGCCGGAGGTCACTTTGTGTCGAATCTTATCACGCGTTATACGGATAAGCAGTATCGTCCCGATTTTGCCGTGCTGATCTATCCTGTGACCTCGAACGAGTATGAGAATAGTAATACCAGCCTTTGTCTGCTGGGTGAGGAGGGGATGAAAGATAAGGCCATGCGCGATAAATACAATCCCTGTCTGAATGTCCACAAGGAGGTGCCGCCGACGATGATCGTACTGTGTGATAACGATAAAGCGGTCGATCCGCGTCAATGTGTGGAGTTCTACATCGGACTCAAAACGGCGGGTGTAAAATCCGAGATGCACATCTTCCCGACCGGAGGTCACGGTTTCTGGATGCGCGATCGCTACAAATTTAAGCAGGAGACCTATCCGATGGTGCTGCGCTGGATTCAGCAATATAAAGAGAACCCGAAGAAATAGGGTATTCGACGGAAACAAATAAATACAAAAAATAACAATAATTTATTCACAAAACAAACAACCAACAACCATGGAAAAGATTAAAGGTATTATTCCCCCGATGATTACCCCGCTGAAGGGCAACGACGAATTGGACCGCGAAGGTGCTGTACGCCTGGTCGAGCATATGATTGCCGGTGGCGTGCACGCCATCTTCATCCTCGGCACGACGGGTGAGGCTCAGAGCCTGACCTACAAGTTGCGCTACGAGTTTGTAGAGTTGGTACTGAAGCAGGTGGCCGGTCGTGTGCCCGTGCTGGTCGGTGTGACCGATACGTCGCTCGATGAGAGTGTGAAGCTGGCCGAGCATGCCAAGGCATGTGGCGCGGTGGGTGTCGTGGCCGCTGCTCCCTACTACTTTGCCGCTTCGCAGCAGGAGTTGATCGAGTACTATACGGCTCTTGCCGATGCACTCTGCCTGCCGCTCTACCTCTACAATATGCCCTCGCACGTGAAGGTGTTCCTCGAGGCCAAGACGGTCGCTGTGCTGGCTGATCACCCCAATATCGTGGGTCTGAAGGATTCGTCGGCCAACATGAACTACTTCGAGACGTTGATCTACCTGCTGGGTGGTCGTGAGGACTTCTCGCTCTACGTAGGTCCGGAGGAACTGACCGGAGAGTGTGTCCTGATGGGTGCCGAAGGTGGTGTGAACGGTGGTGCCAACATGTTCCCCGAGCTCTATGTGGAGATGTACAACGCAGCCGAGGCCGGTGATCTGCAGAAGGTTCGTGAGTTGCAGCGTCGCATCATGCAGATCTCGACGACGATCTACACGGTGGGTAAGTATGGCTCGAGCTACCTGAAGGGTGTGAAGTGCGCCCTGTCGCTGCTGGGTATCTGCGATGACTATCTGTCGTATCCCTATCGTAAGTTCCGTGCTGAGGAGCGTGCCAAGATCCGTGAGGCATTGGTAGCGCTGGGCGCAACGTGTGTCGAGTAAGCAGATGGTCTAACGCATTAAAAAGTAAAGAAATAGGATGTTTAATCTACTCAATACAGCTGCCTCTACAGAGGTGATGTCGGCCGGTGGTACCACGTGGCTCGACTATTTGGTGTTTTTTATCTTTGTGGGTGGTGTAGCCCTCTACGGTTGCTCGTTCTACTTCCGTTCGAGCAAGGGTGCTGCCGCCTTTACGAAGGCTGAGGGCTCGTTGCCGACCTGGGTGGTCGGTATGTCGATCTTCGCAACCTTCGTGTCGTCGATCTCATTTCTCGGTCTGCCGGGTCAGGCGTTGGCCGGTAACTGGAATCCCTTTGTCTTCTCGCTGTCGATTCCGCTTGCTACGTGGTTGGCTGCCAAGATCTTCATTCCGCTCTATCGCAATGTGAACAGCGTTTCGGCATACCACTACCTGGAGCAGAAGTTTGGCTATTGGGCACGTTGCTATGTGGCCATTTGCTATCTGCTGACGCAGTTGGCACGTATCGGCTCGATTCTGCTGTTGCTGGCTCTGCCGATCAACGCCATGTTCGGTTGGGATGTACAGCAGATCATCATCTGGACGGGTGTAGCAACGCTGATCTATACGCTGTTGGGTGGTATCGCAGCCGTGGTTTGGACAGATGCTATTCAGGGCATTATCCTGATCATTGGTGCATTGGTATGTGCCTTGTTGCTCACCTTCTCGATGCCCGAGGGTCCGGGTCAGCTCTTTGAGATCGCTGCTGCAAGCGGTAAGTTCTCGCTGGGTAGCTTTGGCGCTTCGCTCACCGAGGCAACCTTCTGGGTGGTGCTCATCTACGGTCTGTTTACCAACATGCAGAACTACGGTATCGACCAGAACTACGTACAGCGTTATATGACGACCAAATCGACCAAGGATGCTGTGAAATCGACCCTCTTCGGTTCGCTTCTCTACATCCCCGTGTCGCTCGTCTTTGTCTATATCGGTACGGCGCTGTTTGCCTACTATACGGCACAGCCCGAGTTGCTGCCCGATGCAGCCATCAATCCTGAAACGGGTGTGAAGGCGCTGGGTAATATGGCTTCGGATCAGGTCTTCCCGTGGTTTATTGTGGAAGGTCTGCCGATGGGTATTACGGGTCTGGTGATTGCCGCTATCTTCTCGGCCGGTATGTCCACGGTGGCTACGAGTATCAACTCGTCGGCTACGATCGTGCTGACAGACTTCGTGAACCGCTTTGCTAAGAAGGAGGGATCGGAGAAGAAGAATATGCGCGTGCTCTACCTCTCGTCGTTCTTCGTGGGTGGCCTGGGTATCGTGATGGGTCTGTTGATGATGCACATCGACGGTGTGCTGGATGCTTGGTGGAAGCTCGCCTCGATCTTCAGCGGAGGTATGCTCGGTCTGTTCCTCTTGACGCTGGTTTGCAAGACGGTGCGTAAGGCGCATGGTATCTTGGCTGTGATCGTTGGTCTGTTGGTGATCGCTTGGATGAGCCTCTCGCCGCTGATCAATGAGGGACAGCCCTTCTACGAGTTCCGCTCGGAGTTGCACACCTACCTGACCATCGTCTTTGGTACGACGGCCATCTTCTTGGTGGGCTTTATCCTGACGAAGCTCTTCCCGAAGCGTAAATAAGCCATCGTGGTAGTTAACATACGCAAATAAATATTAGTCATGATGCAGAAACCGCGTTGTTTCTGCATCATGACCCTCAAAATCACTAACAAAATAGATGAAAACTATGAAACCTTCAATCTTCAAGATGCTTTCCGTGCTGCTGATCGCCCTGTTGGCGGTGAGTGGTTTGTGGAGCGTCGAAGCTGTGGCTCAAAATGCTACAGTGACGGTGAAGGGTAAGGTCTCCGATTCGGAGAACCAACCCATGGCCGGTGCCGTGGTCCTGGTAAAGGGTACGGCTCGTGGTACGACCACAACGGCCGATGGTACCTTCACTATTCGAGCCAAACAGAGTGACTACCTGGTCTTCTCGATGCTGGGCTATGCCGAACAGGAGATCCTGATCGGAAAGCGTACGACGCTGGATGTGGTGCTGCAAGATGAGGCCAGCGCCATTGATGAGGTGGTGATCGAGGTGGGTTATGGCTCGCAGGTGAAGAAAGATATTACCGGTACGGTCAGCATGCTCGAGGTGGATGAGGTGCTGAAAGCGCCGGTTGTGAACTTCGACCAAGCATTGACCGGACGTATCGCCGGTGTATCGGTTTCGTCGGCTGACGGTCAGCCCGGTGAGGATATGGATATTGTGGTGCGTGGTGCTAACTCGCTTACGCAGAGCAATGCTCCGCTCTATGTCGTTGATGGTTTCCCGATGGAGAGCTTCTCGGCAGCTGCCGTGAATGCGAACGATATTGAGTCGTTCACGGTATTGAAGGATGCTTCAGCTACGGCCATCTATGGTGCACGTGGTGCCAACGGTGTTATCATCATCGAGACGAAGAAGGGTATGGAGGGCAAACCGACCATCACCTACAACGGTCAGTATGGTTTCCAGGAGGTTGCCAAACAGATGGATATGATGGATGCAGCCGAATTCGTGGAGTACATCATCGAGCGTCAGCCCTCGCAGGCCGATCGCTATTTGGGCGATTTGGGTCGTACGATGGAGGATTACAAGGCTATGGGTGAAGGCATTAGTTGGCAAGATAAACTCTTCCAGACGGCTCCGATTTCGATGCACAACGTCTCGTTGCGTGGTGGTACGAAGCAGACCAAATATTCGATCTCGTTGTCGGCTGCTAACCAGGATGGTGTGATCATCTGCTCGGGTTATGAGAAGTATCAGGGTCGTATCTCGCTGACGCAGCAACTCAACAAGAAGGCCAAGCTGACCTTCAACGCCAGCTATACGGCCGATAAGACGCATGGCCAAACCTCATCGACGGCCCAGGCATCGAGCAACGCCTACGCCTCGTATTTGATGTACCGTACGTGGGCCTTCCGTCCCGTGGTGCTGTCGGGTGGTGAGATGCTCGATGACGAGCTCTTCGATGATGCTTTCGACGGCTCGGCTTCGGCGGTGATGAACCCGATCCTTTCGACTAAGAACGATTATAAGGTACGCAAAAAGCACAACTTCTCGACCAACGCCAAGTTGGAGTACAACCTGACCAAGTCGCTTAAGCTGACCATCTCGGGTGGTTATACCGATGCACGTAATCAGGCTACCGAGTTCAACAACTCTTCGACCTACAAGGGCTACCCGACGCTGACCAATACGAAGGGTGTGAGCGGTTCGTACTCGAATACGGAGACCACCTCGTGGATGAACGAGAATATGCTCTCCTATAAGAAGAATTGGAACAACAACCGCCATAAGTTTGACGCGGTGATCGCCTTCACGATGGAGGGTGTCAAGAGTGAGCGTTATGGCTATGCGAGCAAACTGATTCCGGTCGAGGGCCTGGGTATGAGCGGTATCGACGAGGGTCTGCCCGATACGATGACGGCCGTATTGAGCGAGAATGCGCTCATGTCGTGGTTGGGTCGTATCAACTATAGCTATCGTTCGCGCTACATGCTGACGATGTCGTTCCGTGCCGATGGTTCGTCGAAGTTTACGAAGAACAATCGTTGGGGTTACTTCCCTTCGGCGGCTGTGGCTTGGCGTATTGGAGAGGAGAAGTTCATGCGCAACGTGCGTTGGGTCAATGATCTGAAACTGCGTGTATCGTATGGTGTGACGGGTAACAACCGCGTGGGTGACTTCTCGACCTGGCCATCTATGCAGCTGAACGACTACTATTCGTTTGGCAACATGACGCCGGGTGAGGCGATGCTCCCGACAAGCCTTGGAAACCGCGACCTGACGTGGGAGAGCACTGAGCAGTTCGACATCGGTTTGGATGTTCGTCTGTTCAAGAATCGCGTGAGCCTGACCGTCGATGCTTATCAAAAGATGACGCGCGACCTGTTGCTCAATGCCAATGTCCCCTACAACTCGGGTTATACGACCGTCTATAAGAACATCGGTCGCATTCGCAACCGTGGTATGGAGTTTACGCTCAATACGGTGAATGTTCGCACGAAGAATTTCGAGTGGACATCGGATCTGAACGTAGCCTTTAATCGCAGCCGCGTGATGGCTCTGGCTGAGGGTGAGGAGAATCTGCTTTCGTCGGTGAGCCTGACGGCCGATTTCAATAGTACGTATCTCTATTTGGCCCAGGTGGGTCAGCCCATTGCCCAGTTCTACGGTATTGCCTGGGATGGTTGCTATGGTTATGAGGATTTCGATCAGGATGCTTCCGGAAACTACGTCCTGAAGAACAACGTGCCGACCAACGGTAACGACCGCTCGGTGATCCAGCCCGGTGATATTAAGTATGTCGATCAGAATGGTGACGGTGTGGTCAATGACCAGGATATGGTTGTGATTGGTCGTTGCGAGCCGATCCACGAGGGTGGTTTCAACAACAACTTTACCTACAAAGGTCTGACGCTTGGTGTCTTCTTCCAGTGGAAGTATGGTGTCGATGTGATGAATGCCAACCGTATCTTCTTTGAGGGTAACTATGGTAACAAGAACATCAACCAGTTTGCCAGCTATGTGGACCGTTGGTCGCCGACGAATACCGACAGTAAGAACTTCCGCGTAGGCGGTCGTGGTCCTGCGGGTGTCTATTCGTCGCGTACGATCGAGGATGGTTCGTTCCTGCGTCTGAAGACCCTCTCGTTGAGCTATAGCTTCCCCAAGAAGTTGGTGCGCAAGCTGCGTTTGCAGTCGTTGGCACTGACCCTTTCGGCACAGAACCTGTGGACGTGGACCGATTATTCGGGTCTTGATCCCGAGGTTTCGACGCGTAACTCGGCCCTGACGCCGAACTTTGACTACTCGGCCTATGCGCGTAACAAGACCTATATGGCCGGTTTGAAAGTAACGTTCTAACCTACAACGATGAACAAGATGAAAAAGATAGTATTAGCATTGCTTTCGTTGGGTGTGGTGTGCTCCACCTCCTGCTCGTTGCTCGATACCGAACCGCAGGACTTTGTCACCCCGAGCGATTTTTATAACAATGCCCAAGAGGTCGATATGGCTGTGGCTGCGACCTATGCCATCTTGGCAGAGGGTAACCTCTATGGTGGTAACCTGCTGGGTCGTATGGGCCTCTCGGCTGATATCGGCTATGAGAGCTACAGCTCGGACTATGGTACGGTGGGCGATTATGATGTGCAGCCTTCGGACTCGAAGGTGGCAGCCTATTGGCGTTGGTTCTATAATGGTATCAATCGTGCCAATATGCTGATGGAGAATATTGATAAGGCATCGGATATGTCCGAGGCCGAGAAGAACCGTGTGCGCGCCGAGGCTCGCTTCCTGCGTGGTTACTACCACTTCATGTTGGTGGTACGATTCAACAACATTCCATTGATCCTTCACTCGGTGAGTGATGCCAACGCCGAGTCGGTGCAGATTGCTCAATCGACGCCGCGTGACACCTATCTGCAGATCATTGCCGATATGGAGGCTGCTGCTGCCGATCTGCCGGCTGCTGCGGTACTCGAGATGCCGGGTCGCGTGAGCCAATCGACCGCCTACGGTATGTTGTCGCGCGTATGTCTCTACATGGCCGGCTATCCGGTCAAGGAGCCGGGTATGTATGCCAAGGCTCGTGAGTATGCCGAGAAGGTGATCTCGAACGGTTACCACCGCCTGAACCCCTCGTTCCAGGAGCTGTTCCTCTGCTATATCCAGGATCGCTACGATCCGCAGGAGAGCCTCTTCGAGGTGGAGTTCTATGGCAACAACGAGGGTGCCTATACGACGACGGCCGGTCAGGTAGGTCGTACGAACGGTATCGGTTGCTCGGCCAAGGAGATCCCGGGTACGGGGCAGACGCTGATCGACCTGTTTGGCTATTCGATCGGTGCCATCCGTGCAACGCCCTACTTCTTGTCGCTCTATGAGACGACGGATTTGCGTCGTGATTGGACGATTTGCCCCTTCTCGTATAATGTAAACAATCCCGAGACCGGTTATAAGGTAGCTCTGACGAGTGGTGACACGTGGAGCCGCTATTGCGGTAAGTTCCGCCGTGAGTATGAGGTGATTTTGCCGCGCTCGACGAACTACACCTCGATCAACTATCCGCTGCTGCGCTATGCCGAGGTGCTGCTCAACTGGGCCGAGGCCGTTGCGGCCGATCCGGCAAATCAGAGTGCCGAGGATCTGGCACGCGCTTACGAGCTGGTGAACCAGGTACGTCGTCGTGGCTATGGTGTGGACATCTACACGCCGAATGCCGAGGTCGATCTGGAGATGGGCGATAAGTGGATGCTGTTCGAGCAGATCAAGGATGAGCGTCCGCGAGAGTTGGGCTTTGAGAACTTGCGCAAGGATGATATTGTACGTTGGGGCGAGTTCAACAGCCGTATGCGTTACATTCGTCAGATGGTGTTGACCATTCCCGAAAGCTACACATCGAGCTACTATGCAAATGCCAAACGATATTATGCCAATTCGGAAGCTCGTGATGAGTTCTGGCCCATCCCGACCCGTGAGTTGGGTGTGAACCGTAAGTTGGTGCAGAATCCCGGATGGTAAACCTCAAAAGAGTGAGTAAGTTATGAAAACAAGCTATAAATATATGTTGATGGCGGCTTCGCTGCTGCTCATCACAACTGCCTGCCGTAAGGACTTTGAGAAGGTCGACGGGGTTTCGTTTGAGGCTCGTCTCGACTCAGAGGTTTTCAAGGTGGGTGAGCCGGTTACCTTCCATTTTGAGGGTAACCCCAACCTGATCACCTTCTGGTCGGGTGAGGAGGGACACGATTATGCCTACGTGGACAAAGATCGTATCACGGATACCGAGATGTTCTTTGCCTTCAACGCAAGTACCGGATCGGGTGTGGTAGGTCACGCCAATCCGAGCTCGTGCCCGATCAGCTATTCGACCGATTTCTCGGGCGAATATAGCCTTGAGGCAATGAATGCCGCTACGTGGATCGATATTACCGATCTGTTTGTGATGCCGGACGATACGGAGATCAAATCGCTCTATTCGGGCGATGTGAAGGTGTCGGATTTCTATACCGATCCCGAGAAACCGATCTATTTCCGTTTCTTCTTCCATGTGGAGGGTGGTGATTATGCAAAGACTTATGGTCGTACGCAGTGGTTTATCCAGTCGCCGCAGTTCAATGGCGTAGCCGGCGAGAAGGTTGTCGAACTGTATGATATTGTGTCTTCGGGTTGGACCTTCATCAATTCCGAGAACTGGGAGGCGATATCTCCTAAGAACTGGCCCAACATCAATGCCACCCGTTTCCAATTCAACTCGATTTTCCGTCCGAGCGAGACGCTTGAGAGCTGGTGTATCTCCGGCCCGATCATGAAGTATGAGTCGCTTAACAATGGTCCCGACCACGGTGTGGGTATCAAGGCGTTGGCCGATGGTACGTTGCACGAGTATAAGTACACGTTCAACGAGCCGGGTGAGTACGAAGTGGTCTTCGTGGCTGCTAATGCCAACGTGTGGGATCGTGACGACAAGGTCGTGAAACTGAAGGTAACGATCGTTGAGGATGAGGGTGGTCTGACGCCTCCCCAGCCTGAAGATTGGAAATAATCAACCACGCAAAAAAGGATGAACAAGATGAAAAAGCATATCCTCTATCTCGCAGCTGCCCTGGTGATGGCGAGCTGCGCAAAGGATGCGGCAACCGAAGGCTTGCAACCGCAGGCAGGTGAGCCGCTGGCCTTCTCGGCCGTGAGTGCCTCTACGTCGCGTACGGTGACCTCACTGGGTGAGGATGGCCTGCTCGATATGGTATGGGAGCAGGGTGATCAAGTGGGTATCTATGCTACGGCAGATGGTCGTATCTCGGGTGCCAATATAGCCTATACGGCTACACCGACCCGTGACGATGCATCGCGTTGTACGTTCGCCGCTGCCGTGGAGGGTGAACTGATCTATTGGCAGGGTCGATCGCAGCAAGGTTTCTATGCCTACTATCCCTTCACCGAGGTGATGGATCGTGAGCCTATGCCTACCGAACACCCGATCGTACTGCCTGCTGTGCAGGAGCAGGCAGCAGCCAATTCTCCGGCACACCTTTCGACCTATGGTACGTTGGTGGCTCAGCCGGTGACGGTGGAGGCGAATGCCGTGATGGGCGGTGGTATTCAGTTCGCCTTCTCGCACATCTTCTCGGTCGTAGAGTTCCGCCTGAAGAGCACGCCCGACTGCCCGCTGGCCGAGTTGCCGATCAAGGAGCTGAAGCTGACCGCTGCTGCGGGTGCGTTGAGCTATCCGTCGGCGATGATGAATCTGACCGCGCCCGTCTCGGCCGATGCTGCGCCGCAGCTGACCGTGCTGGAGGAGTCGGCCTCGGTGACACTGGATTTGGCCGAGGAGGTAGGGCTGAAGCGTGATGCTGCGCAGAGCTTCTACATGCTGGTTGCTCCGGGTACGCATGCTGCCAAGGGGCTGACCCTTGAGGTGAAGGCCATCGACAACTCGGTCTATACGGTGGAGATCCCCGAGGGGGTAACTTTCCGCCCGAACAAACACTACGTACGTGAATATACGCTTGAACTCGACAGCTTCAAGCAGGCCGATCCCTTCGAGGTGGATATTCCGGTGCTGACGACCCAGGTGGGTAAGCCGTTGCAGGTCTCGCTGTCGGGTGCAGCCGATCAGATCGACTTCTGGTCGGGCGAGCAGTTCCACGACTATGCTTACGTAGCGACCGATCGTATGATGCCCGCTTCGGTGCAGATGGAGATTAAGTTTGCGCTGGCCAATGGTACACAGCGCGAGCCGGCTCATTTCAAGATCTCGCACAATTTCGATGGTACGATGACCGAAGAGGCTATCCAAGAGGCCGATTGGACCGATGTTACGGAGATGTTTGATATGTATCCGGTGCCGGTTTATGGTTTGGATCCCGAGATGGGTGCCTACTCGACGAAAACATCGGAGCCCTTCACGAAGAGCGCCGTGTGCGACGAGTGGTTTGGCGAAGAGCAGACCTGCTATCTGATGCTGCATTATCATGTCGCTCAGTATGTTGCGGATTATGTCGATCCGGCGACGAATACGGAGGGAAATGGTCGTACCTATCTGTATATGTATGATAGTGCGATCTGGGCTACAGCCTATGGAACAGCTACGCGCACTCCGCTCTATGAGCAGGTTCACTCCATGGTGTATGGTACGGGCGTGGTATCTCACTTCAAGGAGGAGGAGGGTGCACCTACCCTTGTGTACGGAGCAACCGTTGATTCCGGAGACTGGACACAACCGAGAGCATATAATATGACGGTCAATGGTGTAACATATCCGTATGCATATCGTCTGGGTACGACGTTCCGTCCCACGACCTATAAGGATATATATTTGGTCTATCCGCTGTTGAAACTCCCCGAGCCGACCAATATTGGTCCTGACCAGCCGATTGCTTTGCAGGCAGCCGGTGCAGATACTCCTTCGGCATGGAGCTATACGTTCGAAAAGGCCGGTAGCTATCGCGTGGTGATTGTCGGCACGGTGAAGACGCTGGCCGGTGCGAAGCAGGTAGTCAAGGAGTTTACGGTCGAGGTGACCGAGTAATCAACTTAAAACGGAATGAAACCTATGAAAAACTACTGGAAAATAGCCGTGATGCTCGTGGCCGCTTCGGTGGCGTGGAGCTGTTCGGACGATGATGATGATGCTTTCCAGCCCGCTCAAAACAACCCGATCGAGGTGCGTGGATCGTTGATTGATGTGCGCACATTCACCTCCGGAGAGCAACTCTTCCCGCAACATAAAGGGTATAAGTTGCCCGGTGAGGTTAATAATTTCTTCAGTGTACCCTATCACTATGCGGTGGGTCTGAAGGATGGTGTCGGTGTGGAGGCTGTACGCATCCAGAGCGATTACGACGAAGAGGTGCTCTATATTGCCAACGAATTGCCCAACATGAACCATTTGGGTTGGTTGGCTACGGGTAAAATCTTTACGGATGGAGATGTAACCTACCACATCCACTGGAAGACGGTCGAGGGCGGTGAGTGGATCACTCTGCCCCGTACCGAGGAGCAGACCCTGCCGACAATCGTGCTGGGTCGTCAGATTTCGGTGGAGGTGCCTCCTGTTCCGGGTGTGGTGATTACGCGTATGGCCGATGATGCCTTCCGCGATCGCCAACTGACCAATAACTGTATTTTGATCCTGCCCGATGGCTCGTATCTGGCTTCGTGTACCAACGTACATGAGTTCCGTGGTACAGAGGTCTATCGTTCGGTCGATAAGGGCCAAAGCTGGGAGCTCTGGTCGGAGGGCTACTATCCGATCAACTTCGGTACGATGTTCCTGCATCGTGGTCAGCTCTATCTGATGGGTGTACGTTATCCGGATGGCGATCTGATTCTTTGCCCCTCGTCGGATAAGGGTAAGACGTGGCTGCTACCCGAGGAGACGGGGCGCGGTGTTTTGTCGGCTGGTAACTACCATTCAGCACCGGTGCCGGTAGTCGAGCATGACGGACGCATTTGGCGTGCACTCGAGTCGCGTGGTGAGACGGTTGAGTATCCCTTTGTGATCTCGGCTCCGGCCGATTCGGATCTGCTCGACCCGGCTAATTGGACCCGCACGAATATCGTACAGAACGATGCCGGATGGGTGACAGGTAAGCATACGCTCACCGAGGCGATCGAGGGTAATGTCGTAATCGGACCGAAGGGCGAGGTGTACAATCTGTTGCGAGCCAGCTGCTCGACCACGAGTTCTTATGCACTGTTGGGTAAGGTAACTCCGACGGTTGGTACATTTGAGTATAACCTGGAGGTGAACGAGATCATCTCGATGCCGGGTGGTGGTAAGAAGTTTACGGTACGCTATGACGAAGTCTCACAGTGCTATTGGACGATTACAAATCCGGCTCACGAGGCAGGTATGACGCATAGTGGCATTTACGCCAATGGCATTACGTACGATTTGATGCGTAATCACGCCGTATTGTGCTACTCAAAGAATCTGATAACCTGGATACCCTACAAGACGGTGGTATTCGATGAGGATCCCTTCTTCCATGGGTATCAGTATTTCGATTGGGTCTTTGATGGGGACGATATCGTGGCGGTGAGCCGTACGGCATGTCCCGAGGAGCGAGGTCTGCCGGTACGTCAGCACGATGCCAATATGATGACGTTCCATCGTATTCCCAATTTCCGAACCCTCTAAAAGAGATTTTTGATCATGAAACGCTTGATGCGTTACGTGCTACTGCTGCTTGGTTGGTTGGTGGTGTCCGCGGTCACTTTGACCGCGGCACCGCAGCAGGAGCCAATCTTGCAGGTGCGCGGACGCCTAATTGATATTCGCACGGCAAAAGCTGGACAAGATGCCTTCCCGCAGTACAAACGCCATCGCTTTGGTAAGTCGTTACCGGCAGCCTATATAGGGATGCGCTATGCTGTGAGTCTGAAGGAGTTCCCGGGAGCTGAGGCAGTGTTTGCCGATCGACCGTGCCAAGTGCGCATTGCTATTTGTGGCCAGGTGCCCGATGCCGCTGTATGGCGACCTACGGGGGAACACTTTTATATCAACAAGCATCGTTTCGAGATCTATGAGGCGCAATACACGACTCCGAAACAGTGGATGAGTCTGCCCACGGCCGGCGAAGGAGGCCTTTCGACGATGCTTTTTGCGCAACGACTGAAGGTGGTCGATACGGCGCCGCTGCCCGGAACGGTGGTGGCCCGCATCAAGAAGTTGCGCGGTGGCCATATCACCAATCCGAATATCGTAATCTGCAAGGATGGCACCTATCTGGCTGCATGTACCAATGCCAATCAAAAACGAGGCACGGAGATCTATCGTTCGACAGATCGTGGCGCGAGTTGGCAGTTGTGGTCCGAGGGGTACTATCCGATTAACTTCTTTACCCTCTTTGAGCACGGCGAACGGCTCTATATGCTGGGGACTTGGTCGCCCGAGGGGCATGTGATCATCTGCGAATCGACCGACGGAGGCCGTACGTTCAGCTTTCCGAAGGATGAGTTCGATCGCGGGGTGCTGTTCCGTGGCCGTTACCACTCGGCACCGATGCCGATGGTGGTGCGCGATGGGCGTATCTGGCGATCCATGGAGACCAATTTTAAGGATGAACAGCGTCGAGCCTGCGTGATCTCGGCCCCTGAAAAGGCCGATCTGATGAAGGCTTCGAGCTGGAAGATGAGCCAGGAACTGGATTATGACCAGACGTGGCCGACAAGGGCCGGAGGTGACACCTTCCGTCAATGGATCGAGGGATGTCTGGTGCCGACCCGCGAGGGGGGCTTGGTCAATGTGATGCGTGTCGATGAGCATGCGGTGGGCCGTACGGCGGCCATCATCACGGTCGATTCACCCCGAAAATTGCGCTTCGATCCCGAGCAGGATATCATCGAGATGCCGGGTGGCGGCAAGAAGTTTACGATTCGCTACGATGCCACTTCGGATCGCTATTGGGCCTTGGTGACGCCGGCCGATCCGGCCTCGCTCCGCCGGAAGCATGGCGGCATCTACGCCAACGGCATCCATGCCGGATTGACGCGTAATACACTGATGCTCATCAGCTCGGACGATCTGCGCACGTGGCGTGAGGAGCGCATCGTCATTGCGAGCGACAACCCCTTCTTCGATGGATTCCAATATGTCGATTGGCAATTCGATGGCGAGGATATCGTCTGCGTCATTCGCACGGCGATGGAGGAGTCGCGCGGTCTGCCTACGCGCCAGCACGATGCTAACTTCCTGCTCTTTAAGCGGGTCGAGAAGTTCCGTCAGGCGGGTGGTGAGCCTGTGTTGGTGGAGACCTTGAACAAGTAAATTTACGAACAACTAAATAGATGAACCTATGAAAATGATGAAACGTATGGTGTTGCTCGTTGCCCTGGTGGTAATGGCAACAGCAACGGCTTTTGCGCAGCCGATTCTGCGTATGCCGGCTATTTTGAGCGATCACATGGTGCTCCAGGAGCAGAGCACGGTGACGATTTGGGGTTGGGCCGATCCGAATTGTACGGTGACCGTAACTCCTTCGTGGGGAGAGGCTGTGCAGACTAAATCGCATTATGACACTTCGTGGGCGGTGAAGATTCAGACCCCGGCTGCGACGGCCGAGGCGCAGTCGATCGTGATTAAGACCAACAAGAAGGCCGAGGAGACGATCGAGGATATCTTGATCGGTCAGGTGTGGCTTTGCTCGGGTCAGTCGAATATGAATTGGAGTGCTGTGCATGGTTCGGCCGATATGAAACAGGCACTCGAGGGTGAGCAGTATCCCCAGATGCGTCTCTTTACGGTGACGAAGAATTGTACGGGCAACCTGCAAGCCGATTGCGATGGTGAATGGATCGTCTGCGGTGATGAGGATACGAAGTATTTCAGTGCCGTAGGTTACTTCTTTGGTCGTCATCTTTTCGAGAAACTGAACCGTCCGGTGGGCCTGATCAACTCGTCGTGGGGTGGTACGCCGATCGAAATGTGGATGACGGCGAATGATGCCAAGCAGAATAAGGAGGCCTACGATCTCTTTGTGAAGCGTTATGCAAAACGTTCGGGTTGGCGTGCCGGTGGCCTGTATGGGGCTATGATCCACCCGATCCGTGATTTCGAGATTGCCGGTACGATTTGGTATCAGGGATGTTCGAATGCCTATAATCCGGAGGTGTATGGTGAGCAGCAGGCACTGATGATCCATAGCTGGCGTAAGGCTTTTAATCAGCCTGAGATGCCTTTCTATTTGGTGCAGCTTGCTCCGCACGGCCGAGAGGCGACGGTGGGTGGTAAGACCCTCGTGCGCGAGCAGCAGGAGCGTGTAATTCGTGAGATTCCCAACACGGGTATGGTCACGATCAGCGATCAGGTGGAGGATGTGACGAACATTCACCCCACGAATAAGAAACAGGTGGGTGTCCGTCTTGGTAATTGGGCTCTGGCCGAGGTTTACAAGCAGGATGTGGGCAAGTATAAGCCCGCCATGATGAAGTCGGTGGAGTTCAAGGGCGGTCGTGCGATCGTGACCTTTGAGAATGCCGAGGGTGGCATCGAGTGCCGTGGTGATGTCGTTGCTAACTTGGAGATCGCTGATGCCTCGATGCAGTTCCAACCGGCACAAGGTATGGTTGATGGCGAGGGTCGTCTGCTTGTTTGGACCAAACAAGTGCGTAAGCCTGTAGCTGTGCGCTACTGCTTCAATGAGACGGCTGTTGGAAATCTGTTTGATGCTGCCGGTATGCCCGTAGCACCGTTCCGCAGCGATAAGCCCGCTTTTGCTCCGCTGCCGAAACCTGAAAAGGTGAATCCGGCAGCCAATGAGCGCGTATCGCAGGTGGTGACCGCGTCGCAGCAGACCGTTTCGTCGCAGGCAGGTGCCAATGTAGAGCTGAAGAAGGTCGGTGTAAAGGTGGTAGGTAAGGGCCACGCGAAGGTGAAATTGGCTAATGGTGTGCGTCTGCACCCCAACCGTGCCTATCAGATGTCGAAGGTACCTGCTTCGCTCGTAGGCTGGGATTTCTTGCAACACGCATGCCCCAATAAGGGCGATGCAGTGCGTAATCCGCATCGTACAAAGGTGACAGCTATGGGTGATGGTGAGATCTATGTTTTGGCTCGTCAGCACAAACTGATTGATGAGGCTTTGACCAAGTGGAAGAAGGTCGGAACGATCATGTTGAAGATGGGTGGCGACAAACCGTCGATCCCCATGACGATATTTGCCCTACCGGTCAAGGAGGGACAAACTGTGACCTTACCCCATACGGACCATTTCAACGATCTGTCATTGCTTGCTGTTCAGATTGACTACGTAGAGGAATAGCATCCTAGTTAAATAAATAGAGTGATGAAACGCCTGTTGATGATACTGGCGCTGGTAGGCCTCTCGCTTTCGGGCGTAGAGGCTGCCACGCCGTTGAAGAATGCCCAGCCGCTGCCGGCAGGTGGCGCCGAGGGGCTCTCGCCGATGTCGTTTGGCTTGACCTACAACAACTCCCCGAAGGGTTTTGCCTACCTCTCGTCGGAGCAGCAGCCCGATATTTTCGTCTCGGTGCAGCACGGAACGCCCCAATCGAAGGGTTTCTTCCGTTGTCGTTTCGACCGCATGAGCGAAAGCGGTGATCCGATCTACCGCAGCCCCGAGAAGGTGCAAACCCCGTGGAGTGCTGCCAAGACCTTCCCGTCGAATGTGCGCATCTTCCAGGATGGCGATCAGGTGTGGGCCGTGCGTCTGGCCAAGACCTATATTCACGTGTCGCAATGGAATGGTACGGGATTCGAGGAGGTGTGCAAGAACGATATTTCGGGCTTTGAGTACCCCGTTGCCTCGTTCGATATGGTACGTCGTAACCGTGGTGAGGTGGAGATTGCTGTGCTCTGCCACGATGGCCGCACCTACCGCCCCGAAACCTATCCGGGCGACCGTCAATCTTATTACGACGGTGCCGGTATGTATCGTGGCGAACTGCACGCTTCGGGCCTCTTCCGTTTCACGGTCGATGACGATTGGAAACAGATCACCCGCGTCGAGCAGGTGAGCCAAAATATGTATTTGATGGTGGGAGCTTCGCGTGTGGCATGTGTCTATAACAAGGCGCGCACGCTCGACGGCTACCTCGTGGCCGGCCGCCTCGGCAGCTTGAAATATATCCCCTATGTGGCCAAGCTGCCCAAGGGGGGAGTTCCCGCTTTCCACGTGATGAAGAACGACGACGAGGTGCGTGTTCATGTCGCTTATAGCACCCAGATGGTGCCCTACTCGGCCGAGCGGGGCGATTGCTCGGGGCTGCTCATTGGCGGCGAGTCGGCCATGTACACCTATCGCTTCGAGCGTATGACGGCCAAGGGTGCTCCGATCTATGCAGCTCCGCACGTGGTGTTGGAGGCTCATGCACCGCTCTACGGTGGCTCGCTCACGGTGCCCAACGTGGTCGATTGGGACGGTGACGGCGTGCTGGATATCGTGGCCGGTAACTCGGAGGGTCGTCTGCTCTTCTTCAAGAACAACGGCACGGATCGTCAGCCCGATTTTGCCCGCTCGGTCGAGTTGGAGGCGGGTGGCAAGCCCATCCTGCTGCGCCCGGGCTACTACGTTGTGCAAGGCCCCTTTGAGGCTTCGTGGGGTTACCTCTGCCCGACGGTCTTCGACTGGAACCAGGATGGCCTGCTGGATGTTGTCGTTTCGGGCTCGCGTGCCAAGTATGAGGTGATGCTCAACCGCGGCACGAAGAGCGAACCGAAACTCGATGCTCCGCAGGTGATCTCGTGCGACAACCTCGAGCTGCATGGCTCGTGGCGCGTTCGTCCGGCTATTGCCAAGGTGGGCGACCGCGTGGTGATGGTCACCATGGACGACGATAATGCCCTCCACCTCTATGGTCGTGTCGATGATCTGCATGTCGAGGACCTCGGTCTGCTGCGCATGCACGACGGCCGTCGCATCACGGGCCACAACGAGCTGCCCAAGGAGAAGACGCGCCTCGGTCAGTGGGGTAGAGGCAAGCTCCGCTTTGTGGATTGGAATGGCGACGGCAAGCTGGACCTCTTTGTCGGTTCGGTGAAGCGTTCGAGCTACCCCTCGCCCGAGCAGGGTCTGCCCCTGGCTCGTTTCCTGAAGAAGCGTTATGGCTTGCAGGTGATGTATTTCGAGAATGTGGGTACGAACGAGGATATGCGCTTTGCCGAGCCTAAGCAGATGCAGGTTGATGGTGCGGATGTCTATCTGGGTGCTCACTCGAATGCCCCCGAGCCGTGTATGCTGGGCGATACGTCGCAGGGCTGGAATCTGCTGGTGGGTGCCGAGAGTGGCAAGTACTTCTTCTTCGAGCGAGCCCACCTGACCTACGCCGGCTATGATGATTAAACATCATCGGGTATCAATTAAATGCCGCCTATGCGGCTTTTGGGGAGTTGTGTTGCGTCTTGTCGGGCGCAACACAATGTTTTTATAGCCTTGAGGATGCCGATGGCGCTGCTTCGGTCGATAAGTTGCCCCTGAATGATATGGGAAGAGCTCGTGGGTGGAGGATCAGCAGGTGAATTTGCAAAAAATCCTCCAAAAGTATGGGAATCGTTGGATTTTTTATAACTTTGTGGTTATTAGAGTAGAAAATTAAACAAAGTTAATATATTTAATTAAACAACAGCAAATGAAAACAACCAAATTAACCTATGAAGAGCCTCGTTTCGAGCTGTGCGAGGTAGTTGTCGAGCAGGGATTCCTGGTCTCGGATGGAACGATTGAAGACATGGAGCCGGGCGACGACTGGGCTCCGGCAGAGTAGTAACAAACAAAAACGAGAGAGAAAGATGAAAAAGATTTTTTATGCTTTGTTTGCCGCTGCTTTTGCCATGTCGTGCAGCGAGGCCACTGTTGATGAGGGTGCCATTCAGCCTGAGGTAGGGCAGGGCACGCCGATCGAGATTTTTGCTGTGGGTGACGGTGAGAGTCGTACCACTTATTTTGAGGATGAGGGGCTTGGTGTACATTGGGAGGCTGGCGATCTGATATCAGTTCGTCGTTTTACGACCAGTACGGAAGATGCGGCTACTCGTATTCGCTCGACCTACAAAGCTCTGCAAAGTGGTCCTTCTACGGGATTTGAATACCAGGAAGCCTCTGGAGCGCAATGGGCGGAACTTTCTTTTATCGAAGGGGTCGAAAATACGGTTACCGCCTTTTATCCGAAAACCAATAATGGTAGTGCCGCGAAGAGCGATATCGTGCTCCCTGCTGATCAGAAACAGGCTAAAGAAGGTGATGATAGCCACCTCGGTGACTATATGGCAATGATGGCCGAGCCGCAGACCTTTGCTGCTAATGCACTTCCATCGGCGGTATATCTGAAATTTAAGAATCTCTATGCAATTGTCGAGCTGAACCTGCAGACTGCAGTGGCTGGCAAGCAAGTTTCGTCGGTTAGTTTGACCTCGGCCGATGGTGTTTTGGCAACTCAAAAGACGGTCTTAAATACGACGTTGTCGCTTGCTGAGGTGAAAGAGAATTTTCCGCAGCCAACTGTGGCAAATGCACTCAATGAGGTCGTATTGACCCTTACGGAGCCTGCAACTCTCTCTACCGAGGCTGCAAAACTTTATTTGGTTGTTTATCCGGGGCAGCACGCTGCTGGTGATATCACATTGACGGTTCAATGTACGGATAATACCGTTTCGACTGTCAAGATGGGTGCTATCAATTTCGAGATGAACAAGGTCTATCGCCCCGTTGTTACGCTTACGGAGTTTGTTGAGCCGGTGGTATACGACGCTGCTGAGCTTGAGCTTTCGGGTAACGATGCCTCGAAGTTGTTTGGTTCGGTGAACTTTGAAAATGGAGCACACATCGTAGCCAATAGAACTAAAGTGAATGGCCACGGTGCCGATATGTTTATGAATAACATTCCCGAGAAGTTCTATCACACAGCAGAAACACCTTGGCAAACCTTGTCGGTGATGTCTGACCTGCAATTGGATCTGGATGTAAAAGTGAAAACCTCGGGTATGGTTTATGTGATGGTGGATGGCAGTAACGCTACGTACTATCAGTCGCTATTGGAAAAAGGCTGGGAGGCTGAGACGCCCATAAAGAGTGCCAATGCCACGGCTGACCAGATTGCAGGATTTGCTACCGGAGTGTGGGATGATAGCTTCCCGATTTTCTATGCAACAGCGATTACGGATGCCGGGATTACTAGTGCGGGATATTTCACTATTTTCTCGCGTTATTATGAGGCTAATGAAATGTTTAATTTGAAAGATTTGGTTGGTTCGGTGAGCTTCCGAGGAATCCGTTTGGTGGCCAAGAATTTTACGTGGCCGGTAGCTCAGGCAGAGATTCAGCAGACAACTGCATTGAGCGACGGTGAATTGAAGACATTTGAGGCCGGTAGTACGCTTGGTGTAAACCACGCGAACTCGGCTATTGTGGATACCAATAAGGATGGAGATGTAAAATCGGTTCCTGCAGGCTATGTAGGTATGAAGTTCTTTGCATTGAAACGAGGAACCACGGCTGCTCCGAATTGCCGCACCGTGACGGCGAAGATTACGAAGTCGGGTATGTTGTATCAGCTCGTACCGAAGAATGCTCAATCCTTAATTATGCCTCAGGCAGATGGTGACACTAAAGCAAGAGATGCATATAATGGATGGCGTGTAGTTGAGTGGTTCTATCTCAATTCGACGACTGCAAATCCTTTCTATATCAGTGCACAGTGGGTTGAGGCCGGTACTGAGGTGACGACCTACGATTATACCGATGTGGTGACTGCAGCGGCTGGTGAACTGAACTATTTCAATACCGGAATCTTGATGGGTGATCTCACCGTAAAGGAAATTACCGAGTAATAAGATTGCATGTTATTCGAGCTGGGGCTGTTCCTTTGGGGACAGCCCCACTTGTTTTGTCGATGGGGTGGGGTGTTGCAAGCCTTTCCTTTCGTGTGCGCCTCCTTCCCTTCTATCCGCCCGCTCCATTCCGCTCCTTCCTACTCCTCGCGCCGTTCGTCCCATCCATTCGCTCCTCTCCGCCCTGTGCCGTCCGTGCTATCCCTCCCATCGTTCCCATTACTCCCATTATACCTATATTTATATATATAAGCACCCCTCCCAGGGCGCATATCAGAATTTGTGACTTTTTTAATTTTATTAAAATGCTGATTATCAGCTGAAATGGGTGTATTTTAGCGGGGATATATGAGAAAATGACAGAAAAAAGTGTGAGAAATATTTGCAGATTCGAAAAAAGTCACTACCTTTGCAACCGCAATGAGATCAAAACGACCTCTGAAGCACAAACAAAGGTTCTGAAAAAGTTTTTTGAAAAATCTTGCAAAAAGATTTGGAAGTTTGAAAAACTTGCCTTACCTTTGCATCCGCTTTCGCCTCAAAACGAAAGCAGCGTTCTGAAAAAAAAGTTTGAAAAATCTTGCAAAAAGATTTGGTGGTTTCAAAAAAAGGTTTTACCTTTGCACCACTTTCCGCTATGAAAAAGCGGACAAACAAAGAGGGCTCGAAAGAGCACTCTCGGAATAGAAAAGAGTTCTTATAGCAATATACGAACGACGTTCTTTGAAGTTATTGAGCAGCAAAGTTTTTATCCACTCGAAAGAGTGATTTCAAACAATACCTTTGAGATTAGAGCTAAAGATTTAACAAAACTATTTTTTATACAATGGAGAGTTTGATCCTGGCTCAGGATGAACGCTAGCGGCAGGCCTAACACATGCAAGTCGAGGGGCAGCATAATAAGTAGCTTGCTACTTATGGTGGCGACCGGCGCACGGGTGCGTAACGCGTATGCAACCTACCCATAACAGGGGGATAACACTGAGAAATTGGTACTAATACCCCATAACATTTTGGAAGGCATCTTC
>JBGVPZ010000014.1:0-5018 GCA_045127275.1 Alistipes sp.
AAAGCAGGGCGCACTGCGCCCTGCAAACACCGTGCCTTTCGGCTCGCTCGGTTGTAAAGCAGGGCGCACTGCGCCCTGCAAACAACCTTCGCTTGCCGTCGCTCGGTTGTAGCGCAGGGCGCACTGCGCCCTGCATACAACCTTCGCTCCTTTCTCCGGGGGCTCGGTTAACTCGCCCCCTGCGCGCTCGTAAAACTCGCTTGCGTTTTTGTCGCTCCGCGGGGTGTTTCTTCTCGCGCTCTCGCCGCTTCGTCCCGCCCCTTCCCCCGCCGGCCTGCGGCCGTCTGCCCCCCCCCACTCCCGGGGGGGGCTGTAACAGCAATACTGAGGGAAAACCATCATCCTACGGTTAAATCATCATCCTACGGTTATCCATCATCCTACATTACTAACGTAGTGCGGGTTTTGTCGGCGGTTCGTCGGGTTCCCGGGCTCGTTCGTCGTGTCGGTCGTGCGGGGCTCTGGGTGTGTTTCGGGCTGCGCCCGAATGAAACACACCCAGAGTCCCGCTCTTCCCTCTGCGGGTTCCGGCGGGTGTTTGTGCGTAGCTTTCGCGGCCTGCCCCAAGCCCGCTTCGGCCTGCGGCCTCGCGTTTTGGGGCTGCCCCGACCGCGAAATTACGCACGCGCGCATTTATTACCTGGGCGTCGGCTTTGACACTGCGCCTATCGGCGCACAGCGTCCTTGCGCTGGTCGGCGCGGGGCCCGTTGCCCGCGCTCTCCTTTCCGCTGTCGGGGCCCCAACTCCCCGACGCTCCCCGCGGCCTACGGCCGCAGAGCGGTAGGCGGGGCTACGCCCCTTACATTTTTTGTCGGCTACGCCGACCCTTATCATCTGCGGCCTGCCTGCGGCATCGTCCGTTCGTGCCCTTACGGGCACTCCGTCCGTTCGCGTCGGCTACGCCGCCGCGGCCGCCGTCTGTCTGGGACGGCTCCGCGTCACCGTCTGACGTTCCACGTCGTGGTCTTTCAAATTGACGCGGCTCGCACAGCGACCGCGTAACAATTTGACAACTTTCCACTGACGTGGAACATCACACGCAGAGCAAACCCAGCAAAGAGCGTGGGGACGCTCGAGCGTCGCTCGCTCCCCACACCCCTCGAGCGACCCCCTTTCATTGTTAGTGCGCGTTCCGCGCCTAGCGGCCGCGAAAATACCACTAAATAAAGTTAAATATGCTTAACGGCTCCGCTGTCCTTTATGCGAACTTTGTAAAAATTTAGTACCTAAATCCGAAGCACCTCCGACTTAACTCCGACCCTGCTCCGAGTTTTGTCCGACTCGAAAAAATTTGCTAACTTTGCCACCGTTAGAATATATCTGCACGGTGGCCGACCGTTTTCGGCTGACTAAAAACCCCAATTTGTTATGTCTAAAGGTAATATGTTTCTCGGACACGCTCGCGGTAAGGTCGGCTCTGTAGTGTTTAGCCGACAGAACGGCAAGCAGATTACGCGCTCTCGCGCAGAAGTAATTAAGAACCCGCGCACGTATGCTCAGTTCATCCAGCGCGTTTTCTTGAACACGTGCTCGCAGGCTTATAGCTATGCAAAAGCCATCGTTGACCACTCTTTCCAAGGTAAGAGCGCAGGTCAGGAGTGCATGAGTGAGTTCATGAAGAAGAATTTGGAGTATCTGCGCCAGCGCGTAGCCCAGTTGACCGATGAAGGTATCTCAATGGAGAGCATCTACAACTTTGTGCCGGTTGGCGCAAGTGGTCTGTACCCCGGTCGTTGGATTATCGCAAACGGTCAGCTTCCCCAGGTCGTTCCTTCTATCAGTGCCTACACTGACCTAGGTAGTGCCAAGGCCATCATGGACCTGCCCACCAACACTTATCAGGGTGTCCTCGATAAGTACGGCTTGCAGCGTGGTGACCAGCTGACGTTTGTGACCGTCGAAGCCCCGATTGACGGTTCGCAGTTCTATCTGAACTACTGCCGCGTCATTCTCGACCCGCGCGAGGATGACGGCACGGCCGCAGACTTAAGCACTGAGTTTGTCGGTGACGGTGGTATTCAGAAGCCCAACCCCAAGAATGAGGGCGGTTTCCAAACCCTGACGTTCAACGCTTCTATGGTTCGTTTCTCGCTGACTAACGGCGACGTGGCTAGTGTCGGTATCATCGTCAGCCGCGAGGAAAACGGCGTTTGGAAGCGCTCTAAGTCGCAGATGGTACTGAATGAGGACGTTATGATGGCTGGCGGTGACTACTATAGCATCTACTCGGCTATCGAAGCTTCTCAGGGTGTCACCATCGACGTGCTCAACGCTCTGTATCTCAACAACGCAGGCACAAACGCCCACGCTGTTGCTGGCGGTGGCTCAACCCCCACTCCGTCGCCCACGCCGACTCCGTCCACCAATCCCCTTGTAAGTTCTGACGTGAGCATCACGGCCGCTGGCGCTACTTCTACTCAGAGCGTTGCTGGAGGAACCGTTTCAGTCGTTGAGCCTCTGACAAAGGTGGAGGTTTCAGGTACTGACCTTACAGAAGGTTATCTGAAGGCAGGCACCGAAAACAATGCTGCTTCGGCTACCAATATGGTACTGACGGGTACCACGAAGGCCACATGGCAGGCTGCTGATTCAGGTATCACAGCAGGTGGTACCCTCTATGTATTCAAGAATGGTGCACTGTGGTTCACGGTGAGCGTGACTGCAAACGGTGGTGCTCCCCTCGATGAAGGTTAAATACTCTGATAAGTCATGGCTAACAAAAAAGTTTGGTCGTATCTGGCCGACGTTCTGCGCCTGATTGCAGCACTCTTTGCAGGCTGGGGCGGTTCACAGATTTAGTATGACGACAGAGAAATATATCTCTCACACTTGCGCGGTGCTGCTTATCATTAGTAGCATCGCGCTTGCCTTCTACCAAGTTATCGACATTGATGATGTGGCGGGCGGCACTCTCATGTATATTGCCCAAGCCTTTCTATTGGCTGGCTCCATCTTTGGCCTGAATTACTACGTTCAGAAGTTAGAAAAGTATGTTACGAAGCAAACCACAACCAAGGGGACTGCGGAATAATAACCCCCTGAATATCCGAATCGGAAACACATGGTTAGGAGAAAGAAAAGACCCCACCGATAAGCAGTTCGAGGAGTTTGTCTCTATCGAGTACGGCTACCGTGCAGCGTTCTGCATCCTGCGCCGGTACATTAGACGTTACCACTTCGACAATGTGGCCGCCATAATTTCGACGTGGGCACCATCCAGCGAAAACAATACTATCAAGTACATCGACACCGTTTGCGACTTGATGAAGATTGCACCTGACCAAACCATCGATTTTGCAGACCGCGAAACGATGGTGAAATTGGCTGATGCTATGACTTTTGTTGAGTGCGGCTGTCATGTTCCTGAGAATAAAATCATACGAGGTTATGAAATGGCCTAAAATAGCACTTTTTTCATGTTTTAGGGTAGTGTTTGCGTGGTTGCTGGCAGGCGTGCCAGCGGCCGCGTTTTGTCAGGTAATCAAACTACAAAACGATGCTTATAGTGTCGTGTATGATTGCCAACTATCTATCCCCATCTATTGTGAGTATATTTGCAGCCCATCAAACTTTGGTACCATTCCCAGGACGAAGGTCGGCGATTTCAAAGTAGACAAGCGGGTACCAAAACCGAGAGCAAAGCAAAAGGACTACAATAATTCCGGGTACCAGCGTGGACACCTTTGCCCATCTGCTGACTTCGCCTGCTGTCTCGACCTGATGAAATCAACCTATCTCCTTACCAACGTGGTCCCGATGAAGCCATCATTGAACGAGGGCTATTGGAAAACCACTGAGATAGCGGCTCGACAATTAGCCGCTCAGTTCGGTGGTGTCCGTGTTCGTGTGTGGGTGTTCACGCAGGGCGTTGGCCGGCGTTGCCTGCCACGATCCTGCGTGACGATACCCACACACTTCTGCAAGCAAGTTTCCACACTTTTAAAAGATAGTTTACTTACCGAGTTTTCTTTTTCTAACTATTGAAGTAAGATAACTTTGATTCATGTAAGTTTGAGTGTCCGTCGTAGTGATACGATGGGCACTTTTTTAGTGTTTACGTAAAGTTTACGTAGATTTTTCAGAAATAATTTGGAGATGTGGCAACTATGTAGTATCTTTGCCATCGCGTAGGATAAGCGGCAACGCTGAGGAGCGACCGCCGAACGTAACGCACAAGCTCAGGCAAGAGCGGCAACGGTGTTAAACCTCGTTGCCGCTTTTCTGTTTATCATAACACTGGCGGTCATTTATCAGATTACCGATTGAGTACGCAAAAAATATAGTGGTCAGCCCACCACGATAACGGGCACCTAAAACATGAATGAAGCAGTATTTTCACTTCGCGTGATGGTGTTCTTGAATGAGAACACTTTAGCACAGAAGAAAGTGGCGTTTGAACGTGACATCAACGTGAAATCAGTGGCCACCATCAATTTTGCGGGGCTTTATGAGTCATTGCACCTGCTCTACGGCACTTTATCCATCGTTTTGTTTGAAATCACCCCTATCGTCTAATTTTCTAACTATGACAAAAGTTAGATTTCGGTTTTTGGCGCGCTCGGCGCGTTCGCAGGTCGTTCACAATTCTTTTCGGCTCCGCTCGCGCGCCGTTCGTGCCCCGCCTGCAATCTTCTCGTTTCTTCGTCGCGCGCCGCGCGCGGCGCGCCATCATTTTTAAATTAATCTAATTATAGTCTGAAATCGAGCCGCGCGCGGCTCGCCCTCCTTGCCTAGCGGGAAAACGTATAAAACCAAAAGTGTCTGAGTTATGAACGTTTATTGTTTCTACGCAATGACGACTTATGCCGCCCTACTTTGGATTGGTATCGTCGCATTGTTTATCGTGTTTGGATTTTGAGACAGATTGAGTCTCGTAGTTATTAACTTTTTAAATTGAATAGTATGTTACAAGTGAGTTTAATTGGAAACGTCGGCGGTGATGCTGAAATTAAAAATGCAGACGGCCGCGAGTTCGTGGCGTTTCGCGTCGCGCACAACGAATCTTTTGAAGATGCTA
>JBGVPZ010000015.1:0-170977 GCA_045127275.1 Alistipes sp.
TACGCCCAATACGATCGAGGTGAACAACGCAGACTACGACTGGGTGTCGTTCAACTATCTGTTGGCTTGCACCCCGTCGGAGCTCGTGGATGTAAACATCACCTTCCTCGGTGAGCAGAACAAGAGCATTGAGGTGCCCGCATTCACGAACGTACCCGTTGAGCGCAACCACCGCACGAACATCGTCGGTGATCTGCTGACCGATCCGGCTAAGTTCGAGGTAGTGATCCTCCCGGGCTTCGAGAACGATGAGCATGTCGTAGAGGCTTGGGACGGTAAGTCGATCCGTAAGCCCGCTTACGACGCTGCTACGGAGACCTTCACGATTCAGAATGGTGCCGAATTGGCTTGGATCGCAGCGTTGGTAAACGGTACGCTGCCCGCAGAGAGCCGTGCCGGTGAGTTAGCTCCGGCAGAGAACCTGGCGGGTCAGATTGTAAAACTCGCCAAAGATATCTACCTGGGTGGCCATGAGTGGACGCCGATCGGTATTGGCACGAAGCGTTTCCACGGTACGCTGGAAGGCAACAACCATGCGATCTACGACCTGAAGGTTTCGCAGCGCGCCGGTGGTTATGCGCAGGCTGCTTTGGTTGCTAACGTAGCCGGTACAGTTGCCTTCCGCAACGTAACGATCAGCGGAGCAAAGATCGTTTGCCCCGACTACACCGGTGATTACTATGGTGCCGCCATGGTGGGTACGATGTATGGCAATGTAACGTTCGACAATGTAAAGGTTGTTAATTCGTACATTTCGGGTAACAACAAGGTGGGCGCATTGGTTGCTCACGACGGTGTATGCAGCTCGCTGAACATCCAGAATTGCCACGTTTCGGGCACCACGTTCGAGGCTCTCAATGCTGAGGATGGTGGCTCGGTAGGTGGTTTGGTTGGTTTCTTCCAGGGCGTTGCCAAAGGCACGAATGCTGCTCCTTACGGCGATCACCACGTAGCCAACAGCTCGGTGAAGAAGTGCGTATTCAACGTGATCAACTCGACCAACTCGGGTAAGCGTGCCAACGCACAGCTCATTGGTGGTATCTCGTCGAAGGAGGGTCAGGAGCTCTATATCGACCAGTGCGTGGTGGAGAACAACACGTGGAACGAGCGATTCTATGCCGATGGCGTAGAGGTTACGACCGGCACGTTCGTATCGCCCTACGGTATTTTGATCGGTGGCGATCGCAACGATGCTCCGAAGGGTGAGGTATACATCGACGGCCAAAAGGTTGTCATTCTGACTCCGATTGCTGAGGGTGTTGGCATGATCGACGAGAACACCTATGCCGTAACTGCCAACGAGGGTCTGGCTTGGGTTGCCAGCAATATTGCCGATGAAGACATTAACGGTTTTGAGGGTAAGACGATTATGCTGGAGACGGATGTGGATCTTACCAGCATCTCGTTCTCTCCGATCGGCTACAATCCTGCAGACAAAACAGCAGCTGAATTCAAAGGCACTTTCGACGGCCAAGGTCACACGATTAAAGGCATCCACCAGCAAGATCTGGCCGGTGGTTATCATCAGTCGGTAGGCCTCTTTGCTAAGATTAAGGATGCAACCATCAAGAATCTTAAGCTGGAAAATGTTGTAGCTGCCAAGTATGGTGCTGAAGCCGGTGCTGTCGCTTCGATTGCTACCGGTAATTGCGCCTTTGAGGATATCGAAGTTAAGAGTGGTTCTATTGTGGCTTACAACAATGATGCAAGTGCAATTTTAGGTTGGGGTAATGTTGGAAACTTCACCTTTAAGAACATCAAGATTGGTGCCGATGTAACAGTATATAGCCTCTGGAATTCTTACGACACAGTGGTTGGCGGTGTAATCGGAACGCTGGCAAGTGGTAGCAAGGCAACGTTTGAGAATATCGTAATTGATTGCAAATTGGACGTATATAACGATGTTTGCGCCAACTATCAGTGGGGGGCCTATCGCCGTGCAGGCATGCTGATTGGTAACATGAACGAAACGCAGGTGATCAACGGTACGACCTATCCGAATCCGGCGGCTGCAGGTGTAACCTGTAAGAATGTTACCGTAAACTACGGCGATTGGATGAACTATCACTATTGCGAGTTCAAGAGCAACGGTCACGGTTCATACGATGACGAGTTTACTTGGAAGTGTTCGCGTGTCGAGGGCTCGGATTGGGGCTCGGATACGATCGACACGACGCAATGCAACCACGAGTCGTTCGAATCGCACAACATGTGTCTGCCTGTTGATCAGCTCTTTGGTGGCGGTCAGGGCGTTTACGGTTTGGCTTCATACCCGGGCGTAACGGTAAACTATCCCGCTTCGTACAATCCGGAGAACTAAGCACTCGCATACAGCGAATAGAGTGAATAAAAATGTATGCTAGAGGGGTGTCTGACTTTCGCGGTCAGGCACCCCTCATCGTCTCCGAAAGTGGCTCTTGTAAAATAATTTTTGCCGAAAATTTGGCAACTCGCTACGAAGTGGTTATCTTTGCGCACCTTTACAAAACGAAAAACAAACTATTAAACAACAAGATACGTATGCAAGTAGCACAGAATAAGATGGTGGCTGTCGATTACAAGCTCACCGTTGATGGTCAGATTGCAGACCAGTCGCGTCCGGGTCAGCCCCTGGAGTTTATTTTTGGTACGGGTATGTTGCTGCCCAAATTTGAGGCTGCCATCGAAGGCAAAGAGCCGGGTGAGAAGGTAGCCTTCACGCTCGAGCCGAAGGATGGCTACGGCGAGGTGATCGCAGAGGCTATTGTCGAGCTGCCGAAGACGATCTTCATGGTCGATGGCAAGATAGCCGAGGATATCCTCTTCGAGGGTTCGCAGATTCCGATGGCCGATGCCCAGGGCAACCGCATGATCGGTCTGGTCAAGGAGGTCAAGGAGGAGACCGTTGTCATGGACTTCAACCACCCGATGGCCGGCAAGACGCTCAACTTCGAGGTCGAGGTGATCTCGGTGCGCGACGTGACGCCCGAGGATCTGCAGGGCAACTGCTCGTGCGGCCACTGCGGTGGTGAGTGCGGCGAGGGCGACTGCGAGGGTCACGACCACGAGGGTTGCGACTGCGGTCACTGCCACTAAAAACCGAGGTAAACAAGAGGCTGTCCAACACGATTGTTGCGACAGCCTCTTTTGGTTTATAGCCGCAGCCCGCATTTCGAGACTTACGCCTGTTGTTCAACATTCACGCCTGCCATGTCTTCACTCACACAATACCTCTTCACGCTCGAGGAGCCTTATGCGCTGACCAAGACTTTAGGGGAAATTGCGTTGTGTCGTCAGGCAGATGGAAGGGCACAATACTCGGTCGGCAATGCGGCAATCGTCTTTCGCATTCGCCACAACGGGACGGTCAAGGCTCTGCGCTGCTATCGACGCACGATGTCACGGCTGAAGATGATCTACGGAAAAGAGCTACTCGAGGAGGAGCTTTTTCTCTTTACATCGAACGAGCAAGGCGTTTGGGTCGATGTCGTGCTAACCGATTGGATCGAGGGGTTCGACCTTCGCACGGCCATTGATCGGGCAGGCCGCAACCACGACAAAGCACAACTCACGGTGCTCTCCGAAAAGTTCGATCGGTTAGCTGCAGAACTTCTGGCGGATGATTGGGCACATGGCGATCTGAAGCCCGAGAACATCATCCTCACCCCGCAAGGGGGACTGCATCTGATTGATCGGGATGGCTGTTTTCTGCCCTCGATGCGCGGCATGCAGGCCATCGAGATCGGCACGCCCGGCTATTAACACCCTGCACGCAGCGAGGTGGACTTTGACGAACGAATCGACGATTATCCTGCAGCACTGATTGCCACGGCGCTGCATGCACTACGCCTTGATCCGACACTCTACGATCGGTTTGGGACGCGTGACGGCTTACTCTTCACGCCTCGCACGATCGACTCCGATGCGGCCTATCAGGAGGTGATGGCCGTGCTTCGAAAGGCCAACCATCCGGCTTGGATCGCCATGGGCGAAATGCTCACCGCGCCCACGCTGCGCCTACCCCATTTGGCGGTTCTTTTTACAACGTGCAACCCTCAACCCTGAGAGGAAATGCGCGGTTCCAGCCAATTCGGTTTTGATTTTTAGCAACGAATAACTATATTTGCACGATATTAGCTCCTAATTCAACCCGATGAGACAACTGACACACCCCGAAATTGTTGCCATAGAGCAGCTCGGATGTACGGCCGAAGATTGGTCGCAGATCCTAGTCTCCGACGACTTCCAGCCCGAACAACTCAACCGTTGTCGGTTGCGTGGTCGTGTCGAGGTAGAGAGCGGAGCCTACATCTACAACAGTTCGATTACCAATTATCGCATCGGCCGCAACACCCGCATCGAGCAGGTAGGCGAACTGAGTTGCCGCCACGAATCAACCTTCGGAAATGGTACAAAGGTGGCTACAATGAACGAAAATGGAGGTCGCACGGTCCGCATTTGCGATACGCTCAGCGCACAAGCGGCCTACATGATGGCCATCTATCGCCACCGTCCACAGCTCATTGCAGCCCTGGAGGCGATGGTCGAGCAACGGAGCGAGGAGTTGCGCGATACGATGGGTCAGATCGGCGAGGGGTGCACCATCACCGGATGCCGTATCCTGCGTGAGGTGCGCATCGGCAAGGGGGTGACGATCGACGGTGCTTCGATCCTCGAAAACGGCACGCTATGCGATGATTGCAAGATCGGGGTCGATGTCAAGGCTTACGATTTCATCGTAGCCGAAGGGGCTCACATCACCAATGGCGTGATCCTCGAGCGGTGTTTTATCGGCGAGAGCTGCACCTTCGACAAGGGTTTCACGGCGGCCGACTCGCTCTTCTTTGCCAATTCACACTGCGAGAATGGCGAGGCAGCCGCAATCTTTGCGGGACCTTATACCGTTTCGCACCACAAATCAACGCTGCTGATTGCCGGCATGTTCTCCTTCTTCAACGCCGGTAGCGCTGCCAACCAGAGCAACCACCTCTTCAAGAGCGGAGCTGTACATCAGGCTGTCCATCCGCGCGGTTGCAAGTTTGCCAGCGGCTCCTACATCATGGCTCCGGCTGCCGAGGGTGCCTTCACGATGGTCATGGGACGACACTCCCGCCACCACGACACCTCGGCCTTCCCCTACTCCTACCTCCTCGAAAAGGAGGATCGCTCGTTCCTCTTGCCGGCGGTCAATCTGACCAGCTACGGCACGGTGCGCGACCTGGAGAAGTGGCCGGCACGCGATCGTCGTACCCACCAACGCGACATCATCAATTTCGACATACACAACCCCTACACGACGTGGGGTATCTTGCGAGCTGTTGAGATCCTACACTCGCTCGAGGAACAAAATCCCGATAGTCCGGTCTATAGCTACAACCGCGTACAGATTCGCGCAGCAGCCCTACATCGTGGACTGATGCTCTACAACCGCGCCGTCGTAGCAGCCATGGGAGCCATGCTCGAAAAGGGCAGCACCACAGCCCAATATAACGGCGCAGGACGCTGGATAGATATGGCCGGCCAATACATCGCCAAATCGGCCGTTGAACAACTGATCGAGGCGATCGAGCAGGGGCAATATACCTCATTGAAAGAGGTAGATAACTACCTGCGTGTCTTCTTCATCCACTATGACGACTACGCCCACAGTTGGGCCGAGCACCTCTACGCCTCATTACTCGGACATGCACCGAACTCGGAAGAGATTCAAGAGGCCATCGAGGCCGGTAAAGCCGCTTGTGAGAAGCTGCACCAGACAACCGAAAACGACCGCCGTCGCGATTGCGCGCCCGACATGGCTGTAGGCTATGGTGTGGACTGCGACACGGTCGAGGAGCGTATGGCTGACTTCAAACACGTACGTGGGTTATTTTAAGTCGTCTGCTGACCATGTACTCGCAAAGCATCACGCGCACGCACCGCACAGCCTTCGTCCTACTGATCGACACATCAGGATCGATGGACGAAGACATTCTCTTTCGCGGGCTGCCGGTATCAAAAGCCGAAGCTGTGGCAACGATCACCAACGAACTAATCTTCGAACTGATCGAGCGAGCACGTCGCAGTGACGGCGTACGCAACTACTACGACATAGCGATTCTGGGTTATGGCGGCGAGAATCAGGTCTGCTCACTGCTCGGTCACGAAGAACCACGCTTTGTAGCCATCGACGAATTGGCCGCACGCACGGTTCAGAAGCGCAAATCGACCCTGGAACTACGTTTGCCAAACGGTTCGATTGCCCTGCGTGATATCCAACAACCACAGTGGGTCCAGCCACAAGCCATGGGCGAGACACCGATGCTCGACGCCCTGCGCACGACCCGTGATCTGATAGCCGAATGGATCAACGATCCGGCAAATGCTGCGAGTTTTCCGCCCACGATTTTTCACATCACAGATGGGGTTGCAACCGATGCCGCAACCGAAGAGCTTCTCGATGTGGCCAAACAGATTCGATCGTTGCACACCACCGATGGGGAGGTGCTGTTGCTCAACATGCACATCTCGAATCAGCACGATCGCAGCCTGATCTTCCCGACTCCCGAGGAGGGTGCTACCCTGCAAGGGGAGGCCGCCCTGCTCTATGCCCTATCGAGCCCTATGCCGGCCAATTTTCGACCAATCATCGAGAATCACAAAACGAATGGGCGAGCGACCTCCTATCGAGGCATGGGCTTCAATGCATCTACAACAGAGCTGATCACGATGCTCGATATTGGTTCCATCAGCGTAAAGACCGAATAGACCATGCGAGCTACAATTCACACTTTTGCCAAAGCCTTGGCTTCCCCCGAGCGCTCGTTTGCCACACTGCAGGGAATCGACGTAAAACGTAGCGCCAACGGACTACCGGCCATTCATCGCACGAGCCACTATGCCGAGGCGGAGATTTACCTCAACGGGGTGGGCTATCTGCTCTTTATGCCACTCACCGAGGAGGCCAAAGAATGGAAGAGCATCCCTTTTCTGCAAGATGAATTGCCTTTTATTGCCCCTGTGCAGTTACTCCGCAAGGAGCTCTGCTGGCGCGACGATACCGGCCAGATCTGGCAGGAGGATCTACTGCTTGAGAAGCGACCCGGTCGTCCATTTGACGTGGGGATCGAGTTGCTCGATACGGATACATTGCTCGGGGCTATCCGCCGTTTGGAAGAGGATTTCCGCCGCGCACAATTTGCGCACAACAATCTCAAAAAAGAGCAGTTACGACTGCAGGGCGAGCGACTGATCGTACTGCGTCCGTTCGATGCCACTCATACAGCAAAGCTGTCTGAGGCCGATAGCAACTTTTTGCAGGAGTTGCGTCGCGAGGTGACCTGCTACTGCGAGCAACAGCAGGATATTTTGTCGGACTGCGAGGCTGATTACTATACCCCGAGCCGTCTGCCGGGGCATCATTGGGTCGGCAACGAATTTGAAGGGCTCTATTGTGTCGAAGACGATGCAGGATTTGGCTATGTGGATGCCATGAATCGAGTCATCATCCCGCCTCAATACATCCAAGCCGGCGATTTTCACGAGAATCGTGCCGTCGTAGAGACGGCGACCGGTGTCGGTGTCATAGACCGCACGGGAGCATACATCATTCCACCCCACTTCGAGACGATCGACTACTTAATCGGCAGAAGCCTCTTCCGCGCTTTGAGCGACGGCGTATGGCGCACGTTCGACTATCGCGGCAGACCCGTCAACGACCACGAAGAGATCAACATAGATACAATTAACGAAGAGATATTATGGAAACGGTAAAAACACTTATTATCGGTAGTGGTCCGGCCGGCTATACGGCAGCCATCTACCTTTCGCGTGCCAACCTGCAACCGATCCTCTACGAGGGTTTGCAGCCGGGTGGCCAATTGACCACCACAACTCAGATCGAGAACTATCCGGGCTTTGCCAACGGCATCGACGCCAACGAACTGATGAGCGCCATGCGCCAGCAGGCCGAGAACCTCGGCACGGTGATTCGTTCGGGTATGATTACGCGTGTCGATCTGTCGCAACGCCCCTTCCGCATCGAGGTCGATGGTGCGTGGAAGATCGAGGCCGAGTCGTTGATCGTAGCCACGGGTGCTACGGCCAAATACCTCGGTTTGCCTTCGGAGTTGCACTATCGTGGTCAGGGCGTCAGCGCCTGCGCCACGTGCGACGGCTTCTTCTACCGCAAACGCGACGTAGCCGTTGTCGGTGGTGGTGATACAGCCTGCGAGGAGGCCACCTACTTAGCTTCGCTCTGCCGCAAGGTCTATATGATCGTCCGCAAGCCCTTCCTGCGTGCCTCGAAGGCGATGCAGCAGCGCGTATTCGATACGCCCAACATCGAGGTACTCTTCGAGCACAACACGGTCGAGGTGCTGGGTGACGAGAGCGGTGTGACGGGTGTCCGTGTGCGCCACACGAATGGCGAGGAGCGCACGATCGACCTGGCCGGCTTCTTCCTGGCCATCGGCCACCATCCGAACACCGATCTGTTCGACGGTCAGCTCGCCCTCGACGACGAGGGTTACATCTGCGTAGAGCCGGGCACCTCGAAGACCTCGGTCGAGGGTGTCTTTGCAGCCGGGGATGTGAAAGATCCGCACTATCGTCAAGCCATTGCAGCAGCCGGTTCGGGCTGTGTAGCCGCGCTGGACTGCGAGCGATTCCTGCGCCAATAAACCATCAAAAAAAGCTCCACACGACGACCATCTATGAGTTTTAAGGTCACCATACTCGGTTCGGCATCGGCACGCCCGACGCCCAATCGCCATCCATCGGCGCAAGTGGTCAATATCCACGAGCAGTACTATCTGGTGGATGCCGGAGAGGGTGTGCAGCAACAGTTGATCCGATGCAGAATTAACCCGCTGAAGATCAACGCTGTATTCATCTCCCACCTGCATGGTGATCATGTCTATGGTCTGTTTCCGCTCATCTCGACTTTAGGTCTTTATGGCAAAGTAACGCCGCTGAAGGTCTATGCTCCGGCCCCCTTTGGGGAGATGTTGGAGGCCCATCTGCGGCTCTTTGACCAGCAGTTGCCCTATTCGGTCGAGTGGATCGAGGTCGATACAACCCAGCACGCCCTGCTCTTTGAAAATCGGACCATCGAGGTCTGGAGCGTGCCCCTGCGCCATCGTGTACCTTGTAGCGGCTATCTGTTCCGCGAAAAGGAGCCGGGGCTGAACGTCGAAAAGTTCAAGATCACGAAATATGGGCTCTCGATTGCCCAGATCGCAGCAGCCAAGCGTGGCGAGGATGTCACTCTCGAGAACGGGGAGGTGATCCCCAATCGGGAGCTGACCTACCGCCCCTATGCGCCTCGGTCGTTTGCCTATCTTTCGGATACGAACTATTCGGGCAAGGCCGTCTCGCTCTGCCAGGGGGTCGAGCTAATGTACCACGAGGCGACCTATGCCGCAGCCGAGCAACGATTGGCCAAGGAGCGTGGCCATGCCACGACGGCCGATGCCGCCAAAGCTGCCACCCGCGCAGAAGCCGGACGGCTCATCATCGGCCACTACTCGGCTCGCTACAAGCAGTTAGATGAACTATTGGAGGAGACACGAGCCGGCTTTCCGGAGAGTTATTTAGCCATCGAAGGGGAGACCTTCACAATCGAAAAACAACGATGACAAAGGCAGAGATACAATTGATTCGTTCGCTCAACGACAAGCGCAGCCGCCTCGAGCAGGGGCTCTTCGTCGCCGAGGGTGAGAAGTTGATCGAGGAGATTCGCTCTTCGCACCTGCGTGTGCGTAAGATTTATGCCCTTGAGGGGCTGTTTAACGGTACTGACGTGGAGTGTGTAACGCCGAAAGAGATGGAGCGCATATCGTTGCTCAAGACCCCTTCGAAGGCGTTGGCGTTGGTCGAAATACCCCACCACACGCTGCAAGCGCGAACGCTCAAAACGCAGCTTACATTGGCCCTCGACCAGGTGCAAAACCCCGGTAATCTGGGGACCATCATCCGCCTGGCAGACTGGTTCGGCATCGAAGATATTCTCTGCTCAACCGATTCGGCCGATTGCTTCAACCCAAAGGTCGTACAGGCCACCATGGGGGCGATTCTACGAGTTCGGGTGCACTACGTCAATTTGGCCGAGGAACTGCACAAGGCCTCGCAGGCCGGCATTCCGATCTATGGCACCTTCCTCGAAGGCTCACCCCTCTACACGACCGATCTGACGCCTACCGGGATCATCGTCATGGGCAACGAGGGACGCGGCATCTCGGCCGAGGTAGCCGCCACAGTGAGCCACAAACTGCTCATCCCGCCCTACCCCGTCGATCGCCGATCGAGCGAATCGCTCAACGTCGCGATGGCCACGGGTATCATCTGCTCGGAGTTTCGGCGCAGGCTGCTCGAATAAGCAGACAAAGAAAATCGTCTTCGGGCGATTTTTTTTGTCCTAAGGTGTTCCATTTCACGCTTTTTGATTATATTTGTCGTTTGAAACGTACGATAATGTCTGAACAAAAACTCAAAATAGGAATCACACAGGGTGATCCGAACGGCATCGGCTGGGAGGTGATCCTCAAAACGCTGGCAGACCCGCGCATCATGGAGTTGTGCATACCGGTCATCTACGGATCGGCCGACACGATGGGCTACTATCGTAAGGCACTGACCGAGGTCGAGCCGGCTCAATTCCGCATGGTGGTCTCGGCACACGAGGCCCGCGAGGGACAACTCAATCTGGTTGATTGCGGCCACATCGGCCAACTTACCCCCGGCAAACCGACACTCGAGGCCGGAAAAGCCGCTGTCGAGGCGTTGGAGCGTGCCACGGCCGAGTTGAACGAAGGGTTGCTCGATGCCATTGTCACTGCCCCCTTCGACAAGGAGACGGTGCAGAGCGAGCAATTCCGTTTCACGGGCCACACGGAGTTCTTCGGAGCGCGTTGTGGCGGTGAGCCGATGATGATCATGTGCAGCGAGTGGTTGCGCGTGGGTTTGGTCACCAAGCACCTGCCCATTGCCCAAATAGCCAGCCACATCACCCGCGAGAAGATCCTCTCGGATTTGGCCACCTTCAAGCAGGCGTTGGTGTCGGATTTCGGCATCGTAGCTCCGAAGATTGCGGTGCTGGCACTCAATCCCCACGCCGGGGATGGCGGTCTGCTCGGCTCGGAAGAGCAGGAGGTGATCGCTCCGGCCATCCGCGAGGCCTTCAACAACGGCATCTTAGCCTTTGGCCCCTTTGCCGCCGACGGGCTCTTTGCCAGCGGCAGCTATACGAAGTATGACGGCATCCTGGCCATGTACCACGATCAGGGATTGGCTCCGTTCAAGACCTTGTCGCCCGATGGCGTGAATTTCACGGCCGGACTGACCCAGGTACGCACCTCGCCCGACCACGGCACAGCCTTTGACATTGCCGGCCAGGGCAAGGCCGACGAGGCCTCGATGCGCAACGCCATCTATGCGGCCATCGACATCGTGCGCAACCGCCGAGCCTGGGCCGAATGGTCGGCCAATCCGCTGCCCAAAGCCGAGCGCGAGCGTTCGCGTCGCGACCCCTCGATCCGTGAGGTGGCGGAGCCGAAAAGCGAATAACAAAAGAGAAACAGAGCCCGGTAGGTGTATTCCGTCTCGTAATTGTGGAAGCACCGAGAAGGCTCACAAAACACTAAACTTAATAAACTTTTTATGATCAAAATCACCTTTCCCGATGGCTCGGTAAGAGAGTATGCCAAAGGGACTACTGCGTTCGACGTCGCATCGAGCATCAGCCCTCGTTTAGCTGCTGACTCGTTGGCGGCCTCTGTTGAGGGACAGACCGTCGATATGATGTTGCCCATCCAGGAGGATGCTCACATCAAATTCTACAAATGGGACGATGCCGAGGGTAAGCACGCCTTCTGGCACACCTCGTCGCACCTGCTGGCCGAGGCTCTCGAAGCACTCTATCCGGGCATCAAGTTCGGTATCGGCCCCGCCATCGAAAATGGCTTCTACTACGACGTGGATTGCCCCACCCCGATCACCGAGGGCGATCTGCCCAAGATCGAGAACAAAATGATCGAACTCGCCCGCCAAAAGGAGGAGCTTGTACGCCGCGAGGTTCCCAAAGCCGAGGCTCTCAAGACCTTCACCGAGAAGGGCGACCAATATAAAGTGGAGCTGATCAGCGACCTGGAGGATGGCACGATCTCGTTCTATACGAACGGTGCCTTCACCGACCTGTGCCGTGGTCCGCACCTCCCGAATACGGGTTTCATCAAGGCTATCAAGCTACTGTCGGTAGCCGGTGCTTACTGGCGCGGTAACGAGAAGAACAAGATGCTGACGCGCATCTACGGTATCTCGTTCCCCAAGAAGTCGATGCTCGACGAGTACCTGGTGATGCTCGAGGAGGCCAAGAAACGTGACCACCGCAAGTTAGGCAAGGAGTTGGAGCTCTTCACCTTCTCGCAGCGCGTAGGCCAGGGTCTGCCGTTGTGGTTGCCGAAGGGTACGGAGCTGCGCGACCGTCTGGAGCAGTTCCTGCGCAAGGTGCAGAAGCAGCACGGCTATCAGCAGGTGATCACTCCGCCGATCGGCAACAAGGAGCTCTACATCACCTCGGGTCACTACGCCAAGTATGGTAAGGACTCGTTCCAGCCGATCCAGACCCCCATCGAGGGTGAGGAGTACTTCCTCAAGCCAATGAACTGCCCGCACCACTGCGAGATCTACCGCTCGAAGCCCCGTTCGTACAAGGATCTGCCGGTTCGTCTGGCCGAGTTCGGTACTGTATGCCGCTACGAGCAGTCGGGTGAGCTGCACGGTCTGACGCGTGTGCGTTCGTTCACGCAGGACGATGCCCACCTCTTCGTACGTCCCGACCAGCTGCTCGAGGAGTTCGAGCGCGTGATCGACATCGTGCTCTACATCTTCAAGACGCTCAAGTTCGAGAACTACACGGCTCAGGTATCGCTGCGCGACAAGAATAACCACGAGAAGTATATCGGTTCGGACGAGAATTGGGAGAAGGCCGAGTCGGCCATCATCGAGGCTGCCCGCGAGAAGGGGCTGAACACGGTCATCGAGTATGGCGAGGCCGCCTTCTACGGTCCGAAGCTCGACTTCATGGTCAAGGATGCACTGGGTCGCTCGTGGCAGCTCGGTACGATTCAGGTGGACTACAACCTGCCCGAGCGTTTCGACCTGACCTACAAGGGTGCTGACGACAAGCTGCACCGTCCGATCATGATCCACCGTGCCCCGTTCGGTTCGATGGAGCGTTTCGTGGCTGTGCTGTTGGAGCACACGGCCGGTAAGTTCCCGATGTGGCTCTCGCCCGACCAGGTGGTTGTGCTGCCCATCTCGGAGAAATTCAACGACTATGCCCGTTCGGTGGTCGAGTACCTGAACCGCAACGACGTACGTGCCCAGATCGACGACCGCAACGAGAAGATCGGTCGCAAGATCCGCGACAACGAGCTCAAGCGTATCCCCTACCTGCTGATCGTCGGCGAGAAGGAGGAGGCCGAGGGCTTAGTATCGGTACGTGCCCAGGGCGAAGGCGACAAGGGTCAGATGACGCAGGAGGCCTTCAAGGATTACATCCTCGAGTTGGTGAGCCGCGAGGTCGAGGCCAATGCCTTGCAGAAGGCCTAACCGACATGAGCGAAAGACGACATTTTCTTAACCTTTAATTTATACAACTATCGCAACAACAAAACCGTTCCCGCCGAGGCCGATGAACCCCGGGAACAACAGACCGAAACCTGCCGGTCCTCGTCCGGCTCGCATCGAGAAGGAGAATCCGCATCGCATCAACGATGAAATCACGGCACATCAGGTGCGCGTGGTGGGCGACAATGTGCCCGAGGCACAGATCATGTCGCTGCGCGATGCACTGAAGTTGGCCGATGAGTTGGAGCTCGATCTGATCGAGATCTCGCCCAAGGCCGATCCTCCGGTTTGCCGCATTGCCGACTACCAGAAGTTCCTCTACCAGCTCAAACGTAAGGCCAAGGAGATCAAGGCCAACCAGACGAAGGTGGTGATCAAGGAGATTCGTTTCGGCCCGCAGACCGACGACCACGACTACAACTTCAAACTCAAGCACGCTCAAAATTTCCTGAAGGAGGGTGCCAAGGTGAAGGCTTACGTCTTCTTCCGAGGTCGTTCGATCGTCTTCAAGGAGCAGGGTGAGATTCTGCTGTTGCGCTTCGCCACCGATTTGGAGGAGTTGGCAAAGGTAGAGGCTATGCCTAAGCTCGACGGCAAGAAGATGAACATGATCCTCGCCCCGAAGGGTAAGAAGTAGTAGCCGACGGCTACAGCAAGCAAAGGGAGTGTGTCCGACTCGTCAAGTTGCGACACCTCCCCTTTTTTGTAGCCGCCTCGGAGGCAACAGAACGGCTGCAAAATGGCAGATCCACGCGGCAAGAGTTGGCCGTTTGCCTTTTTATACCTATATTTGTCTATTGAACAGAAACGCATACCGCCATGATGCACGAGATTGATATTGTCATACCCTGGGTCGATGGAGCCGATCCCGCCTGGCAGGCCGAATTTCGTCAATTTCGGATCAAAGCCGGCATGGACGCCTCGGCCATTCGCTACCGCGATTGGGGCACGTTGCGCTATTGGTTTCGCAGCATCGAACGCTTTGCCCCCTGGGTGCGCAAGATCCACTTCATCACCTGGGGTCATCTGCCCGAATGGCTCAACACGGACCATCCGAAGCTGCACATCGTGCGCCACAGCGACTACATCCCCGCCGAGTGGCTCCCGACCTTCAACTCGAATGTGCTGGAGCTCAACCTACACCGCATCGAGGGGTTGGCCGACCACTTTCTGCTCTTCAACGACGACACGTTCCTCACCCGCCCCTGCCGTGCTGAGGATTTCTTCCGCCACGGAGCGCCTCGGGACATGGCACGTTTGAGCGTCGTGCGTCCCTCGTCGGTGGCACCAATCGTGCTGAACAACCTCACACTGATCAATGCGCTCCACCCCCGCAAGGCCCTCTCACGCCACCTCGGCAAGTGGCTAGCTCCGTGCTATGGCATGAGCAACCTACTGAAAACCATATCGTTGCTCCCATGGAGCTTCTTCCCTGCCTTCTACGATCCGCACCAGGTGCAACCCTACCGCAAAGCGGACTTCGTGCGTGCCTGGGAACTGTGGGGCAAGGAGTTGGCGGAGACCTCGTCGCATCGGTTCCGTGCGCAGGAGGATCTCTCGCATTGGCTCATCCGCTACGACGTGTTGTGTCGTGGGGCGTTTGTGCCTCGTTCGGTGGCAGCCGATGCCCTGCTCACGCTGACCGAGGCGACCGTCGAGCAGATTGCTCACCGCATTGCCGGCGGAGCTCAACGCCTGCTCTGCATCAACGACAGTGCGGAAATTGCCGACTTTGCCGGTGTCTGCCGCACGTTGCAAGGCGGATTTGAACAACTTTTACCCACCCCTTCGACCTATGAAAAATAGCTTTTCGGTCATCATACCCCTCTACAACAAGGAGCAGGAGATCGAGGCCACGATCCGTTCGGTGTTGGCCCAAACCTACCAACCGCTGGAGATTGTCGTGGTCAATGATGGTTCGACTGATCGTTCGGCCGAGGTGGTGCGCAGCATCGACTCCCCGCTAATTCGGCTCATCACACAACCCAACGGAGGCGAATGTGCCGCCCGGAACCGTGCCGTCAGCGAGGCCAAAGGCGACTATGTAGCCCTGATCGATGCCGACGACCAATGGGAGGCGGGCTTCCTGGAGGAGATCAACGCTCTGGTCAACGAATACCCCGACTGTGGGCTCTACTGCACCTCGTTTCAGGTGGTCTCGAGCGAGGGTCTGTTTCGTGCCCCCTGCCCCGAGGAGCGGGGTGTGGTCGAAAACTTCTTCCGCGACTCGGCCCATCGCTATATCGCCATCCCCTCGGCAAGTGCCATGCCTCGCCACCTCTTCAGCCAGATTGGCGGATGGCCCGAAGGGATGAAGATTGCCGGCGATCTCTACTTTTGGATCAAGCTAGCTCGCCGCTATCGGGTCTGCTTCTCGCCCCGTCCGTTGGTGCGCTATCTGAAGGAGGCCTCGAACCGTTCGGCCTCGATCTATACGCCCGAGCAGACCCCCTACTCGTTTGAGGCGTTGTACGACCCTTCAGCCCCGCTCGACGAGCGGGAGTTTATAGCCCGCGCAGCCCTCGGCAAAGCCTTGATACTCTGCGCAAAGGGCGATTCGGAGGCGGCACGCCGAGCCATCCGCACCTTCTCCTTTACGAAGATCTATCGGCGCACACTGCGCAAGGTGCAGCTACTCAACCGCCTACCCGTCAAATGGCGAAAACCGCTTCTGAACGGCTACAATTGGTTGGCGTGGAAAATCGCAAAAAAAGGGCTCTGATGACAGAGTCCTTTTTCTTTGGGGTGTACATTCAAATTTGGTTGTATTAGTTGCTGAATTGCAACTCACCCGCCCGGGCATCGAGGCAAATGGGGCGCGAACGATCCACATCACCAGCCAGGATACGTTTCGAGAGGGCGTTGATGACCTCGCGTTGGATCGTCCGCTTGACGGGACGTGCTCCATAGAAGGGGTCGTAACCCAGCTCGGCAATGCGACGCAGCGCAGCCTCGGTGTAGGTCATCGTCAGGCCATTCTGTCCCAGCATGCGGGCTACGGCATCCAACTGCAGGCGGACAATCTGCTCGATGTCGCCACGGGTCAGGGGCTCGAAGAGCACAATCTCATCGACACGGTTCAGAAACTCGGGTTTGAGCTGTCGTTTGAGCAGTTCGATCACCTCATCACGTGTAGCCTGCAGGCACTCTGCATCGACCCTATGGCCATCGAAATGGGCCGTCAATCGCTCTTGGATGAGTTGTGCGCCCATGTTCGAGGTCATGATGATGATCGTATTGCGGAAATCGACCGTGCGACCCTTGTTATCGGTCAGCCGACCATCGTCCAACACCTGCAAGAGAATATTGAAGACGTCGGGGTGGGCCTTCTCGATCTCGTCCAACAAGACCACCGAGTAGGGTTTGCGGCGTACAGCCTCGGTGAGTTGGCCGCCCTCGTCGTAGCCGACATAGCCCGGAGGGGCTCCGACCAAGCGCGAGACGCTGTGTCGCTCCTGATACTCCGACATGTCGATGCGGGTCATCAGCTGTTCATCGTTGAAGAGCAGCTCGGCCAGAGCCTTGGCCAGCTCGGTCTTACCCACACCCGTCGTACCGAGGAAGATAAACGACCCGATCGGGCGACGCGGATCACTCAAGCCGGCACGAGCACGGCGCACAGCATCCGCAACGACGGTAATAGCGGCATCCTGCCCCACCACTCGGCGGTGCAGCTCCTCCTCTAAATGGAGCAACTTCTCCCGCTCGGAGGAGAGCATGCGGGCGGTCGGGATACCCGTCCAGCGCGAGACGACCTCGGCCACATCCTCGGCCGAAACCTCCTCCTTGATCATCGCCTCCTCGGCCGATGCCGCCTTGTACTCCGCCTCGTAGCGCGTGATGGCCTGTTGTGCCTCGGCTATCTTACCGTAACGAATCTCGGCTACACGACCATAGTCGCCCCGACGCTCCGCCTCGGCAGCCTCGACATTGAGCTGTTCGATCTGCTCCTTCTGTTGCTGGATGTGACCCAGGAGCGTTCGCTGCTGCTCCCAGCGAGCACGTTGCTCGGTCGCCGTGGCACGCAACTCGTCAATCTCGCGGGTCAGTTGGTCGATCCGCTCGATGTCCTGCTCGCGGCGAATCGCTTCGCGCTCGATTTCGAGTTGGCGGATCTTCCGATCCAGCGTGTCGATCTCTTCGGGCACGGAGTTCATCTCCAGACGCAGGCGTGAGGCGGCCTCGTCAATCAGGTCTATGGCCTTGTCGGGCAGGAAACGCGAGGTGATGTAACGTGTCGAAAGTTCCACGGCGGCAATGATCGCCTCATCCTTGATCCGCACACGGTGGTGGTTCTCGTATCGCTCCTTCAGGCCACGCAGGATCGAGATGGCATCCTCGACCGAGGGTTCATCGACCATCACCTTCTGGAAACGTCGCTCCAGCGCCTTGTCCTGCTCGAAATACTTCTGGTACTCATCGAGCGTCGTCGCACCGATCGTGCGCAGCTCACCACGAGCCAAAGCCGGTTTGAGGATGTTGGCTGCATCCATCGCACCCGACGATTTGCCGGCACCGACCAACGTGTGGATCTCGTCGATGAAGAGCAAAATCTCCCCCTCGGACGAGGCTACCTCCTTGACTACGGCCTTCAGTCGCTCCTCAAATTCACCCTGATACTTCGCACCCGCAATCAGGGCACCCATATCGAGCGAATAGATCGACTTCGAGCGCAGGTTCTCGGGCACATCGCCGTCGATGATGCGTCGGGCGATACCCTCGGCGATGGCCGTCTTACCGACACCCGGCTCACCGACCAAAATCGGGTTATTCTTCGTGCGGCGCGAGAGGATCTGCAGGACACGGCGTATCTCTTCATCACGTCCGATCACGGGGTCGAGTTTCCCCTGTCGGGCCTGCTCATTGAGGTTGATGGCATACTTACCCAGCGCATCGAACTCCTGCGAGGCAGTCTGCGAATCGACCGTAGCCCCCTTGCGGAAGATGCGAATAGCCTCGATGAGCTCCTGCTGGCTCACGCCGGCATGTTTGAGCAGCGTAGCAGCCGACGACGGTTCGGCCACCAAGCCGAGCAACAGGTGCTCGACCGAGGCATACTTATCACCAAAGGTCTTGGTGAAATCCAACGCCCGCTGGATGACTCGCGAAAGCTCCGAGGAGAGGTAAGCCTCGCCACCCTCCACACGCGGCAAGCGTTGCAACTCCTGCCCGATAGCCTCGCGCAACGAAGCGGCATGCACACCCACACGCCCCAAGAGGAAGGCTCCAAGCGAATCCTCTTCACGCAAGAGCACCTGCAACAGATGGATCGGCTCGACGGCCTGCTGACCACGCTCACGAGCCAGCGCAGCGGCACTCTGCAAAGCCTCCTGCGCTTTGATTGTCAATGTGTTAATGTTCATAGTTCGATATTATTTTATTGCTTTATTGGCTGTTTAATTCTCTTTGAACGACGCTGCATCAAATCCTTTGCCAACCCTGCCTCGCCCGACAAAGTGGCACCTTCACGGCTGCCGAGGCTGATTTTTTGGCACTCCGTGGCGTATCTTGGTGTCGGTTTGGCATATTCTTGGCATTTTTTTGTTATCTTTGTCTCAAATTCAACCCAGCATGAGAGATTTCGTATTCCACACCCCGACCGAGGTCGTATTCGGCAAAGAGGCCGAAGAGAAGATTGCCACACGCATCACCAAATATGGCGGTAGCCGCGTATTACTCCACTATGGCGGCCAAAGTGCCGAACGTTCCGGGCTGCTGCCCAAGATTCGCCAACAGCTCACCGAGGCCGGTATCCCCTTCACGGAGCTGGGCGGTGTGGTTCCCAACCCGCGCCTGAGCCTCGTGCGTGAGGGTATAGCCCGTTGTCGTGAGGAGGGCATCGACTTCATCCTGGCCGTAGGTGGCGGCAGCGTGATCGACTCGTCCAAGGCCATCGCCTTCGGTACGCCCTATGAGCACGACGTCTGGGAGCTCTTCGAGGGCAAAGGCAAGGTCTCGGCCTGCCTGCCCATCGGTTGTGTGCTGACCATCCCCGCAGCCGGCAGTGAGATGTCCGACGGCTGTGTGATCACCAACGAGCAGGGGTGGCTCAAGCGCGGATACTCGACCCAGCTGTCGCGTTGCCGCTTTGCCATCATGAACCCCGAGCGCACCTATACCCTACCACCCTATCAAACCGCTTGCGGCATCACCGACATCATGATGCACACCATGGAGCGTTACTTCTCGCACGAGGACGATATGAACGTCACCGACGCCATTGCCGAGGCGATCCTGCGCACGGTCATCGACGCTGCACCGGTAGTCATGCACGACCCAACGAACTATCGCTATCGTGCCCAGATCATGTGGGCCGGCTCGCTGGCGCACAACGACCTGACGGGCTGCGGCACCGTGGGCGATTGGGCTACACACCACCTCGAGCATGAACTCAGTGCCCTCTTTGACGTGGCACACGGCGCCGGATTGGCCGCTATGTGGGGCAGCTGGGCCCGCTATGTGCTGCCGGAGAATCCGAGCCGCTTCGCCCGCTTTGCGGTCAATGTACTGGGCGTCGAGAACGACTTCACGGACCCCGTAGCCACCGCCCTGAAGGGTATCGAACGTATGGAGGCCTTCTACCGTTCGATCGGTATGCCGACCTCGATTCCCGAGCTGATCGGTCGTCCGGCTACCGAGGAGGAGATCCTGCAGCTGGCCGACAAATGCTGCCGTCAGGACACCCACACCGAGGGTCACTTCAAGGTACTCTATCGCAAGGAGATGGAGGATGTCTATCGCTTGGCCAACCGGTAGCGAAGAGGGAGCACAAGGCACACTTTCACAACTGTCACATGTCACAGGGGGTGTCCCTATGTGACATGTGATAGTTGTGTTTTAATCTTTGTGCGCACTATCTTTACCTTCGCTCCGCATAGCCTTCCGGCATGCGCCGCTCGGTTTAGATAGGATGCACCTCGGCAATGCTACGACCGTCAAAATAGATCATCGAAAAGTCCCTTACGGTCGTTAGCACCACCCCTCAAGTCCTCCCTTTGCCAAAGGGAGGATTTAGGAGGGAATGTGGGTATTTTTATTTTAATAAAGAAAGAGAACGTTCCCTTTCTACCCGTTTCGTCGGGTACTATCTCCGTAGGAGATCAAAGTGTAGTGAATCCCACAAACTTCAAGCTTGCTTGAGTTTGAAGGACTCACTACACTTTCTTCTTGCCTTTGGCAATCGCCCGACGAAACGCATACATCTGCCACTGTAGCTGTTGCAACACCTTTGTTACTTTTTACCGCCTATTTTTTTGGCATTGCGCTCGGCTTTCACTATCTTTGTAGCCTATGAGCGATTTTATTGTCAGTGCACGCAAATACCGTCCTGCGACCTTTGCTTCGGTCGTTGGTCAAAAGCACATCACCTCGACGCTGAAAAATGCCATCGAGCGTGGTCAGTTGGCGCATGCCTACCTCTTCTGCGGCCCACGTGGCGTGGGTAAAACCACCTGTGCCCGCATCTTCGCCAAGGCGATTAACTGCCTTGACCCCAACGGTGCCGAGGCCTGCAATAGCTGCGAATCATGCAGTTCATTCAACGAGGGTCGATCGCTCAATATCCACGAACTCGATGCCGCATCGAACAACTCGGTCGAGGATATCCGCAACCTGATTGACCAGGTGCGTATCATCCCGCAGATCGGTCGATACTCGGTATTCATCATCGACGAGGTCCACATGCTCTCGGCTGCCGCCTTCAACGCCTTCCTCAAAACCCTTGAGGAGCCGCCCCAGCATGCCATCTTCATCTTGGCAACGACCGAGAAACACAAGATCATCCCGACGATCCTCTCGCGCTGCCAAATCTATGATTTCAACCGCATCCGCGTCGAAGATGCCGTCGAGTATCTCCGCTACATCGCCTCGCAAGAGGGCGTTACGGCCGACGAGGAGTCGCTCAACCTGATCGCCCAAAAGGCCGATGGCGGTATGCGCGATGCCCTTTCGATGTTCGATAAGGCTGTGTCGTTCTGCGGCACAAACCTCGACTACCACTCGGTGGCACAGACGCTCAACGTACTCGACTACGACACCTACTTCGGCATGACAGACCTGCTGTTGGCCGGACGCTACACGGAGGCACTCATCGCCTTCGATACGGTCTTGAGCAAGGGTTTTTCGGGTCAGACCTTCCTGGCAGGCATGAATCGCCACCTGCGCGACCTGCTGATGGCACGACAACCCGACACGCTGCGGCTGATCGAGATGACCGGCACACTCATGGAACGCTACCGCACACAAGCTGCGGCCTGCGACCCGGAGTTCCTGTTCGGGGCCATATCCATCCTCACGGAGTTGGATGGCAAGATTCGCCAAGCATCGAATAGCCGATTGTCGGTTGAGCTGGGTCTGATGAAAATCGCACGACTCGGCCAAAAAAAAAATGAGGGGATAGCATCCGATGAGGAGTACTACCCTCTCCCCGAGCTGATCCCGCAACCCGCCCCGGCACAAGAGGCAGTACAACCTGCGGCACAAGAGGCAGTGCGACCAGTTCCTCAACCAGCAGCACAACTTGTAGCCCAAACGACCGTACAACCTACACCTCAAAAGAGGACTGCGCCCACACCACAAGAGGAGGTGCAACCCCAAGAGCCAATCCGGCAAATGCCGCAAGCGGCAGCACCTGTACAACCGGCACCGACGACACAACCCCACAGCACGCCTCGCAGAGGCAGCCTGGGAACTTCGCTGACGGCCATGTTGGCACAGCAAGGGCGTTCGACAGCCTCAAAAACCGCCCCCGGGGAGGCAAGTGAGGGGCAGGAGGAGCAGACGAACCTCGACCCGAACACGGAGCAGAAATTGCGCCTCGCGCAGCAGGAGATCCTCAGCTGGATCAAGGCCGAGCGACCACGCTTCTACCCCGCTTTTGAGCGTATGGAGTTGTGCTTCAACGGCTTGGCGATCAGCGTACCCTCGAAGGAGCTGCACGACGAGATCGTGCGCAACAAGACAGCCCTGCTGACCCAGATAGCCCGTATGGGCGCCATCGAGGGGGGCTTGGAGTTGGAGGTAACGATCAACGAGGAGATCCGCGCCGAGCGACCCATTAAGTTGGAGGATCGCCTGCGCTACCTCACGGAGCTAAACCCGATGATCGGGGAGCTGCGCCGCGAACTGGAGATGGAGGTCGAATAGCAGGGAAAACAACGAAGGAGACAAACGTGTAAATAGACAAAAAAACAACATAACAATGGTAACCAAGAATTTTATCGAAGAGTTAGAGTGGCGTGGGATGATCCACACGATCATGCCGGGCGCCAAAGAGCAGCTCGAGAAGGAGCTGACCACGGCCTACCTGGGCATTGACCCCACGGCCGACTCCCTACATATTGGCCACCTGGTGGGTGTAATGATTCTGAAGCACTTCCAGCTCTGTGGCCACCGTCCGTTGGCACTCATTGGCGGTGCAACGGGTATGATTGGCGACCCCTCGGGTAAGTCGCAGGAGCGCAACCTGCTCGACGAGCAGACGCTGCGCCACAACCAGGAGGCGATCCGTGCGCAGCTGGCCAAGTTGCTCGATTTCGACTCGGATGCCCCGAATGCAGCCCGTCTAGTCAATAACTACGACTGGATGAAGGAGTTCTCGTTCCTGGACTTTGCCCGCGACATTGGCAAGTGCATCACCGTGAACTACATGATGGCCAAGGATTCGGTCAAGAAACGCTTCAACGGCGAGGGCGACGGTATGTCGTTCACCGAGTTCACCTACCAGCTCCTGCAGGGCTACGACTTCCTGCATCTGTATCAGACGATGAATTGCAAGATTCAGCTCGGTGGTGCCGATCAGTGGGGTAACATCACCACCGGTACGGAGCTGATCCGTCGCAAGCTCGGCTCGGAGGCCGAGGCCTTTGCCATCACCTGCCCGCTCATCACGAAGGCCGACGGCACGAAGTTCGGCAAGACCGAGAGTGGCAACGTATGGCTCTCACCCCGCTACACCTCGCCCTATAAGTTCTACCAATTCTGGCTCAATGTCAGCGACGAGGATGCCAAACGCTACATCAAGATCTTCACGCTGCTCGACCGCGAAACGATCGAGGGTCTGATCGCAGAACACGAGGCGGCGCCCCATCTGCGCACGCTGCAAAAGCGTCTGGCCGAGGAGATTACGACCATGATCCACTCGCGCGAGGAGTATGAGAAGGCTGTCGAAGCTTCGCAGATCCTCTTTGGTGGCGCTACGTCCGATGCCCTGAAGCGTCTCGACGAGCAGACCCTGCTGCAAGTATTCGAGGGTGTGCCGCAGTTCCGCGTAGCCCGTGCCGAGTTGGAGGGGCTGACGCTGATCGACCTGGCAGCCGAGAAGACGCAGATCTTCCCCTCGAAGGGCGAGTGCCGCAAGATGGTACAGGGCGGTGGCGTATCGCTCAACAAGGAGAAGGTGGCTGACCCGATGCGTCCCTGCTCGGAGGGCGACCTGATCGCCGGCAAATACCTGCTCCTGCAGCGTGGCAAGAAGAACTATTACCTGGTGATCGTCGAGTAAGACGATCACCCTTTTTTTCGTACAGAGGGACTATGGAGTATCGTATCCGCCTTGAGCAGATGGAATTTCGTGCCTTTCACGGCTGCTACGACCTCGAACAAAAGGTCGGCAACCGCTTTCGGGTCTCCTTGGAGCTGACCACCGAGCTGGGTGCCGTAGCCGAGCAGGACGATGTGCAGTTGGCGGTGAACTATCTAGAGGTCTATCAGGTGGTGCGTCAGACGATGCAACACACGCAACGCACGATCGAGCGTGTGGCTGTAAACATCATCGAAGCGGTCAAGAGCCGCTACCCGCAGGTGGTCAAGGTGAGCTGCACGGTCACGAAGATTGCTCCGCCATTGGGCGGGAAGGTGGGTGGCGTGAGTGTCACCCTCGACATGTAACGACATGCGCCCGATGGTTGGGTTAGGCGGGGCATGTCGTAGGTTTTAGGTTAAATGAGATAAATGGAACGTATCAAACGAGCTACTTTTGGCGGCAAGATCAGCGCAGTGCTGGTGGCCGCAGGATCGGCCGTGGGGTTGGGCAATATCTGGCGATTCCCCTATCTGGCCGGTGAAAATGGAGGCGGAGCCTTCCTCTTGATCTATCTGTTGTGCATCCTGCTGATGGGCATTCCGCTCATGATTGCCGAGTTCTCGGTCGGTGCAGCCACGCGCAAAAATGCCGTCGGAGCCTACCGCTCGCTCAGCAAACGATGGGGCGTGATCGGCTATATCGGCATCCTGACTTCGGTGCTGATCATGGGTTTCTACCTCGTCGTAGCGGGCTGGACGGCCGAATACACCATCCACTCCTTCACGAGCGATCTGGTACAGCAGAGCGACATCAACTACCACAAAGCGGCCTTCGAGGCCTTCATCACCCACCCCTGGAAGCCGATTCTCTACACCGTACTCTTTGCGCTGGCCACGCATGTGATCATTGCGTTGGGCGTCAAACGCGGTATCGAGCGAGCCTCGAAGGTGATGATGCCCCTCCTGTTCCTCTTCCTGATCATCCTGGCCCTCCACTCGATGCTCATGCCCGGTGGCATGGAGGGCGTACGATTCTTCCTCGAGCCGGACTTCTCGAAGGTGACCCCGTCGTCGGTCTTGGCCGCCTTAGGGCAAGCCTTCTTCTCGCTTTCGATCGGTCTGGGTACGATGGTCACCTATGCCTCCTATTTCGCCCCTAAAACGCGCGTGCAGCAGACTGCCTTGGAGGTTTCGTTGCTCGACTCGGTGGTGGCCGTATTGGCGGGTCTGATGGTCTTTCCGGCGGTCTTCAGTGCCGGCATTGAGCCGCAATCAGGTCCTTCGCTGGTCTTCATCACCCTGCCCTCGATCTTCTCGTCGATGCCGTTGAGCCAGCTCTGGTCGTCGATTTTCTTCCTGCTACTGGTCATGGCAGCCCTCACCTCCACGATCTCGATGCACGAGACCATCACGGCCTATGTCGAGGAGGAGTGGCGCGTCAGTCGAGGCATTGCTTCGTGGCTTGGAACAGGCGTAACCGCTGTGATCGGCATCTTTGCATCGCTCTCGTTGGGCGCATTGAGCCACTGGACCATTGGCGGACTGAACATCTTCGATTCGCTCGATTTCCTGACAGCCAACATCCTGCTGCCGCTCGGTGGTATGCTGACCTGTCTGTTTGTAGGATGGGTCTTTGACCGCAAGCTCTTTGCCCAGCAGCTCTATCCCGACGGGCACATCAGAGCCAGCTATCCGATCATTCGTTTCCTGATTCGCTACTGCGCTCCGGTGGTCATCACGGCCATCTTCTTGGACAATTTAGGGGTGATCTGATGCACCCCTTGTCACATGTCACACACAACAAGAGCTGCCCAACCCTACGGTTAAGCAGCTCTTCTTATTTAGTTTGCGGACCACTCTCTGCGGACCTCCTTGTTTACAATCGGCCCCCTCTCTGCGACCGCCTTGTGAACCAGTTCACGATCCCTCTCTGCGGCCTCTCTCTCTGCGGTCCTCTCTCTGCGGCCCCCCGCTTTAATTGACGTTGCGGCGGTCGGGTTCGCGGTCGGGCGATGCGGCATCCATGTCGATCTGCAACTTCACCATCTGGATGGCTGCAGCAGCCGCCTCGTCGCCCTTATTGCCATGCTTGCCGCCGGCACGATCGAGGGCCTGCTGTTGGTTCTCGACGGTCAGCACACCAAAGGCGATGGGCATGTTCCAATGCATCTGCAACTGGGTGATGCCCTGCGTCACGCCCTGGCAAATGAAGTCGAAATGGCGCGTCTCGCCCTGAATCACACACCCCAGGGCAATGACGGCATCCACCTCGGTGTATTCGGCAAAGAATTGCGCTCCGAGGGTCAGCTCGAAGGTGCCCGGCACATACTTGATCTGGATGTTGTGGTCGGGGCATCCTGCGGCACGCAACGTACGCACAGCACCCTCTAACAGGGCCTCGGTGACCTCACGGTTCCACTCGGCCACGACGATGCCAAACTTCATGTCAGCAGCCGAAGGCAGCGGAGCGTCAAACTGCGAGAGATTGTGGTGAGCGGTAGCCATTGACGAGCAGGTTTTGGCAGATTAGTGGATCGTACCGATCAGCTTCTCGGCATCACGAGCCTCCATCGAGGCGGGATACTCGACCGTAATACGCTCGTAGAGCTCCAGAGCCTTGGCGTTGTCACCGGCAGCCTGAGCAGCCTGGCCGGCCTTACGCAGATAGAGCGGAGCGGTCAGGTTGTTCTCCGAAGCCTTCACAGCCTTCTCGAAGAGGGCTACAGCAGCCGTATAATCCTCCTGTACTACGGCGATATCACCCTGCAGACCCAGGTTCTGGGCGTTGATGATCTCACCGGTCAGGCCCTTGACGGCCGAGTAGTCGGCCAGGTAAGCAGCAGCCTGCTCCAGGTCGCCACCCTTCAGGTAGCAAACACCGGCATAGTGCTTGGCCAAATTGCCCGACGGGGTCGAACCATACTGCTCGATCACCTCCAGGAAACCGGCACCCTCCTCGTCGCCATTGAGTGCCAACTCATAGTCGGGCGTCTCGGCATTGAAGCGAGCCTGAGCCTCAGCCAACAGGGCTGCTGCCTCATCGACACGGGGCTGCTGCACCAGGGAACGATAGCCATAGATAGCCAGACCCAAAGCGATCAGAATCAGGAAGATGTAGGAAATTTTGCGACCATTTTTCTCGAAGAAAGCCTCCGTCTTGTTCATTGCTGCGCCAAGGGTTTCGGGCTCGGCGACATTCTTTTTTGCCATAATTTTTATTGTTTAATTTATTGTTATGCGGATTATTAGCGAACAAAGATACAAAACAAAGCGCAATAAACAATGAAGTAACGGCAATTTTTCGTAACTTTGTGCTATGTATTTACGAAAACTCGCACTGCTGAACTTCAAAAACATCGCCCAGGGGGAGCTGACGCTCTGCCCGGGCATCAACTGCCTGGTGGGCGACAACGGTGCCGGCAAGACCAACTTTATCGACGCCGTGCACTACCTCTCGATGTGCAAATCGGCCTTCGGGATGACCGACGGGCAGACGATTCGCCATGGCGAAGAGTTCTTTATGGCCGAAGGAGCCTACACGACCGATGCGGGCAAGAGCGAGCAGATCGTCTGCTCCTTCTCGCGCAAAGGGGGCAAGATCCTCAAACGCAACGGCAAGGAGTATGAACGCCTCTCGGAGCATGTGGGGCTGATCCCCACGGTGGTCGTATCGCCGGCCGACAGCACGCTGATCAGCGATGCAGCCGACGAACGGAGACGCTTTCTCAACGCCTTCATCTCGACGCTCGATCGTGCCTATCTGCACGCCCTGGTGCGCTACAACAGCATCCTGGCCGAGCGCAACCGTCTGCTCAAGATGCAGCCCGATGAGACGATGCTCTCGATCTACGACCAGCAACTCATCGAGCAGGGCGAGCTGATCCATGCCCGCCGCAAGGCCTATGTCGAGCAGCTGCAGCCGCGCGTAGCGCAATACTACCGCCAGCTCTCCGACGACCGCGAGCAGGTCGAGCTGACCTATCGCTCGGAGCTCAACGAACGACCCTTCGGGGAGGTGCTTCAGGCGGCCCGCCAGCGCGATGTTGCCAACGAGTTCACCACCTCGGGTATCCACCGCGACGACCTGGTGCTGCGCATCGGGGGCTATCCGCTGCGGAAATATGGCTCGCAGGGGCAGCAAAAGTCCTTCCTGATCGCCCTGAAATTGGCCCAATACACCCTCTTGAGCGAGCTGCTGCACGAGCAGCCCATCCTGCTGCTCGACGATCTGTTCGACAAGCTCGATGGCAACCGCGTCGAGCAGTTGATCCGGCTGGTCTCCGACGAGCAGTTTGGGCAGATTCTGATCACCGATTGCAACCCTACCCGCCTACGCACGATCCTCGACCGTGCCGAGGCCGCCTATACCCTCTATGAGGTGGCGCAGGGCGTAGCCGTATCACCCCAACACGAAGAGCCATGCGACGCACCAAACCAATGATCATGGGCGACCTGCTCGAGGAGTTCTTCCGTCGTCCCTACGTAGCGGCCAAGGTGGCCGAGGGAAAGCTGCCCGAGTTGTGGCAGGAGGTGGTCGGAGCACGCACGGCAGCCGACACGACCGAACTGCGGTTGGAGAATCATATCCTGCATGTCCGCATGCGGTCGAGCGTCCTGCGTCAGGAGCTGTTCTACCAGCGCGATGCGCTCAAAGAGGCCCTCAACGAACGGGCCGGTGTACGGCTGATCAATGCCGTCATCGTCCGATAGATCGTCGCCTTTCCGTAACGCTTGTAACGTTTGTAACGCTTGTAACGTTGTAACGCAGGGGGTAGCCCCCGTTACAGACGTTACCGCGATTACAACACGCTCCGCAACCGAAAACAATCCGAACCGAAAACGCTGCCACCGCAAAAAAAAAGAAGAGGCTGTCGCAACAATCTGTTGGACAGCCCCTTTTTCGTTGGGAAGCCTTTACAACTCCTTACTTGATCACTACCGAACGGTTAGCCTTCTGTACAGCCGGATAGGGGTTCTGTACATCGCCATAACCCTTGTAGGTCAGCTGCTCGGGGTTCACACCCTTCTTCACCAGGTAGTCGTAAGCGGCCTTGGCGCGCTTGTCCGAAACCTTCTGGTTGAAGGCAGCCGAACCGGTCTGCTTGTCAGCATGACCCTCGAGGTTGTACACGCGATCCTTCGGGCCATTCTTGATCATGTCGGCCATCAGATCCAGACGCGTCTTCTCCTTCGGCGAGAGGGTTGCAGCGTTGATGTCATAGAGGACGATCATCGGAGCATCCTTCTTCTTGGCAGCAGCCTCACGAGCGGCAGCAGCCTCACGGGCAGCAGCATCGGCATCAGCCAGGGCAGCATCGCGTGCAGCCTCAGCATCCTTGAGCTGCTTGGCGAGCTTCGCCTTGTCAGCCTCGGCAGCGGCAGCGGCAGCAGCACCGGCAGCTACAGCATCCTGGAAAGCCTTGATGTCCTCGGCCGTGTAGCCCGGAACACCACGCTCCCAACCGCGCTTGTTGAAGCGGTAGGTCAGACCGATCGTAGCGCTGTAGATCTGCGAGATCTCGTCACCGCTCTTGTACTTGTTGTAGATAGGCTGCGGCATATCGTGCGACGAGAGCATGATCGTCTTCAACTCCAGGTTCAGGTCGAAACGCGGAGCAATGCGGAACGTATTCACCAAACCGAAATCTACGGCCAGACCCTTACCGGCATCCTCCTTCACGTCGATGAAGTTGGCACCCACACCACCGAATACGGTTGCGTAGTACACGCGATCCTCACGGTAGCCACCGATCCAGTTCGAGAGGTTCACCATAGCATCAGCGTGCGGCATGATGTAGTTGTTCTTGTACTCGCCACCCTTGCCGTCCGACATGTTCAGGCGACCACCGATGAGCTGTACACGAGCACCCACTACCGGGTTAAACCACTTCGTGGCACTACCCTCCAAGGCCCAACCCACGCAGTCGCCCGAGTTGTTCTGACCCGAAAGACCTACGCCGTTGTAACCTACGTAGTTCATACCACCACCAACGGTAATCTCCCAGTTGTCCCAGAAACCGTTGTTCACAAAGCCTTTGAAGCTGGGCTTCTTAGCCACCTCTTGTGCGCTTGCACTCAGTGCAAACAGACCAAGAGCACATACGAGCAGAATTTTTTTCATACGCATCAATTTATTTGTTTGTCTAATTTCTTTGCTGTTTTTGTCTCCCATCGGTGGGGTTTAGTTGCCGATAGGATACAATCATTTACGCAAAGATAAAAACAAATTTCTAAATAACATCAGCAAATCCATAAAAACACACTTTTGAAGCCATTTTTTTTACTTTCTCACGAACAGCAAGGCTCTAAACCCGCAAAAAGAGGCTGCGGAGAGCCCTCTCCGGCAGGAAAGGCGCAGCTCCGCAGCTTGCAAATCGGTCAGGTTGGTCTGTAACGACTAACCGCACTTCGAGTAGCCGCACGACATGCAGGTCAGACAGCCATTCTGGTAGGCCATATTCTCCTGACCGCAGCTCGGGCACTTACCCTTGGTCTTCGTACCATCCTGAATATACTGCTTCAGCGCACGGCACACACCCGTCTTCCAGGTGTTGATCGTCTCACTGTCGAGGTGCAACGAATCGATCAGCGACACGGCCTTCTCGATCGGCATGCCGTAGCGCAGCACACCCGAGATGAGCTTGGCATAGTTCCAGAACTCCTCGTCAAACAGACGCGAGATGCCGCCAATGGTGTTCGTGTAGCCGTAGCGGTCCTTGTATTGGAAGTCGTAACGCTTCTCGCCATTCTCCTCACGCACCTTGATGATATGGCCCGTGGTGATCTTGCGCGGGATGTACATGGCATCCTCCTCGATCTTACCCGTGAAGATCTCATACGGACGGCCATCCTGCAGACCCACAAAGGCGATCCAATCCTCCGAGCCGTTCTTGAAACGGACGATGTCGGCCGGAATCGACTTCGGACGCTGCGGCACCTGACCCGGGTAGGTCTCACACTTCGAGGCCTTCTTCTTCGACGAGTTCTTGTCGAGCAGCACACCGTCGCGGCAACCGTCACGATAGACCGTAACACCCTTACAGCCACACTCCCAAGCCGTGCGATAGACGTCGGCTACGAGGGCCTCCGAGACGTTGTTCGGCAGGTTCACCGTCACCGAGATCGAGTGATCGACCCACTTCTGGATGGCACCCTGCATCTTGACCTTGGCCACCCAGTCGATGTCGTTGGCCGTAGCCCCGTGGTAGGGCGATGCAGCCACCCAGGCGTTGAGCTCCTCGTCCGAGATCGTAGCGAGCTTCGTCGTATCGTAGCCGTTGGCCTCCAACCACTTCACGAAGTTGTGGTGGTAGACATTGTACTCCTGGAACTTTTCGCCCGTCTCGTCCATGTAGTCCACATGGGTATCCTTGTCCGAGGGGTTGATCTTGCGGCGACGCTTATAGACGGTGCGGAAGACCGGCTCGATGCCCGACGTGGTCTGCGACATGAGCGACGTAGTACCCGTGGGGGCGATCGTCAGCATGGCGATATTGCGGCGACCCACCTTGACCATCTCCTCATAGAGGGCGGGATCGGCCTCGCGGATGCGCTCGATCATCGGGTTGCCCACCTCCTTGGCAGGGTCATAGACCTCAAAAGCACCACGCTCACCGGCCATCTTCACCGAGGCGCGGTAGGCCTCTACGGCCAGCGTCTTCTGCACCTTGACGGCAAACTCAATGGCCTCCTCCGAGCCATAGCGCAGGCCCAAAGCGGCCAGCATATCGCCCTCGGCCGTGATGCCGAGGCCCGTACGACGACCCTTGAGGGCCATCGAGCGAATCTTATCCCAAAGCTCCAGCTCCACGCGGCGCACATCCTGATCCTCCGGATCGGCTGCAATCTTATTGCGGATCAGCTCGACCTTCTCCAACTCCAGGTCGATGATGTCGTCCATCATGCGCATGGCCTTCTCGACATGCTCCTTGAACTTATCGAAGTTGAACCATGCATCCTCCTTGAAGGGGTTCTCGACATAGCTCAACAGGTTGATAGCCAGCAGGCGGCACGAATCGTAGGGGCACAACGGAATCTCACCGCAGGGGTTGGTCGAAACCGTGCGGAAGCCCTCGTCGGCATAGCAATCGGGCACACTCTCGCGCAGGATCGTATCCCAGAAGAGCACACCCGGCTCGGCCGAACGCCATGCGTTGTGGATGATCTTCTCCCAGAGCTTCTTGGCGTCGATCTTCTGCTCATATTTCGGGTTCTCGACACCGATCGGGAACTGCTGCTGGTACTTCTTACCGGCAATGGCGGCACGCATAAACTCGTCGTCGATCTTGATCGAGACATTCGCGCCGGTCACCTTGCCCGTATCGACCTTGGCGTCGATGAAACGCTCGGCATCGGGGTGCTTGATCGAGAGCGAGAGCATCAGGGCACCACGGCGACCATCCTGGGCCACCTCGCGCGTCGAGTTCGAGTAACGCTCCATGAAGGGGACGATACCGGTCGAGGTGAGGGCCGAGTTGAGCACCGGGCTACCCGTCGGACGGATGTGCGAGAGGTCATGACCCACACCGCCGCGACGCTTCATGAGCTGTACCTGCTCCTCGTCCATGCGGAAGATGCCGCCATAGGAGTCGGCCGGATTGCGGTGGCCGATCACAAAGCAGTTCGAGAGCGAGGCCACCTGGAAGTTGTTGCCGATGCCGGTCATCGGGCCACCTTGCGGGATCACATAGCGGAAGTGGTCGAGCAGGGCGAAGATCTCCTCGCGCGACATGGGCGAGGGGTACTTCTGCTCGATGCGCTCGATCTCGGCAGCGATGCGTTCGTGCATCTGGCGCGGCGAGCTTTCGTAGATGTTGCCGAACGAGTCTTTGAGGGCGTATTTGGTCACCCAGACCGTAGCGGCGAGCTCATCACCGTCGAAATAGACCTTCGATTCGGCGACGGCTTCGTTGTAGTCAACCTTCTTAGGGTCAACCGGTTTCGTTGTTGCAGCCATACTGTATATATCTTATTTTTTGTTGATTTCGTCTTGTGGGGCGAAAAAGGTATTTACAAAGGTCTTCCTTTTTCTGCAAATAAACCAGCCCTACGGCAGGCATTTTTTCGACAACTAATTAACAAAAGCACGAAAACCCTGCGGGAGGGCATTCTAGGGAGGTGAAGCCGAAATGAAAAATGAGTGGTTTGGGAAAATCGTAACATCCGTAACGTTGTAACGCACGTAACGCAGGGGTGCACCCCCGTTACATGCGTTACAAACGTTACAAACGTTACAAGCGTTAGCCCCGTTACGTGCGTTACAACGTTACAAACGTTACAAGCGTTAGCCCCGTTACGTGCGTTACAGCGTTACAAGCGTTACAAAGGCGCAGCCTATCCGAGCAGCCACATCAGCACCACCTGGATCAGGAGGACGCGCAGGAACATACAGACGGGATAGACCGTCGCATAGGCCACCGAGGGGTTGTCGCCCTCGATCGTGTCGTTGACGTAGTTCAGGGCCATCGGGTTGGCCATTGCGCCGCACAGCAGGCCCGCAATCGAGCCAAAGTCGAGCTTCAGCATCCGCAGGGCCATCCAACCAATCAGGATCACCGGCAGGATGGTGATCAAGGCCCCCAGGCCGAGCCATAGTGCCCCCTCGGGTCGCACGATCGTGGCCATAAATTCGGGGCCCGACTCCAGCCCCAGGCAGGCCAAGTAGAGGTCCAGACCCAGCGCGCGCAGCATCATGTTGGCACTCTGCGTCGTGTAGGTGATCATATGGAGCCGAGGGCCGAACGTACCGATCAGAATACCGATCAGAATCGGTCCTCCGGCCAATCCCAACCGCACTACACCGTCGATGCCGGGGATCGTCAGGGGGATATACCCCACCATCAGACCCAGGATGATGCCAATGAATACCGATACCAGATTGGGTTCATTGAGGCTCTTGACGGCATTGCCGAGGATCTTCTCGACGCGGTGGATGTCGGCCGCCTCGCCCACGACGGTCAGTCGGTCGCCCAGCTGCAGCACCAGGTCGGGCGTAGCGAGCAGCTGCACCCCCGAGCGATAGACGCGCGAGATATTGATGCCGTAGTGGTTGCGCAGGCGCAGCGAGGCGAGTCGCTTGCCATTGATCTCCGGCCGGGTCACCAGGATGCGCTGCGAGATCAGCTGGCTGTCGATCTTATTCCAGTCGATGTTCTCGGCATTCCAGTCGGTCTCCTCCTGCTGGCCGAAGATGCGGCGCAGGCCCTCAGCCTCCTGGGGCGTGGTGATGATCATCAGTACATCGCCCTCCAGGAGCTCCTTCTCGGAGGTCGGGATCGAGACCTTGCCGTCGCGCCAGATGCGCGAGATGACGAAGTGGTGGTGGCTCTCGGCCGCTACTTCGGCTACCGTCTTGCCAAAAATAGCAGCATTGGTGAGCCGATAGCTCGCTATATAGACATTTTTACGGTGTTCGCTATCGGGGCCTGCCAGGTCGGAGGGTCGTACGAACCACCGCCGCAGGATGATCAGCGCGAAGATCACCCCGACGACACCGATCGGATAGGCCAAGGCACACCCCAGGGCTGCCCCGTTGGCATCCACACCCAGCTGCCCGAGGGCTTGCTGCGCGGCACCGAGTGCGGGGGTGTTGGTCGTAGCACCGCATAGGATACCCGACATATCGGGGACCGAGACCCCGCAGCCGTAGGCCAAGCCGAAGGCTACGAGCGTACCCACTGCGAGCAGCCCGATCGAAGGGAGCAGCAGGCGTACCCCTTCGGTGCGCATCGAGGAGAAGAAGCCCGGGCCTACCTGCAGGCCGAGGGCATAGACGAAGAGTACCAGTCCGAAGGATTGGGCGTAGTGCAGCATCTGCCCGTCAATGCGCAGTCCGCAAGCACCGGCCAGGATGCCGACGAAGAAGATAAAGGCCGAGCCGAGCGAGATGCCCAGGATACGAATACGGCCCAGGATCACCCCCATGGCCGATATGAGTGAGAGCACGATGATGGCCTGCAAGGCCGACGGCTCGGTAAAGAGCAAGCGTAGATAGTCCATAGCGCCGCGAAGGTACGAAAATAAATTTAGAATATAGAATATATATGAATATATATTCTATATTCTTATACCTACAATCCTCCCTAAATCCCCCCTTTGATAAGGGAGGCTGCGCCTCCGCTTAATACCTACAATCCCTCCAAACCTCCCTTTGATAAGGGAGGCTTGCATTTGGGTAATTCTAATGACCGTAGGTGCTGGGAGTTCTAATAACCGCTGATATAGAGAGAATTATAAGAGTAATAATAATAAGAAGAAGAAGAATAATAAGAATAATAAGAATGGGAATACCTATAGGTCTTTAGACTATAATCCCATTATTCTTATTATTCCTATCATGCATGCTAAATGCTAAATTTTGAATTTCTGTAACGCTTGTAACGCTGTAACGCACGTAACGGGGCTAACGCTTGTAACGCTTGTAACGTTTGTAACGCACGTAACGGGGGTGCACCCCTGCGTTACAACGTTACGGATGTTACGATTTCCCCCAACCGACGATCATTAGCCCCTCCCAAATGCAAGTCCCCCCTTATCAAAGGGGGGATTTAGGAGGGATTGTAGGTGTTTGTTACGGAGGCGTAGCCTCTGTAACGTTTGTAACGGGGGCACACACCCCCGTTACAAACGTTACACCGTTACACTCCTACTGACGGGGCTGACCCACCTCGAAGCCCAGCGAGTGCATCCACTCGACCGTTGCAGCATCGACCTGCTCACTACGATCGGCCCAGGTGCCACTCTCGCCCAGTCGCTTGCGGGCCGCATCAATGCTCTCCTTGATCGGGAAGTGGGGACGACGCAGCAGCCGTCGCTGCAGACGCTCCGAGGGCCGCAGCTGTCGATCGAAGACATCCTCGCGGCTCGGACGACGATCGCCCTCCCATTTGAAGTGCTGCAAATAGAGCGACTGATCCTCCGGAATGGCGTCGATCGGGTAGATCGGCCAGACGGGGTTCGTACGATAGACAATCTTATCCAGCTGACGATCAGCCAGGTAGAACGACGCATCACCACTCTCGATGACCGCCATAAAGACCACCTCCTGCGGATAGCCATCCTTCTGGAAGAAGATCGTCTGCACGTTGCCGTTCACATCGACGCGACGAATCTCATTCTCCTCGAAGAAGGCCTTCATCTCCTTGCCCGCGATCTGGTCATAATAGACCGTGTCGAACTGCGAGACCATCATCGGGGTACCCACAAAGTCGGCATAGTGGAGCTTCTGATTGGCCGTATAGATATCCATCACCTCGGAGGTGATCTGATTGGTTTCGTTCCAGATGACCGGACGGATGTAGAGGTGGAGCGTCGAATCGGACGAGAGGCTCGTCATCGAGTCGCACACCGACTGGAAATCGGTGCGATAGATGCGGACATTGCGGAAGCCCTTCATCAACCGATAGAGAGAATCGACCGCCACGACCGCCGTATCCTTCGACCGCAGGGCTACATAAAGCAAGTCGAGCGAGTCGAGACGATGCTGCAGCAGCGAATCAAACTGCCGCACATCCGCCTGATAGATCGAATCGGCCCGATCCAGGAAGGTGGAGTCGATCGTCAGCCGCTTCCCCTTGAGCAATCCCCGCTCATAGCGTGCCCGCACCTTGGCGCGTCGCTTGGCGAGTTGCTTGGCCGCCGCGATCGAGTCGCGTCGCTCCTGCTCGCGCAGCTTGGCCGTTGTCTTGGCTTGGCGAATGATGGCTATCGAGTCGAGCAGCACCTTGCGTGCGGCTGCCTTTTGTGCCCGTAGCTCTTCGCGGGCCTTGCGGGCTGCCTCCTTGGCCTGCTGCTTCTCCAGCGCACGACGCTCCTTGAGGCTCAGCGTGTCGGCCGCCACCGAATCGGCCGCAATCGAATCCCGTTGCAGGCTATCCGCACCGACGGCCTCCTCACCCGCTCCATCGGTCGAAGTCCCGGCGGTCGAGGCTTCATCGGTCGAAGCCGCCCCTGCGGTTGTATTCAGGCCGGTAGCCAGCGCTCCATCCGGGCGTTGCAGTTGGGCCTGCTCACCCCTGCGTGCACGCGCAAGCCTCTCTGCGCCAAGGGGTTTCTCGCCCGTTGCCGGGCTCTCAACCGCCTCCTCTGCCCCCTCTGCCGAGGCCTCGGCCAGGGCTACTACTCCCGTCGAATCGGCCTGCATAAGCAGCGCATCGCCCCCTACGGGTGTTGTCAAGGCCCTGCGTAGGGCATATTCATCGGGGATCGGATCGCCCAGCCGCAGCGTATAGAGATAGATCGAGTCGCTGCGCATGAAGAGCGAGTCGGGACCCTGCTCCAGGTCGTAGTTGATGACCGACGGACGGCGGGTCAGGAAGGCGTTACCCGGCTCTTTCCAGTACTCGCCATAGTCGCCAAAGCAGAGGTTCTTGTGCTCCGTGTCGTCGATCTGCAGGTTGCCCAGCAGCAGGACATGCTCCTCGGCACGGTAATAGTCGAGCGTGTCGCTCCACAGCTCCTGCTTTTCGGTCAGCAGGTAGCCGTTGCGGGTCACCATATAGCGCGACGAGGCCTTGTCGTAGAAGCCGCGGTCGCCATAGAGGTAGTCGCCATCGACATTCCAGATGTTCGTCCTTTCGAAGAAGAAGGCGTTGTCGGTCTGCATGTTATAGACCACCGAGTCGCCCGTCATCTCATACTCCTCGTTGCGCATCTGCACCCGATCCACACCGATCAGCTCCTTCGTATTGGCGTAGTAGTAGCCCCGCTCGGCCTCGATCAGGTTCTCGCCGTTGATCAGCACACCGCCGTTGCCAAATTGGCCGATGTTATCCTTCGTGTTGAAGCTGAATTGGCGCGTATAGAGCACCGCATCGCCATCGACGACCTTGACCAAGGGCGAATAGATCACCACCCGATTCTGATCGCGGTCGTAGTCGGCCCGATCGCCATATATATAAGTGGTATTCTGGTTGATCAGCACATTGCCGAAACACTCGATGTGGGCATCCGAGTAGCGCACCGCCGAATCGCAGGTGATCACCGCGCCGTTGTGTTGCGCGGCAAAGTTCCCGACCATGAAGATCACCGAGTCGCCCTTGCGCACCGGACCCGAGAGGTCCGACTTCAGGTGGACGATCTTCGTCTCGACCTGCTCCTCGTCGGGCAGCAGCATCATCCCTCCGCGTGCGAAGAGCAGCGTGCCAAAGAGGCCCAACACCAAACCTATGCAGAGAATCCGTCGCACAGCCTATCGTACCCAGTGTTTGTTCTCAAATGCCCCGTCGCGGAACTCGGGATCGATGTGCACATACATGCCGTCGATCTTCTCCGAGAGCCATTCATTGAGGATACGCTCCTTCTTGGCCGCCACGGCCATCTCCTCCAACCGCAGGTAGTCCTCCTCGATCGAGGCGGCATGGGTCGGGATCACCTCCACGAGCTTGACGATCTTGGCCAGCTGGTTCTGCATCACATCTTCGGTCAGGTAGGAGCTCGACACCTCACCGGGCTTCAGACGCACCAGGTGGTTGTAGTCGTCGAGTGCCCCGAAGTGGGCAAAGTCCTCGCGCAGGAAGCGCGTGACGGTCAGCTTGGCATCGAAGGCCTGGTAGCGCTCCAGGATGTCGTGGTTCGAGACGATACCACCATTCATGCGCGAATTCTTGTCGTCCGAATGGTCATAGGCCGCCTTCTCGAAGGTGATCGAGTCGGCCCGAATCAGCGTAGCCAGCGAGTCGAGCATGGTCAGCGACTCGGTCAATTCATCGGCCGTATAGGAGGGACGCAGCAGGATATGACGGAAGTGGTAGAGCTGTCCGTGTTTGTCGAGTAGCTGGATGATGTGGAAGCCGAACTGCGACTCTACGACCTCCGAGATCTGCCCCTCGCGCAGCTGCTCCAGGGCATCGGCAAAGGCCGCATCCAGACTGGCCAGCGGCGAAGGATCCATCTCACCCCCTCGCAGGGCCGTACCCGGGTCTTGCGAATACATGCGGGCCAGATTCTCGAACTTGGCCTGACCGTTGATCACACGCGAACGCATCTCCAACAGACGCTCGCGCGTGCGCTGCTTGGCCTCGGTCATCGACTTGGGGAACTTCGTGATGTGGGCATAGACATACTGCTCGGCCACCATCGGCAGCGAATCCTGCGGAATCGACTTGTAGAACTGCTCCACCTCACCGGGCGTGACAGCCACCTTGCCGATGACCGTCTGCTGCATCATCTGGGCATAGCTCTGCTCCTCCATCTGGCGGTGCAGCATCTCGCGGATGTTGAAGATCGCCATGTGGTGCTTGGCCTCGAGTGCCGAGATCGAACCCTCCTGCTCGATCATCATCTGCAGCTGATCCTCCACGCGTGCCAGGATGTCGGCATCGCTCACCTGCACCGAGTCGATCTGACCCTGGTGGTAGAGCAATTTACGGGTCATCAGTGCCTCCAGCGCCTCGTTCATCGGGTCGCGGTCGGAGGTATATCCCTGCTGGCGACGCTGCTCAACGAGTTGTGCAGCATGCTCCTCGACCTCCGAATAGAGGATCGACGAGGCTCCCACCACGGCAACCACCTTGTCGAGCATCACCTGCCGCTTCTGGGCAAAAAGTGCCGTCAGCACACCAACGGCCACACATAGCATTGTAATCTTCTTCAACATATCTCTCTTTTACTTATTCTTGTTCGTTAGCCTCCTCGGCAGCCTCCTCGTAGAGTTTCACCGTACCCTCCAGCAGAGCCGCCTCGTAGAGTTCGGCCTCGTGGTCGCGGATCAGCTGCTGCTGACGCTGATTGAAGAGGATGCGCCGAATCGTCGGACGCAATTGTTCGATCGGAGTCGACTCACCCGGACGGCGCACCTGCTCGATCACAAAATAATAGTGCGAGGCCTGGTCGCTCATCTGTTGCACCTTACGGCTATTGAGCAGCCCCTCGTAGCTCTGTTTGCGCACCGTGGGCAGCAGACTCAAGAAGTCGCTATAGGCCACCCACCGTTCGTCAAAATCGTTCAGTTCAAACTCATTTTTGAGGCAGATATCCCGAAAATCCTGCTGATCGCGCTCGCGGGTGCTCTCCATCAGTTCGCGCAGCCGTCGTTGCTGGCGATAGCTCTTCGGGAAGCGTACCACCCGCCCCTTCACCACCGTGTGGTCGAGCCGGAAATCCTGCTGATGCTCGGTGTAATAGGTAGCAATCTGCCCGTCGGTGAAGGTCGTATCGACCAACCGATCGACGTAGTGCTGTTCGAGTTTGCGGATCAACAACGCCTGCCGATACTCCTCGACCATGCGGTCGATATCCGCTCCGGAGGCCGAGAAGAGTTGCTCTGCCTCATTGAGTTTGAGTTGTTTGCGCACCCAGCGGTCGATATAGACCTTAGCATAGGCTGCACTGTCATTCCCACGGACCCCTTCGGGCAGCGATGCAGCCACCTCACTCAGCGTCAGTTCCCGATCGCCCACCTTGGCAAGCGGCTCATCGGAGGCAAAATAGCGCGGCAGCTCCTGACAACCATACAGGAACACCACGGCGAGTGCCAGCAAACGATAGATCGAACTCATCATGCGCATATCAAGGGGCAAAGATAGCTATTTTTACCGGATTTAACGCACCCAAAGGGTGCTTTATTATTCGACGACCGTTTTTTTCTCGCCGGAAGCCGTTCTGCGAGCCTTACACCAAAGCCATCCGATCGAGCAGACGGTCACCCCAAGCGCCACTGCGTAGGCCACCGCATAGAGCCACGGATGGCCCGCCAAGAGGTCCGAAAAGCCCACCTGATCGTAGCCGTACAACAAGAACAGATAGGCCGTCAGGTTGTTGGCTGCATGGAGCAAAATGGGAGCCCAAAGCGTTCGGCTGATGGCATAGACAAAGGCCAGCACCAGACCCATCATCGTGGCGTTGATCACCGCCACCGGATGCACATGCAGGATGCCGAAAAAGAGGGCCGAAAGCACCACCGCCAAGGTCGTTCCGTAGCGTTGCCGCAGCGACCCGAACAGCACGCCTCGGCAGATATACTCCTCGCCCAGCGGCGCCACTACAACCAACGCCAAGAAAGTCCCTAGACCACTTCCAACCTGCTGATCAAGAGGAGGAAAGAGTTCAAAGAGCGGCTCGAGCACAATGCCCGAGGTGAGCATCACCACAAAGGCCCACCCCATCAGCAGCAGGTTGATCTTCCGCCACGTAAAGGGGATGCGCAGCGAGACGGCCGACCGCCGGCGACGATACCACTGATAAAAGCCCGCCGTCAGCGACAAGGAGAGCAGACTAGTCACCGCCAGGTAATAGCCCTTGACCGTATCGGGCAGGTCTTGGATCCCGTAGCCCAAAATGAGCAGTACGAGGGTCGAGACCACCATCACGGAGATCAAAATTGTGAAATAGACGCCCAGCATGAGCAACAGATCCCATGCCGTCGGAAAGTTTGATCGGGCAGCAACAGGCAACTTGCCACCCTGCTCCTTCATTTCGTCCATAATAGCTCTTCTTTGGTTATTTAGCCTCCAAAGATAAGCAATTTTCGGCGATAGTTATTTTTTTTCGTAGAAAATGTGTAATTTTGTCCCGAATTGTAAATTTACGAAAAACTACCCTATGGCAAAAGTTATCGCATTAGCCAACCAAAAAGGCGGCGTAGGCAAGACCACCACCGCAATCAACCTGGCAGCCTCTCTGGCCCTGCTCGGCAAGCGTGTGTTGTTGCTCGACGCTGACCCGCAAGCCAATGCCACCTCGGGCCTGGGTTTCGATATCAACCTCGAAGGCATCTACGAGTGTATCTCCGGGTCGCGTACGGCCGAGGAGGTGATGCTCCAAAGCCCCGATGTGAAGAAGTTGTGGCTGCTCCCCTCGTCGATCGACTTGGTGGCCGCCGACACCGAATTGTCCAAGCGTGAAAATGCTCACTTCGTGATCAAGCAGATCGTCGATAGCGTGCGCGAGAAGTTCGACTACATCTTCATCGACTGCTCGCCCTCGCTCGGTTATACGACGCTCAACATCCTCACGGCGGCCGATTCGGTATTGATTCCCGTACAGTGCGAATACCTCGCATTGGAGGGCCTGTCGAAGCTCCTGCACACGATCCGCAAGGTCAAATCATCGCTCAATCCGGGGCTCGAAATCGAGGGTTTCCTGCTGACGATGTACATGCGTAACCGACTGAACAATCAGGTCGTTACGGAGGTGCGCAACCACTTTGGAGAATTGGCCTACGAGACCATCATCCAACGCAACATCCGCCTGGGCGAAGCCCCCTCACACGGCAAGCCGGTGATGTTGTACGATGCCTCGGCAGCCGGCTCGGTGAGCTACTTGGCATTGGCCCGCGAATTTCTCAAACGCAACAAGAAAAAGTAATACGATATGAAACAAACCAAAGGTTTAGGGCGTGGCTTGGATGCCATCTTCGGCAGCGAGAAGCCCGAACTGAAGGCCAAACCGATGGCCCGCATGGCCGAGTTGGCGATCGACCAGATCATCCCCAACCCGACCCAGCCGCGTACCGAATTCGACGAGGAGGCCCTCGATGAGTTGGCCGACTCGATCCGTCAGCTGGGCATCATCCAGCCCATCACGGTGCGCAAGCACGACGACGGCCGCTACGTGATCATCAGCGGTGAGCGTCGCTGGCGTGCCGCCCAACGTGCCGACCTGAAGCAGTTGCCGGTCTATATCCGCGAAGTCGATGACGAGAATCTGCACGCCATGGCACTCGTTGAGAACATCCAGCGTGAGGACCTGAATGCCATCGAAATAGCCCTCGGCATGCAGCGTCTGATCGAGGAGTGCAACCTCACCCAAGACGCCCTTTCGGAGAAGGTGGGCAAGAAGCGTTCGTCGGTGGCCAACTACCTGCGTCTGCTCAAGCTGCCCAACGAGGTACAGCTCGCCCTCAAGGAGGGTCTGATCTCGATGGGTCATGCCAAGGCGCTGGCCGGAGCACCCGATCAAGAGCAGTTGCGCCTGCTCAAACGCACGCTCAAGAAGGGTCTTTCGGTCCGTCAGACCGAGGAGTTGGTACGCGCCTGCAACAACCGTCCGGAGCCTGCGCAAGCCACCTCGGAAGAGGAAGAATATCCCGAAAGCTACCTCCGGCTGGTCGAGCAGCTGGAGCGTCTGTTCAGCCCGGAGATTGCCATCAAACGCGCCAAAAACGGTGGTGGCAAGATCACGATTGGCTTTGCAGACGACCGCGAAATCGACCAATTCATCGAACGACTGAAGGCTCGCTAACACCATGAAAATCCTTCGGATCACACTGCTGACACTCTGCCTGCTGATTGGCTGGTTCGTCGAGTCCGCCTCGGCACAGATCCGCATGCCCCGAGGTGAACGTCAGATGGTGCGCAAGGGGTTGTTCCAACAGGTCGATTCGCTGCAACAACAAGCCGATTCGCTCGCGCTGGCCAACCTGCTCCTGCAGATCGACTCCGCCTTCGCAGCCGAATACCAAAGTGACTCGATCGCTCTCAATGCCTTGCGTACGGACGAGGGTAGCGAATTGGATTCGCTGGCTGCCGTCCAATTCTTGACCGGGGGCATCAAAACCGACACCACCCGAACGCTCTTCCGCGAAGGGTGGTTCATGAGCGACTCCATGGGGCTCTCGAAGGTCTGCTGGATGTCGGCCGTCGTGCCCGGCTACGGACAGATCTACAACAAGCAATATTGGAAGTTGCCGATCCTCTACGGTACGCTTTTCGGTGGTTTGGCCCTCTACATCAACGAGAACAAGACCTACAAACCACTCAAGGAGACCTACGACGCCATGACCGACATCAGCATGGAGCGTACGCCCGAGTTGGATGCCCTGCAGACCAAGATGATCCGCAGCAACACCAAGCGACAGATCTATCTCGGCGTGACGATCGCCTCCTACATCTACTTCATCGGCGATGCGGCGGTCAATTATACGACCAACGACGTCTCGGATGTCAAGAAGGCTACCACACTGGCCTGCATCTGCCCGGGTGCGGGTCAAATCTACAACCAGAGCTATTGGAAGGTACCCTTCGTCATCGGCGGTTTTGCCACGTTGGGCTACTGTATCGACTGGAACAACCGTGGCTACCAACGCTTCAAGAAGGCCTATAAACTCTTGGCCGAATACGAAGCCAACCCGGAGGCCTTCCCCAACGGTCCCACGGACGAGTTCCGAGGACGCTACTCGGCCACCTTCATCCGCAACCTGCGCAACAACTATCGACGCAACCGCGACTTGTGTATCATCCTGACCGGAGCGATGTACGTTCTGCAGATCGTCGATGCCCACGTCGATGCCCATTTGAAGGATTACGATATCTCAGACGACTTGTCAATGAATATCGAGCCGATGATCGACTACACGTATCTGCCCACCGAAGGGAACCATCGCCCGGTGGTCGGCTTCAACATGAGCATCAATTTTTAAGTTCACAACTTTTTCTCACCCTTTTAAGACCCGATTTTTCCACTTTTTAAGATGAAAAAACCGCTCCTTATACTGCTGCTACTCTCGCTCGTCTTCGAGGCCACGTCGGCCGACATCTTCGGTAAACGCAAGAATAAAAAGCGTAAAAAAGCCAAGACTGAGCAGGTGGACAGCTCGACCCTTGTACAGCCAGCACCCGAGGCCAAACCCCGCAAGAAGAAGCAGGAGGAGGCACAACCAGCCGCACCCATAGTGACAGATCTGACCCTGAAGCTCACGGCCGAAGAGGCCGATTCGCTGGTAGCGGCTTGGTATGAATACTGCCAGACGGTCAAATACGACGACTATTTCAACCGCATCATCTGCGCCGAGGAGGTCACCATCACCGGCACCGACGAGGCTGCATGGGCCCAGAAAGATGCCCTCTACAAGCAGCGTCTGCAGGATCTGGTTTCGCCCATTCCGCTGGCCTACAACCGTCCGGTGCGCGATCGCATCACGGGCTATGTCGAGAAGTGGCCGGCCACAACGAGCCGCATCATCGGGCTTTCACAACTCTACTTCCCGATGATCGAGGAGGAGCTGCTGCGCAACGACCTGCCGATCGAACTTCGTGCCCTGCCGATCATCGAGTCGGCCATGCAGACTGGAGCCGTTTCGCGAGCTGCAGCCGTCGGTCTGTGGCAATTCATCGCCTCGACGGGTAAGAGCTACGGCCTGGAGATCAACTCGCTGGTCGATGAGCGCCGTGACCCGTTGCGTTCGACCGAAGCCGCCTGTCGCTTCTTGAAGGATCTCTATCGCATCTATGGTGATTGGACCTTGGTCATTGCTGCCTACAACTGCGGCCCGGGCAATGTAAACAAGGCGTTGGCCCGTTCGGGTGGTAAGACCTTCTGGCAGATCTACGACTACCTGCCCCATGAGACCCGAGGCTATGTGCCGGCCTTCATCGCCGCCACCTATGCCTTCAACTACCACCGTCAGCACGGCATCGAGCCGACGCCCAGCCCCATTCCGTTGGCGTTGGACACGATCAAGGTGCACCGCATCACCCACTTCGAGCAGATCGCATCGACCATTGATGTGAAGGTCGAGACCCTGCGTCAGCTCAACCCGCAATACCGTCTCGACATCATCCCCGCCTCGACCAAGCCCTATACGCTGGTATTACCCCAGCGCAACGTGGCGCAATACATCGAGCACGAGGAGGCCATCATGGCCAAGGATTCGCTCTACCTGAAGGAGTATCTGAATCCGACCAACCTGGACAAGAAACGCCAAGAGCAGTCGGTGATCATCTATCGCGTCAAGCGCGGTGACACGCTGGGTGGCATTGCCCGTCGTCACGGTGTGACAGTCAAACAACTCATGCGCTGGAACGGCATCAAGAATGCCGCCCGCATCCGCGAGGGTCAGCGCCTCCGCATCGAAAAATAGGTATGTATAACGACCACGATACGATCATCGCCCCCGCAACTGCTGTCGGGGGCGCATTGGTTCTCATCCGCCTCTCGGGAGCCGACGCCATCGCGTTGGCCGACCGCCTCTTCCACGGCAAAAAGCCCCTCACGGAGGCCGCCGGTCACACGGCCCATTTCGGCACGATCCAAGAGGGTGAACGGGTGGTCGATGAGGTCCTTGCCACCGTGTTCCGAGCCCCCCACTCCTATACGGGCGAGCCTACGGTCGAATTCTCCTGCCACGGCTCCTCCTACATCCTCTCCGAGGTGTTGCGCCTGGCCCTTGCAGCCGGTGCCCGCATGGCCGAGCCGGGCGAGTTTACCCGTCGTGCCTACCTCAACGGACGGCTCGACCTGGCCCAAGCTGAGGCCGTAGCCGACCTAATCGCCTCCTCTTCGCGTGCCGCCCACACCCTGGCTACGCGGCAGATGCGTGGCGGATACTCCTCGGCGCTCGACCACCTGCGCGAGGAGTTGCTGCGGCTGACCGCCTTGATCGAATTGGAACTGGATTTTTCGGAGGAGGATGTCGAATTTGCCGATCGCGGGGAGCTGCGTCGAACCATGGAGGCTATTGCACAGCGGCTCACACGCCTTTGTGCCTCATTCTCGCTCGGCAATGCCCTGAAGGAGGGTATTCCGGTAGCGATTGTCGGTGCCCCAAATGTCGGGAAATCGACCCTCCTGAACCAACTCTTGCAGGAGGATCGCGCCATGGTCTCGGAGATTGCCGGCACGACCCGCGATGTGATCGAAGAGCAACTGCTCATCGACGGCGTGCGTTTCCGCCTGCTCGATACGGCCGGTATTCGCACGACAGGCGACCGGTTGGAGCAGATGGGCATCGACCGCACGCACCAATCGATCGACCGCGCAGCGATCATCATTCGGCTGATTGATGCCGCGCAATGGCTCACAGAGGGTGTTCCTGCGCCCGATTTCACGCTGCGCCAGGATCAGCAACTCGTGACCGTGATCAATAAGATGGATACCCTCTCGGCCACCGATACACCCCCGCTCGCCCAGGGGCTGATTCCCCTCTCGGCACGCGACGGAGTAGGCATTGATCAACTCAAGGAGCAGTTGCGCAGCCTGATTGCCACCGACCGTCTGGAGCAGGAGGAGGTTGTGGTCTCTTCGGCCCGCCATTACGAGGCCTTGGGGAAGGCACAGCAGGCCCTGCAAGCGGCCTTGCGCGGCCTCGACGAGGGGCTTCCGACCGATCTATTGAGCGAGGAGATCCGCGCCGTCATCGACGCCCTCGGCACGATCACCGGCCGTGGCACCATCCTCCCCGACGAGGTCCTCGGCCACCTCTTCAGCCACTTCTGCATCGGCAAGTAAACCTTCGTAGTACGGTGGTTATCCATTGTATGCAAATTTACTAATAACAAATTCACGCACAAATTTGGAAAATTCGTGGGGGGGGGTAAATTTGTAGCAGAAATCTAAAACGTAACGATTATGAATATCAAAAGTTATCTTATCGTAGCAACGGTTTTGTTGGCTGCTGCTTGTGCCAACTCCACGGCAAAGAACGAACATACAGCGGAGAAACAGCCTATACCAGCGGGTGCAGTCGAGATGCAGTATAACAAACACCTCTACTTTCAGGTGATGCTCCGTGACTCCATTCCTGCACGAATGATTTTCGACACAGGAAGTAGCAACCTACTTATAGACTCTACTTTCTATGCATCGACCTTTGGTAAGGGTAAGAATCTGCGTAGGGCTATGTTAGGCGGTGCGGGTGATGGTCACGAGTTGACAACACTTGATGCGAGTGGTTGGAGTTATAGAGTAGGTGAGGAGTCGCATACAGAGCCGATGGCTATCGTTATGAACCTTCGCAAGATTCTTGGCGATGGTGTAGATGGTCTCTTTGGCACACCATTTATGCAGGGAAAGCGTGTGGAGTTTAACTACGCTGGTGGATATATGCGTTTTCTTGCGGAGGACGAGAAGATTGGCGAGGATTTCACCGCCATACAGTGCAAGAAACTTGATAATATAGAGCGCATCATCATTCCGCTTTCCGTTATTTTCAGCGATGGATATACGCTCGATGGCAACTTCCTGATGGATACAGGTATGCCTGATGAGTTGTCACTCAATAGTGCTACGGCGAATCGTCTGAAAGCCGAAGGACACCTTACCGATGCCCGTCGCATGAGATATGAGGTGGGTGGCATTGGCGGCTCACGCGTGGATAACTATCTCAACACCAAGCAAATCAGCATAGGCGGTAAGTCGATAAACGACATTCGCATCACCTACTCCGAAAATGAGCAGGGATCCTTGGCAGATAGTCGCTATGATGGTCTGGTAGGCAATGCACTCTTTGCTCGATTCGATGTGATTATCGATTTCGTGAATTGGGTTATCTACCTCCGTCCAAACAAGAATTTCGACAAGCCACAGCCCAATAATTTCGGTATAGGTTTCACACCAAACGGCGACCATTGGACGGTAAATGCGCTGTTGGAGGGTGGCAATGCCGAGCGTGCAGGTCTGCGCCAAGGCGACCGCATAGAGGCGATAAACGGCATCAAAGCAACTGATGATCAGTCGAGTCTATACCCGCTGCCAGATCAATTGACATTGAGTGTTCAGCGTGATAATACGCTTGTTGAGATCGTGGTTAACAAGGAATAGCGTGGCTGCGAATTGCCTGATTTAGCACTATTCCGAAGATTGCCCCGGATGGGACATACTTTAGGTATTTCCCATTCGGGGCAAGCAAGGAAGGACAAAATATGCCCTATAAAATCGAAAATTAGCGGGTGAAGCGATAATACGTCCCCAACGGCAACTCCTTTCCGGCTCGATCGGTGAAGGTCAGCTCCCCGTATTGCTCGGTTTGGGGGATTCCAAAGGCTTGACGCACTGCGGTACGTGCCAAGGTCGAGGATAGACCCATGGAGTAGAGATTCAAGACCAAGAAGCTCGCTTGGGGCTCCAAAAGCTCGGCACAGCAGGCCAGCATCTGCCCGATATGCTCCTCGAGAATCCATTTCTCGCCATTAGCACCGCGTCCATAGGCGGGAGGATCGAGGATAATACCATCGTAGCGGTTACCACGACGCACCTCACGTTGTACAAATTTCAAGGCATCTTCGACCATCCAACGCACTCCGTCCAAGCCGCTATGCTCCATGTTTTCACGTGCCCATGAGACCACCTGCTTGACCGAATCGACATGCGTCACCGTTGCCCCCGCAGCACGAGCAGCCAACGTAGCTCCGCCCGTATAGGCAAACAGATTCAGCACACGCGCAGGTCGCATCTTGCCAATTTTCAGGCAATTATCATAGATAAAATTCCAATTGGCAGCCTGCTCGGGAAATATTCCCACGTGTTTGAATGAGGTGAGTGCCAGGCGCATCGTCAGGTGCATATCGGCATAGCCATACTGCACCGTCCAGCGATCGGGCATCTTCGCCTTGAGTTGCCACTCCCCGCGCTCCTCACTCCGTGCATCGCGCAGAAACGAGGCATCGGCCAATCGCCGCCACTCCTCCTCGGTGAGGCTCTTGCGCCAGATGGCCTGCGGCTCGGGGCGACGTGTCACGAAACGGCCAAAGCGTTCCAGCTTCTCAAAATCGCCGGTATCAATCAATTCATAGTCCCGAAAATCGGGGGTCAGTTGCTCTTGCATACAGATTTATTTGGTTGCGTCTATCAAAGACATTTCACAACGTTTACAATCGAACTCCAGGCGGTAGCGATGCGGCCCGGACTCCAAATACAGCTCTCCCTTGATGCGTGGATTTTGCTTCAGACACTGCCCGATCTCCCGACGCAGGCAATAGGCCGACCGCATCACACAAGCCCCAAAGGTGGTCGGAGCCAACTCCAACGGCTCGACAATGCGCTCCACGCCATGATCGCGGTAGAAGGCGGCCGCCTTCGTATTGGTCACGCTCTCCTCGGCCGTGACCGTAGTCGAAAGGTAAGACAGTCCCACCTCCTCAGCGGCCGGATGCCCTTTGGGATGCTCTTGCAACAAGGCCTGCTCCAGCCGTTGAAGCCCCTCGCGGCGCAGATCGGCCACGAGCGATGCCGGCAGGAACCAGGCAGCCCCCTCGACCTCGATCTGCTCCATGCGGAAGATCGTATCGCCCGAACGCATCAGCTGACGACGTATGGCCTCCTCATTGCGCATCGGATTTTGGGCCACATCAAAGGATTGGCAATGCTCAACCACGACCGAAACGCCCAGCTCGGCAGTCAGGGTCAAGCGCACGCTCGCCTCCGAGGCGACGAGTTGAGCCTTCACGGACAACGTGCGACGCATACGGCTGGCAGCAAGCTGTTTATGGAATTGGTGGTCGTAGTTGCGATAGAGCGGCGTTCCGGGAGCCACACGCACCGGATGGTTCGGTCGTACCCAATCGCCCTCCACGGCATTGATATTGGTACCGATCAGCCCCTCGGGGGTGATCAGGCAGATGCCGTCACCGGCCACGAGCGGGGCTTTGCTCTGCACCCGATAGCCACGCGAGGTCGCTTGCACCACTTCGCCCAATCGCTCACCCACGGCTTTGGGGGTATCGAACGAGGCTACGCCCGCCTTCAAACCATCGAAAAACCAGGTCGATTCGCCACGCGTAAAGCTCTTCGAGGGGTTAGGGACAAAATCGGGAATGCTCTCTCCGAACGACGCGCGCACCAGGTGAGGACGTGCGGCCAACTCCCGATCCAACACGCGGCGGTAATAGCTCACCACATTGCGGATATAGCCCACATCCTTCAAGCGGCCCTCGATCTTAAACGACGTAACGCCGGCATCGAGCAGCTCGCCCAGGCGTTGCGAAAGGTTCAGATCGCGCACCGAAAGCAGATGTTTGTCGGCTAAATAGACCTTACCGCGTCCATCGGTCAGATTCCACCGTTGGCGACACGGCTGGCTGCATGCGCCGCGATTGCCACTGCGCGAGGAGAGCGAACGCGACAGGTAGCAGCGACCGCTATAGCCCACACAGATGGCCCCATGCACGAAGCACTCCACCTCGGCCTCCGTGGCGGCACAAATCGCTCGAATCTGCTCGAGCGAGAGGGCCCGTTCGAGAATCACCCGACGGAAACCGGCACGCCCCAAAAAGGCGGCCATCTCGGGCGTTCGGATCTGCACCTGGGTCGAGGCGTGCAACTCACACGCGAGCCCCATGCGCTGAAAGGCCATATCCTGCACGATCAGGGCATCGACACCGGCCGCCAGCAGAGCCCGTGCATCGCCCTCGGCCTCGGAGAGCTCCTCCTCCCAGAGCAGGGTGTTGAGCGTGGCATAGACCCGCACACCAAACCGATGCGCATAGGCCACCACCCGCTCGATCTCTTCGAGTGAGTTGGTAGCTCCCTGCCGTGCTCCGAAGCGGGCTCCGCCCATGTAGATGGCGTCGGCGCCTGCATCGACGGCCACAGTAGCCGAAAGATAGTCCTTGGCCGGAGCCAAGAGTTCGATGCGTTTCATGACTTTGGTGCGATAATTTTTCACAAAAATAATCATTTTTGCGAATTGTTTTGTAATTTTGTGGTTTGTAAACCGAAAACCGAACAAAAACAACAGATAAAGATGCTTACAATCAAGCAAATCCGCGATGACAAAGAGTTGGCCGCCAAGAAATTGGCCAAGAAAGGGGTCGATGCAGTCCCCGTCATCGAGAAGATCATCACGCTCGACGATCGTCGTCGTGCCATTCAGGTTGAGTTAGACAACACGCTCGCTGCCCAGAACAAGGCTGCCAAGGAGATCGGCATGCTGATGGGTCAGGGTCGCCGCGAGGAGGCCGAGGAGCGCAAACGCTTCGTGGGCGATCTGAAGCAGAAGTCGAACGAGCTGCAAATGGAGTCGAAATGTGTACAGGAGGAGCTCAATGCTACGATCGTATCGTTGCCGAACTTCCCCGCCGACATCGTACCCGAGGGTCGCACGGCCGAGGACAACGTCGTCGTAAAGATCGACGAGAACTACTCGACGCTGCCCGAGAATCCGCTGCCGCACTGGGAGCTGGCTGCCAAATACGACATCATCGACTTCGACCTGGGCGTTAAGCTCACCGGTGCCGGTTTCCCGGTCTACAAAGGCAAGGGTGCCCGTCTGCAGCGCGCGCTGATCAACTACTTCCTCGACTGCAACACGGCAGCCGGCTATCAGGAGGTAGAGCCCCCCGTATTGGTCAATGAGGCTTCGGGCTTCGGCACGGGTCAGCTGCCCGACAAGGAGGGTCAGATGTACCACGCGACGCTCGATAACTTCTACCTCGTACCGACGGCTGAGGTGCCCGTGACAAACATCTTCCGCGATGTGATTCTCGAGGGTGCCGAGTTGCCCGTCAAGATGACGGCCTACACGCCCTGCTTCCGCCGCGAGGCCGGATCGTACGGTAAGGATGTGCGCGGTCTGAACCGTCTGCACCAGTTCGACAAGGTGGAGATCGTCCAGGTGGCCCACCCCGACCACTCGTATGAGGCTCTGGACGGCATGGTGGCACACGTCGAGTCGATCGTCAAATCGCTCGGTCTGCCCTACCGCATCCTGCGTCTGTGTGGTGGCGACATGTCGTTCACTTCGGCCTTGACCTACGATTTCGAGGTCTATTCGGAGGCTCAAAAGCGCTGGTTGGAGGTTTCGTCGGTTTCGAACTTCGAGTCGTTCCAGGCCAACCGTCTCAAATTGCGCTACCGTGATGCCGACAAAAAGACACAATTGGCACACACCTTGAATGGTTCGTCGTTGGCACTGCCCCGCATCGTGGCTGCCCTGCTGGAGAACAACCAGACCGAGGAGGGAATTCGCATCCCCGAGGTGTTAATTCCTTACACAGGATTTGATATTATCAAATAAAAGCGTATATTTGCATACACAAACACACAAACAATTCACTTAAAAACTGAAAACTATGGCTTACAAAATTACCGACTCGTGCGTTGCTTGCGGTACCTGTATTGGCGAGTGCCCCGTAGAGGCTATCTCGGCAGGCGACATTTATGTAATCGACCCCGATAAGTGCATGGACTGCGGTACCTGCGCAGGCGTTTGCCCCACGGAGGCTATCGTCCCGGGCGAGTAAGTATAATCGCTACACGCAACAAGCGAGGCTGTTCCCAAAAGGAGCAGCCTCGCTTTTGTTATATGTCTTTTAAGTGCAAGCAAGCAACAAGCTGATTTTCAAAAATTAAAATAGGTATATTTCATATACCTATCTCAACAAACCCCATAAAATAATTACAAATTTAGTTGCATAACTAATTTTTTAGTTATACATTTGCCATACAATCACACAACAAACCTGTTTGCACATGGAAGCAAAACACACAAACCGTCCACAAGAGCTGACGCGGGCCGAATTGGAGATCATGCAACTATTTTGGCAAATCGAACGTGGCGTTATCCACGATCTGATGGAGTGCATGGAGGAGCCAAAACCCGCCTACAACACCGTATCGACCATTGTCCGCATCCTCGAAAAGAAGGGATTCGTGGGGCACAAAGCCTATGGCAAGACCTACGAATACTACCCGCTGGTGAGCAAAGAGGAGTACACGAATCGGTATATGCAGGGTGTACTGCACAACTTCTTCGACGGGTCGGTCAGTCGGTTGGTCTCGTTCTTCTCAGCCCATCAATCCATCTCAACCAAAGAGGTGGACGAGATCATGCACCTGCTGAATAACCACAAGCAATAACACATCCGGCCATGAAGAGCTTCATCGCCTATTCGACCGAGATGCTCGTTTGCAGCGGGCTTTTCCTCCTCTTTTATCGGCTATTGTTCGCAAAACGTGTGCATGAGACGCTTTGCCGATATTATTTGGTAGGAGCCATGGTGCTGGCAACGCTTATTCCCTGCCTGCAACTACCACTCTATCCGGCCGAGACAATCCACGAACTGCCGGCCATAGTGGAGGTCGAGTCCGTCAAATGGACCGAAGCTACCCCACCGCAGGAGGCTCTCCGACCATCTACGCCCTCTTTTGCGTGGAGCTGGTTTTCGGGATGCCTTTACGGGGCGGTATCTTTGGTCGCTTTGGGGTTGATGCTATGGCGTATCCACACCATTTTCCGCCTGCGACGCAAGGCCGTACTGACACATACGGCAACATACACCCTTGCCGAAAGCGAGGCCGTCAAAGCCCCCTTCTCCTTTTGGCGCACGATCTATATAGGCAACTACTATACCCCACTCGAACGCATGCTGATCATCAGCCATGAGCGTGCACACATTCGCCGTCGCCATACGCTCGATCGACTGCTCTTGGAGGGGTTGCACATCCTCTTTTGGTTCAACCCTTTTTTCTGGTTGGCCGAGCGATGGCTGATCGAAGTGCAGGAGTGGCAAGCCGATCGGGACACACTCAATGAGGGATATGATGTCAGAACCTATCAAATAACCATATTCAAACAACTCTTTGGTTATAATCCGGATATAACCTGCGGGTTGAGTAATTCATTCACAAAAAACCGCTTTATTATGATGACCCAACAACGACACGGACGACATCCGCTGCTGCGTATCGTCGCAGCCATTCCCCTCGTAGCCGGTATGATTTTGGCCTTCGGTGCCACGACCGCCAAACCTACCCTCGATGAGCAACCGACATCGCCGCTACACATGACCCCCGAAACCAAACTTGTCATGAACGGCAAGGAGTACACCCCGCAACAATTGCGCGAATTAAACACCGCCAAATTACACCTACAACCCGGCAAGATTCTCTTCAATGGGCGCGAGGTCTCCCCGGAGGAGTTAGTCAAAGCGATTGCCACCTATCGGGCAGGATTGGACGACCCGAGCAAGGCTACCATCCGCATCTCGGCCGATGACAACACCCCCGTAGGGCTGTTACAAGATTGCAAAGTGTTGATACGCGAAGCGGGCGTACTGCGCCTGCAATACGAAGGGGGCATGGGAATTGGTGCTCAACTGCTACCCCCACCCCAATCGACAGAATCCGGCAGGGTATCCCTCAAGGAGCCTACTCACCAACACGTCGCTGTGCGCAACCTGTATCTGATTCGCATGAACCGAAACGGGATGTTGCTCTGTGGCAGTCGTGGCAGCGAGCAGCAGATACCGCACTTTGAAGCAGTGGCCAACGCGGTCAAGCAGTTCATCGCCAACCCCGAAAATCGCGCGGATCTCTCCGAACAGCAGGAGCAGACCTTCACCCTTGCGGACGGTCGCACCTTCACGCTACCCGTCAGCAAAGGCATGATCTCCATCGAGATCTCGCGGGAGAGCTCGGCAACACACTACTTCACCCTTATGCGCTCCATTTCGCGCGCCTATGCGGAGTTGCGCAACGAGGCGGCACACCAACTTTTCGATCGTCCGATGCACACTCTGCCCCAAGAGGAGCAGCAATTACTTCACCGAGCCATCCCCATTCGTTTCGGTGAACAGATGGTCCAAGTGCGATAGTGCTACGCCTCTACATACGATAAGGGGTTGTCTCAACCATGTTTGTTGGACAACCCCTTGTGGTTTGATATTAGATCAAAATGCGTGAAAGACCGCTCCCTTTTAGTTGCGACCGGCCAGGAAGGCTTCGGCCTTGGCCAGATCCTCGGGTGTGTCGATGCCGATGGTCTCCATCTCGGTGATGCCTACACCGATTTTATAGCCATGCTCCAACCAACGCAACTGCTCGAGCGACTCGGCCAGCTCCAAGGTCGATTGTGGCAGGGCTGTCACAGCCTGCAAGACCTTCGTGCGGAAGGCATAGATGCCGATATGTTTATAGAAAGTGTGCTGTTTGAGCCACTCCTCGCGCGGCACATTGCGCAGATAGGGGATCACCGAGCGGGAGAAGTAGAGGGCCTGTCCGGCCTGATCGACCACCACCTTCGGCGAATTGGGATTCTCCAACGCGGCCAAACCATCCGCCTCCGTAAAGGGTTTCACTAGCGTAGCGATATCGGTCTCGGGACGCTCAAAGCAGCTCTTCAAGGCCAGCAACTGAGCCGGCTGGATAAAGGGCTCGTCGCCCTGAACGTTGATCACCACATCGTACTGCCCGCCTTGCTTGCAATAGGCCTCCCAGCAGCGATCCGTACCGCTACGATGCTCCGTAGAGGTCATCTCGACCTTACCGCCAAAGGCGCGTACCGCCTCGTAGATGCGTTCATCGTCGGTCGCTACGACCGCCTCATCCAACACACCCGCCACCTGCTCATAGACCCGCTGAATGACGCTTTTGCCACCCAACATGGCCAACGGTTTACCCGGAAAGCGGGTCGAGGCATATCGTGCCGGAATGATTGCTATGAATTTCATACCTTATTCTATTATAAGAGGGCGAGGGCGAGGACCTCGTCGTTGGTTCGTACATAATGGAAGGTCAGCCCCTCCAGATAATCGGCCTTGATCTCGGCAATATCCTTGCGATTATCCTCCGAGAGGATCAGCTCGGTGATACCGGCACGTTTGGCCGCCAAAATCTTCTCCTTGATACCCCCAACGGGCAGCACTCGACCGCGCAGGGAGGTCTCACCGGTCATGGCGATGCGATCCTTGATCTGACGACCCGTAAAGGTCGAAGCGATCGAGGTAACCATCGTGATACCGGCCGACGGGCCATCCTTCGGGACAGCACCCTCGGGCACGTGGATATTGATATCCTGTTTCTCGAACTGCTCGGGGTCGATACCCAGTTCTTTATGGTGGGCCTTGACCCACTCGTAGGCGATCGTGGCCGACTCCTTCATCACCGTACCCAGATTACCCGTCAGGTTCAGATTTCCCTTACCCGGTGTCAGGCACGACTCGATGTAGAGGATATCGCCACCCACCTCGGTCCAAGCCAGGCCGGTCACGACTCCCACCATGCCGCTCACCTCGTACTGTTCGTTCAAGAATTTCGGCATACCGAGAATGCGCTCCACCTCGGCAATCGTCATCGCCGTCTCATAGCTCTCCTCGAAGGCGATCTGCTTGGCACGTGCACGCGCCAGTTTGGCCAGCATCTTATCGAGCGTACGTACGCCCGCCTCACGCGTGTAGCCACTGATGATCTGCTCGACCACCTCGGCCGAGAGGGTCAGTTGCTCGGGAGTCAAACCATGCGCCTCACACTGTTTTTTAAGCAGGTGATCCAACGCAATGTGTACCTTCTCCTCCATCAGATAGCCCGGGATATTGATCATCTCCATGCGGTCGCGCAGGGCCGGAGCGATGTTTTGAATATTATTGGCCGTAGCGATGAAGAGCACCTTCGACAGATCATACTCCATGTCGATATAATTGTCATGGAAGGTGGTGTTCTGCTCCGGATCGAGCACCTCGAGCAAGGCACTCGACGGGTCGCCGTGGTTCGAGACGGTCAGTTTATCCACCTCATCGAGGATGATCACCGGATTTGACGATCCGCAACGCTTGATGGTCTGGATGATGCGACCGGGCATGGCACCGATGTAGGTGCGGCGGTGTCCGCGAATCTCCGACTCATCGTGCAGACCGCCCAACGACACTCGGCCAAACTTACGCCACAGCGCAGCAGCCACCGACTTACCGAGCGAGGTCTTACCCACTCCCGGAGGGCCATAGAGACACAAGATGGGCGACTTCATATCCCCCTTGAGTTTCAGCACAGCCAGGTGCTCCAAGATGCGCTCCTTGACCTCCTCCAAACCGAAGTGGTCGGCATCGAGCTGTTCGCGAGCCGATGCGAGTTGGGGGTTATCCTCCGTCACTACGTCCCACGGCAGATCGAGCAACAGCTCCAGATAGGTGATCTGCACCGTATATTCGGCTACCGCCGGATTCATGCGTTCCAGCTTGAGCACCTCCTTCTCGAAGGTAGCAGCCACCTCTTTGGGCCACTGCTTCTTCGCGGCAGCCTCTCGCAGGCGGTCGATGTCGGCATCCGAACCTTCGCCCAGCTCGTCCTGAATCGTGCGCATCTGCTGTTGCAGGTAGTAGTCGCGCTGCTGTTTGTCGATCTCCTGCTTGACGCGCTCCTGAATCTGGTTCTTCAGTTCGGCCAACTGTTGCTCGCGGATCAGGATCTCAAGCAGTTTGCGCGAACGAGCTAACAGGCCGGGAGCCTCCAGCAGAGCCTGACGATCCTCATCCGTAAGCTCCATATTCGAACAGATGAAGTTGATGATGCCCCGCTTCGAGTCGATGTTCTTAATGGCAAAGGCCGCCTCTTTGGGCATCGAGGGCGAGATATTGATGATCGACAGCGCCGTCTCGCGGATCGAATCGACCAGCGCATCGAACTCGATATTACTCGGCTCGGGCGAAGTATCGCGCAAGGCGCTCACGGTCGCCTTCAGATAGGGCGTCGTGGCTACATATTCGTGTACCTCAATTTTCTGCAATCCATTGAGAATGACCGTCAGATTGCCATTCGGCATCTCCAAGATCTTGATGATGCGAGCAGCCGTACCCACCTTGTACATATCGTTGGGCATCGGGTCGTCCACCTCGCTCTCGCGCTGCAGCACAGCACCCAGCATGCCCCCCTCCTGATTGACGGCACGCACCAGCATGATGCTCTTCTCGCGCCCCACCGTAATCGGCGTAATGGCACCCGGGAAGAGCACCGACGAGCGGAGCGTCAGGATGGGCAATACCTCGGGTATCACCTCCTCCTCGCTGGGCTCTTCATCGCCCGAAACGATCGGAATCACCCGGTGGTGGCCATCCATCAATTCGGCCGCCAACTTGGCATCCTCGATCTCCATGGTCTCTATTTTTATCTTTTTACTCATAGGTTTCGCAATCGTTAATTTGGTGCAAAGGTAACGATTTTTCGTAGAAGAATAGGCTTTTCCCTACAAAAATAGTACATTTGCACCTCAACCGAGAAGAGAAGGAGCCATGGCACTCATTTTACCAAAGCACTACTGCAACCCGATTCCCGACCTCGAAGGCACCGAACGTGCCATCAAACAGGTCAAAGAGATGTTCCAAAACAACCTTTCGGCACAGCTCGCCCTGCTACGCGTCACCGCTCCATTGGCTGTCTTGAGCCACAGCGGTCTGAATGACGATCTGAACGGCACCGAGCGAGCTGTATCCTTTGCTGTCAAAGGGGTGGGCGGAGCATCGGCCGAGGTGGTGCACTCGTTGGCCAAATGGAAGCGTTGGAGACTCGCCACCATGCAGACGACTCCCGGACGCGGCATCTACACCGACATGAACGCCCTGCGTCCCGAAGAGGAGTTGGACAACCTGCACTCGATCTATGTCGATCAGTGGGACTGGGAGCAGGTCATACGCCCCGAGGATCGCACCGTGGCCTTTCTGAAAAAGACTGTACGACGCATCTACGAGTCGATCAAGGTGACCGAAAATAAACTCTACACCGAGTTCCCGCAGCTCACCCCCTCGCTGCCCGAAGAGATCCTCTTCATCCATGCCGAGGAGCTGTTGCAACGCTACCCGAACTACTCGCCCAAAGAGCGCGAACGAGCCATCACCCGCCAACATCGTGCCGTCTTCATCATCGGCATCGGTGCTCCCCTCTCGGACGGGCAACCCCACGACCGACGCGCCGCCGACTACGACGATTGGTCCACCCCCAACGAGGAGGGTTTTGTCGGGCTCAACGGCGACCTGATGTTGTGGGATTCGGTGCTCGACGAGGCGGTGGAGATCTCCAGCATGGGCATCCGTGTCGATCCGAAGGCATTGCGACATCAACTCGCATTGCGCGGCGAGGAGCACAAGGCCGCGCTACCCTTCCACCAAGCCCTGCTCAACGAGGAGCTGCCACTGACCGTCGGTGGCGGTATCGGCCAATCGCGTCTGTGTATGTACCTGCTACGCAAAGCCCATATTGGCGAGGTACAATCGTCGATTTGGCCCGACGAAATGGTGACAGTGTGTCAAAAACACGGAATCATCCTGGCCTAATCAACCACCCGAGAGTTCGAAACGCCTTCACCTACTACGAATTTTGAATCTTGCATTCTAAATTTTGAATTTTAATTCGTACCTTTGCAGGTCGAACAAGAAACTAATAAACAACAACCTCATACGTTATGCAGATTGCAGACAAATACACCCCGCAGGCCCTGGAGGCCAAGTGGTATGACTATTGGATCGAGCATCGTCTCTTTCACTCGGAGCCGGATGCACGCGAACCCTATACGATTGTGATTCCGCCCCCCAATGTGACGGGTATGCTCCACATGGGCCACATGCTCAACAACACGTTGCAGGATGTGCTGGTGCGTCGCGCCCGCATGTCGGGCAAGAACGCCTGCTGGGTGCCGGGTATGGACCACGCGTCGATCGCTACGGAGGCTAAGGTCGTTGCCATGCTTCACGAACAGGGCATCGAGAAGGCCGACCTGACCCGCGAGGAGTTCCTGAAGCATGCCTGGGAGTGGAAAGAGAAGTATGGAGGTGTGATCCTCAAGCAGTTGCGTAAGCTGGGTGCTTCGTGCGACTGGGAGCGTACCTGCTTCACGATGGACGATGCTCGCACGGAGAGCGTCTTGCGCGTCTTCTGCGATCTGTACGAAAAGGGCAAGATCTATCGCGGCGTGCGCATGGTGAACTGGGATCCCTCGGCCAAGACGGCTCTGTCGGACGAGGAGGTAATCTTCAAGGAGTCGCACGGTAAGCTCTACTACCTGCGTTACAAGGTGGAGGGTTCAGACGAGGCGTTGATCGTGGCTACGACGCGTCCCGAGACCATTTTGGGCGATACGGCCTTGTGTGTCAATCCGAACGACCCGCGCTACCAGCACCTCGCAGCCGATGCACGTGTCATCGTGCCGATCGTAGGCCGTTCGATTCCTATCATCCGCGACGAGTATGTCGATATTGAGTTCGGTACGGGTGCCCTGAAGGTGACGCCGGCCCACGATGTGAACGACTACATGCTGGGTGAGAAGTACGGTCTGGAGTCGATCGACATCTTCAACGACGATGGTACGATCAACGATAAGGTGGGCATCTACGTAGGCATGGATCGCTTCGAGCTGCGCAAGCAGATCGAGAAAGATCTACAAGAGGCCGGCTTGCTGGAGAAGACCGAGGACTACACGAACAACGTCGGTTACTCGGAGCGTACGGGTGTAGCCATCGAGCCGAAGCTCTCGATGCAATGGTTCCTCTCGATGGAGGAGCTGGCCAAGCCTGCCACGTCAGCCGTCTTGGAGGATGTGATCCGCTTTGTCCCCGAGAAGTATAAGAACACCTACCGCCACTGGATGGAGAACATCAAGGATTGGTGTATCTCGCGCCAGCTGTGGTGGGGTCAGCGCATTCCGGCCTACTACCTCCCGAAGGGTGGCTATGTCGTAGCCGTGACGGCCGAGGAGGCCTTGGAGAAGGCTCGCGCCAAGACGGGCGACGAGACGCTCACGAAGGCCGACCTGCGCCAGGATGAGGATGTACTCGACACGTGGTTCTCGTCGTGGCTGTGGCCCATCTCGGTATTCGACGGCATCCGCAACCCCGAGAATGAGGAGATTCAGTACTACTACCCGACCAACGATCTGGTGACGGGTCCCGACATCATCTTCTTCTGGGTAGCCCGCATGATCATGGCCGGCTATGAGTATCGCTCGGCCGAGCCCTTCCGCAATGTCTATTTCACGGGTATCGTCCGCGATAAGATCGGCCGCAAGATGTCGAAGCAGTTGGGCAACTCGCCCGATCCGCTCGATCTGATCGAGAAATATGGTGCCGACGGTGTGCGTCTGGCTATGCTCATGTCCTCGTCGGCCGGTAACGACGTGATGTTCGACGAGGCCCTCTGCGAGCAGGGTCGCAACTTCGGTAACAAGATCTGGAATGCCTATCGTCTGGTCAATGGCTGGACGGTCGATGCCGCCCTGCCCCAAAGCGAGAACAACCGCCTGGCTATCGCTTGGTTTGAGCAGGCACTGGGTCGCACGTTGCGCGAGGTGGAGGCTGACTTCCGTCAATACCGCATCTCGGAGGCCTGCACGAAACTCTACAAACTCTTCTGGGATGAGTTCAGTGCCCTCTATCTGGAGATCATCAAGCCGGCATTCGGTCAGCCGATCGATGCCGAGACGATGGCCGCTACCAAATCCTTCTTCGATGCGCTGATGCGCACGCTGCACCCCTTCATGCCCTTCGTTACGGAGGAGATCTGGCAGGATGTGGCTCCGCGTCAGGCCGGTGAGTCGATCTGCGTAGCCCCGATGCCGACGCCCGCAGCAGCTGAGGAGGCTGTGTTGGCTCGCTTTGAGCTGGCTCACGAGATTATCTCGTCGGTGCGCAACATCCGCAACCAGAAGAACCTCCCGCAGAAGGAGCAGCTCACGTTGCGTGTGATTGTCGATGAGAACTATCCGGCCGAGTATGCCCCCGTCATCTCGAAGATGGCCAACCTGAAGGCTATCGAGCAGACCGCAGAGAAGGATGCCGCAGCAGCTGCCTTCTTAGTCAAGACGACGCAATATTTCGTGCCGCTGGAGGGCATGATCGACGCTGAGGCCGAGAAGAAGAAGCTGGCCGACGATTTGGCCTACTACGAGGGCTTCTTGAAGAGCGTCCTGGCAAAACTTTCGAACGAGCGATTCGTACAGAACGCACCCGAGAAGGTGGTCGCCAACGAGCGCGCCAAGCAGGCCGATGCCGAGGCAAAGATTGCCGCCATCAAGGAGCAATTGGCCGCACTCCAGTAGAGGTAAAGGATGCACATTACCATCTATACCGACGGTTCATCACTTGGCAACCCGGGCCCGGGAGGGTTCGGGTGTGTCTTGTTGGCAGGACCGCACCGTAAGGAGATCGCCCAGGGGTATCGCATGACGACCAACAACCGCATGGAGCTGATGGCCGTCTGCGTAGCCCTCGAAGCGTTGAAGTTCGAGGGTTCGGATGTCACGCTCTATTCCGACTCGAAATATGTGGTCGATGCGATCGAAAAGCGGTGGGTATTCGGTTGGGAGCGCAAAGGCTTCTCGGGGAAGAAAAATCCCGATCTATGGATGCGCTTTTTGCGCGTCTATCGTCGCCATCAGGTTCGCTTCGTCTGGGTCAAAGGCCACGCCTCGACCGTCGAAAACAACCGTTGCGACGAGCTGGCCGTAGCGGCTGCCAATGGAGGAAATCTCCTCGAAGATGGTGGTTATCAGCCTGAATAACCGCTCAAATTTGGCAATATCGAAAGATATTGCTATTTTTGTCTGTTTTTGATAGCAACGACTCATTATGTTCAAGACCTATTTACGGCTTTTGGGCTTTGCCCGACCGATTCAGAAATACGCGATTCCCTATTTCTTCTATTCGCTCTTCTATGCCGTTTTCAACTCGCTGACCTTCGTGCTCATCGTCCCGATCATGAACACGATGTTCGATCCCGACTACACCTTTGAGCCGGTACACGAGTTGCCCCCGGTGGAGTTCAGCACCGACTACCTGACCACCTTCTTCAACTACACCTATTCGCAGATCTATCCCGAATATGATCGTCAGAAGGTGCTCATCATGTTGGCGCTGTTCACGATCTTCATCAGCTTCTTGAGCAACCTGTTCCGTTATCTGGGTGCCTGGACTGTGGAGTCGATGCGAGCTCGCACGTTGCAACGCATGCGCGACGAGATGTTCTCGCGGGTGATGGATATGCACGTCGGCTACTTCAGCGACCAGCAGAAGGGCGATATTATTTCACGCATCACGGCCGATGTGAATGTCGTGCAGTTCTGCATCACCAACACGCTGCTCGTGGCCTTCCGCGAACCCTTCCTGATCATCGGTTACATCGCCATGATGGTGATTCTTTCGTGGGAGTTGTCGGTCTTCTCGATCCTCTTCCTGCCGCTGGTAGCCCTGATGATCGGCAGCATCGTCAAGCGACTGCGCCATCCGGCTCGCACGAATCAGCGTCGCCTGGGCGAAATGGTCTCGGCACTCGACGAATCGCTGGCCGGTGTGAAGGTTATCAAGAGCTACAATGCTACGAACTACGTCAAGCGCAACTTCTTCGGCATCAACGAAGAGGTAGCCCGACTGACCCTCTCGATGGCTCGTCGCCAGCAGTTGGCCTCGCCCATGAGTGAGTTTTTGGGAATCTCGGCCGTCGGCGTCGTGCTGGTCTTTGGTGGTGTGCTGGTGGGCAACGGTTCGCTCGATCCGGGCTCATTTATCGCCTTCGTGGCCATCTTCTCACAGATTACGCGTCCGGTACGCCACTTTGTCGATCAATTTGCCAATATCAACCAGGGTATTGCCGCCGGTGAGCGTATTTTCGGAATCATCGACTCGCGCCCGAAAATCGAGGATAAGCCCGACGCCAAGACCTTTGGCGGACTGAAGGATAAGATCGAGTTCCGCGACGTACACTTCAGCTACGACGGCCAGCGCGAGGTGATCGACGGTGTTTCGTTTGAGATTCGTCGGGGTGAGACCGTAGCTCTGGTAGGCCCCTCGGGTGGTGGTAAATCGACCCTCTCGGAGCTTATTCCGCGCTTCTACGACCCCACGAAGGGTGAGATTCTAATCGACGGAGTGCCCCTTTCGGACTATTCGCAGCAGAGTCTGCGCGCACACATGAGCATCGTCGCCCAAGAGACCGTGCTGTTCAACGATTCGATCGAGGAGAACCTCAAAATGGGTAAGGCAGAGGCCACGCACGAGGAGATCGTGGCTGCAGCCCGCATTGCCAATGCCGACGAATTTATTGAGCAGACGACAGAGGGCTATCAGACCAACATCGGAGACCGCGGAGCGAAACTCTCGGGAGGTCAGCGTCAGCGACTCTCGATTGCCCGTGCCGTGTTGAAGAATCCCGAGATTCTGATCCTTGACGAGGCCACCTCGGCCCTCGACACCGAGAGCGAAAAGTTGGTGCAGGATGCCCTGAACAAGCTTCTCAAGGGCCGCACATCGGTCATCATTGCCCACCGTCTGTCGACCATCCAGGGAGCCGACAAGATCATCGTCGTCTCCGAGGGTAAGATTGCCGAGCAAGGCACACACGATGAGCTGATTGCCCTCGGCGGCATCTACGCTCACCTGATCGAGATGCAGAGCTTTTCGTAGCGGTCGGATAAAATTCAGCCCTCCATATTAAAATTGGCACAACCAAAGGATTGGTTGTGCTATTTTTTTCTTATCTTTGCTCCTTAAAGAGAATTACGCAAAATTTACGATATGAAATTCAACGAGTACAAAGGCTTGGATCTGGCCAAGATCGCAGACGAGGTACTGGCTCGCTGGGACGAGCAGCACACCTTCGAGAAGAGTCTCTCGACCCGCGAGGGACACCCCTCATTCGTATTCTTCGAGGGTCCCCCCTCGGCCAACGGTATGCCGGGTATTCACCACGTGATGGCACGCACGATCAAGGATGTCTTCTGCCGCTACAAGACACAGCAGGGATTCCAGGTGCAGCGCAAAGCTGGTTGGGACACCCACGGTCTGCCCGTTGAGTTGGGTGTCGAGAAGAAACTCGGCATCACGAAGGAGGATATCGGTCGTAAAATCTCGATCGAGGAGTACAACCGCGCCTGCCGCGAGGCGGTGATGGAGTTCACGGGCGTGTGGGAGGATCTGACGCGCAAGATGGGCTACTGGGTCAATATGCAGGACCCCTACATCACCTACGACAACAAATATATCGAGACCCTTTGGTGGATGCTCAAGCAGCTCTTCGAAAAAGGGTTGCTCTATAAGGGTTACACGATTCAGCCCTACTCGCCGGCTGCCGGTACGGGTCTTTCGACCCACGAGCTGAACCAGCCCGGCTGCTACCGCGACGTGAAGGATACGACGATGGTGGCCCAATTCAAGATGGTCGATCCCAAGCCCGAGATGACGGCCTGGGGTACGCCCTATTTCATCGCTTGGACGACGACCCCCTGGACACTGCCCTCGAATACGGCTCTTTGCGTAGGCCCGAAGATCGACTACGTAGCTGTCCAGAGCTACAACGGCTACACGGGTGAGAAGATCACGGTCGTATTGGCCAAGGCCCTGCTCTACAACCACTTCAACAAGAAGGCCGAGGGCCTCGCACTCGAAGAGTACAAGCCGGGCGACAAGCTCATCCCCTTCCGCGTGGTGGGCGAATACAAGGGTACGGATCTCGTAGGCATGCGCTACGAGCAATTGATCCCGTGGGTGAAGCCCGTGGAGATGATCAGCGACAAGCAGTGGCAAGTGGCCTCGGAGAAGGCCTTCCGCGTCATTCCGGGCGACTACGTGACGACCGAGGATGGTACGGGTATCGTACACATCGCCCCGACGTTTGGTGCCGACGATGCCCAGGTGGCACGTGCTGCCGGTGTGCCGGCCCTCTACATGATCAACAAGCGTGGCGAGACGCGCCCGATGGTCGATCTGACGGGTAAATTCTACCTCACCGAGGAGTTGGACGAGGACTTTGTCGAGCAGTGCATCGACACGGCTCTCTATGCCGACTATGCCGGTCGTTATGTGAAGAATGCCTACGACCCGCAGTTCAACCCCGGAGGTAAATACGACGAACAGGCAGCCGCAGCAGCCGAGACACTCGATGTCTATATCGCCATCCGCCTGAAGGAGCAGATGAAGGCCTTCAAGATCGAGAAGCATGTCCACAACTATCCCCACTGCTGGCGTACGGACAAGCCGGTGCTCTACTACCCGCTCGATTCGTGGTTCATCCGTTCGACGGCCATGAAGGAGCGCATGATGACGCTCAACGAGACGATCAAGTGGAAGCCCGAATCGACCGGTACGGGTCGCTTTGGCAAGTGGTTGGAGAATCTGAACGACTGGAACCTCTCGCGTTCGCGTTTCTGGGGTACGCCGCTGCCGATCTGGGCAACGGAGGATCGTTCGGAGATTCGCTGCATCGGCTCGATCGAGGAGCTGATGGGCGAGATCGAGAAGTCGATCGAGGCCGGCCTGATGACCGAGAATCCCTATAAGAATTTTGTCGTGGGCGACATGTCGAAGGAGAACTACTCGACCGAGCGCATCGACCTACACCGTCCCTACGTAGACCAGATCGTACTCACCTCGTCGAAGGGTGAGCCAATGCGCCGTGAGGCAGACCTGATCGACGTATGGTTCGACTCGGGTGCTATGCCCTACGCCCAGCGTCACTATCCGTTCGAGAATCAGGAGAACTTCGGCTCGCTCTTCCCGGCCGACTTCGTGGCCGAGGGTGTCGATCAGACGCGCGGCTGGTTCTTCACGCTCCACGCATTGGCGACGATGCTCTTCGACTCGGTAGCCTTCAAGAACATCATCTCGAATGGTTTGGTATTGGACAAGAACGGCAACAAGATGTCGAAGCGTCTGGGTAATGCCGTCGATCCGTTTGAGGTACTGGCCGGCTATGGTGCCGATGCCACGCGTTGGTATATGATCTCCAACTCGCAGCCGTGGGACAACCTGAAGTTCGACGTGGAGGGTGTCAAGGAGGTGCGCAACAAGTTCTTCGGCACGCTCTACAACACCTACTCGTTCTTTGCCCTCTATGCCAATATCGACGGCTTCACCGGTCGTGAGGAGGAGGTACCGGTAGCACAGCGTCCCGAGATCGACCGTTGGATCCTCTCGGAGCTCAACACACTCATTCGTCGCGTGACGGAGTATCTCGAGGATTACGACCCGACACCCGCAGCTCGTGCCATCCAGGAGTTTGTCGATCGCAACCTCTCGAACTGGTATGTGCGCCTGAATCGCAAGCGTTTCTGGGCCGGAGAAATGACCCAGGATAAGCTGGCCGCCTACCAGACACTCTACACCTGTCTGGAGACGATCGTGAAGCTCGCTGCTCCCTTTGCCCCCTTCATTTCGGATCGGATCTTCACGGATCTGAATGCCGTGAGTGGCCGCCATGCGGAGTGCTCGGTGCACATCGCCGACTTCCCGAAGGTGGACGATGCGTTGATCAACGCCGATTTGGAGGCCATGATGGGTATAGCACAGCAAGTTACCTCGATGACCCTAGCCCTGCGCCGCAAGGTCTCGATCAAGGTGCGTCAGCCACTGCAGAAGATCATGATCCCGGTACTCGATCCGGCCATGGCCCGTCATATCGAGGCGGTCAAGACGCTGGTCGAGAACGAGGTCAATGTCAAGGATATCGAGCTGCTACACGACACAACGGGCATCATCACCAAGCACATCAAGCTCAATTTCAAATCGTTCTGCACGCGCTATGCCAAATTCTCCAAGCAGATGGCTGCGCTGTTGAACGACTTTACGCAGGAGCAGATTGCCACTATTGAATCGGCAACCGAGACGACGCTGGAGCTTGCCGGAGAACAGATCACGGTGACCCCGGCCGACTTCATCATCACGTCGGAGGATATGCCGGGTTGGCAGGTTGCTTCGGAGGGTACGCTGACCGTGGCGCTCGACGTCACGATCACCCCCGAGCTCAAACGTGAGGGTGTCGCTCGCGAGTTGGTGAACCGCATCCAGAACATCCGCAAGGATGCCGATTTCAGCATCACGGACAAGATTCGCGTGGAGATCGAGCCGATTGAGGGTGTCGAGGATTCGCTCGCCACATGGGCCGACTTCATCGGACAACAGACGCTGGCCGTCGAGGTGAAAGCCGTTGCCGAGCCTGCAGGTGAGGTGGTCGTAGCCAGCGATCTGGACGAGATGCCGCTCAAGATTGCCGTTTCGCGCCTCTAAAAGGGGTGCGAGCGGCACAATATCGCGTGCCCGAATACGTTATTTTAGCGAAAAATTTGGTTATTTGCCAAAAAGTGCTTAATTTTACAAATAACCTAAAGCGAAAAAGTTATGGCAGAGGAGAGAACCCGTTACAGCGACGCTGAACTCGAGGAGTTTAAGCAGCTGATCCTGAAGAAGCTGGAGAGTGCGCGCGCCGATTACGAGCTGCTGCACGCAACCATCACGCATGCCTCGGGCAATGACATCGAAGATACGTCACCGACCTATAAGGTGCTCGAAGAGGGTGCTGCGACGCTTTCGAAGGAGGAGAATGGCCGCTTGGCCATGCACCAGATGAAGTTTATCCGCAACCTGGAGATGGCATTGGTGCGTATCGAGAATAAGACCTACGGCATCTGCAAGACGACCGGGAAACTGATCCCGAAGGAGCGTCTGATGAAGGTACCCCACGCTACGGAGTGCATCGAGGCCAAGATGGCCAAGAAATAAAATCCTCAAGGGAGGGGTAACATCACACCAAGGGCTGTCCAATACACGGGACAGCCCCTTTTTTTGAATTGGGTAACGAGTGTGCCAACACCTCTACTACCCTTACAATCCTACTTACTACCAATTAGAAAGTAAAGAGGCCTCCTCAACAATCTTGTGAGAAGGCCTCTTTAGATGGTGATCACGGAGCGGCTCGAACGCTCGACCGGCAGCTTAGAAGGCTGCTGCTCTATCCAACTGAGCTACGTGACCATCGCTTTTGCGGCGCAAAAATAGTAAAAATTATTGTATCCGGAAAATCTTTTCGCCTCAAACCCAACAATTCACCCCCTTACCAACGGAAATCGCCCTGCCATTCGGTGCGGTTGCCGGCTCCATCGGTAACAACCAAGACGGCACGATGCAAAAGTCCCTCTGCAGGACGATCCATGTGCCACACCAAAATGCCGCGGCTCGGATAGCGATCGCAAGGTACCCACTCCCCGTCGATCGTCAAGACCCATTTGCTCACTCCCGAAAAGTTATCCTCAACCTTGAAAGTAAGCTGTTTCGAGGCCGAAAGATTACTCTGAGGCGTAAAGCGTGGCTCAATGGTCGGGGGCAGCGTATCGGCGACGATAAACCAATCGCCCACCGTCCGTGTCGAGACTGAAACGGCCCCATCCGCATAGCTTCCACCGGCCAAAGCCGCCTTGCCACGCCAATTACGCACAGCAATCATCGCCTTATTTTGCAACGATTGCGGAATGGGCGCACGCAGCGTAATATGCATCGGTTTGAAGAGTGGCGTGCGCACCTCCTCGAAGAGTCGATAGGCCGGCGAAAGCACCACGACACCCGAATCCACAGGAGCCACCTCACCAGCCATAGGACGCACGTAGGTGGATTCGTAGAGCGCATCGGCCGGCAGAGTTGCCTCGAAGGCCGTACCTAGGCGATAGTGGCTCGTAAACTCCTGAAAGGCGGGTTGCGCCAACGAATCGGTCGGTGGGGCTGCAACGAACGCATCCTCACGACCCAAAACACGGAATTGGAGCGTGGAGCAATTACCACAATCATCCTCGATTTCAAGGGCTATAGTATGTTGTTCACCGGGCAGCGTGCGGATCAGTCCCCGCTCGATGAGCGTCGGATAGAAACGTTCGGGAGCGCCCGCGAGTTGCGCCAGACGAATCACCTCGTTACGTGAACCTAGCTGCAAGGCGTAGCAGCTCACCGCATCGCACGTGCGCGAAAGGGCATACGGAAAGCTATCCATGCGGTACTCGAAATAGGGCTTCTGATCGACCGAGGCGGTCACACGCCATACCGAGAAGGTGTTATAGACCTCGTTGCGGCGATCGGTCACCTCGACCACAAAATAACCCTTACGCCCCACCGGAAGGGGTTCTTGGCGGGTCAAGCGATAGAGTCCGTCGGCCGATTTGACCACCGCATAGCTCTCCATCGGACGGCGTCGAACAATGCCGCAATCAAGCGTGTCAATCTCGACATAGTGCAACTTCATGAAACGGGGTGATAGCGTATCCTTCGGGCGAATGATCCCCTCGCGGACCATGTTGATGCGTTCTTGATCCTTGCCGCGTCGAATCTCATAGTGCAGGTGGGGACCCGACGACGAGCCACTGTTACCGGCATAGCCCAACAACTCGCCCGCCACCACCGGATAGCGCGCGGCATCGAACCACAGATCCACGCTGTTGGAGCGGCGGCGGTAACGTTCGCGTTGCATGTGCGCCTCCAGATCGTCGCGGAAACGTTGCATGTGACCATAGACGATTGTCGTGCCATCAGGCAACGAGAGATAGACCGCACGGCCATAACCTCCGGCCTGCACCACGATCCGGCTGATATAGCCATCGGCTGCTGCCACCAAGCGTTTGCCCTCTACTCCATCGGTTTTAATGTCGATACCTGCATGAAAATGGTCCGGACGTATCTCTCCGAAATTAGCCGCATAGAGCCGAGCGACCTCCTCGACCGGGAAACGATAGGCGGTAGTAGCCTCCTGCGCCGCAGCAAAGGGGGCAAAGAAAAAGAAAAACAAAATTAAAAATCGTCGCATGAATCCTCTTCTGTTGGTAGTTGAATCTGGTCTATCACCTCGCGCACCTGCTCAAATTCGTACCCCAACGAAAGGCCGTAGCGAAAAAGTTTATTACGCAACTCGTAGCCGTTTTTGGCCTTCGTAGTGCGGAGCTTGCGCTGCAACTGTTCGCGCAGCCGCTCTCCCATCCGATCTCGATCGAGCCCCTCCAATGCCTCATCGATCAGCTCCCGCGCGATCTCTTTGCGATGCAGCGCCGTCCGAATCTTATAGACGCCCCAGCCGCTCAAATGGAGTTTCTCGCGCACGAACATGGCCGCATAACGCCGATCGTCTATAAAACGCTCACGCACAAGGCGTTCCAGCACCTTCGCAGCCTCCCCGTCGGCAACACCCCAACGGCGCAACAGACGTCGCGCGTCCCCCTCGCACTTCTCGGCACGGGCACACAGACGCATGAGTGCAGCGAGTGCCTGCTCGGCTGTTTTGGTGCGGGGCTTGGTCTCCATTAGCGTTTTTTTTGGCAACATAGCATACGCGGTTTATCAAACAAATCACGACGAACCGTCACCGCCTCATAATCCAACTCACACAAAAGCTGTTCCAGGCTGTCGGCCGCCTTGTGATAGATCTCAAAATAGAGTTTTCCGCCCGGTTTGAGCAGTTGTTGTGCCGCTTGAGCGATGGCACGGTAGAAACGGAGCGAATCCTGATCTGGGACAAAAAGGGCTAAATGCGGCTCATAGTCCAGCACATTGCGGTGCATGGTCAGCCGATCCGAGTCCGGCACATAGGGCGGATTGGAGACGATCAGATCGAACGCCTCTACCGCAAAGCGATGCTCTAACCCCTGCAGGGCATCGGCCTCCACAAAGCGCACCGAAGCACCCAAACGGGCAGCATTTTCAGCCGCCAAAGTCAGCGCATCGGCGGAGAGGTCAATGGCTGTCACCTCAGCCTGCGGCAATTCGAGAGCCAACGAGACGGCAATCGCACCACTGCCGGTCCCGACATCGAGCAAGCGGGTTGCCTGTCGTTCATCACGCACGATCCAATCGACCAACTCCTCGGTCTCGGGGCGAGGAATCAGTACCCGCTCATCGACCCGAAACGATCGGCCGTAAAACTCCGTCTCACCCAACAGATACTGCATCGGACGCGCCGCACGCAACTCCCGACACAGGTTCTCGACCGCCTCATCCGTGATCTCAATCGGATAGTCGGGCTCTATTTTCAACCGCAGGGGATTCTCGCTCACGTGGGCAACCGAAGCGGCCAAATGGAGTGCAATATGGGCCGCTTCACGCTCGTCGTAGTACGTAGAGGCAGCCGCATAGAGGGTCTGAATAAGCTGTTGCGCCTTCATCATAGATTAGGGTGTTAGGCGCGTAAATAGAGTTCAGCCAACGCAATCGCAGCCACGGCCTCCACCACGACTTGTCCGCGCAACGCCACACAAGCATCGTGGCGGCCTCGGATCTGCAACGGCTCGACGATACCGCTGGCCCGATTGAAGGTCATCTGCTCACGGGCGATACTTGGCGTAGGTTTCATCGCTACGCGTACCACGATCGGATTACCACTCGTGATGCCGCCATCAATGCCTCCGGCATGGTTGGTGGCTGTCGTACCTTGTGCGTCGATGATCAGATCGTTATTCTCCGATCCACGACGTGAGGCTACAGCAAAGCCATCGCCAAACTCGACCCCCTTCACCGCCGGAATGGCAAAGAGCAGGTGGGCCATCCACCCCTCCACCGAGTCGAACAACGGCTCACCCCAGCCGCTACCAACCCCCTCGACACGGGTCTCGATAATGCCGCCCACCGAGTCACCCTCGGCACGCGCTGCGGCAATCACTTCGTCAAAACGTTCCGGGCACTGCTCCGCGCCAACGGCACAGAGTCGTGTAGCGAACGATACGCCCTCGGGCAGGATCTTCTTGGCCACCACACCGGCAGCCACCAGCGCTACGGTCAGGCGGGCCGAGAAGTGGCCACCCCCTCGCGGATCGTTGAACCCGTGATACTTATCCGTAGCCACCCGATCGGCATGCGACGGGCGGCAATGGTCGCGCAACCCCGCATAGTCTTGCGAGAGCGTATTGTTATTCTCAAACAAAATGGTCAGCGGAGCACCCGTCGTATGGCCCTCATAGAGCCCCGAAAGGATCGTCGGCCGATCCGCCTCGCTGCGCGGTGTAGTCCCCGCTGCTCCCCCACGACGACGCGCCAAATCGACTTCAAAATCCTCCGTTGAGAGGGGTATGCCGGCCGGAACACCATCCAGGGTAATACCGACTGCCGGCCCATGAGATTCGCCAAAGATGGCCAATCGAAAAGCGTGACCGAATTGATTCATGGTTGATTATTTTACGCGGATTCGCTCCAAATCTTCAAAAAAGGTCGGATAGCTCTTGGCGACACACTCCGCCCCCTCAACGATCACCTCTCCATCGGAGAGCAGTCCGGCAACAGCCAGCGACATGGCCATGCGGTGGTCGTTGTGGCTATCGACACGTCCCGAGCGGATCTGTCCGCCCTGAATACGCATCACATTCTCCTGCTCGATATCGACCTCGATGCCGAGTTTCGTAAACTCCGAACGGATTGCCTCAGCACGATTCGACTCCTTGTGGATCAAGCGATTCGTACCATACAGCACCGTCTCACCCTCGGCCGTGGCCGCCAAAGCCGCCAAAGCCGGGAACAGATCGGGGCAATGCGTGGCATCGAACTCAAAACCGCACAACTCCCGACGAGCCACCGTGACGGCATGCTCCTCGTTGATGACCGAGGCTCCGGCACGCACCAGCGCATCGAGAATAGCCGTATCGGCCTGTTTGGAGAGCATCGAGATATTCTCGACACGCACCTCTCCGGCTACAGCTCCAGCCACAAGCAACATCGCTGCGGCACTCCAATCCCCCTCGATCGACAGATCAGCAGCCTGATAGCGTTGTCCGCCGGGAATATAAAAGTTCTGATACTCCTTGTGGAAAATTTCGACACCAAAGCGTGCAGCCGTATCAATCGTCATGTCAAGATAGGGGGTCGAAACTGCCTCTGTAACATGTAGAGTCGTATCCTCTTGGGCCAACGGCAGAGCCAACAGCAGGCCGGTGATGAATTGGGACGAAATTGACCCATCGACCTCGATCTCACCACCTCGAATCGGGCCACAGACCTCAAAGGGAAGGTGCCCCAGCGTATCGACCACCTCCACACCCAAGCGGCGCAGCGGGTCGATCATCATCTGCATGGGACGCTCCAACAACGATCCGGCACCTTCGATACGAATCGGCCGATCGATCAGCGAAGCAATCGGGGTAAACAGGCGCGAGGCGAGACCCGACTCACCCACCTGCAACCGCACATCGAGCGGACGCAGGCCGCCTTCGATACGGAGCGTCGTGGCATCAACCTCCGTCACACGCGCACCCAACGTACGGATGCAACCCAAGGCCGAACGGGTATCCTGACAATAGTCTAAATTGCGCAACGTAGTCACACCTTCGGCCAGCAATGCACTAGCCAACGCGCGTTGCGCATAGCTCTTCGAGCAAGGGGGAATCAGCGTGCCTTTGACACGCCCGCCTAAGGAACCGTAATCCATTGCCTACTCCTCCCCCTCTCTTTTACCGCCGCGCGCCAACATCTCCTGCGTAAGGCGATGGCTCTTCTTCAACTCAAAGTTCTGGCCTAGGTAGAGTTTACGGACCATCGGGTCGGCAGCCAACTCCTCAGCCGAACCAGTTTTGAGAATCTTACCCTCATAGAGCAGGTAGGTGCGGTCCGTGATGGCCAGCGTCTCATCGACATTATGGTCCGTGATGATCACTCCGATATTCTTATGCTTGAGCGTAGCGACAATCGACTGAATATCCTCGACGGCAATTGGGTCTACACCGGCAAAGGGCTCATCCAGCAGGATAAACGAAGGGTTAATGGCCACGGCTCGTGCAATCTCCGTGCGACGACGCTCACCACCTGAGAGCTGATTACCATAACTCTTGCGCACCTTCTGCAGGCGAAACTCCTCGATGAGTGACTCGACACGTTCTCGCTGATACTCCTTCGAAAAGGAGGTCATCTCCAACACACCGCGGATATTATCCTCGACTGAGAGATTGCGGAAGACCGAAGCCTCCTGGGCCAAGTAGCCCACACCCATCTGGGCTCGCTGATAGACCGCTAAATTAGTCAATTCAGAGATCTGACCCTCATCATTCTCGAGGAAGATTTGTCCCTCATTGGGCTTGATCAGCCCCACGATCATATAGAAGGTGGTCGTCTTACCCGCACCATTCGGGCCGAGCAAGCCGACGATCTCACCCTGCTTGACATCAATAGTCACATGGTTTACTACCGTGCGCGATTTATACTTCTTAACAAGTTCGCTTGTAAATAGGCGCATAAAAAAGTTTCAATAAATTTTTGACAAAGTTAGGTTTTTTTCGGGAAATTTTTTTATCTTTACATTGAAATTTACGTTTTACGAACAAAACCGGTGAAATGAAACACTACGATTCGGCTCTTTTGCATGCCAAGTTGAAGGATTACTTCGGCTTTTCGGCATTTAAGGGAAACCAGGAGGCCGTCATACGAAACGTGTTAGAGGGTCGAGACACCTTCGTGCTGATGCCGACCGGCGGCGGCAAATCACTTTGCTACCAGATGCCCGCTCTTTTGATGGAGGGGGTGGCTATCGTCATATCGCCTCTGATCGCCCTGATGAAAAATCAGGTCGATTCGATGCGGGCCTTTTCCGAGACACCCGGCATCGCCCACTTCCTGAACTCTTCGCTCAACAAAACAGCGGTACAGCAGGTGCGTCAGGATGTGCTCGAGGGCAAGACCAAGCTGCTCTATTTTGCACCCGAGTCGCTCACCAAGGAGGATAATGTCGCCTTCTTGCGCAAGATCAAAGTTTCATTCTACGCCATTGACGAGGCTCACTGTATCTCGGAGTGGGGTCACGACTTCCGCCCCGAGTATCGTCGTATCCGCCCGATCATCAACGAAATCGGCCAGGCACCGCTCATCGCCCTCACGGCTACAGCGACGCCCAAAGTGCAGCTCGACATCCAGAAGAATCTGGGCATGATCGATGCTGCCGTATTCCGTTCGTCGTTCAACCGTCCGAACCTCTATTACGAGATTCGCCCCAAGCGCAACGTCGATCACGATATTATCCTCTTCATCAAGCAACACGAAGGCAAAAGCGGTATCATCTACTGCTTGAGCCGCAAGAAGGTCGAGGAGCTGACCGAGCTGCTCTTGGCTAACAACATCAAGGCACGCGCCTACCATGCCGGCATGGATGCCGCCACCCGTGCCTCGAACCAAGATGACTTCTTGATGGAGCGGGTCGATGTGATTGTAGCCACGATTGCCTTCGGTATGGGTATCGACAAACCCGATGTGCGCTACGTGATCCATTACGACATCCCGAAATCGCTCGAAGGATACTACCAGGAGACCGGTCGTGCCGGTCGCGATGGTGGCGAGGGTCACTGCCTCACCTTCTATAGTTATAAGGATATTCAGAAACTCGAGAAGTTCATGCACGGCCGTCCGATTGCCGAACAGGAGATTGGCAAACTCTTGTTACTAGAGACGGTCTCCTATGCCGAGAGTTCGATGTGCCGTCGCAAGTCGCTCTTGCACTACTTTGGCGAGGAGTACACCGAGGCCAATTGTGGCAGTTGCGACAACTGCCGCAACCCGCGCCCGAAGATCGAGGTCAAGGCTCAGCTCAAGATGGCTCTGCAGCTGCTCGAAGAGATTGGCGACAAATTCAAGGTGGACCACTTAATTCAGATCCTGACCGGCAAATTGACCGCCCAGGTGAAGAGCTATGGACACAACAAACTCAAGTGGTTTGGCTTGGGCGAGGAGCAAGACGCCCGCTTCTGGGGTGCTGTGATGCGCCAAGCTTTGATTTTGGGGCTGATCGACAAGAGCATCGAACACTATGGACTGATCTCGCTCAACAAGCGTGGCGAGCAATTCATCGACAAGCCGACCTCGGTGACGATCACCCTCGACCACAACTACGAGGAGGAGGAGAGTGCCGCTGAGCAGGCTGCTGCGATGGGGCGTGGTGGCGTGGCCGACGAGGAGCTGTTTGCCATGCTGAAAGATCTGCGCAAGAAGGTCGCCAAGAAGCACGACCTACCCCCGTTTGTCATCTTCCAGGACCCCTCATTGGAGGATATGTCGGTACAATACCCTATCACGATCGAGGAGATGCAGAACATCACCGGTGTAGGTGCCGGTAAGGCGCGCAAATTCGGTATGGAGTTTATCCAACTCATCAAGGCATACGTCGACGAGAAGGAGATCATCCGTCCGCAGGATATGGTGGTACGCGCCGTAGGTCGTCGCTCGGTGAACAAGATCTTCATCATCCAGTCGATCGACCGCAAGATGGATCTGGAGGATATCGCCCGCGCCAAGAACCTCGAATATGACGAGCTGCTGACCGAGATCGAGGCGATCGTCAATTCGGGCACGAAGCTCGATATCTCCTACTACATCAACCGCGAGATCGACGAGGAGAAGGCCGATGACATCTACCTCTACTTCAAGGAGGATGCCGAGAGCGACTCGATCGACGAGGCGATTGACGAGTTGGGTGGCGACTACACCGAGCGAGAGATTCGTCTGGTGCGCATTAAGTTCTTGTGCGAACAAGGCAACTAAAACGAAAAACGAAGCATGAAGCTCTCCTTTAATTGGATGCAAATACTGCGGCTTATCGTCATGGTCATTGCCGTGGCAGCCGTAATATACGCCATTGAATATCTTCCCTCAAGCCCGTTGATGTGGATCTCGGTGGGTTTATTGATTTTGGGCTTTTTGATCCTGCTGTTCACCTTCCGCTCGGTGCAATATCGCCGTCGCAAAGGCGAAGCCGGGTCGGCCAAACCACTTAAAAAAGGGAGTCGATGAGTGAGGTACGTGCCAAAAAGGCGTTAGGGCAGCACTTCTTGGTCGATCTGAATATCGCCCGCAAAATCTGCGACTCACTCACGGCTAGATCAGCCGAGCAACCGGCCACGACGCTCGAAGTGGGTTGCGGCATGGGTGTGCTGACGCAATTTTTGTTGCAGCGCAACGATTTGGTAACGTGGGGAGCCGAGATCGACACCGAGAGTGTGGTCTATCTGCATGCCCACTATCCCGAATTTGCCCCGCGACTGCTGGAGGGAGACTTCCTAAAGATGGATCTGCGTAGCCAATTTCCCGAGGGATTTCTGCTTATTGGCAACTTTCCCTACAACATCTCGTCGCAGATCTTTTTCCGCCTGATCGAACATCGAGACCTGATTCCCGAGTGTGTCGGCATGATCCAGAAGGAGGTAGCCGTGCGCATCGCCGAGCCTCCCGGGTCGCGCGAATACGGCATCCTATCAGTCTTGCTGCAGGCGTGGTATGACATCGAATACCTCTTCACAGTGGGTGAAAAGGTCTTCAATCCCCCTCCGAAGGTCAAGAGTGCCGTCATTCGACTCAAGCGCAACGAGGTACAGCAATTGGCATGCGACGAAGTTCTCTTTATCAAGGTCGTGAAGGCTTCGTTTGGCCAGCGTCGCAAGATGATTCGCAACTCGCTCAAGGCCGTATTTGGTGGCTTTGGCGGTGAGGAGCATCCCTTCTTTTCGCAACGTGCGGAGCAACTTTCGGTCGCCGAATTTGTCGAGCTAACTCAATGGGTTGCCGCCCATCAATAGCATCGAACCGGCCGGTCGCAGGGAATGGTCGATGAGACTTGACAGTCGCTACGCTCCGTCGAGCCTCGCCGCTGCCGCGGGGGCGCAAACAACAACCGAGTAAAGCCCCAAAGGGGACATTGTGTTAAGTGGGATTGGTCTTTGTGTAAACACAGGCCAATCCCACTTAACACAAAAGCCACCTTTTCAGGTGGCCTTTACTCGGTTCTTGAGCTGTTGATGAGGCTTGAACTCACGACCTCTTCCTTACCAAGGAAGTGCTCTACCACTGAGCTACAACAGCATTCCCTCTGACGGTTTTCCCGTTTGAGTGGTGCAAAAGTAAGGAAGAAAAATGAAATAACCAAAAAAAAGGTGCAACTTTCCGCTTTTTTTTCTACCTTTACTCGGTTTTTCGGTGGTAACAGACCGCAAAGGCCAACCACAGATGCAACATAACACCAAAATTCAGTCGATAGAACTATGAAACGAATCCTTATTGTCGGAGCCGGAGGCCAGATTGGATCCGAACTGACCGTCTATTTGCGTAACATCTACGGCAACCAAAATGTCGTAGCAACCGATATGCGCGATTGTCGCGAGCTGGGTGCCGATGGTCCCTTCGAGGTCCTCAACGCACTCGATGCCACCTCAATGGCCTCGGTCGTAGCCCGTTACCGCATCGACACGATCTTCAACCTCGTGGCCCTGCTCTCGGCCGTCGGTGAGCGCAACCCCCAAATGGCCTGGAGTGTCAATATGGGTGCCCTGAACAACTCGCTCGAGGTGGCTCGCCAGCACCACTGCGCCCTCTTCACCCCCTCGTCGATCGGAGCTTTCGGTCCCTCGTCGCCCAAAGATCAGACACCGCAGGATACGATCATGCAGCCGACGACCATCTACGGTGTTTGCAAATACACAGGAGAGATGCTCGGCAACTACTACTACCAGAAATATGGCGTCGATACCCGCTCGGTGCGTTTCCCAGGCATCATCTCGAACGTCACGCTGCCGGGTGGCGGCACGACCGACTATGCCGTAGAGATCTACTACGAGGCGATCCGTTCGGGCCACTTCACCTGCCCCGTGCCGTCGAATGTCTATATGGACATGATCTATATGCCTGATGCGCTGCGTGCTTGCGTGGAGCTCATGGAGGCCGATCCGGCACAACTCAAGCACCGCAACAGCTTCAACATCGCCTCGATGAGTTTCACGCCCGAGATCATCTACAACGAAATCCGCAAGCGTCTGCCCGACTTCACGATGGATTACGAGATCGATCCCGTAAAACGTGCCATTGCCGAGAGCTGGCCCAATTCACTCGACGACAGCTGCGCCCGCGAGGAGTGGGGTTGGAAACCCGAGTGGGACCTCTCGTCGATGACCGACGACATGTTGCTGCACATCCGCAAAAAGTTAAACATGTAAGCCGATGCGCCGCATGATCGTTTGGGTGGCAGCGATTCTCGGTCTTTTGGTGCTCCTGACCTTCGTCGGGGGATACTACCTCACGGAGCTGGCCCTACGCCCCAACTTCGAGCGGGATGCCGAGCGTTGCTACGAGAATTTTGTAGAGAACTACCCCACCCTTCAATCGTGGGGCGACAGCCTCCGTCAGGCCCAAAACCTTACCTTGGAGCATCTGACAGCCGAGGATGGGACACCGCTGACGGCCTATCGCATCGTGGCCGACAAGCCGACCCGTCGCACCGCCGTAGTCGTACACGGATACACGGATCACCCCTTCGGGATGTTGCAGATCGCCTGGATCTACCACCGCATGGGCTACAACATCCTGCTGCCCACGTTGCGCTACCACGGCGAGAGTGGCGGAGATTCGATCGGCATGGGGTGGAACGACCGCTTGGACGTAAAGGCCTGGATCGACCAGCTGCCGACGCTCTTTGGGGCGGAGCAGCAGGTCGTCGTGCACGGCATTTCGATGGGAGCCGCCACGACGATGATGCTCGCCGGCGAGGCCGATCTGACGCCTGCCGTACGATGCTTTGTCGAGGATTGCGGCTACATGGGCGTGTGGGAACAGTTCCAGAAGGAGCTCAAGGAGGATTATCATCTGCCCCCGTTCCCGATTCTGCATACGGCAAACCTGATCTGTCGCTGGCGTTTCGGCTGGGATTTCCTGGAGGCCTCGTCGCTCGAGGCTGTGCGTCGGTGTGAGCGTCCGATGCTCTTTATCCACGGTAGCGAAGATCGCTATGTGCCGACCTGGATGGTCTATCCGCTCTACTACGAAAAGGGTGGAGCCAAGGAGGATAAGGAGAAGTGGATCGCCCCGGAGTCGCGCCATGCAGTCTCCTTTGCCGACCATCCGGAGGAGTACATTCAACGCGTGAAGGCCTTTGTCGGGCGGTATATCAGCGAATAAATCCCGCCGAATAAACACAGATAAGGGGTTGTCCAACAAGCATGTTGAGACAACCCCTTCACGTAAAAGTTCTACGCAGACTATTACTTACATTGCTCCTGCATCCACGCCACAGCCTCGCGGTGGGTCTCCTCATACCGCCAATGGTACGAGGCGGGCGTAGTGACAATCTGCTTGGGGGCCTCGATCACATTCAAGGCGGCAGCTACCGAGGTCGGTGGGCAGGTGTTGTCGTTAAAACCATAGGAATAGAATCCTGGCACCTTCACCCGACGGGCAAAATTGACCACATCGTAGTAAGCCATCGTCTTGAGAGCCCTCTTGTGGTTCAGATCGGGACGTGCATCAATCGTTGCAAACATGCGTGGCCAACCTCCGGCTCGGCCGTGTTGATAGCCACTCACATCGCACAAGGCCGGATAGAACGAGGCCAAGAAATCAACCTCTTCGTGCAACGCAGCCGTCACGATGCTCAAGGCCCCGCCCTGGCTGCCACCCGTCACACCGACATGCTCCCCATCCCACTCGGGCAGGGTCATCAGGAAGTCGATAGCGCGCACACAACCGGCATAGACCTTTTTATAATAGTACTCGTCCACCTGCTCGATGTTCGTATACCAATATTCGCCCAGCTCCTCCTTTTTCGCGGCGATAAAGGCATCCGTCGCATTGACCGGCATGCCGTGAATCTCCACCTCGAGCGTAATGAATCCGGCCTTGGCATATCGCTGTGTAGGACGAATACGCTTTACACCCGCACCGGGAGGTACGAAGAGGACCGGATGTGGTTTCCCGTCACGCGGCAGCGTCAGATAGCCATACATACATGAGCCCTCCTCGAAGATCGGGATGCGCACCATCTGCACCTCGAACTCCTCAGTCGAGTATTCGGGCAGGGGCGTACGCTCCACCTCAAGCGGTGTTTTGCGAGCCTGCTTGATTGTCTGTCGCCAGAAGATCGAGAAATCGAGCGGATTGGGGATCGTCGGTTTGATCTCATGGGCCCCAAAGCCCACCTTCACGGTCTCAGTATAGCTCTCCCCTTCGACCTCGAAACGAATCGTACAATAGCGAAATCCGGGATTCTCCATGGCGGGAATCTGCACCCGCGCCTCGCCTCGGCTGAAGCGACCGGCACCACGCATTGACGGCTCCATCCGATCGTCGCCCATCTCATAGTGGATCGTCACCCCATCCAGCGCATTACCTCCGGCCTTGGCCACCACGCGCACCTCGGCCGGATGGCCAACGGCATAGAAGCCCTTCGGAGCATCCGTCAGCACCGTAAAATCAACATAGGGGCGGCCGGGCTTGGCCGTTTGCGCCCACACCGAGGAGGTCAGCAGCAGTGCCGCGACCCACAACAAGCAACGTTTCATCACCAATAAGGGCTATTTCTTCACCGCAATGGCGTCAATCTCTACCTTCGCGCCCATCGGCAATTTGGCCACCTCATAGCACATGCGGGCAGGCATCTCGGCCGTAAAGTAGGTGGCATAGATGGCATTCATGGCGGCAAAATCAGCAATCGAGTCGAGCAGAACGGTCGTCTTGACCACATCGGCATAGTCATACCCCGCCTCACGGAGAATGTAGCCGAGGTTTTTAAGCGACTGATGGGTCTGCTCCTCGATCGTCTCGGGCATCGTAGCCGTAGCACCATCGACGGGCAGCTGACCCGAAATATAGAGCGTTCCGTTGGCCTCAATGGCCTGCGAATAGGGGCCCACAGCCTTCGGAGCCAGGGGCGAAGCAATTACCTTTTTCATGGTTTGAAATCTTAATATGCGTAAATAATGGATTTACCACCTCAAAGATACAAATATATTCCGTATCTTTGTCCGTACCTAACAACTTTTTACACGATGAAAACGATCTTTCGCATCTGCATGCTGCTCCTGCTTTCGGGCATGATCACCGCATGCTGCAACTGCCGCCACAAGGCCGCAAAGGGTGAGCGTCCGCTCGTGGGCACCACCTGGCAACTGATTCAGATCGGGGAGCAGACCCTGAAGCCCGTTGCCGGAAAATATACCCTGCAACTGCTCGAGAGAGGTCAGGTGGCCGCCAAAGGCGACTGCAACCAGATCACCGCGACCTACACCACCGACGCCAAACGCACCCTTCGTATCGATGCTCCGGCTTCGACGCGCATGATGTGTCCCGACGCTGAGGGTGAGGCTCGCTATGTGGCTATGCTCGACCAGACGACCCGCTACGACATGGATGGGGCGATGCTGTTGCTCTTCGAGGGCGACCGGCTGCTGGCCGTCATGCAGGCCATCGAGCAATAAAGGCTCGCAACGGCCACGATGGATCAGAGCCGACCGCCGAAAAACAAAACGACCGTCTGAAGTGATTCAGACGGTCGTTTTTGTATCCTTCGCGCAACGATTAGAGTGCGTTTACGTGCAGCTGGATAGCGCTCTTCAGGTTACCTGCCTTGTTCTTGTGAACAATGTTCAACTTGGCCAGCTTGTCGAGCATCGACGTTACCTTCGGGAGCAGAGCCTCAGCAGCGCTCTTATCGGTCGTGTTGCGCAATGCCTTCACGGCGTTGCGAGCCGTCTTGTGGAACAGACGGTTGTGTGCGCGCTTCGTCACGGTCTGGCGGATGCGCTTCTTCGAAGACTTATGGTTTGCCATAATTCGTTAAATTGTTTTTTTATTTTTACTTTTATAAGTTGCTTCGTTTTGAGGTTCTTTCACGCCCTCCTCAGCAGGCGATCCGACCGTAGCCGTTTGTGGATAGGCATTGTGCCCGCTCCGATTTTGTTGTTCACCCGTAGAGACCTAGGCCATCAAAACAACCAAGAGCCTCTTCGTTGTAGCCCATAGGAGAGTCGAACTCCTCTTTCAAGAATGAAAATCTTGCGTCCTAACCGATAGACGAATGGGCCTTACCGCTATTGCGACCAGAATTTGACCACTTTAGCGGTGCAAAGGTACACAAAAAAAGGAGTTACGCAAAATAAAGCGTAAAAAAAATCAAAAAAGGTGATCAATCGCCCATTTTCCGGTACAATCGGAGTTCTATTAGCCGATTTAAGATCAGATTATTAGCCACAAAACCAGAACCTGGTTGCAAAAACGGAAAAATAGTGTTAGTTTTGTCATATTATTAGGTTTTAAAGTGCAAATCCATGAAGAGATCTCTTAAACAGTTGTTGTGTCTTGTCGGAGCACTGCTGTTGGCTGCTGGGATAGCCTGGTCGCAACCCACGGACGATACGATCAAGAGTTGGTTGCAGGAGTATATCGATGCCCGCAATGCAGGAAAAGATTCTGCCATGCCGTTGGTACGTATCAATGATTATTACAAAAGTGGGGACACAGCCTTGCGTAGCACATGTCGGGAGATATTGAAAGCCGAAATCGCTTCGCAGCTGCGTGCAGGCAACAAGCAGACGGTTCTCTGCCTGATCGAGTTGTATGATTTCATCGTTACCGATCCGACCGATCGGGCCCCCGAACTCTATTTCATCGAGGGTAACATCTACGTCGAGCGCAACGACTCGGTAGCCCTAAAGAAAGCTATGCACAAGATCGAAACGTTGGGTCGCGGAGAGCAGTTTCACGAAAAACTTGCCGTATATTTGGAAAAGATGCGTAGCTACATCCCGGCCGATAAATATTTGGAGGGGTATTGGGTAACAGACGAACGATTCGCAGTAACATGGCGCAAGGTACGATATGCCACATCGCCTTTCTATCTGCTCAAAGCCGAACAAATAGCCGATACAACCCGTTTGACACTCTTGAAGGGGTTAACAGCAGGCCTTTACGGAGAGGCCGAGAAACAAATGAGGCATCCACAGTTGGTGATCCCCTATGCTACCGACTCGCTCTACATTTTATGGTCATCGGAACGGCTGCGCAATATCAACCCCGAGCAGGTGGCTTCGTATCGCAACATTGTACGGGAAACATCCGCTCAAGCATCAGGCATCTTCGCACAACGGCACCAGTATAGCAGTTCGGAGCAGCTCGGCAACCAGCTAATAACCAACTTGGCCGAAATGGGTATCAATTCGTTGATCAGTTCGCTCTCAACCCCTAAAAAAACGATTCTAATGGTTGAATTTCGTCTGAAGCATATCAACGACCGTCTCTATCGCGGAACAAGACATTACTATTTATGTATAGCATCCGCCGATGGCAAGAAGCAGGAGACGCATCATACGTATCCTTGCAACCTCTATCGTTGGGATAAGGAGAGTGGTATTCTCTTCGGGAACCATCAAATGGAAAAAAACTATTTCTTCTATGGACACGACAAGGAGGAGCAGATTGCAGCAAAAGAGGATAAGGACGGATATTATTTGCAGAGCTATCGAAACTACAAAAATCATGGCTTGACAACTCGTAGGTATTTCGAATATCTCGAAGCCTTCAATACAGCGCAATTCCGCCAACTGGAGATCTACAACCAACGATTGTTAGACCCCGCACAGACTCCGATTATCGAGATACCCGAAGGGATGCAGATGGCCGGATGGTTAGGACTCGGCGGACAAAAGGCGACCCCAGAGTTGGCAGCCGAACATAAATTGACCGCCAACGCGGGTGTAGTGGTCGATTCGCTCTATGCAGCCTCCCCCGCGCTGGTAGCAGGTCTACATAAAGGCGACCTGGTGCAACGCGTCAATGGCAAGGAGATAAACTCGATCGAGGCGTTAAATCAGACGATTGCCACCTTTGAGCCAGGTGCCGAAATCACGATCGAAGGAGAACGCGCCGGCAAGCCAATCAGAAGGTTAGTGCGTCTATCCTATCAATTTGTACCCATCAAAGAGTAGTCGGTCATGCGAAAAGATTTTTATATCCTCCTCGTTTTGCTCTTTGCAGTGAGTGAGGTCTCGGCACAATCTGACTACCACGATCAGTTGGCCAACGACCCCACATCGGCAGCTGCAGGAGCCTACCAGGCCAAGCGATCGTTGTGGTCGCTCGGAAGCAACGATATGAGTTCGTGGACCGTGCCGGCTCGCACGCAGAGCGGAGCTTGGACACAACAACGCGTGCACAGCAATCGCAACATAACAATTCGACCACCTCAACGGCGCGTGAGCCGCACGACTCAACAGAAGGCAGCCAAAAAGGCGCAACGCGATGCCGAGCATAGTGAATGGTTAGAAAAGCGCAATGCACAAATCGAAGCAGCCAAGGAGGCACAGCGCAACCGCGACCGCATACGCCGCCAACGTGAGGCGGCCGAAGATGCGGCCGATCGCCAGGCCGGCTACGCACGCCACATGAGCCAAACGGCAGGTTATTATCGGTCGCAGCAGGCGCGTGATCAAGCAATGGCCATCGAAGCGATGCGATTGAACGAGCAATACACGGCTCGCCGCATGGCCACCCCACCCCCAACCAACACGGCTAAGGTCGAGACGATGGCCAACGAGGAGTTGGCTGCCCTGCTGGAACCACAGCCCGAGGCAATCGGCAGTTTAGTCTATGAGGCACCTCAGACCCACATCGAAGGCAGTTTTAGCGATGCACAGCAAGGTCATCTTGCAGTAACAAACAATCTCTACTACGACCAAGAGTCTTGGCAAAAGTGGCAATGGGCTGCAGAGGAGTCGAATGTATTGAACTTCACACATACACGTACCCAGCCAATCACCCAAGAGCCCATCTTGCTCCTCTCGCACGAGGAGTATTCAGTCGATTCGGTGACACTCTTCGTGTTACCCTCCTACGGCTTGGTAATGCCAGTCGGTGATAGCTTGCTCCTGCTCAAGGATCGCTCGTTGAGTGCTGTAGCGTGGCAAGATGGCCGTCGCTACACCTCCGCTTTCGTTTGTGGCGATAAACTCATCGGGCGTCAAGGCAAAGCAATCTACACGATCGAAGATCAACCCACTCCGCCATTGTTGCAATTTGACACCGAGGAGTATTCACTCTTCACAGGAAACAACCGATCGCTCTACGCTCTATTCTGGTATGAAAACCTATCTTCCATCTTTCAGATTGACCTCTCTACGAAAAATTTTCATGAGATCGTACGCGTTCCGTTGCCTATCTGGAAAGTAGTAGCCAACGAACACCGACGTTTTATTTTGATCGAGGACGACATCTATCTGCTGACCGAAGAGGGCGAGCCTCACCTATTCTATCGTAGCAAGGAGCGTATCAACGACCTTGATTTCTCACCGTGGGGGTTACTGCTCACGACGGATAAGAAGGTTATTCGGATCAGTTCGGCAACTAAGACCGAGACGTTCTACCCCTATGGTGCCCATCAGGTGTGGCTCGATGGCAACGAGGTCTATCTGCTCGATCAAAATTGCGACCTGCTTTTGATACCCGATGGCGCAGACTACATTCATCAACAAGAATTTGGCAATTAAAAACATACAACTATGAACAAATTAGTTTTTTTCCTTTGCTTATGGATTGCCGGTGTTGGCTTCGTCGGATCTGCTGCAGCCCAAACAGAGCAACAGAGCCCAGCATCCCTTCCAAGCATCGGGAGTGATTACCGCTTTTATTGTGTGTGCGGAGAGGTTAGTGCACAAAAGGGGAAGAACGTTCATTCGAAAGACCCTAAAGTTACTATGGCAAATTATCATAGATGCGGAAAATGCAATCGTTTATTCTTGGTGGAGTATTTCTCCTATAGCTATACCCCCGTGCGGATCACGGAGATAACAAATCATGCACCGAACCACCATTGCGATAGCCTTTGTATAAGAAAAACCATCATAGGCCAACAACCGGGGGCTCCCCATACCATTTATCAGCTGGAACGCACTTGTGGCTTTCAACATCCGATTGATGTGTTTATTATGAACAAATCAACAAGAGCTCTCCTCAAAAGGTTTAGATTAGAGGGAACTACCACCAAAGAGCCCGTTCGCGTGAAGCGCGGGGAGGACTTCTTCTATTATTTACAGCCTGTTCAGGAATCAACAACAGAAAGCTCGCAACCAGCTGCAAGACGGAATCGTCCCGGCAGCCGTCAATAAGGATCCGGGAGAGAACTATTTTTTAGGAATTTTCCGATCGCTAAGTAATGAGTTTGTATTTTTTTTGCAAAAAAAAGCCGAAAGGTTTGGCAGAGTAAAAAAAGAACTCTATATTTGCAGTCCCAAATGAGAGGTTTTCTCTCGAGTGGACCTCGGGATGTAGCTCAGCCCGGTTAGAGTACACGTCTGGGGGGCGTGTTGTCGCTGGTTCGAATCCAGTCATCCCGACTCTTGAGCAAGTAGCAGAACTAAAGTTCTGCTACTTTTTTTTATTGCCTCTTCATGCCGTGTGCAAGCCCAACATGAAGGCAATAAAAAAGAAGCACGCAAAGCGTGCTATTTGCTCGGTCGAGTTGTCTGGGATTCTTTATTAGGTGGTTGCCGGATTAGATGTATTGCGGGCTACGCCCTTATTTTCAATGGTAATCCGGCGAGCTTGAGGCTAAAGCCTCTGCGCTTCGAATCCAGTCATCCCGACAAAGTTGAGCACAAAGCCTTCGATCGAAAGATCGGAGGTTTTGCTGTTTTCAAGGGTGTAGGTGCTTGCACAATACAGCCTTTGGGAACAGCAAAATTTTCGCTTGCGAATGGTGCTTGGTGCGAAACTTTGTAACCTCGCCCAGGGAGCCTCCTGGAAAGGCGTCACGGAGCGAGCTTGCAGCGAGCGAAGTAGCCAATTCAGTCATACCGACAAAACCGAATGAAGCAAGAAGATGTCTTTCGACATCTTCTTGTTTTATATGCCTTGGCGCAAGGCCACTTGCAAGCCAATGGCATAGAAAGCAAAATAAGGGTTGTGAAGCAACCTTCTTGCGGAATGAGGTTTTAAGTGCCCCTGCGGCGAGCAGGATTGGAAAGGCGTCACGGAGCAGACCGCAGGGCTGCGAAGTAGCCAATTCAGTCATACCTACCCCTTCCAGTCAATCCCCACCTCTTCAGTCATCCCGCCACTTTAATCAATCTTACCCCCAATACACAAAAAGGCATCACAACTCATCCGTTGCAACACCTTCCTTCATCATTTGTGGGCCGCGATCGTCGATCTGTCTGTTCGTTCAGATCAACCGCGCCCTACCTTTTAACAGCCTCGGTCGAAGCGTTTCTCAAAAAAAACGCTACTTCAGTTCCTCGGCCTTCACATGAACCACCTCGCCGTCGTTCTCGACGACCAGTTCGCCATTCTCCCGTTTCGTCTTCTCGATCAGTCGCTTGCGAGCCAACAACAAGGCGTCGTCCACCTGCTCCTGCATCTGCTGAATATCTTTCTCACTCATAATTGACAATCGTTTCGTAGGATAACGGATCCTCGATATGAATTATTTTATCCCGCTCACCCGACGCGATACGCCGAATCTTCTCGTCGGCGGCATTGTTATCATAAATAGCCCAAAAATCGCAGATGGGGGTATAGAGCCGTGTCAGGTTGTAGATGCCCTTCCGATAGCGACGACGAATCACATCCGTCGGGATGTTATGACCGCCCTCCTTGACGCGCTGTGCCACACGTTCGATAGCCAGCTCGGGGCTAGGCAACCAAAAGTAGAGTAACAGAATGAAATAACCCTGCTGACGGGCTTCGTGGATGAAATTAACATACGAACGGGTCGAGAGCGTCGTCTCAAAGGCAAAATCAGCCCCCTCGCGGATCAATCCGTGCATGCGCTCCAACATCAGACGGCCAGCATCGATAGCCACGCTCTCGGGGTTGAACGGCGAGAGACCGCGCGCGATCTCATCGGCATTGACGAACTCTTTACATCCCAAGACTTCGGGCAATACGGTATAGGATGCGGTGGTTTTACCCGCACCGTTGCAACCCGATATGATATAAAGTTTAGGCATCTGGGAGCAAAGATACACAAATAGTCCAAAAAAACCAAAAAAGAGAGACAATTTGCATGCCTCTCTTTCTTGATCGCTATCAATCAGCTGCTTACTCTGCCTTACCAGCCGAGCCAAGCACGTTCTCGCACTTGTGCATGTAGAGCTTCTTGAGCTCGTCGCGAGCCGGACCCAGATACTTGCGGGGGTCGAACTCTGCGGGCTTCTCAACCATCACCTTACGTACGGCAGCGGTCATAGCCAGACGGCCGTCCGAGTCGATGTTGATCTTGCACACAGCGCTCTTGGCAGCCTTGCGCAGCTGCTCCTCCGGAATACCAATGGCATCCTTCAGTGCACCACCATACTCGTTGATGATCTTTACATACTCCTGCGGAACCGACGACGAACCATGCAGCACGATGGGGAAACCGGGCAGCTTAGCCTCGATCTCGGCCAGGATGTCAAAGCGCAGTTCAGGCGGCACGAGGATACCCTCCTCGTTGCGCGTGCACTGCTCGGGCTTGAACTTGTTAGCACCGTGCGACGTACCAATCGAGATAGCCAGCGAATCCACGCCGGTCTTCGTTACGAAGTCGATTACCTCCTCGGGGCGGGTGTAGTTCGACACCTCGGCCGAAACCTCATCCTCCACGCCGGCCAGCACGCCCAGCTCACCCTCTACGGTTACATCGTGTGCGTGTGCATACTCTACGACCTGCTTCGTCAGGGCGATATTCTCCTCATAGGGCAGGTGCGAACCGTCGATCATCACCGACGAGAAGCCCATGTCGATGCAGCTCTTGCACAACTCAAACGAGTTACCGTGGTCGAGGTGCAGCACGATCGGAATATTCTTACCCAGCTCCTTGGCATACTCGACAGCACCCTGAGCCATGTAACGCAGCAGCGTCTGGTTGGCATACTTACGGGCACCCGACGACACCTGCAGGATCACGGGCGACGAGCACTCCACGCAAGCCGAAATGATGGCCTGCATCTGCTCCATGTTGTTGAAATTGAAGGCCGGAATAGCATAACCGCCCTCGATGGCCTTGGCGAACATCTCGCGGGTATTCACCAGACCCAGTTCCTTGTACGATACCATAATAAGATTGATTTTATGTATTAAAACGTCATTGCTTTAACCGTGGCCACAATGGCCGCACAAAGATACAATTAAAAACGGAAAATGCGAAACGATTTCTCGGTTTTGTTTGCATCTTTTCACCGCCGACCGACAATCTCCAAGAAACATGCAATTTTTTCACCGCCAAGAGGCCCTATTTCCCCAATTTTGATTACCTTTATACCATTATTCACCAAACTTTACGAACCATGGAGACAACCTGTATAGTACGGGGCACCCAACTCAAGGGTGCGGCCTATACCTATACGATTGAGAAGATCTTGGGCCAGGGAACCTTCGGCATCACCTATCTGGCCACCTCGAAGGTACAGATCGACGGAGCATTGGGCGCGCTGGAGACCACCCTCACGGTGGCCATCAAGGAGTTCTTTATGCACGATCTGAACGGTCGTCGGGGCAACGAGGTTACGTGCAGTTCGCAGGGCGGCATCTACGAACACTACCGCCGCAAATTTGCCCGCGAGGCACAGAATCTAAGCAAACTGCGCCATCCGAACATCGTCCGCGTACTCGAATCCTTCGAGGCCAACAATACAGTCTATTACGCCATGGAGTTCTGCGAGGGTGGCTCGTTGGATGAGCTGATCGCTGCGCAGGGCGGCCTGAGCGAGGCCGTTGCGCTGGATTATGCCCGCCAGATCGGTTCGGCACTGGACTATATGCACGGCGAGAAGATCCTCCACCTCGACCTCAAACCGGGCAACGTGATGCTGCGCAAAAACGGCTCGGTTGCCCTGATCGACTTTGGCCTCTCCAAGCAATACAACGAGGAGGGTGCACCCGAATCGAGTACCACGATCGGTGGTGGCACGCCGGGTTATGCCCCGATCGAGCAAGCCAACTACCGCGAGGGCGGACAATTTGCCGCTGCGATTGATGTCTATGCCCTGGGAGCAACCCTCTTCAAGATGCTGACGGGCGAACGGCCGGCCGAGGCCTCGGTCTTGCTCAACGAGGGTTTCCCCGCTGAGAAGCTCACCGCCAAAGGGGTGAGCGAACGGACTATTGCCGTGGTCGCCAAGGCCATGGAGGGTCTGAAGCGCAACCGCTACACCACGGTGGCCGAGTTCCTGAAAGCCTTGGATGGCACAGCTGCCACTCCACCGGTCGCTCCCGCCCCCGAGGAGAAGACCACCTACGACGACCCTGCAGCCGAGGCCACGGTCATAGACGAGGCTCCCAAACCGGCTCCGGCTCCCAAACCGGCACCTACACCCCAACCCAAACCGCAACCGGCTCCTGTGCCCACCCCGCCGAAGAAAAAGGGGAGTAATATGTGGTTATGGATTCTACTGCTTTTATTGCTGATTGTCGGAGGATTGGTCGTTAGTCGCATCATAACCAAGCCTATGGCCGAGCAAGCGGTTATCGAGGAGTCCGTTGAAGAGCAGCCCGCGATCGAATATTCCGACAGCATGGGCTTTGTCGCCCCCGCGCCCCAACAAACCGATGCCGACCGTTTAGCCCAAGAGAAAGCAGCCGAAGAGAGATGTTTGGCCAAAGAAAAAGCCGCCAAAGAGAAGGCTGAACAAGAGCGATTAGCGGCTGAAAAAGCCGAGCGCGAGCGTCTTGCTGCCGAAAACGCCGCCAAAGAGAAAGCTGAAAAAGAACGTCTTGCTGCCGAAAAAGCAGCTAAAGAAAAAGCTGAGGCAGCCGAGCAAGCAGAAAGATTGTCAGGTAAAGGGCGTAACGGCGTTTATAAAGTCGGAGACTATTATAATGTCAATGGCAAAGAGGGCGTAGTCTTTTATGTCAATAAGACGGGTCGCCATGGCAAAATTGTCAGTCTTACACAATCAAGTGAAGAATTACAATGGTCATCAAATAAGAGAGAACAAAAACGGCTGATAGGAGCCTCAAGCAAGACAGATGGCGCCGCCAATATGCGAGCTGTACAACAACGCCCGAACTGGCGCTCGGACTATCCCGCCTTTGCTTGGTGTGCTCGGCTGGGTGCAGGGTGGTACCTGCCCGCTATCGAGGAGTTAAAGTTGTTTACGTTGAATAACAGTGTACACGATGCCGTGAATCGTACCTTAGCTGCTAAAGGGTGTACGAGATTATATAACCGGGGAGTTAGCGAAGTGTATTGGTCTTCGACGGAGGATGATTATAAAAGACTTGGTGGTGTGTTCTGTGCGTGGTATGTTTATATGTACGATGGTAGCACCTTCAACGAGTATAAGAGCTACGACTTTCCTGTGCGCGCCGTCTCCACTTTTTAATCTTTAATCTTTTGTTTTTTTCTTTTTCAGCGCGACCCCAAAAGGTCGCGCTGTTTTTTTGAGAGGGGTTGGAGTTCTGGGAGCCAGCAGCAGAAACCAGACAGTTTAGAGGCTTCTTTTTTGTGGTTTGGTTTTTTCGTTGTATATTTGCAGGTTAGAGTGCACCCACGCGGCCGTGCAGGGCGCGCGCGGATGGCAGAAGCCTTGAAAATAAGACAAATAACAACATAAAAAACACAAGAAACACTATGGCTGATTTTATCTACCAGGAGCCCTATCCCATCGTGGAGGACAAAACCGAGTATCGTCTCTTGACGAAGGAGTATGTGAAGGTCGTTGAGTGCGACGGTCGCAAAATCTTGAAAGTAGATCCCAAAGGTCTCGAGCTGCTCTCGAAGGCTGCCTATGAGGATGTATCGTTCTATCTGCGCGCTTCGCACCTGCAGAAGCTCAACAACATTCTGAACGACCCCGAGGCGACGGACAACGACAAATTCGTGGCCTACACGATGCTCATGAACCAGTGCGTAGCGGCCGAGGGCGAGCTGCCCACCTGCCAGGATACGGGTACGGCGATCTGCATCGGCCACAAAGGCGAGGATGTATGGACCGGTGCCGACGATGCCGAGCATATCTCGCGCGGTGTCTATGAGACCTACAAGGAGCGCAACCTGCGCTATTCGCAGGTCGTACCCTTCACGATGATCGAGGAGAAGAACTCAGCCACGAACCTGCCCGCACAGATCGACATCTACGCCGGCAAGCCGGGCATGGAGTATGAGTTCCTGTTCATCACCAAGGGTGGCGGCTCGGCCAACAAGACCTTCCTCTATCAGCAGACCAAAGCCCTGCTGAACGAGGCCTCGCTGACGAAGTTTATCACCGAGCACATCAAGGACCTCGGTACGTCGGCCTGCCCGCCCTATCACCTGGCCATCTGCATCGGTGGTACGTCGGCCGAGATGTGCCTCTCGACGGTCAAGAAGGCCTCGGCCGGTTATCTGGACGAGCTGCCCACGTCGGGCAACGAGGGTGGCCGCTGCTTCCGCGATCTGGAGTGGGAGGAGAAGGTGCTGAAGATCTGCCGCGAGAGCGGTATCGGTGCCCAGTTTGGCGGTAAATATTTCGTACACGACGTGCGTGTGATCCGTGCACCGCGTCACGCCGCTTCCTGCCCCGTAGCGATCGGTGTAAGCTGCTCGGCCGACCGCAACATCAAGGCCAAGATCACGCCCGAGGGTATCTTCCTCGAGAAGCTGGAGAAGAATCCGGCTCGCTTCCTGCCCGCAGAGGCTCCCGCCATGTCGCCGGCCGTAGAGATCGACCTCGACGAGGGTATGGACAAGGTGCGCGAGACGCTGACCAAATACCCGATCAAGACGCGTCTGAACCTGAAGGGTACGCTGATCGTGGCACGCGACATCGCCCACGCCCGCATCAAGCAGATGCTCGACGAGGGTCAGCCGATGCCCGAGTACTTCAAGAAGCACCCCGTTTACTATGCCGGCCCTGCCAAGACTCCGGCAGGCATGGCTTCGGGTTCGTTCGGCCCGACGACGGCCGGACGTATGGACCCCTACGTAGATCTGTTCCAGTCGGTGGGCGGCTCGATGGTGATGGTAGCCAAGGGTAACCGCTCACAGGAGGTGACCGACGCTTGTCAGAAGCATGGCGGTTTCTACCTCGGCTCGATCGGTGGTCCGGCTGCTATCCTGGCCAAGAACTCGATCAAGTCGGTCGAGGTGGTCGATTTCCCCGAGCTGGGCATGGAGGCCGTGCGCAAGATCTATGTCGAGAACTTCCCCGCCTTCATCATCGTCGATGATAAAGGCAACGACTTTTTCGCCGATTTCAAACACTAAAAAGAGGCTTTGAGCCGTTTGTAAGGCAGTAAAAACACCTTATGAGAAGATTTTTCAGCAGAGTCACGATCCTTGTCGTGCTGCTCATGACCGTCGTAACGGCATGGGCAGCCGGCAAACCCGTGTTGGAGGTTTCGACACCGCTCACCGTGGCACTCGGCGAGCCCTTCCGCGTAGAGTTCTCGCTCAACGCCAAGCCCGACGAGGATTCGTTCCAAGCGCCCGATTTTGCCGGTTTCGATGTGCTGGCCGGTCCGGCCGTCTCACGCGGATCGTCGATCCAGATCATCAACGGTTCGATGTCGAAGAGCGTCAATGTCAGCTACACCTATGTGTTGCTGCCCAAAGCTGCCGGTGCACAGACCATTGGTGTGGCCACGGTCGTTGTCGAGGGGGAGACGGTGCAATCGCACCCCCAGCCCATCGAGGTGGTCGATGAGAGCGCCGCAGCCCAAAGTCCCACCCAGGGCTCCACGGCCCAACGCCAGCAACGGCGCGACCAGATGCAGGGCGATGCGGCCAACCGCGTAGCCGAGGACGATGTGCTGTTACGCGCCTTTGTTTCGAAGCGTTCGGTCTATAAGAACGAGCCGCTGCACGTGACCTATAAACTCTACACGCGCGTACAATTTGTCGATTACTCGTTCGACGCCAACCCCTCGTTCAACGGATTCTGGGCACAGGATCTGGTCAAGAAGGGGAGCAACGCCCAAACCGGTCGCGAAACCTACAACGGCAAGGTCTATGATACCTATGTGTTGGGGGATTGGCTGCTCTATCCACAACAGGCCGGAGAGCTCACGATCGACCCGATGGGGATGACGATCGTGGCACAGGTAGTCGTACAAAGTCGCAACCGCGACCCCTTCTTTGGCGGAGGACATGAGGTTTACAACGTGCCTCGCAAGGTGCAGAGTAGTCCGGTGACCATCACCGTAAAACCGCTTCCGGAGGGTGCTCCGGCCGATTTCAACGGTGCGGTAGGTTCATTTCAACTGGAGGAGACACTTCCGACCGATCGACTGGCTGCCAACTCGGGAGCTACCTACACGGTGCGCATCTCGGGCACGGGTAACCTGACCTTTGTGCAGGCTCCGAAACTCAATCTGCCCGGATCGTTCGAGCTCTACAACACGAAGACCACCGAGTCGATCAACGTCTCGGCCAACGGCATCACGGGTTATCGTCAATTCGAGTACCCCTTCATTGCCCGCGCCGACGGCACCTATGAATTGGAGCCGGTGCGTTTCAGCTATTTCGACCCGCAGCGCATGCAGTATATCACCCTATCGACCAAGCCCTTCACGTTGGAGGTGCTGCCCGACGAGCGTGGAGCCTCGGCCGAAGCGGTTATCCTGCCCGGTCGTGGCATGTCGAAAGAGGAGGTGCGCCTACTGGGGGAAGATATTCGCTTCATCAAACTCGGTGATGCCCAACTGGCACCGCATCGTACGCCGCTGATTGGAACGGCCTCCTATTGGGGTCTGCTCGCTGCCCTCTTCCTGCTCTTCGGAGTTGCCTACGCCACGTTGCGTCGTCGCATCCAGGAGTCGAAGAACCTGGTATTGGTACGCGGCAAGCGTGCCAACAAGATGGCTGTGCAGCGTTTCCGCTCGGCCCGCAAATACATGGAGTTGCAGGATCGCAGAGCCTTCTACGAGGAGATGCTGCGCGCCCTGTGGGGCTACGTCAGCGACAAGCTCAACATTCCGGTGGCTAACCTCACAAAGGAGAGCGTCTGCAGCGAATTGATCGACCGCGGAATAGCCGAGGCCGACGCACAACGATTTGTCTCGATCATCGCCCTCTGCGACGAGGCGCAATATGCCCCCTCGGCCGAGGCTCACATGAACCAGGTCTATACGGAGGGTGTCGAGTTGGTTTCGGAGATGGAGAGCAAGATTAAGCGATCAAGCAAAAAGTAGTATGCAACACGCAAAAACGCACACACAGATGTTGAAGATCTTCCAAATGCTATGGATGCTCCTGCTGATAGGAGGTTTGCAGTCGGCCGCAGCCCAAGAGGCCGAGGTGCAGGCCGCCGAGCCGACGATGGAGGCTGCCGAGCAGCTCACCCCGGAGGTTTTGTGGGATCAGGCCAACACGGCATACATCAACAACGATTATCATCGAGCCGAAGAGCTATACCTCACCATGTTGCAACAGGGTGAGCGATCGGCCAAACTCTATTTCAACCTGGCAAATGCCTATTTCAAGCGCGAGGAGCTGGGACAAGCGATCCTCTACTACCACCGCGCACTGCGTCTGCAGCCCGGAGATGAGGATATTCGTTACAACCTCTCGGTTGCCGAGGCCCGCACCAAGGATACGATCGACCAGATTCCCGACTTCTTCTTCACGGAGTGGATGCGTTCGATCCGCCACCTGATGAGCGCGAACGCCTGGACCGTCTGGTCGCTCATTTGGTTCGCGGTGATGTTGGGAGCCTTGCTCTTCTACCTGCTCTCGGCGCGCCTGATGTTGCGCAAAGTAGGCTTCTACGCCACCCTGATCAGCCTGCTATGCTTTATCGCCTCGACGATCTTTGCCAGCGGGCAGAGCAGCGAACAGCAGAGCCAAAGCGAAGCGATTGTCATGAGCAGTTCGGCGGCTGTCAAAAGTTCGCCCGACCGATCGGCTACCGACCTTTTTATCCTGCACGAAGGGACGAAGGTCGAAATCACGAACAGCTTGGAGAATTGGTGTGAAGTGATGATTGCCGACGGCAAGAAGGGTTGGACCGAGCGCAGTAAGATCGAAATAATCTGATCGGCACGATGTCACAGCTCTTACAAGACGTGGTGGGCGAATTGCAAAAGTTGCCCGGAATTGGTCGTCGCACGGCTCTGCGACTGGCCATGCACCTGTTGCGCATGGAGCCGGAGTCGGTCGATGAGATGACTCGTTCGATTGATCGGTTTCGCCACGAGATTAAACATTGCAGCCGCTGCAACAATCTCTCGGATAGCGACATCTGTCCGATCTGCCTGGATCGGGAGCGCGATCAGAGCACGATCTGCGTCATCGAACAGGTAGCCGACCTACTCTCGATCGAACAGACACACCAATACCGTGGCACGTACCACGTATTGGGTGGGGTAATCTCTCCGATGCAGGGCATAGCCCCCTCCGATCTGAAGATTGACCTGCTGTGCGATCGCATTGCCCAGGGGGGCATCAAGGAGGTGATTTTGGCCATCTCGACTTCGGTCGAGGGCGAGACGACCCTCTTCTACCTGATGAGCCGCCTGCGTCAATTCGCAGACCTGAAGGTGACCACCATTGCGCGCGGCATCGGCTTCGGCGATGAGTTGGAGTATGTCGATGAACTGACGATCACGCATGCCCTGCTGAATCGTCGTCCGCTCGACTAGCGCACAGAATTGGCCTCAAAGTGACCTTTTGTGCACAGATACAGCCGCTTTGCGGGTGCGTTTTCCGGAAAAAAGTTTGGAATTTCGAAAACCACATCGTATCTTTGCAGCCGAAAAAGCCGAAAGGCTGAGCGTTTTTTATTAACCTTTACAAAATTTTATAGCAAATGGCTGTTAAAATTCGTTTGGCACGTCATGGTAAGAAGGGTTATGCCTTCTATCACATCGTTGCCGCAGATAGCAGAGCGCCACGTGATGGTAAATTCATCGAGAAGTTGGGTACCTACAACCCCAACACGAATCCTGCTACGATCGACCTGAACTTCGAGAAGGCTCTGGGTTGGTTACTCAAAGGCGCACAACCTACGGACACCTGCCGTGCAATCCTTTCGTACAAGGGTGTACTCTACAAGAAGCACCTGCTGGGTGGTGTAGCCAAGGGCGCATTCACCGAGACGGAGGCTGAGGCTCGCTTCAACAAGTGGGTAGAGGCCAAGTCGGGCAAGATCGAGGCTAAGGCCAACAAGCTGGCTGCTGATGCTAAGTCGGCAGAGAAGGCTCGTCTGGCTGCTGAGGCTAAGGTCAACGAGGAGCGTGCTCAGGCTATCGCCGAGAAGAAGGCTGCTGCTGAGGCCGCTGCCGCAGAGGCTGCTGCCGAGGCTGCTTCGGAGGAGGCTGCAGAAGAGGCCGCTACGGAGGAGTAATCCGCACGCAACCGATTTAAGGGGCGATTGACCGAAAAGTCGAACGCCCCTTATTTTTTTGCTTTTTCCCACGAAATTCGTTACTTTTGAAGGTTCAATCTGAAAACCCGAACCACCATGACCATCTGCGGACGCATCAATAAACTCTTTGGCACAGGCGGCGGCCTGCGCCTGACCTGCTACGACGCCTTTCCCGAGGAGTTTGACCCCGCCACCATGCCCCTGATTGTCGAGATCGACGGGCTGGATGTACCCCTGTGGTGCGAGGAGTTCGACTACGTAGGAGCACAAGGTGCTTCGGTACGCTTTGCCGACTTCGACACGGAGCGTCGTGCCGAGGAGCTCATCGGACGAGAATTTCGCATGGAGCTGCCCGATGAGGAGCTGCCCGACGACGAGTTCTACATGGAGGATCTGATCGGCTTCCGAGCCGAGGTCTTTGAACCGACCACCAACCGCCACGTCAGTGGTATTCTCTCCGACTATATCGACAGCGACGTAAACCCGCTCTTTGCACTCACCATCGAGGGCGAGGAGGTGTTGGTTCCGGCCGTCGATGAGATGATCGGTGGCATCGACTTCGAGGCGCAAACCATCAAATTCATCCTCCCCGAGGGATTGATTGACTAACCAACGCGCACAGCTATTATTCCCCGATTATTTTCGTATCTTTGTAAAAAAATCACCCCGATGCGCACTTTACTTGTATGTTGGATATTTCTGTTGGGCTTCGTTGTGCAGGCTCAAGGGCAGACCTACTATTACGAGCGGGTAGATGTAATCATGTACTAACAGCACTTTATGGCACGCGTAGTAATCGGACTTTCGGGAGGCGTTGATTCGTCGGTGGCAGCCTACCTGCTCAAAGAGCAAGGGCATGAGGTGATCGGGCTGTTCATGGTCAATTGGCACGATACGACCGGCACGCTCGAGGGCGACTGCCCGTGGCATGACGACCGCACGTTTGCCGAGTTGGTGGCCAAGAAGCTCGACATTGCGTTGCACGTGGTCGATCTCTCGGAGCAATATCGCCAGCGTGTGGTGGAGTATATGTTTGCCGAATATGAGCAGGGGCGTACTCCCAATCCCGATGTGTTGTGCAATCGCGAGATCAAATTTGACGTCTTCCTGAAGGAGGCACTCAAACTCGGTGCCGACTATGTGGCCACAGGCCACTACTGCCGCAAAGCGACCACCCTCGGAGCAGACGGCAAGCCCCACTACCACCTCCTGGCCGGTAGCGATCCGAACAAAGACCAAAGCTATTTCCTCTGTCAGCTGACCCAGGAGCAGTTGCGTTACGCCCTCTTCCCGATCGGCGATCTGCTCAAACCCGAGGTGCGCCGTATCGCTACCGAGCAGGGATTAGCAACCGCCAAACGCAAGGATTCGCAGGGCATCTGCTTTGTCGGTAAGGTCGATCTGCCCCTCTTCCTGCAACAAAAGCTCGCCAAGAAGGAGGGTAACATCCACGAGATCAAGGCCGAATGGCCCAAGTTCGCAAAACGACCCACCTACTCACCCTCACCTACCCTCCCGACGGACGAGGAGCTGGTTCTGCTATCCGAGCCGTGGCACTTCACCGTGCGCGACGGCAAGAAGATCGGCACCCATCAGGGGGCACACTTCTACACAATCGGCCAACGCAAGGGGTTAGGCATCGGAGGTCGCAAAGAGTCGCTCTTTATCCTGGCCACGGATGTCCAGGAGAATGTGATCTATGTCGGTGAGGGCGACAGCCACCCCGGCTTGTGGCGACCGGCCCTGCGGATCAAGCCCGAGGAGATCCATTGGGTCGATCCGGATTGCGCGATGGCGATTGGCGAGGAGCGTACCTTCCAGGTACGTATCCGCTACCGACAACCCTTGCAGCAGGCCACACTCTGCCGCCGCGAGGATGGGTTGTATATCCTCTTCGACGAGGCGCAACGCGGCATCACGGCCGGGCAGTTTGCCGCTTGGTATGCCGGCGACGATCTGGTCGGTTCAGGAGTAATCGAACAATAGTTAATCACACGAAGAGGGTTTAACCCTCTTTTTTTTGTCCGATTGAAAAAAAAATTGTATATTCGCAATCTGCAAGGCGGTAACAGCCAAACAGAAAAGCAAACAAGCGGAACATTTTTTGCAAGACAGAAGAACACAATTCAATAATTTTCAAATATTTACTTTAATTTAACCAACATTATGGCAGACGTAAAACGAGTTTACACCTTCGGTAACAAAGAGGCCGAGGGTAATGGTAAGATGCGTGAGCTGCTGGGTGGTAAGGGTGCAAACCTTGCGGAGATGAACCTCATCGGTATCCCCGTACCTCCGGGCTTCACGATCACGACGGACACCTGCGCCGAGTACTACGCACAGGGTAAAGAGGCAGTCGTAGCACTGCTCAAGCCCGAGGTCGAGAAGGCTGTAGCCAACATCGAGAAGCTGACGGGTCGCAAGTTTGGCGACAAGCAGCAGCCGCTGCTCCTGTCGGTGCGTTCGGGTGCTCGCGCATCGATGCCCGGTATGATGGATACGATCCTGAACCTGGGTATGAACGACGAGGCTGTCGAGGCAATGGCCAAGTTGAGCGGTAATCCCTGGTTTGCATGGGACTCGTACCGTCGTTTCGTACAGATGTACGGTGACGTGGTACTCGAGATGAAGCCTGCCTCGAAAGAGGATCAGGATCCCTTCGAGGAGATCATCGAGAAGCAGAAGGAGAAGCGCGGTATCGTGAAGGATACGGACCTGACGGTCGAGGATCTGAAGGAGCTGGTAGCCAACTTCAAGGCAGCCGTGAAGCAGAATACGGGCAAGGACTTCCCCGCATGCCCCTGGGAGCAGCTTTGGGGTGCCATCTGCGCCGTATTCGGTTCGTGGATGAACGAGCGCGCTATTCTGTATCGTAAGCTCAATAACATCCCCGCAGAGTGGGGTACGGCCGTATCGGTGATGGCCATGGTATTCGGTAACATGGGTAACAACTCGGCAACCGGTGTAGCCTTCTCGCGTGACGCCGCAACGGGTGAGGATATCTTCAACGGTGAGTACCTGATCAACGCACAGGGTGAGGACGTGGTAGCCGGTATCCGCACGCCGCAGCAGATCACCATCGAGGGTTCGCGTCGTTGGGCCAAGGCACAGAACATCTCCGAGGAGGAGCGTGCCGAGAAGTACCCCTCGTTGGAGGAGGTAATGCCCGAGGTTTACAAGGAGCTGGACGCTATCCAGAACCACCTCGAGGACCACTACAAGGATATGCAGGACATCGAGTTCACGATCCAGGACGGTAAGCTCTGGATGTTGCAGTGCCGCAACGGTAAGCGTACGGGTGCTGCCATGGTGAAGATCGCCATGGATATGCTCCGTGAGGGCCGCATCGACGAGAAGACGGCTGTGCTGCGTTGCGAGCCCGCGAAGCTCGACGAGCTGCTCCACCCCGTATTCGACAAGAAGGCTATCGCTTCGGCTAAGGTGATCACGAAGGGTCTGCCCGCATCGCCGGGTGCTGCTACGGGTCCCGTAGTATTCTTCGCTGATGACGCAGCCAAGGTTTTGGCCGAGACGGGTCAGCGCGCTATTCTGGTGCGTATCGAGACCTCGCCCGAGGATTTGAAGGGTATGTTGGACGCTGCCGGTATTTTGACCGCACGTGGTGGTATGACCTCGCACGCAGCCGTTGTGGCTCGTGGTATGGGTAAGTGCTGCGTTTCGGGTGCCGGTGAGTTGGAGATCGACTACAAGGCTCGCACGATCAAGGTTGAGGGCATCACGGTGAAGGAGGGCGATTGGATTTCGCTCAACGGTTCGACCGGTGAAGTTTACCTCGGTGAGGTTGCCACGCGTGCTGCTGACCTCAGCGGTGACTTCGGTAAGCTGATGGAGTTGGCCGGCAAGTACTCGGTACTGAAGGTGCGTGCCAACGCCGATACGCCGAAGGACGCTGCTCAGGCATTTGAGTTCGGTGCCGAGGGTATTGGTCTGTGCCGTACGGAGCACATGTTCTTCGAGGGTGACCGCATCAAGGCTATCCGCGAGATGATCCTTTCGGACGACGAGGCTGGTCGCCGCGTTGCTCTGAATAAGCTGTTGCCGATCCAGCGTGGTGACTTCGAAGGTCTGTTCAAGGCTATGAAGGGTAACCCCGTGACGGTTCGCCTCTTGGATCCCCCCTTGCACGAGTTCGTTCCGCATGATCTGAAGGGTCAGCAGGAGATGGCCGACGAGATGGGTGTTCCCGTTGAGAAGATCATCGCCAAGGTAGAGGCTCTGGCCGAGTTCAACCCGATGCTGGGTCACCGTGGTTGCCGTCTGGGTAACACCTATCCGGAGATCACCGAGATGCAGGCTCGCGCCATCATCGAGGCCGCTATGAACGTCAAGGCTACGGGCATGGAGGTACACGTAGAGATCATGGTGCCGCTGGTAGGTAACCACAAGGAGCTGCGCTACCAGAAGAACATCATCGACAAGACGGCCGAGCAGGTATTCTCGGAGCGCAACGACAAGATCGAGTACATGGTTGGTACGATGATCGAGGTTCCGCGTGCAGCCGTTACGGCTAACCAGATCGCTGAGGTGGCTCAGTTCTTCTCGTTCGGTACGAACGACCTGACGCAGATGACGCTGGGCTTCTCGCGTGATGATATTTCGAAGTTCCTGCCGATCTACCTCGAGAAGGGTATCCTGAAGAACGACCCGTTCCAGATCCTGGATCGCAACGGTGTAGGTAAGCTGATCAAGGAGGCCGTATTCAAGGGTCGCGACACGCGCGAGAACCTCAAGTGCGGTATCTGCGGTGAGCATGGTGGTGAGCCTTCGTCGGTAGAGTTCTGCCACTACGCAGGTCTGAACTACGTGAGCTGCTCGCCCTTCCGCGTGCCTATCGCACGTCTGGCAGCTGCACACGCAGCCCTGAATGAGAAGTAATCTTCAATTCAGATACGAAAAAGAGGTCGCTCGAATGAGCGACCTCTTTTGTTTCATATAGTTAGGTAATGTTGCCAAAACGAGCTGCCGGACGTCTTCAAAATTAAAGAGATTAAAGAATCACTCCTTAATCTCTTTAAGCCATCTTGATTCGTTTTCTCGATACCTCTCTCCGCTTACTTCGTCTTATACGCGGCACGATACTTCCCCTTCGCCATGCCGAGCAGTTTGCTCTTTAGCAGCTGACGACGCAGGGGTGAGAGGCGATCCGTAAAGACCTTTCCCTCGAGGTGGTCATACTCGTGCTGAATGACACGGGCACGATAGCCGTCAAACTCCTCATCATGCTCGACGAACTGCTCGTCCAGATAGCGCATGCGGATCGCCACCGGGCGGCGCACATCCTCATGCAGGCCGGGCAACGAGAGGCAACCCTCGTTGAACAGATCGGTCTGCTCCGAAACCTCGTAGATCTCGGGGTTAATAAAGGCTCGGCGGAAATCCTGGCAAGCCGGATCATCCTCGGCCCAGGGCGAACAATCGACCACAAAGAGGCGAATATTCTTGCCAATCTGGGGGGCAGCCAACCCTACCCCTTCGGCCGACGACATCGTCAAGAACATATCCTCGATGAGCTTCGGCAACTCCGGATAGTCCGGAGTAAGCTCGACCGAGGGCTTACGCAGGGTCTCCGACCCAAAAATCACAATGGGATAAATCATCGTCTAAACTGTAAATAATCTTCCAAAATAATCGTTGCAGCGATCTTATCGACCACCGCTTTGTTGCGTCGGTCGCTCTTCTTCATACCTCCGTCGATCATCGCCCGATGGGCCAGCACGGAGGTGAAACGCTCGTCGTAGAAGGTCACCTCCACCGACGGATGAGCAGCCTGCAAACGCCGAGCCAACGGCTCGATATAGCGCCACGTTTCGGAGGGTTCGCCATTCATCTGCATCGGTTTACCGAGCACGATGGTCGAGACCTCCTCGTGGCTCATATAATCGGCTATGAAAGGCTCCAACTCCTTGGTCGGCACGGTAGCCAACCCCCCTGCAATCATCTGCAGGGGGTCGCTCACCGCCAAACCGGTACGGGCTCGCCCGTAGTCAATCGCCAGGATGCGTCCCATCGGCACGCAGTTTTACAGCGACAGTTTCTTGAAGAGCGTACGATACGAGCAGGCCTCATCGACCATGGCGCGCAGCTGCTCGATCTTGACACGCTCCTGTTGCATCGTGTCGCGGTGACGCACCGTCACGGTGCCATCCTCCAGCGTCTGACCATCGACCGTCACGCAGAAGGGCGTACCGATGGCATCCTGACGACGATAACGCTTGCCGACCGAATCCTTCTCGTCATAGACCACATTGTAGTCGTACTTCAACTCATCGACAATCTTGCGAGCTACCTCGGGCATGCCATCCTTCTTCACGAGCGGCAGAACAGCCACCTTGATCGGAGCCAATGCCGCAGGGAACTTCAGCACGATACGCTGATCGCCGCCCTCGAGCTGCTCCTCAGTGTAAGCGGCCGACATCACCTGCAGGAACATACGATCGACACCGATCGAAGTCTCCACCACGTAAGGTACGTAACTCTCATTCGTCTCGGGGTCGTAGTACTGGATCTTCTTACCCGAGAACTTCTGGTGGTTCGACAGGTCAAAGTCCGTACGCGAGTGGATACCCTCCACCTCCTTGAAACCAAACGGGAAGTTGTACTCCACGTCGGTAGCTGCGTTAGCATAGTGGGCCAACTTATCGTGGTCGTGGAAGCGATAATTCTCATCGCCGAAGCCCAGCGCGCGGTGCCAAGCCATACGCGTCTCCTTCCACTTGTTCCACCACTCCATCTCCGTGCCGGGGCGTACAAAGAACTGCATCTCCATCTGCTCAAACTCGCGCATACGGAAGATGAACTGACGAGCCACGATCTCGTTACGGAAGGCCTTACCGATCTGTGCAATACCGAACGGGAGCTTCATGCGGCCCGTCTTCTGCACATTGAGGAAGTTCACGAAGATACCCTGAGCCGTCTCGGGACGCAGGTAGATCGTATTGGCACCCTCAGCCGTCGAACCCATCTGGGTCGAGAACATCAGGTTAAACTGGCGCACCTCGGTCCAGTTGCGCGTACCCGAAATCGGGCAGACGATCTCACAATCGAGGATAATCTGGCGCAACTCATTCAGGTCGTTGGCATTCAATGCCTCGGCAAAGCGGGTGTGTACCTCGTCGCGCTTCGTCGCCGTCTCCAGCACGCGGGGCGACGTAGCACGATACTGCGCCTCATCGAAGGCCTCACCAAAACGCTTACGCGCCTTCTCGACCTCCTTGTCGATCTTCTCGTCCTGCTTGGCCAACCAATCCTCGATCAGCACATCGGCACGATAACGCTTCTTCGAGTCTTTGTTGTCGATCAGCGGGTCGTTGAAGGCACCCACGTGACCCGAAGCCTCCCACGTCTTGGGGTGCATGAAGATCGCGGCATCGAGACCGACGATGTTCTCGTGCAGTTTGACCATCGAATCCCACCAATAACGCTTGATGTTATTCTTCAGCTCGACGCCATTCTGTCCATAATCATAGACAGCACCCAGGCCGTCATAGATCTCGCTCGACGGGAATACAAAACCATACTCCTTGCAGTGAGCAACCAATTTCTTAAAGAGTTCTTCCTGTGTCATCGTATTATTTGTTTTTGCATAATTTTCCAATTAGCAAAGGTACAAAAAAATAAGGGACGGCAAACTGCCAACCCCATAATTTTGTGCGAAAGCTCCAAAAACCGCTAAAAAAGCGGCATCAATCAGAGCAAACCGGCCTGACGGAAGGAAAAATGGCCCTCTTTGGCGAGGATCAGATGATCCAAAAGCTTGATATCGAACAAGGCCGCCGCCTCGCTGATCTTGCACGTCAGTTGTCGATCCTGCCCACTCGCCTCAGCCGCACCCGACGGATGATTATGCACCAAGATCAGTCGCGTAGCGAGCAACTCGAGGGCGCGCTTGACGATTAGTCGATGATCGACCACCGTCCCGGAGATGCCACCCTGGCTCACACGCTGACGCTCGATGAGTCGATTCGAGGCCGTCAGATAGAGTGCCCAACACTCCTCATAGGCCAACGTCTCGAGCTGCGGTTGCATGATGCGCACCACATCCTCACTCGACGTAATCACCTCGGCCTGTTCATTATTGGCACACGCAATGCGACGCCCCAACTCGGCCGCCACATGCACCATGCGGGCACGATGAAGCCCCATGCCACCCACCATACGCAACCGCGTACGCTCCTCTCCGGCCAGACGGGAGAGTGATCCATCGTAGCTATCGAGCAACGTCACGGCCATCGCCTCGTCGCCCAGCAACAAAGCCAACAACTCGCCATCGGTCAGCGAGGATACACCCCGCAGATCCATCTTATCGGTCAATGCGTTCACTGTAAAAAAAAGCAGATTGAAAGGTTCTGGATCAGCACCTTATGGAGCAGCCTACTGCGCCTTGCGCTCTTCACGCTCAAGCATGCGCTCCATGCGGTCGTACTTATCGAGCAGCGTGGCGCACTGCTCATCAGAGAGGTAGTTAGCCACCGAGAAGGCTGCCTGTTGTTCAGCCTGTTTTTTCGACTCACCGGCACCATGGCCCATCTCCAGATCGTCGATGAGCACCTTGGCATAGAATACCGGATGATTTTGTCGGTACTCCTTATCGTGTTCAGTCACAAATTGGATACGATGGTGATTCTTCTGACACCACTCGATCAAGCGGCTCTTAAAGTCGGTCTCCTCGGCCGTCAGTTGCTCCAAATCAAGGAATCGGAAATAGATTCGATTGATCAGCAACCGATTGACAAATTCATAACCTTGATCCAGATAGATCGCTCCCATCATTGCCTCAAAGGCATCGCCATAGATATGCTTTTGGCTCTCACCGGGGAGATAGTTCGAAATCAGATGCTGATCCAATCCCAACTTCTCGGCCAAGAAATTCAGCGACTGACGAGAGACGATCTTCGAGCGCAATTGCGTCAAAAAACCCTCATCACGCTCGGGAAACTCGATAAACAGATAATCCGACGTAACGGCCTCAATTACTGCATCACCTAGATACTCCAATCGCTCGTTGTTGATCGAACGACCATCTTCGAGCTTCACCGAGGCCGACTTATGGACCAAAGCCAACTTGTAGAGCTCGATGTTGTGGGGGATCACACCAAACATATCGTCAATAACCCGATAAAAATGTTTATCGGCTCCAAAATGACGACGGATCGGACGCAGCAGGAAATTAAACACGGCCTACAATCAATATTTACGGAAGATGATTGTCGCATTATGCCCACCAAAACCAAACGTATTGCTCAAAGCAGCACGCACCTCACGATGCTGGGCCTGATCGAGCGTCAGGTTCAGTTTCGGGTCAATCTCCGGATCCAAATTGCGACAATTGATCGTCGGAGGCACGACACCTTGCGTAATGGCCATCACACAAGCCAATGCCTCCACAGCACCCGTTGCACCCAACAAGTGGCCGTGCATCGACTTCGTCGAGGAGATATTGATGCGATACAGGTCGTCGCCAAAGAGCCCTTTAAGAGCCTTCAGTTCGGCCACATCGCCCAGCGGCGTAGCCGTGCCATGGACATTGATATAGTCGATTTCAGAGGGATCGACCGCCCCATCGCGCAATGCATCGCGCATCGATTTGATAGCTCCCACGCCCTCAGGATGCGGCGCAGTAAAGTGGTATGCATCAGCCGAATAACCACCACCCGCCACTTCACAATAGATCTTAGCACCACGGGCCTTGGCATGCTCTAACTCCTCAAAAACAAAAGCTCCGGCACCCTCTCCAATCACAAAGCCATCGCGGTCGCGATCAAATGGTGACGAAGCATGCTCGTAATCTTCATTGCGGGTTGACAGAGCCTGCATAGCATTGAACGAACCGACTGACACCTCATTGACCGTAGCATCCGAACCGCCCGTAACAATTAGATCAGCGCGGCCATAACGGATCTGCTCCATGGCACTGATCATGGCATGATTCGATGAGGCACAAGCCGAAACCACGGCGAAGTTCGGTCCCATAAAACCGTACTTCATCGAGATAAAACCAGCCGCAATGTCGATGATCATGCGAGGAATGAAGAAAGGGCTAAACCGAGGAGTATTACCCCCCTCGGCATAGCCCACACATTCATCAAAGAAGGATTTAACTCCTCCAATACCCGAACTCCAAATTACACCACAGCGCTCCTTATCAAGCGATTCGAGCGGCAGCGCAGCATCTACGACAGCCTGTTCGGCAGCGACAAGTGCATACTGCGTAAAGAGGTCGTAACGACGAGCCTCTTTGCGATCGAAGTGTGCGTTCGGGTCGAAATTCTTGACCTCGCAAGCGAATTTTGTCTTAAACTTTGTCGCATCAAAATGCGTAATGGGTGCAGCACCCGAAAGGCCCTGCTCCAGATTCGAAAAATACTCCTCAATCGTATTACCGAGCGGGTTGATCGTACCGATACCCGTGATGACTACTCTTCTTTCTGCCATGTCCAAATTTAGGTACGACTACACTAAGAGTCGCTTACAAAGAACTAAGAATCGATTTTACTCAACAATTATTTCTGGTGCTCCTCGATGTAAGCGATTACATCGCCAACGGTCGAGATATTCTCGGCAGCCTCATCGGGAATCTGCATATCGAAAGCCTTCTCAAACTCCATGATCAGCTCCACGATGTCCAGCGAATCAGCACCCAGGTGGTTCGTGAACGTAGCTTCGGGGGTAACCTCCGACTCCTTAACACCCAGTTTGTCAACGATGATCTCGACAACTTTTGCTTTAATTTCTGACATAATTGTAAATTTTTAGTTAAACAAATATTTGGAAATAGTGTTTTTGTTTTTCAATTTCCTACTAAAATTTGCGCAAAAATAACACTTTTTTTATTACTTTTGGCATATCGGGATGTTTTTTTTATACTAAAAATTCCGACCTATAGGACAAAATAGCATTTAATAGACTAAAACACAATACATTATGAAACTGCTTCTAATATCAAATTCAACCAATGCCGGCGAAGAGTATCTGCGCTATCCACTGCCAGCCATCCAAGAATTCCTCCAAGGAGTAAGCGAAGTGGTCTTCGTACCCTATGCCGCTGTAACCTTCTCGTATGCCGCCTATGAGAAGAAGGTACAAGATCGGCTGAGCGAGATCGGCATCCGTGTCCGCTCGGTGCATCGCGCTAAAGATCCGCGCAAGATGATCCGCGAGGCCCAAGCCATCTGTGTGGGAGGCGGTAACACCTTTGCCTTGACGAAAAAGATGCAAGAGCAAGGACTCATGAAGGCCATCCTGGCCAAGATTAAGACCGGCACTCCCTACGTAGGCTGGTCAGCCGGAAGCAACGTCTGCTGTCCGACGATCTGCACGACGAACGACATGCCAATCGTCGAGCCCGCCTCGTTCAAGGCCATCGGAGCAATCCCCTTCCAGATCAACCCCCACTACCTCGATGCCAACCCCGAGGGACATGCCGGTGAGACGCGCGAGCAGCGCATTCTGGAGTACATCGAGGCCAATCCGCGCCGTTGGGTAGTCGGTCTGCGCGAGGGTTGCATGTTGCGATACGAGCAAGAGAAGCTCGAATTGGTCGGTCCTCGTCCGATGCGAATCTTCCGCAAAGGTCACCCCATCACGGAGGTACAGGCAGGAGACGATCTCTCTTTCTTATATAAAAAATAGGTATGCGAGTCTTGATTGTCGGACTTGGTCTGATTGGAGGTTCGCTCAGTCTGGCTCTGCGCGATCATGCATTGGCCGACGAGATCTGGGGTGCCGAGCTCAACGATGAGCGCGCCTCCGAGGCTTTGCGGCTGGGACTTGCGGACCGCATTGTGCCCTTCGAGGAGGGTGTAGCCGTAGCCGACCTAACAATTTTGGCTACGCCGGTCGATACCATTCCGTTGCTTGCTATCAAAGCGCTAAATCGCATTGGGGAGCAAGGTGTTGTGGCCGATATGGGATCGACCAAGAGTGAGTTGTGTGAGGTAATCGCTCAACATGTCCGCCGTGACCGTTTTGTCGCCACACACCCCATGTGGGGTACCGAGTATAGCGGCCCTTCAGCTGCCGTACACGGAGCCTTCACAGGGCGCACGGTGGTCGTGTGTGAAGAGAGACGAAGCGCACCCGATGCGCTGGACCTCATCGAGCGTATCTTTCGCACGCTCGATGCTCAGCTGATCTACATGGAGGCCGAGGAGCACGACCTGCATACGGCCTACGTCTCGCACATCTCCCACATCACCTCGTTCGCTCTGGCCAACACCGTGCTGGAGAAGGAGCGCGAAGATCAGCACATCTTCGATCTGGCTGGTGGCGGTTTCGAGAGTACCGTGCGTCTGGCCAAGAGTTCAGCCGACACATGGATTCCGATCTTGATGGGCAACAAATACAATGTCCTCGATGTGCTGCGCGAGCATATCCACCAGCTACAACTCATCCGCCACATGATCGAACGAGACGACCGCGAAGGGCTGCGTGAGATGATCGGTCGTGCCAACTCGATTCGTCGCATCATCCAGTAAAGAATAGAACCTGAAGATGGAGTATTCACCCAAGAACAGCAATGCCCTGATTGGGCAGTTGGGCGAGGCCGCTGTCGCTGACTACCTTCACCAAAACCTCTATCAACTGATTGCTCGTAACTGGCGAAAAGGGCGATACGAGATAGACCTGATTGTAGCGCGAGCCGGTGTGCTCCATTTTGTCGAGGTCAAAACACGCAAGGCCGAAGGTCTTACCACTCCGGAGGCAGCCATTACACGCCAGAAACGGCTCGCACTCCGCCATGCAGCGAACGCTTTTTTAGCCAGCAACGAGGCGTACTATCGAGGATATGACATCCAATTCGATTTGGCAGCTGTCCACCGCAATGCAGACGGGACGTTGCGGGTAGAGTGGATCGAGGATGCCATCGAGTACGGATGGTAGACCTGTCCGAAAATAGGTAACTATTTGGAAACTCGGATTTTTGTATTATTTTTGCAGCCGAATTTTGGATTAGTAAACACACACCATGTGGATCTATAATATCGCCATATTGCTCTACGGTTGGGCTATTCGGTTGGTTTCGATTCGTCACCGAAAGGCGCAGCTTTGGGTAGCAGGGCGCAAGCAGTTGCTCGAACGCATGGCCGAGACAATCGACCCCAAGAGTCGTATCGTGTGGCTGCATGCAGCCTCGCTAGGCGAGTTTGAGCAGGGGCGACCGATCATTGAGGCTCTCCGCAAGGAACACCCCGAATACAAGATTCTAGTCACCTTCTTCTCCCCTTCGGGCTATGAGATCCGAAAAAACTATGCCGGCGCTGACTATATTTTCTACCTACCGCTCGACACCCCGCGCAATGTCCGTCGCCTGCTCGACATCATCCATCCCGAGTTCGTCATCTTTGTCAAATACGAATTTTGGCTCAACCTGCTCCACGAGTTGCGTCGCCGCCAGATACGCACCTATGTCGTCTCGGCTATTTTCCGTCGCAAATCCATCTTTTTCCGCTTCTACGGCGGCATGTGGCGCAATGCATTGGAGAGTTTCGACGTGATGTTTGTCCAGAACGAGGAGTCCAAACAGTTGCTGGCCGAGTTAGGCTTTGACAACGTGATGATTGCCGGCGATACCCGCTTCGACCGCGTGGCCGAGATTGCCCAACAAGCCAAGCGCATCGAGATGATCGAGCGTTTCCGAGGTGAAAATCCCCTCTTCATTGCCGGATCAACCTGGGGACCGGACGAAGAGTTGCTCATTCCGCTGATGAATGCCAATCCCGAGGTGCGCTTTGTCATTGCACCGCACGAGATGGACCAGACGCGCATCAATCACCTCATCAGCCAAACCGCAGGCGGAGCCGTTCGCTTTACGCAATGTAACGAGCAAACCGATTTTACGCATACACAACTGCTCATTCTCGACACGATGGGCATGCTCTCATCGGTCTATGGCTATGCTTCGTGGGGCTACATCGGAGGCGGCTTCGGTGTCGGCATCCACAACACGCTGGAGGCGGCGACTTTCGGACTGCCGATCGCCTTCGGCCCCAACTACCGCAAATTCAAAGAGGCCTGCGACCTACTCTCGCTCGGTGCTGCAGCCTCGATCAATAATTACGAGGAATTGGCCGCTTGGTTTACACCCATCCGCGACGACGAGTCGTTGCGCCTGGCCGCCGGCCGCAGTGCCAAAGAGTACACCCAACGCCATTTGGGGGCAACACGCTTGATTCTGCGTACGATCTTCTCAAAATAACTCCCAGAGGAGGTATGATATAGGGACTGTTCTACCACATCGGTTGGACAGTCCCTCTTGTTTAATAAAATAGAACGAACGGCTGGTTACATCAGTAGTTCTGCCAATTGTGCTTTCGGCCACTTTTCCACCCGACACACACCGATTGAGCAGGGCAACACCAAATAAATCTGCTCACCCGCGCTCTTCTTGTCCCGCGATGCGGCCTGTGCCAATTCTGACAACGAGACCGGAGGATCCAACACAAAGCCCAACTGCTGCAATAGCTGCCTGATTCGATCCCGATCCGATCCGGTCAACAGCCCAAGCTTATGGGCTGCTTGGGCCATCAGCAAAAGTCCAACAGCTACCGCCTCGCCATGATTCATCACCGACGAGCACTTCTCAATGGCATGTGCCGGCGTATGGCCCAAATTGAGCAACCGGCGATCACCTGCCTCTCGTTCATCGCGCTCGACGATGCGTACCTTGACCCCGACGGCGCGGCGTACTACCTCCTGCAACAAGACCGAATCCCGGCGCAACTGCTCAAACGAATGCTCCTCCAGCAGACCAAACAGATAGGGGTCGTCGATTAGGGCCGCCTTGACCACCTCGGCCAATCCGGCACGGAACTCCCGATCCGGAAGCGTCTGCAACAAGGCCACATCGAAAATCACAAATTCGGGCTGGGTAAAGGTGCCGCACATGTTTTTATAGCCATCGACATTCACTCCATTTTTCCCGCCAACCGAGGCATCGACCTGCCCGAGCAGGGTCGTCGAGATGAAGCCAAACCGAATGCCCCGCATAAAGGTCGAGGCGGCAAATCCGGCCACATCGGTCACAATGCCGCCCCCCATAGCCAAGAGAAAGGTGCGACGATCTGCCCCAAGAGCAATCAACTGACGATGAATCATTTCGACCGTTTGCAATGTCTTATGTGACTCCCCGCCCGCAATCACGATACGCGGCAAATCGGGCAACAGATCGGCATAGAGCCGATCGACCTCCTGATCAGTCACGAGGACAACCTGCTCATCAACCAACAACGTGCGCACTAACTCCTCGGAGGCTCCAAAATAGAGCCGACTACAATCTCGAACGATAAAATCAGGGCACATATGAAAAAGTGTTGAATGCTTTGAAGAGCAAAAGTAGCATATTTTCGCAGAATTTATTACTTTTGCACATTAAAATATCACTACGATGCAAAAACTGCGTAATATCGCCATCATTGCCCACGTCGATCACGGTAAGACGACCCTTGTGGACAAGATGATTCTGGCCGGCCACATCTTGCGCGAAAATGCCAAGACGGGCGGCGACCTGATTCTGGACAACAACGACCTGGAGCGCGAGCGAGGGATCACGATCCTCTCGAAAAACGTTTCGGTCATCTATAAAGATTACAAGATCAACATCATCGACACCCCGGGTCACGCCGACTTTGGAGGTGAGGTGGAGCGCGTGCTGAACATGTGCGACGGCGTACTACTGCTGGTCGACGCCTTCGAGGGTACGATGCCGCAGACCCGTTTTGTACTCCAAAAAGCCCTCTCACTGGGCAAAAAGCCGATTGTGGTGGTCAACAAAGTCGATAAGCCGAACTGCCGTCCCGAGGTGGTCAATGAGCAGGTTTTCGACCTGATGTTCACGCTCGACGCCACCGAGGAGCAGCTCGACTACAAGACCATCTACGGCTCGGCCAAGCAGGGTTGGATGTCCCACAAATGGAACGAGCCGACCGATTCGATCGTGCCGCTGTTGGATGCCATCATCGACGAGATTCCCGAGCCGGAGCAGGTCGAAGGCACACCCCAGTTGCTGATCACCTCGTTGGAGTACTCGGCCTACACGGGCCGTTCGGCGGTCGGCAAGCTGACGCGCGGCAAATTGCGTGTTGGTCAGCCCGTGACGTTGGCTAAACGCGATGGCGAGACGATGGTCAAGACGCGTATCAAGGAGCTGATGGTCTTCGAGGGCCTCTCGAAGAAGAAGGTCGAGGAGGTGCAATGCGGTGAGATCTGCGCCCTGATGGGTATCGAGGGGTTCGATATTGGCGACACGATCTGCGACTTTGAGAATCCCGAGCCGCTTCCCCCGATTGCCATCGACGAGCCTACGATGTCGATGCTCTTTACGATCAACAACTCACCCTTCTTCGGCAAGGATGGTAAATATGTCACCTCGCGCCACATCAAGGAGCGTTTGGATCGCGAGCTGGAGAAGAATCTGGCCCTGCGCGTTACGCCCGGCCCGTCGGCCGACTCGTTCAACGTCTTTGGTCGTGGTGTGCTGCACCTCTCGGTTTTGATCGAGACGATGCGCCGCGAGGGATACGAATTGCAGGTGGGTCAGCCGCGCGTAATCATCAAGGAGATCGACGGCCGCAAATGTGAGCCGATCGAGGAGATGACGGTCGATTGTCCCGAAGAGTTCTCAGGCACGGTGATCGAGCTGACCACCCGCCGCAAGGGCACGATGACCAACATGATCTCGAATGGCGACCGCGTTCGTCTGGAGTTTGATATTCCTTCGCGCGGCATCATCGGTCTGCGCTCCAACATGCTCACGGCTACGGCCGGTGAGGCCATTATGACCCACCGTCTGAAGGGCTTTGAGCCGTGGGTGGGCGACATTGAAATGCGCACGAACGGTTCGATCATTGCTAGCGAAACAGGTACAGCCTATGCCTACTCGATCGACAAGTTGCAGGATCGTGGCCGCTTCTTCATCGCCCCGATGGATCCGGTCTATGAGGGACAGGTTATCGGTGAGCATACGCGTCAGAACGACATCGCTGTCAATGTCACCAAGGCCAAGCAGCTCACCAACATGCGCGCCTCGGGATCGGACGACAAGGCGGTGATCGTCCCGCCCAAGATCTTCACGCTCGAAGAGGCTCTCGAATACATCAAAGAGGATGAGTATGTAGAGGTTACGCCCCACTCGATGCGCTTAAGAAAGATCCTGCTGCACGATGTCGATCGCAAACGTGCCGCCAAAGAGTAACGCAACAACCTAAAACACCCTAAAACAGACCAACCCATGAAAAAAGTAGGTATTGCCAGCGACCATGCCGGCTACGAGATGAAAGAGTTTGTTGTCGGATACCTTCAGGCAAAAGGCTTCGAGGTCTACGACTTCGGCACCCATTCCCCCGAAAGTGTCGATTATGCCGACTACGGCCATCCGTTGGCCGAGGCGGTCGAGCAAGGCGAAGTGGATTGCGGTGTCGGATTGTGTGGCTCGGGAGAGGGCATTTCGATGACCCTGAACAAGCATCAGGGGATTCGTGCCGGCTTGTGCTGGTTGCCCGAGATTGCCCACCTGATTCGTCAGCACAACAACGCCAACGTCATCGTCCTGCCAGCTCGTTTCATCACTAACGACGAGGCGATAGCCATTCTCGACGAGTATTTCTCGACCGAGTTTGAGGGCGGACGTCACGAGGCGCGCATCGCCAAGATTCCGGTACAGCAATAAGGCTCGGTTAAAGGCAATAAATGTAAGGCGTGTCCACCAGGCGCGCCTTTTTTTCGTCGTCGAAGAGACCGAAAATAGTCGATCCGCTACCCGACATAGCGGCATAGCAGGCCCCTGCCGCGAGCAGTTCCGCTTTGATGGCCGCCAAGCGGGGATGTACTGCAAAGATGTGGGGCTCGAAGTCGTTTTTGATGCACTCCTGCCACTCGGCAAGCGGTCGGCGGATCCTTTCGCGCAGCGCAACCGCAGGCAGTGCCGGCCGCACACCGGCATAGGCCTCGCGGGTCGAGACCCCCTCGTCGGGCTTCACCAGCACGAGCCACAGCCCCTGCAGATCGAGGTCGATCGGCTCCATCCGTTCACCACGCCCCATGCAGAGTTGCGGCGTATTACGCACAAAGAAAGCCGTATCGCTGCCCAACTCGGCTGCCAAGCCGATCAACGTCGCCTCGTCGAGGTGCAGATCGAAGAGTTCGTTGAGTGCCACGAGCGTCATCGTGGCATCCGACGAGCCGCCTCCCAGGCCGGCTCCAAAGGGGATCCGCTTCTCGAGTACAATATGCACCCCTTCGATGCCATAACGTGCCTGCATCAACCGAAAGGCCTTCAGACAAAGGTTCTTATCGACCGAACAATCGACGGCAAGACCCCGATTCTCGAACAGCACACCGTCGCCCACCACACGCTCCACAAGCAGTTCATCGGCCAGTCCGAAGACCGGAATCATCACCGTCTCCAGATCGTGATAACCATCCTCCCGACGGCGCAGGATATCCAGCCCGAGATTGATTTTGCAATTTGCACGTATCTTCATACGACAAAGATAGGATAAATTTTGTATTTTTGCCGTATGAACTTTCGTACCGAGCTAAAAATTATCCCCTTTGAGCAGCCAATCGCCCACCACGATGCGTTGCTCTCGCTCGGCTCATGCTTTGCCGAGGGGGTGGCCCAACGACTGGCCGAGCGGAAATTTCGGATCGTCATCAACCCCACAGGCACGCTTTTCAATCCGCTTTCGATCCTGCAGACACTGCAACGAGCCCTGCGCAACGAGCCCTACCACCGCGAGGAGTTGAGCCAGCATCTGAACGACGAGGCCTATTTCCTCTATGAGTTGCCGACCCGCTTCACCTCCAGCGATCCGGACGAGGTGCTCCGCCGCGCCAATGAAGCACAACAACAACTCTGCGAGGGTTTCCGGCAGGCTAAGCACCTGCTGATCACCTTCGGTACGGCGTGGACCTATCGCCGCATATCGACCGGTAAGCTCGTTGCCAACTGCCACAAGCAGCCCGCCCAACTCTTTCAGCGTGAGCGGCTCACCACCGAGCAGATCGTAGCCCCCTGGCGCGATTTCATCGAGCAATACCCCGACAAGCAGTTTATCTTCACGGTCAGCCCGATCCGCCACCTCGGAGATGGTCTGCCGGGCAATGCCGTGAGCAAAGCCACGCTCCGCTTGGCCTGCGAGGATCTGACCGAGCGGTGTGCCAACGGCTGCTATTTCCCCGCCTTCGAGGCCCTGACGGACGATCTGCGCGACTACCGATTCTATGCCGACGATCTGTGCCATCCCACGCCGATGGCCATCGACTACATCAGCGAACGCTTTCTCCAAGCGGCTGTGACGGCCGAGGGACGTGCCGCAGCACAAGAGGCATTGCGGCTCGTGCATTTTGCCCGCCATGAGCCATTTCAACCCAACTCGGATGCCTATCGTGCCGCTGCAAAGCTCATCATCGCGCAGATGGAGGCATCGAATTGTGATTTTTCAGACGAAATAGCACGCATTGAAGCTCGATTGTAGTCGGTTTTTTGTATCTTTGTCCGCTTGAAACAATACGTTCAACGATGAAGCGCTTACTCACTATACTTTTACTCCTGGCAATCGGCTCGGCCACGGCAGCCAATCGGCCCAAGTTGGTCGTGCAGATCGTCATTGGCTCGATGCGAGCCGGAGACATCGCCCGCTACGAGGCCAACTTCAGCGACGGGGGCTTCCGCCGTCTGACCGAGCAGGGTGCTCACTACACAGAGGCCTGCTACGATTTTCAGCAGACCCTCACCCCGACCACTCTTTCGACCTTGGCTACTGGCTCAATGCCCTCCATGCACGGCATTGTGGGCGACTCGTGGCAAGACTATACGACCAACGAGCGGGTCGATCTGATCGACGGTGAGCGTGGCCCGGGCGGCTACCACCTGATCGCCCCGACACTGGCCGAGACCCTGCGCAAGCACCAGCCCAAAGCACACACGACAAGCATTGCCATCGACCCGACGGGCGCAATTCTGCTCGGAGGTCGTAGCGGAGAGATCTATTGGGTCGATCCCACATCGGCCGAGTGGGTCACCTCACTCTACTACACCAACGAAACGCCCCTTTGGTTGGCCCGCATGAATCGTGAAGGATTCAATCTCTCCTACCTGCTTCCCGTATGGGCCCAGCAGCTCAACAAGGAGCGGTATATCAACACCCGCCACCACGACATCCGTCTTCGCATCGACGACCGCCGCAGCCAGCCCGTGACCACACCCCACCGCATCTCGCCCCGCAGCGAGATCGAGCGTCTGCGCTACACGCCGGCCGGGAATAGTGCCGTATTGGGCTTTGCCAAACAATGTATCGCCCAGCAGCAGTTGGGACAAGACGAGGTGCCCGATCTGCTGAACATCTACCTCGATACACCCCGCTATCTGACCGAACTGTATGGCCCGGCCTCGATTGAGGTGGAGGATATGTACTACCGGCTGGATCGCGATCTGGAGGATTTTCTCACCTTCCTCTATGCACAGGTCAGTCCGCAGGAGTGCCTGGTCGTACTAACCTCGGATCACGGCACGGCCGACGCCTACGACCCGCAGGAGAAGACCCCCGTTGAGCGTTTCAATCCACGTCAATTCCGCGTGATTGCCAATGGCTTCCTCAATGTTCGCTACGGATCGGGGCGCTGGGTACTCGACTACCGCAACCATGCACTCTATCTGAACCATACACTCATCTACGAGCGTAACCTCAACCTGGCGCAACTGCAAAACGACATTGCGATCTTTGCTATGCAGTTCAGTGGGGTCTCACACGCCTTGTCAGCCAATGCACTCCGATCGAGTTACTTTGCCGACGGTTATGCCCGCCGCATTCAAAACAGTTTCTATGCACGACGCTCGGGCGATGTGTTGCTCAACCTGATGCCCGGATGGTTTGAGGATCAAGAGGGCATCTACTCCGCCTCGGGTTCGATGTACGGCTATGACACGGAGGTCGATCTCTACCTGACTGGATGCGGCATTCCGGTCTCGACCCATACTCGCAAGATCGACATGACAGCCGTCGTCCCCACCCTGGCACAACTCATGGGGATTCCCGACCCCGATGCCACCGAAGGCCGTCCGCTCGAAGAGATCATTCAATAGCACTAAAACACGATAAAAACATCATGGATACACGACAAGAGGAGATCATCGAAGAGTTTAGCCTCTTTGACGATTGGCTCGACAAATACGATTATCTGATTTCGCTGGCAGATCAACTGCCGGTGATGGATCCGACGCTGCGCAACGATCAACACCTGATCAACGGGTGTCAATCACGCGTATGGGTGGATGCCCGCCTCGAAGAGGGGAAGGTGATCTACACAGCCGATACCGATGCGCTGATCACCAAAGGAATCATCGCCCTGCTGATCCGCGTGCTCAACGGCCGCACGCCGCAGGAGATCCTCGACACGGAGCTCTACTTCATCGAGCGTATCGGTCTAGAGGCCAATCTGTCGCCTACGCGCGCCAACGGCCTGCTGGCTATGGTACGTCAGATGAAACTCGATGCACTGGTTTTCGCCAACCAAAATTAGCCAACAATGACACCACAAGATATTTTACGAGTCGAGAAGGAGATTATCCTGACGCTCAAAAACATCTACGACCCTGAGATTCCGGTCAATATCTACGACCTGGGGTTGATCTATGAGATTGACTATACGCCCGATCGTGTAGCCAACATCCGCATGACCCTCACGGCTCCCAACTGCCCGATGGCCGACCTGCTGGTCGAGGATGTAAACCGTGAAGTAGGCAAGGTAAAGGATGTCGATTCGGTCAATGTGATCCTGACCTTCGACCCCGTATGGGACAAGAGCATGATGAGTGAGGAGGCACTCTTAGAGCTCAACCTCTTATAAAAGCTTCTTTCCTACCAAAAAACGATCGAACGCCATGAGCCGTACACCCGAAGAGCTCCTATACGACCGTCTACTGACGGTTGCCAACGAAGGATCAGTGGCTTGTGGCTGCTTTTTAGCCTCGTTGCAAGCGGTCGATCGTTCGGCAATCTACACTTCACTCCTCTTCGAGCGGCTACGTCGCAAAATGCACATCGTCAAGGATCTACGGGAAGAGGCTAATCGCAATTGGAACCAAACCTTCTACCTGCTCTATTTTCGCACGCTGGGCGATCAGCAAAACCAAGCGGCCTACCTCGATCTGGCACGACGTGTCCCCTATCGCATTGTCCTACGCGAACGACTCACCCCGCATGCCATCGAGGCCATGTTCTTCGGAGCCTCCGGTCTGTTAGAACTCTACCCTTCAGACAGCTATACCGAACGGTTGCGCAGCGAATTCGCCCACCTGAAGGAGAAATACGACATTGAGCCAATGGATGCCCAGCAGTGGATTCTGCGAGAGGTTCGTCCGGCCAACCATCCGGTGCTACGCCTGGCCCAAGCCGCCGAATTCTTCCTGCAAGACGACTTCCTAATGGATCGCATTCTACTCTGTTGCACCGAAGAGGATGTCTGCAAACTCTTCTGCATCGAGGCTGGCGACTACTGGCTCACACACGACATCCCGGGCTCAGAGGGCCGACCGCGTCCCAAGCGATTGGGCGCCTTCAAGGCCAACATCATCGGGATCAATCTGGTGGTCATTTTGCAATTTGCCTATGGATTTTTTGGCGGTTATATACGTTATCAGGAACAGGCACTCGAACTCCTGCAACGCCTACCAGCCGAAGACAATCGCTACACGCGCCTTTGGCAAGCCGAGGGCATCAAACCGCAAGATGCCTTTGAATCGCAAGCCCTACTGCAACTCATCACCGAGCACTGCCTGCACCAGGATTGCCGCCAATGCCTGCTAGCCAAACGCATGGTCGAGCGACTATAAACCGACCGCCCCCCAAAGCAACCGAGGCTGTTGAATTAACAACCCTGGTGAAATGATCCAATCAGGTGTATTTTTCCACAGTACACCTATGATATTTCAATGAAGCGTCCTATTTTTTTGCTTTTCTCGAAGAAAATCACTACCTTTGGAGGATTTATCGACTTAACGCAAATAAAATTTTATACGATATGGATATTCTTGCCGGTTTAATTAAGTTCTTCTTCGGCTCCAAGGCCGATAAGGACCGTAAAGAGATCGAGCCTTATGTTCAGAAAATCAAGGCCATCTACCCCTCTATCGAGCAGCTCTCGAACGACGAGTTGCGCGCTCGCAGCGAGGCACTGAAACAGAAAATTGCCGACTTCATCGCTGCCGATGAGGCCCGCATCGTCGAGCTGAAGGTCATCCTCGAGAATCCGACGACCGAACTCATTCAAAAAGAGAAGGTTTCGAAGGAGATCGACGAACTGACGAAGCGCATCGACGAGAAGATCGAACAGGTGTTGGATGAGATCCTGCCCGAGGCATTTGCCATCATGAAGGATACGGCCCGCCGTTTTGCCCAAAACGAGACGGTCGAGGTGACGGCCAACGACTTTGACCGCAACTTGGCGGCTCAGAAGGAGTTTGTCACCATCGAGGGCGACAAGGCCATCTACCAAAACCATTGGTTGGCCGGTGGTAACGACCTGAAATGGGACATGGTGCACTACGACGTACAGCTCTTCGGTGGTGTCGTACTGCACAAGGGTAAGATCGCCGAGATGGCCACGGGTGAGGGTAAGACGCTGGTAGCTACGCTGCCCGTATTCCTCAACGCTCTGGCTCGCAAGGGTGTACACGTCGTAACGGTGAACAACTACCTGGCCAAGCGTGACTCGGAGTGGATGGGTCCGATGTACCAATTCCACGGTCTCTCGGTAGCCTGCATCGACGATACACAGCCGAACTCCGAGGCGCGTCGTCGTGCCTACATGGCCGATATCACCTTCGGTACGAATAACGAGTACGGTTTCGACTACCTGCGCGACAACATGGCCTCGTCGCCGTCAGATCTGGTGCAGCGCAAGCACCACTTCGCCATTGTCGATGAGGTCGATTCGGTGTTGATCGACGACGCCCGTACACCGCTCATCATCTCGGGTCCGGTACCCAAGGGCGACGACCAGCTTTTCGAGGAGTATCGTCCGGCCATTGAGCACCTCTACAACCTGCAAAAGAACCTCATTACGAGCCTGTTGGCCGAGGCCCGCAAGCTCATTGCCGACGGCAACGAGGTGGATGGTGGTGTTAAGCTCTACCGTACGCACAAAGGTCTTCCGAAATACAAGCCGCTGATCAAATTCCTCTCCGAGCAGGGTGTGAAGGTGCTCATGCAGAAGACCGAGAACATCTACATGCAGGACAACAACCGCCGCATGCCCGAGATCACGGACGAGCTCTACTTCGTCATCGACGAGAAGCTCAACACGGTCGAGCTGACCGACAAGGGCCACGAGGCGCTCTCGAACTACTTCAACGAGGACGGCTTCTTCGTGTTGCCCGACATCGGAACAGAGGTTGCCGAGTTGGAGAAGAGCAACCTGTCGGCCGAGGAGCGTGTACAGAAGCGTGATGCGATGATCAACGAGTATTCGATCAAATCGGAGCGCGTACACACCGTACACCAGCTGCTGAAGGCCTACGCCATGTTCGAGAAGGATATCGAATACGTGGTGATGGACAACAAGGTGAAGATTGTCGATGAGCAGACAGGCCGTATTCTGGAGGGCCGCCGCTACTCGGATGGTCTGCACCAGGCCATCGAGGCCAAGGAGCGCGTGAAGGTCGAGGCTGCCACACAAACCTTTGCTACCATCACCCTGCAGAACTACTTCCGCATGTACCACAAGCTGGCCGGTATGACCGGTACGGCCGAGACCGAGGCATCGGAGTTCTGGAGCATCTATAAGCTCGACGTAGTGGTCATCCCGACGAACCGTCCCATCCTGCGTGACGACCGTCAGGACCTGATCTACAAAACCAAGCGCGAGAAATATAACGCCGTGATCGACGAGGTTGTCAAATTGGTCGAGGCCGGACGTCCGGTGCTGGTCGGTACGACGTCGGTTGAGATCTCGGAGCTGTTGAGCCGCATGCTGAAGATTCGCGGCATCAAGCACAACGTGCTCAATGCCAAGCAGCACGCCCTCGAGGCACAAGTTGTTGCCGAGGCCGGTCGTTCGGGTCAGGTAACCATCGCTACGAACATGGCCGGTCGTGGTACCGATATCAAGCTCACACCCGAGGTCAAGGAGGCCGGAGGTTTGGCGATCATCGGTACGGAGCGTCACGAAAGCCGTCGTGTCGATCGCCAGTTGCGCGGTCGTGCCGGACGTCAGGGTGACCCGGGTTCGTCGCAGTTCTTCGTCTCGCTGGAGGACGATCTGATGCGTCTGTTCGGCTCGGGTCGTATTGCCGCCATGATGGACCGCATGGGCCACAAGGAGGGCGACGTCATCCAGTCGGGCATGATGTCTAAGGCTATCGAGCGCGCCCAGAAGAAGGTCGAGGAGAACCACTTCGGTACGCGTAAACGCCTGCTGGAGTACGACGATGTGATGAACTCGCAGCGCGAGGTGATCTATTCGCGTCGTCGCAACGCCCTCTATGGCGAGCGCATCGAGATCGACCTGAACAATATCATGTATGACTACGCAGCCAACTTCATCGAGACGCATGAGGGCATCGAGTACGACGATTTCCGCTTTGAGATGATCCGCGAGGTGGCCGTCGAGCCTACATTCGACGCCGCTACGTACGGGGCTGCCAAGGGTGATGAGTTGGTCGAGTTGATCGTCAAAGATATCAAGGCCCACTATGCCCGTCGTGCCAAGGCGGTAGCCGACACGGTGCGTCCGGTCATGGAGCGCGTCTATGAGGAGCGCAAGGAACAGCTCGACTCGCGCATGTACTTCCCCTTGACGGATGGCCATCTGGGTTACAACGTACCGGTCAATCTGCTCAAATGCAAGGAGAGCGACGGTGCGGAAATCTTCCGTGTCTTCTCGAAGGTGGTGATGTTCACGACCATCGACGATGCATGGCGCGAGCATCTGCGTGAGATGGACGACCTGCGCCAGAGCGTGCAGAACGCCACCTACGAGCAGAAGGACCCGCTGCTGATCTACAAATTTGAGTCGTTTGGTCTCTTCCAGAAGATGCTCACCAAGGTCAATCGCGACACGCTGGCCATCCTCTGCAAGGCCTATATTCCCGTAGGCGAGCAGAAGCAGGAGCCGCAGCGCAAGCACCAGGCCAAGGTCGATGTGAATAAGCTGCAGGCGTCGCGCATGCAGGCTGCTGCACAGGCTGGACAGGGCGACAAGCAGAAGCCCATGCCGTTGCATGTCGAGAAGAAGATTGGTCGCAACGATCCTTGCCCCTGCGGTTCGGGCAAGAAGTACAAGCAGTGCCACGGAAAGGGGTTGTAGTGGCTTGAGCCTCCACACTCCTTCCATTCAACATGCAAAATTCAAAATTTTGAATTGCTACTATGGGTTACGCCGAAGAGAAACAACGTCAGTTGGACATTCGCTATCTGAAGATGGCCCGCATCTGGGCCGAGAACTCCTATTGCGTGCGCCGCAAGGTGGGGGCATTGATCGTCAAAGATAAGATGATCATCTCGGATGGTTATAACGGCACCCCCTCGGGCTTCGAAAACATCTGCGAGGACGAGGAGGGCAAGACGAAGGCTTATGTGCTGCACGCCGAAGCCAACGCCATCACCAAGGTCGCCAAATCGGCTAACAATTGCGATGGCTCGACCCTCTACATCACCGCTGCGCCCTGCATCGAATGCTCAAAACTGATCATTCAGGCCGGTATCAAGCGCGTGGTCTATGCCGAGGAGTATCGCTCGGAGGAGGGCATCAATCTGCTCAAGCGCGTCGGCATCGAGTGCGTCTATTGCCCGGAGTGTTAATCCGTCCCAGCGGGGAGGGTTTCCCGAAACACAACGAAAGGGGCTGTCCAATTATTTGGACAGCCCCTTTCATTGGGAAGATTCTGCATCCTTTAGAACGGCAGATCATCCGGATCCTCCTGCACCGGAGCCGCCGGCTGCTGATAGACCGGTTGCTGCTGCACAGGCTGCTGATATTGCGGCTGTGCGGCCGGCTGCTGCGGACGCGGTTGTGCCGTGTAGGTGCCCGTATTGTCCGAAACCTGCGTATCGCCACGACGACCCAGTAGATTCATCGCATCGGCCAGGATCTCAGTCGAGTAACGCTTATTACCCTGCTGATCAGTCCACTCGCGCGTACGCAAACGACCCTCTACGTAGATTTGCGAACCCTTACGCACATAATTATCCACCACCTCTGCAAGACCACGCCATAGGGTGATCGTGTGCCACTCGGTGTGCTCCTTATTCTCGCCACTTTGGCGATCGCGGTAACGCTCCGTCGTAGCCAAACGCACGCGGGCCACCTTCACGCCGCCCTCCATAGCACGCACCTCGGGGTCCACGCCGACATTACCGATCAAGATTACCTTATTTACCATACTGCTTTTACCAGATCATTAAAGTTCACGAATCATTGCTTTGAAGAGCGTCTCCATACGCACAGCCGCCTTCTTACCCTGGCGTTGTACATCCTCGTGGTCACCCAACTCGTCCGAAAGGCCGCAGTTCGTGATCACCGAGACACCAAAACAGGGAATACCCATGTGGCGGGCCACGATCACCTCCGGCACGGTCGACATACCGGCCGTATCACCTCCGATCGCCTTGAAATAGCGATACTCGGCCTGCGTCTCGAACGTCGGGCCCGTACCACCCACATAGACACCATACTGCAGTTTGACACCCTCGCGCGTAGCAATCTCCGTAGCTTTGGCTATCAACGCCTTATCGTAGCAATTGTGCATGTCGGGGAAACGAGGACCCAACTCGGCCAAATTCGGGCCGATGAGCGGATTGGGCATCAGGTTGATATGGTCGGTGATGATCATCAGATCACCCGTGCGAAACGAGGTGTTAATACCACCCGAAGCATTTGAAACAAACAGATATTCGATACCCAATAGTTTCATCACACGTACCGGGAAGGTCACCTGTGACATCGGATAACCCTCATAGTAGTGGAAACGACCCTGCATGGCCACCACCTTGCGGCCCTCGATCGTACCAAAAATCATGCGTCCTTTGTGCCCCTCGACCGTCGAAACGGGAAATCCGGGGATCGACGCATAGTCCAAAATATGTGCGGCCTCGATCTTCTCGCCGAAGTCGCCCAAGCCCGTACCGAGGATGATACCCACCTCGGGGGTAAAGTGGTTGGTAGCCTCCTGAATCCAGGCGGCCGTCTGCTTAATTGCTGCTAACATCTTCTGCTAATCTTTGGAGGAAATCGGTAGCCGAATCCTCGATGAAACGAATATTGATAGGGAGATAATAGAGTGCCCGACGCACCTCAACAGGCACCTTCTCGGGACGACACATCAACTTCACGGCATCCTTTTCAGTCGTCACGATCGCCGCATCAGGATACTGCTTAAGCTGCTGTTGCAGTTGGGCGATATCGCGTACGCGATAGACATGGTGATCATCATGGGTCACTTCGGCCACTACCTCATACCACTCGCTGAGCGTACCAAGGAATGGTTTCGGATTACCGATACCCGACAAGGCCACCACTCGCCGACCTTTGAGCAACGGCTCTTCGGCTGCATCGTCGGCAAAGATCGGTTTCGGAGTAAAACTCTCAAAACGGGTGTAATAGATACGCTGATAGGCGTATTTCACAAGCGCATTCCGCAAAATTCGACGCTCGATCGGAGCCATCTTCTCGGGGCACTTCGTCACCACAAAATAGTGTGCACGATAGAATTGATCGGGCAGGTCGCGCAACGTACCGAGTGGCAACATGCTGTCCGATTGCACCGGACGGGTCGAGTCGATCATCAGCACATTGACCTTCGGATCAACATAGCGGTGTTGGAATCCGTCATCCATGATGATCAGATTCACCTCCGGGTGCTCCTCCCGAATCCGTCGGATACCCTCTACGCGCTTCTCGCACACGACCACAGTCACCTCCGGAAACTTGCGTTTGATCTGCAACGGTTCGTCACCCACTTGCCGATAGTGATCGTCAGGCATCACTTCGCGATACCCCTTCGTCTTACGCCCATAGCCACGCGAAAGCAACGCTACACGGTGCGTACGCATCATATAGGCGATCAACATCTCAGCCATAGGGGTCTTACCCGTACCGCCCACCGTGATGTTGCCAATGCAAATGATCGGAATATCGAATTTTTTGCTTTTGAGCACTCCCCAATCGAACAAATGGTGACGAAAACTCACCGCCAATCGATAGAAGAAGGCCAAAGGGGCATATAGCAGTTCACGCATAGTGACTCTCAATACTAATACAATCTTTTCAAAGGTACGTATTTTTTCCGGATATTCAAAGTAAAAATGGCTTTTTCTGTTGTTTTGCGAGGAATAACAAACGAAACTGTCCCGCTTTTTCGTTCTAAATTTGTATATTTGCAGATGTATTATAGACCCTTTGAATGATGCAGAAAATCACCCCATATTTAGCCTCTTTTCTATTATGCGGCTTGGCGCTACTGGAAATGGCTTGTTCTTCCAACAAGCAGAGTTCCGAACTAATCGAAGAGCCTCCCGTAAGACTACTCTACGGCATTCCGGCCGATGACTATCGCCTCGAGACAGGCGAAATAGCCCAGGGTGAGACCATGGGTAAGATTTTAGGAAACTATGGCGTCTCGGCCCGCTTAGTCGATCGGCTTGATCGGCTTGCCAAAGAGCATTTCCCCCTCCGCAACATTCGCCCGGGGCACGCCTACACCGCATTCATCCACGACGATTCGATCCAGGGATCACACCTCGACTACCTAGCTTACGAACGTAGTATTTCGGAGTATGTGGTCTTTGGTTTTGTGAACGATTCGGTCACCATCACCAAGGGAGAAAAGCCTTGCACGACCCGCCGCACGAAGCGGAGCGCAACAATCACCACCTCACTTTGGGGTGCTATCATGGAGCAAGATCTGCCCTACGCGCTGGCAGCCGAGATGGAGGATATCTACCAATGGACGGTCGATTTCTTCGGTATTCAGGCCGGAGACGACTTCACGGTAATCTACGACGAACGCTTCATTGATGACACGGTTTCGATTGGCATCGGACGCATCTGGGGCGCTCGTTTCAACCATGGCGGTAAGAGCTATTACGCCATCCCCTTCCGCCAGGGTGACAAACTGCAATATTGGGAAGCAGATGGTGGCTCGTTACGCAAAAACATTCTGAAAGCTCCGCTGAAGTTCACCCGCATTTCATCGGGTTTTTCCTACTCGCGCCTGCACCCTGTCCACAAGGTGCGTCGCCCCCATACGGGTGTCGATTACGCAGCACCAACGGGGACTCCCGTACACTCGGTAGCCGATGGCGTCGTCACCTTCCGCGGCTGGGGCGGTGGCGGCGGTAATACGATCAAGATCAAGCATGCCGGCAACCTGATGACCGGCTATCTGCACTTGAGCCGATTCGCTAAAGGGATCACGGTCGGCACGCGCGTCAGCCAGGGGCAACTCATCGGCTATGTCGGATCGACCGGCACCTCGACAGGGCCTCACTTGGACTACCGCATCTGGAAAAATGGTACGCCCATCAACCCGCTGAAGGTCCCCCAAAAGCCTACCGAGCCTATCTCGGCCGCCAATAAAGCTAAATTTGAATATGTCCGCGACCGCATCATTGCCGAGCTGGAGGGCGAAGTGGCACCGGATCAGCTGATTACCCAGCTCGACTCGGTCGTATTACCCACCCCCGAGCCGGTTGCCGCGGAGAGTACCACGGAGCAAAAATAACCTCATGAAACCCCGTACAGCGATCATCATCGTAGCCGGCGGCAGCGGCCGACGCATGGGCGGTGAGCTTCCCAAGCAATTTCGGATGCTCGGCGAAGCCCCCATTTTGGTGCACACGATCAACCGCATGCACCGCGCGCTTCCGGCTGCACAACTCATCGTCGTGCTCCCCGAAAGCTACATCGACTTTTGGCACAACTTGGCAGCCCGCTTTGAGGTGGCTCGCCACACGGTCATCAAGGGGGGAGCCGAGCGATTCCACTCCGTCAAGCAGGGTCTTTCGGCCGTGGCTTTCGACTGCGAGGTGGTTGCCATACACGATGCCGTGCGCCCCATGGCTTCGGCGGCGCTCATTCAACGCACGATCGACGAGGCTGCCGTACACGGCTCAGCCATTCCGGTCATCGAGGCGGTGGATTCTTATCGCATCATCGAGGAGCAAAGCTCCCGCATCCTGGATCGACGCCCCCTGCGGATCGTCCAGACGCCGCAGGCCTTCCGCCGCGCACTGCTCGACGAGGCCTATGCGCGCCCCTTTGAAGTGCATTTCACGGACGACGCCTCGGTCGTAGAGGCGCTGGGCGAACCGATTCATCTGGTAGCGGGCGAACGGGCCAACTTAAAGATCACCACGGCCGAGGATCTGATCCTAGCCAATGCCTTACTCGAGCACGAAACACAAACCGCAGAAGAGGAGCTATGAGAACCGTTTTCACCTACCGCATCGACCGTCGCACGCTCTATTGGACGCTGCTCTACGTAGTTGTCTATTTGGGGTTGGCTGTTGGTCTGTACTACCTCTACGAGGGCGAATACCTCTCGGCTTGGTTTATCTCCTGCGTAGGCGCTCTGCTGATCTTGATGGCTCTCTCGATTCCACGCAAAATCATCATCGATGCGGAGCGTGTAGAGGTGCGATGCCTGCTCGACATCACGGAGGTCGAGCGTGCCGAGATTGCCTCTGTGCGTCGTGTCTCGTCGCAAGAGATGCGCCGTGTGATCCCGATCTTTGGCGGCTGTGGATTCTTCGGCTACTATGGCCACTTTTTCGACCTGAAACACTTCGAGCGGATCCGTATATACGCCTCCGAGTGGCGCAATCTGGTCGAGATCACGGATATCTACGAGGAACGATTGTGGGTCTCGGCATCCGACCCCGATGCCCTGATCGAAGCCCTCACCCCCACCCGAAAACAACCAATCTAAAACGATGCAAAAAATAGGATTTTATCTACTGTCCGTCGTGTTGCTCATGACAGGACGACTTGCTGCGCAAGAACTTGTCTTTCAAGATGCAGAGGGCGTGATTCGCTATACGGCCGATTCGACCGAAATGGCCGTATTCGGTGTCAATTACTGCCTCCCCTCAGCCTCTGACTACCGTGCTGCCCACAAAGTGGTCCCCACAATCGAGGGGAAAAAGCGGATGATCGACATCGACCTCGCCCACCTGGAACGCATGGGCATGAAGGCAATTCGCCTCTCGTTTTGGGGCGATTGGGAGAACTCCGACCGACGGGGCAACCTTGTCGATAACGAGCACCTCGACCTGCTCGACTATCTTGTACACCGCGCCTCGGAGCGTGGCATGCTGATGCTCTTCTCGCCCATCGTAGCGCATGCCGCCTGGTGGCCCGACGGCGATCGCAACCTCGACGGCTTCACGGCCCACTTTGGCAAGGAGGCTCTCACCTTTGACAAGCAGGCGATCCGCGCCCAGCAGCGTTACATGACCCAATTCCTGAACTACCGCAACCGTTACTCGGGTCGTCGCTACAAAGAAGAGCCACACATCATCGCCCTCGAGATTCTCAACGAGCCGGCACGTGTCATGGGACGTAACGAGGAGATTCGTGCCTACATCGACACAATGACCGATGCCATCCGCCGTACCGGTTGCCAAAAGATCGTAGCCTACAACCTCTCCGAGAACTTCTCGACGGCCGAGGCCATTTGCCGATCCAAGGCCGACGCGGTCTCCTACGGCTGGTATCCCACGCAGCTTACCCACGGCTACACGTTGCAGGGCAACTACCTCCCCTACGTGAACGACTACACACTCATGAAGCGTGTCGATGTAGGTCCTCGCTCCAAATTTGTCTATGAATTTGATGCAGCCGACCTGACCTGCTCCTACATGTACCCTGCACAGGTGCGTGAATTTCGTGAGGGTGGCGTGCAGTGGGCCGCGATGTTCTCCTACGACATGATCGCCACCGCACCCTGGAATTTGGGTTGGCAGACCCACCTGCTCAACCTGATCTATACGCCTCAAAAGGCCATCTCGGCCACGATTGCCGTCAAGGCCATGCAGGCCCTGCCACGCGGAAAGGATTGGGGCCAATACCCCAACAATGCGCAATTCGGCCCCGTTACGGTCGATTGGAAGGCCAACCGCAGCATCTACTACGATGGTGCTACCCTCCTCTACTCCAACTCCCTGCCCGAAAATTTCTCACTGGAGCCGCAGCAGCTGAAGCAGATTGCCGGCACGGGCAACTCGCAGGTGGTCACCTATACCGGTTCGGGATGCTATTTTCTCGACAAATTGGCCGACGGCGTCTGGATGTTGGAGCTCTATCCGGGCTCAAAACAGCTCCAGGACCCCTTCCAGCACAACCCATCGCTCGACCGTCAGATCTTCGTAAACGACTGCACGGGCGGCTGGATGACCATCCAGTTGCCTGACTTGGGCAGTCACTACTACATCTACCCCTGCCACCCCAACGCGGCGTCGGAAGGTGTTGTTTCTGTAGCACAACAACAAGGCTTTCAGGCAGCACCCACGCGCTATATTCTATCGGCCGACAAAGAGGCGGGGCATCACTACCAACTGCAGCAGCCGATTGCCGCACCCTTCAGCGATTCGCTTCTACAAATGGAGTTGGATGCTGCCGGCTACCAAGATCCGACCCGAGCAACCACTACGCACACGGCGGTTGAGCTGTTCTCCCCCAAAACCGACTTCCAACAGCTGATCTTCACACGTGGCGGGTTCTTCAGCCCCTCGTATGATGTACGTCTGACCGATCGGGGGACGTTGCGTCTGTGGTGCGACGATTTGCGCCCCAAAGAGGAGCATTGGTTTCCGGCCGACATCTCCGTGCAACATGCTATCGGTGAGCGTATAGGCCAACACCTCCAAGCCCCTCAACAGGTGACCTTTATCCTGCGCGTGCGCGCCCTGACCTCCTCGACCAAGCAGATGCGCCTACTCATTAGCGAGGCTGATTTCGGATCGTGGGGCACCGAGGTTGCGATCAACGACGAGTGGCAGGAGATCCGACTGCGCTCCGGTGACTTCACCCCCGATCGTACGCCCCAACTACCGCAAGATTGGCCGGGCTTCGGGCCTTACTATCGCCCCGATTTCGGGGGTACAGAGGCCTTCATCCATTGGGCGGAGGTCGAGAACCTCTATTTCTCGCTCCGCGCCGAGGATTTCGAGGATCAAGGAGCCACCCCGAAGGGAATCGAGATCGAATGGGTCAAGGTGCAAATAGATGACTAATAGCAACTTCTAACACCCCAACGAAAAACGGGGCTATCCAACATTGGATAGCCCCGTTTGATTTCTCTCACAAGAGCGAGGTTAATAACCAAAGATCTCCTCCTGCGACACCTTCTGAATCGGGCCCAGCGTCTTCAGGAATTTCTGATCCAGGTCGCGGATATCACCCAGGATACCGTAGATGTAGGTGCGATCCTTTACCCACTTCTCCTGTGCGGCCTTCACATCGGCCAGCGTCATCTGCTGTACAGCCTCGTAAACTGCCTTATTACGATCCTCCATCACGCCCATATCCTCGGCAAAGATGTACTCCCAGAGTACCTGCTCCTTCACTACGCGCTCGGTGCGAATACGCTCCAAGAGAGCCTTCTTGGCGATCTCAAAGGCAGCCTCCGACTCGGGCATGCGGTTGATGATCTCGTCAAATGCCTCGATGGCCTGCTGCATCTTATCGTTCTGCGTAGCGATGAAGGCCGTATAGGTGTAGGGAAGCTCCTTTTTCGAGGGCATCGGCATGTAAGCCTGAGCCGAGTAAGCCAAACCACGCGCCTCGCGCATCTCTTGGAAGACGATCGCATTCATACCACCACCGAAATACTCGTTGTAGAGGCGAATCTCGGGATCGTTCTTCACGTCGAACTGCTCACCACGGTTCGAGAACTGGTAGTAGTAGAGCTGCTTGGCGTCGTACTGGGCCAATACGACACGGCTCTCGGGGGTAGCCTGCAGCGGTGTAATCTCTTTCATAAAGCAGTGCGTGCTTTTCGTATTATGTACACGCTGCAACAACTCGCGCACCTCGCTCACCGACTTCGGACCATAATAGAGAATACGATGCTGCGAGTGGGTAAGGTCTTCGATGCAAGACAACAGATTCTCCGAGGTCAACGTCTGCAACTCCTTGTTCGAAAGAGTCGTACGATCTACAAAATCGCCGCCGTAGGAGATATAACGACGCAGCGCCGAGAAGTTGGCAGCCTGATTGTGCTTGGCATTGGCACGGCTCTTCAGCATATCGTTCTTCAAACCGGCCAACACTTGCTCGTTAGCTACGGCATGATAGAGATGATCCTCCAAAATCTGCATCGCTTGCTCCATATGCTCGCTCAAACCCGAAACGGTCACGAAGCTGCGATCGCTACCGGCCGTAAAACGATACGAGCAGGCAATCTGATAGAGTTCACGAGCAATCTGCTCGGCCGAACGGGTTGCCGTACCCAGATAGTCGAGGTAGCTGAAAGCGACACCCAATTTGGGATCCAGGTTGGTACCGGCCTCAAAGACATAGACCAGACGGAAAGTCTCGGTCGTTTCGTTCTTCTTATAGAGTATCGCGTGCTCATAGAGCGTATCGAGCGCCTCGGTCGAGGGGCAACCCTCCACATCAGGAATCAGCGTCACCATATCCTGCTGGAAATCGACATAACGCGGTTCGATCGGCGTTACAACGCTATTCTGAATCTCCGTGAGGAAGGCACTCTGCTTGTCGCGGTTGGTCACAATCGGGGTAATGGCCGGCTTGGCAATCTTCTGCTCATTGGGATCCACACCCTGACGCTTATAGACGATGGCATAGTTCTCGGCACCGAGCTTTTCGTTGGCCCAAGCTACCACCTGCTCCTTCGTGATCTTCGACAAACGATCCACCTCGCTGACCACATCGGCCCACTCCTGACCATTGACAAAGGCATCGACAAACAGATCGGCGCGACCCTCATTCGAGTCCATGATCTGCATCATACCCGCCTTGAGGTTGTTGATCGAGGCCTCCAGGAGCGACTCGTCCCACTCACCACGACGCAACAGATCCACCTGCTCGAGCATCAGATCACGCACCTGATCGAGGCTCTGACCCTGTTTCGGGCGGCCCTGCATCATCATCATACCGTAGTCGGGCTGCAGACTCTCACCGGCAAAGACTCCGAGGGTCTTCTGCTGCTGGTTGATGTTCAGATCGACCAGACCGGCCTGACGGTTCGAAAGGATCGACGAAGCCACAGCGGCCAAATCTGCATCCTCACTCGTCGATCCACCCAAAGGCCAAGCGACCGTCACATTCTCGGCCTCGGGGCCAAAGACCTCCTTCACGATGGGCGAGGTGATCGGCTGCTCGGGCTCGAATTGCAACGTAGGCAGCTCGGGATTGGGCTGCATCTGACCAAAGTACTTATCAATGATAGCAATCATCTGGTCGGGATCAAAATCACCCGAGAGGCAGATGGCCATGTTGTTAGGCACATAATAGGTCTTGTGGTAGTTCTTCACATTCGTGATCGAAGGATTCTTCAGGTGCTCCTGCGAACCCAACACCGTCTGCTTGCCATAGGGGTGGTTCGGGAAAAGAAGCGCATCAACGGCCTCCCAAACCTTGCGCGAATCGCGCGTCAGCGACATGTTCTTCTCCTCATAGATCGTCTCCAGCTCGGTGTGGAAACCACGGATCACCGGATTCATAAAACGATCGGCCTCGATACGAGCCCAATTCTCGATCTGGTTCGAGGGGATATTCTCCACGTAGCAGGTCACATCTTGCGACGTATAGGCATTTGTACCCTCTGCACCAATGGCCGACATGAGTTTATCGTACTCATTCGGGATGGCAATCTTCGAGGCCTCGTAACTGATCGAGTCGATCTGGTGGTAGATCGCCTGACGCTCAGCCTCATCCTCGGTCACACGATAGACTTCGAAGAGCTGCTCAATCTGATCGAGCAACGGTTTCTCGGCCTCATAGTCCGACGTACCAAACGACGGAGTACCCTTGAACATCAGATGCTCGAAATAGTGAGCCAAACCGGTCGTCTCAGCAGGGTCATTCTTACCACCTACACGCACCGCGATATAGGTCTGGATGCGCGGGGTCTCGTCATTGACCGCCATATAGACCTTCAAACCATTGTCGAGCGTATAGATACGTGCCCCTATCGGGTCGCCCTCTACCGTTTCATACTTGTACTGACTACAAGCTGCGGCCAACATCGCTACGACAGCGACCGCCAGAGTGAGGAATCTTTTCATGGTAATTTGGAATTAGAAATCAGTATTGCGTTCGTTACTAAAATTGTGCTTTCACCCAATCAAATCCGGCCACAGCGCCGTCGGCCATCGGCCCCCAGCACTCGGCAACGATATAGATCATGACAAAGAGGGCCAAGAAGAACTTCAAGCCCGTACCCAGCAGGAAGGCCAAGAAGGAGCCCAAACCACTCTTAAAGGCCTGTCCTGCATTCTTTCGATCACGCGTCAGCTCACCCAGCACCGCGCCGAAGAAGGGACCCAGAATCAGACACAACGGACCAAAGGTCGGTGCAAAGAGGATACTGCCAATTACGCCCAGCGTAGCACCCACGGCTCCGGCCCTCGTGCCACCAAATTTGCGGGTCATGACGGCCGGCAGATAGAGGTCTGCCAAAATCACCGCCAGTGTTACCAGTGCCATGATGGTCATAAACAGCCATCCCGGATTCGAGAAATCGGTAAAGACCAAGCAGATCAGCCCCAAATAGCTGATCACGTTACCCGGAATAAAGGGTATAAAGCAGCCAATAATGCCGATAATGGCAAGGATGACTGCTACTATTGCTAAAAAAATATCCATAATCAGAAAAACAGTGCTTTATAGGTCGTAAAAATAGCAATTATTCTATAAAAAAGCAAAAGGGCTGTTCAACAAGATGGTTGAGCAGCCCCGTTTTAGTCCGAATAAACGCCTCTAACAAAGCAAAGTAATAGTTTAGAGACCGTCTCTCATGCCCTATTTAATCAGACGATTCGTGGCCGTATCCGGGAAGATGATCCAAGGCTTGAATACCTTTGCATCCTCAAAGTCCATCAATGCATAAGAGGCAATAATCACCACATCACCCACCTGCACTTTGCGCGCAGCCGCACCATTCAGACAAATGCAGCCGCTCTCTTTCTCCCCCTTGATCACATAGGTCTCGAATCGCTCACCGTTATTGATATCGAGGATCTGCACCTTCTCACCCTCAATGATGTTCGCAGCCTCCATCAGCGCCTCATCAATCGTAATGCTGCCCACATAGTTCAAGTTAGCCTGCGTGACCGAAACACGATGGATCTTCGATTTGATCACTTCAATTTGAAATTTCATAGCTCTTTATCGAATACGAATGTTATCAATTAGACGAATCTCACCGGCCTGCACCGCGATACAGCCCTGAATATGAGGCGCATCACTCCAAGCCTTCACCTGCTGCATGGTCAGCGCATCCACGGCCTGGAAATAGATCACCTCCAGATAAGGGTTGCTGTTGATCTGCTCCTCGACCCATGCGGTGAGCTCGGCAGGCGAAAGTTCCTGCGACCGTTCCACAGCGGCACGCAGCGTGGCATAGATATGCGGCGCAGCAGCACGATGGTCGGCCGTCAGCAACTGATTGCGCGACGAAAGAGCCAAACCATCCACATCGCGCACGATCGGACACTCGACAATCTGCAGCGTGAGTCCCAGCTGACGGCACATCGCCTTGATGACGGCAATCTGCTGAAAATCCTTCTCGCCAAAATAGGCGCGCGCCGGCCCTACCAGCTCAAACAGACGGCTCACCACCTGTGCCACGCCATTGAAATGGCCCGGACGCGTAGCCCCCTCCATCACCTTATCGACCGCACCGAAGTCAAACTGACGCGTATCGGGCTCGGGATAGACCTCCTCGACCGTCGGCATAAAGACCACATCGGCCCCGGCTGCCTCCAACAAGGCGGCATCCGCCTCGGGTGTACGTGGATAACGGCGCAGATCATTCTTATCGTTGAACTGCGTGGGATTGACAAAGACGCTCACTACAACCGTCTCGTTTTCACGACGAGCCTCCTCGACAAGCGACCGATGGCCGGCATGCAATGCACCCATCGTTGGGACAAATCCGATCCCTTCCGGAGGACACGCTGCAAGGCAAGCTCGCAATTCACTGACCGTAGTTACTATTTTCATGACTCTGTATGATACCTTTTACAGTCGCAAAAGTAGAAACAATAATTGAGAATCTAAAATGAAAAAGGATTTAATTCGCACGATTTGTACTATCTTTGTCGGCAAATCAGTAACAACCCGCTATGAAAACTTTTATTCGTATGGCATCCGTGCCCTTATTGTCATTGGCAGCCGGTTCCTGCTGCGAGCAGGCCGAGCAGCCCTGGATCGTCGATCGTTTTGACGACATCAAGGTGATCCGCTACGAAGTTCCCGGTTTTGAGGAGCTTCCCGTGGCACAAAAAGAGTTAATCTACTACCTGTCGGAGGCAGCAAAATGCGGTCGAGACATCCTCTTCGATCAGAATTGCGCCATCAACCTGCCGGTGCGCCGCACGCTGGAGACCATCTACACCAACTACGAGGGTGATCGCGGATCGGCCGAGTGGTTGGCCCTCGAGAAGTATCTGAAAAAGGTGTGGTTTGCCAATGGTATCCACCACCACTACTCGAACGACAAGTTCGTGCCCGAGTTCTCGGAGAGCTATTTCGATCAGGTGATCGCCTCGATCGGTGAGGAGCCGTTCGGCGAGCTGACTTCGCTGCGCGATGCCGTGAAGCAGGCCATCTTCAACCCCGCACTCTACCCCACCAAGCTCAATCAGAAGGCCGGTGAGGATCTGCTGCTCACCTCGTCGAGCAACTACTACAAAGGGGTCACCCAGGCCGAGGCTGAGGCCTTCTACGCCGCTATGGCCAAGGCCGATGCAGGCAACCCGACCCCGATCTCGTATGGTCTGAACTCGCAACTCGCAAAGAACGAGGCAGGTCAGATCTATGAGCGCACGTGGTATGCCGGTGGCATGTATGGTGCCGCCATCGAGAAGATTATCTATTGGTTGGAGCAGGCCGAGCAGGTAGCCATCGGCGAGCAACAGCAGACGATCCGCCATCTGATTGACTACTATAAAACGGGTGATCTGCGTCTGTTCGATGCCTACAACATCGCCTGGGTAGCCGACACGCAGTCCAATGTCGATTTCGTGAATGGTTTTATCGAGGATTATGGCGACGCACTGGGTCGCAAGGCTTCGTGGGAGTCGATCGTCAATTTCAAGGATGTCGAGGCCTGCCACCGCACCGAGGTGATCTCGGCCAATGCACAATGGTTCGAGGATCACTCGCCGATCAATCCCGCATATCGCAAGCCCGAGGTGAAGGGCGTTTCGGCCAAGGTGATCACCGTAGCCATGCTCGGTGGTGACTGCTACCCTGCCACCCCGATTGGTATCAACCTGCCCAATGCCGACTGGATTCGCCGCGACCACGGTTCGAAGTCGGTCACGATCGACAACATCACCTATGCCTACGACAAGGCTGCCCAGGGCAATGGTTTCACCGAGGAGTTTGTGCTGCGTGCCGAAGATCGCGAGCGCATGAAGCTCTACGGCAAGCAGGCCGACGACCTGCACACCGACCTGCACGAGTGCTTGGGTCACGGCTCGGGTCGTCTGAAGGAGGGTGTCAGCCCCACGGCACTCGGCAGCTACTCTTCGACGCTCGAGGAGACACGCGCCGACCTCTTTGGTCTATATTATATAGGTGATCCGAAGATGATCGAGTTGGGTCTGGTTCCCTCGTTCGATCTGGCCAAGGCAGCCTATGCCGACTACATCATGAATGGTATGATGACCCAACTCTCGCGTATCGAGCCGGGCAAGCAGGTCGAAGAGTCACACATGCGCAACCGCAAGCTCATTGCCGAGTGGTGCTACGAGCAGGGGAAGGCCGAGAATGTGATTGAATGGGTCGTAGAGAACGACAAGCGTTACATCGTCGTAAACAACTTTGAGCGTCTGCGTGAGCTCTTTGGTCAGATGCTCCATGAGATTCAGCGCATCAAATCGGAGGGTGACTTCGAGGCCGGCAAGGCACTCGTTGAGCAGTATGCCGTACAGGTCGATCCCGAGCTACATCGTGAGGTATTGGCCCGTTACCAGGCGCTCAACATCGAGCCTTATGGTGGTTTTGTCAATCCGGAGTATGAGCCGGTGTACGAGGACAATCGTCTGGTCGATGTCAAGATCAGCTATCCGGCCAACTACGTTGAGCAGATGTTGAACTACGCAGCCAACTATTCGTTCCTGCCCAACATCAACTAAACAGGTAGCGGAGCACCTCTCCGCTAATCACCCAAAGAAGGGGCTATCCAACCATTGGATAGCCCCTTTTGGTTTGAGGTCGTATCATAGTAAGGGACCGAAATACGGAGTTTACGACAGCTACCTATGAGCATCCTATGAGCATCCGAGGCGTGTAGAGGGTCAAAAATACAAGCCGCACACGCTCCATCACCGATCTCCATCCGGAATGCTGCCGAAATGCCCTATGATGGTAGGATTCTCCACACACAGCTCTGCTCTGTGCTTCTCCCACTCGGCTCGGCTTTTCTGCTCTCCTCTGCTTCTCCCTCTGCTCTTCTCGCTCCGCCTTCTGCCCCCCCTCTTCTCTCTCTTCCACAAAAACAATTGAGGGGAGTTGCCTTTGCGGACAACTCCCCTCAATGATTGCTTCTAAATCGGTCGATTAGAAGTACTTACCACGCAGATCCTCGATCTCGGCCATCTCCTGTACAGCCTGCAGTGCATACTGCGTAGCGAAGCTCTCCTGCGTAGCCTGGGCGCGAACCTGCTCGGCCTCTACCGTCTGCGTTGCAGCATCCTTCACCTCATCTACCTGGAAGTAGAATACACCCGACATACCCTTCACCGGCGCCGAAACCTTACCCGTCTCGTTCGTCGATGCGATAGCACCGATCAGACGCGGCTCCAGACCCGGACCCGAGATATAATAAGCACCGTAAGCAACATCCTCAAAGTCGGCAACCTCAGCCTCAAAGCCTGCGGCAATCTCCTCCAACGTTGCACCCTTGGCCTGCGATACGATGTACTCATACTTCTTATCGCGCAGCAACTGCTGACGAATAGCAGCCGCAACATTCTCCTGTGCCGTATAGTGCTCATCGTCGATACCCGTCAAGATAGCAACTACATAGTCGTCTCCCACCTTGAAGATCTCCGAAACATCACCCAACTCAGCACCATAGACCCAGCGAGCTACCTCACGCGAATCCTCCAGACCGCGTACCATGCGCTCGCCCTGCATCAACTTGGCGATACGCGGCGTAACGGCAGCCGTTGTAGCAGCAGCATTGAACGCCTCCAGCGAACCCTTCTCGGCATTTACCGTGAAGGTACCAGCCATCGAGTGTACCGAACGACGCGTCTCGGCCGAAGCCTCAACCGGATAGGTGATCGATGCCACCTTCACATGCTTCGAAGGCTTGTCGGCACGGTAAATCTGCATAAGCTGGATAGCATCACCGGCAGCGATCTGCACCAGGTCGCCCTTCTTCACACCGGCCAACTTCTCAGCGAACTCGCCCGTGAAGGCCGAGAAAGGCATCACGCCAACCTCACCACCATTGACAGCCGTCTGCGTCATGAGCGAATATTGTGCAGCCAACTCAGCAAAGTTACCACCGGCACGCAGCACGGTCATCAGGCTGTCAGCCAACTCCGTCTCCGTGTAGGGCAATACGATATGGCGGATACCGATCGAATCGGGAGCCATCTTCGTATCCAACGCACGAGCCATCGTCCACTCGTTGTTCTGCATCACGGGACCATAGGTCTTACCGGCCCACAATGCAGCCTGCTCCTCACCATTGAGCTGGGCAGCCGAGAGGTAGTTCTCGCTGATCGAGCCATAGCTGTTAGCACGCGTAAAGGCCTTCACATCGGCAGCAGCAGCGAACTCCTCGCCCACCTGCATCACCTTGTTCTCCAGGTTGCTCAAGTCCTCGCCCGTCGGCATCACCTCGAACAGCACATAGCTAAACGAACGCGAAGGAAGCTGCTTGTAATTAGCCTTATGCGCCTTGTAATAAGCCGAGATCTCGCTGTCGCTTACCGTGAAGAGCGAATCGGGCACCTGTGCATAACGCTTTACGACCCACTGACCATTACGCGTCTCGTTGGCAGCCTTCACACCCTGCGCTGCCTCCAACGGGTTGATGTTTACACCACCCTTCACCAGACCTGCAAACTTCTGCAGTTGGCTCTCCAGACGCAACTGCTCGAGCAACTGGTTGTAAGCGGCACGTACCTCCGGATTAGTCTGTGCCTCGGTCAAGAACTGATTGACAGCCTCCACGTTGTACAGCCCCGTTGCCGGATCAGCAAAAGCGTTGTAAAGTGTCTGCGAGAACTGCTCACCGCTGAGCATAGCCATCTTCTCCTCGTTGGTGAAGAAAAGTCCCATCTGCTCAAAAGCCGGATCCAGCACCTTCTCGGCGATGAGCGACTGCCACGTAGCGTTTGCCAACATAGCCGACTGCTGCTCGTCACTCTCGGTCATGCCCGATTGCGCCTTCACTTGCTCATAACGGTTGTAATACTCCGAATAGTTTACGTTCTCACCATCCATAACACCCACCTTGGGGTCGTTACCGGTGAATCCCATCTCGGTCTTCAGCGAGAGGATAAATGCCAAGAGCGCAAGGGCAATCACGATCGAAAGCACGATGCCGAACTTGGTGCGAAGTGTGTTTAAGCTTGCCATATAAAATGTTTTAATTACTTTATTGCCGTTTTAGCCTTCAAAGGTAGTAAATTTATCCGAATCAACACGCTTTTATCTGATTTTTTTCACTCTTGCCAGCTCAATACGTGAACGAGTAGTGCGCAGAACCCGAATTTGCAGGTCATCAACCTCGACTACCTCACCCGCTGCGGGAATACCATCGTAGTGGGCAATAATCACTCCGGCCAACGTGTCGTATTCTTTATTCTCCTCAATTTGAAGGTTGTATTTCTCATTGAGATATTTCACCTCCAGGCGGCACGAAAGGACAAATTCATCCTCTCCCACCTGCTTTTCAATCTCTTCATCCACATCGTGTTCATCCTCAATCTCGCCAAAGATCTGCTCGAGCACATCCTCCAACGAGATGATACCCGCCGTACCACCAAACTCGTCGATCACGACAGCGATGTTCGAGCCATGCTTCGTAAAGTTCTGCAAAAGAGCCTGTAAAGGCATCGTCTCCGGCACATAGTTCACCTCCATGATCACCGCCTCGATGGTCTGCGGATTGGTAAACAAACTCTTCGAATTGACGTAGCCGATAATGTTGTCGATGTTCTGATCAAAGATAAACAGACGTGAATATTTCGATTCGACGAAGCGTTCGGTCAGTTCTTCGATCGAAGCCGTACGATCGATAGCCTCCACATCCACGCGAGGCACCATACAATCGCGCACCCGCAAATCGGCAAAATCGAGCGCATTCTGCAGAATCTTCAGTTCGTTCTCGGCCTCCTCTTCCGAATCATTATTCGTTTCGATCAGATCGGCCAAATCGTCGTGGTTGAACTGTGTCAATACGGGTTTGTTCTCCGTTTTACGCCCCAACAAGCGCAAAATACCCTGCGACAAGAGGGTTGTAAAACGTGCAATCGGATAGAGCAGCAAATAGAAGAAGTAGATCAGCCAGGCAAAGGTGCGATAGTAGAAGTTGGGGTTATTCTTGGAGATTGATTTGGGCAGAAACTCTCCCATAAAGATGATCAGCAGGGTCGAGACAGCCGTCTCAATGGCTACCGATCCGTTTTCGGCCAATGTCTCCCATCCGCAATAACCAAAGATCTTGTGCAAGAGCGACGACATAGCCAGCGAATAGATCACTAGTGCAATGTTGTTACCCACCAAAATCGTGGTGATGTATTGTCCCGGATTACGTTCCAGGATCTCAGCGATCGAGTCAAAAAGCCGATTCTGCTTACGGTCAATCTCCAATTTGAGACGGTTCTTGCTCGTAAAAGCAATCTCCATCCCCGAGAAGAAGGCCGAAAGCATCAGCATCAGCACAATGGTCAAGACAATATAAAGCAACGAGGTCCCCATCTCAAACGATTCTATTTGAGCAATTGGTCATGTTGGGTCCGCTTCTCGTGTTCTTGCATCGGAATCGGTTGTTCCAACTCAAGCGGTCTGGAGGGATTGCGACGATTCCCCTTCACGGGTTGCAACTCCATCTGTTTCAGATCGCCCTCCACAGTTTTTTTGCGCGCACTCGGTTGCTGTCTGGCGGGCTTTTCCTCCTGCTGACCGGCTGTCGATTTCGTCTCAGGCATACGCTCCACCGCTGTCGAATCAGCCCCTTCCGAAGGGCTCACCACGACCTCCATGCGACTCTTCTGGTAGTAGAATCGCCAATCTTTGAAATCCTCATCCGACTCGAAACGCTCGCCGACAAAGACATTGTTACCCTTGACGAGCTTCGTATCTACATTCGAATAGATCTTCTTCGTGCGAGCATTCCAAAAGAGTTGTTGCGTATAGACCTCCGTACCGTCGTACTTCTTGACCACCACGTCGCCTTTTGCCTCCCACAATTCGCGTTTCTCATAATAGATCGCATAATTCGCGGTCAGCACCGCATCGATCGAGGTCAATGAATCCTTCTGATAGGTTGTAATTTTGATTCCCCTACGGAATTCCCGATAAGGCTCGGCGGCCAACGTGTAGCCTTCGAGCAGCGGAGTCTCAAAGTAATAGGAGCGTTCTCCGTTTTGCGACATGACAATCGACAGATTCTCACTATACTCGGTCATCATGGCCGCCTCGCGTGCCCGATTCGGTTCAGGCTTAGCCGAATCACAGGAGAATAGCAAGATAGCACTCCCCACAACGAGGAGTGCTACCATCGCATGACGTGTAATTCGACGCATCATCTTTTATGCTTTGCTCCGAATCAGATTAGCGGGGACGAACCGTCGTGGTCATACCAGCAGCCAAACCGCAGGTTACCTTGTACGACTGACCGGCCTGCAGGTCGCGCATGAAGCACTCCTCCTGGCTCGGGAAACGGTTGCGGAAAGCCGACTGCGAGGTGCGAGCTGCATCCAGATACTCTGAATCGCTACCCAGCTTCTCGATGGCACGCGTCATCGTATCGTATGCTACCCAGCAAGCTGCCTGACGCTCAAACTGCTCACCGCAGTTCGAAGCCGAAATGCCATAGCACTGTGCCAATACGAATACGGGCACACCATCCTCCGGGTTGAGCTCGATAGCCTCACGAGCAGCCTTAGCCGCAGCCGAGATATTGTTGGCAACCAGCTCAATTACAGCGATCTGCGTCAAGAGCTTCTGACGCTCGGCGGGATCCTCCTCCGTAGCGAGCGAAGCGTTCAAATACTTCGATGCCTTGTCATAATCGCCTTTCTCCTTGAACGACTGAGCCAAGTAGATAGCCATCTGGGCCGTCGGCTGAACGGCATACGACTTCTCGGCTACCTCGAAGTAGAAATCGCTCGTACACTTGGCACGCGTCATAAGCGCAACAGCCTGATTGAGTACCTCGGGATCATCGGGCGTATTGGCCAACTTAGCACGGAAGAGCTTCTCCAAGTTCTCGCAGTTAGCAGCCTCACTCATAGCGAAAGCGGCGTCGAGCTGGCTCTTGAACTCCGCATTGTCACCAACGAGCAGTACCATGCGGTCGTACTCAGCAATCACCTCCTCGGGCATCACCTCATCCGTATTCTTGTAATCCTCACACAGGTTCGAGAAATAAACCACGATCGTTTCGGGCTTCGTCTGTGCACCACCAGCCTCGATTGCAGCACGGAAAGCCTCACGAATGGCCGTACGATTCGTCTTAAGGAAGTTCAGCACATCACGAGCCTTCACATCCAGGATATAAACCGTACCCTCCTTCGGATCGTTGCCAAAATGCTCAATACGCTTGTCATAAACCATCATCAGCGAATCGACCATCGTCTTACGCTCAGCAACCGAGGTAGCACGAGCCGCCTTGTTACGATAGATGATCACACCATACTTGTAGATGTTCACCGTAGCATTCGGACGATCAGCCAACAGCGCCTGGAAATAGCCGGCGGCCGTGTTGTAGTCCTTGTTTGCAATTGCCTCCTTGAGGAAGTTGCTGTTCAAGATGTTCTTCTCTCGCTGCTCGGGAGTATCACCCCAACGAGCATAGCGCGGGTCACTAAAATCCTGTTGTGCCATCGTCGCCATAGCCATCAGCGAGAAAGCAGCCGTCAAGAAAAACTTCATTTTTTTCATCATGTGTGTTGTTTGGTTATTTAATTTTTTATGTTGTTTCGCAAACATGTCGCGGTTAATCATACTTGGGTCGCATAAACCAATACTCGTGATTTTCAGCACCACCGAAGAGCTTAAAGCCCACAGCAAACTTGAAATACTGCTGACGTACCAACCCGGCTGCCTCATCCACATTGAAACCACGACGACCATACTCAACGCCGACATCAATGGCCGAGACACCTCGGAACTTGAGCGGTACACCCAGACCCACCGTTACGGCCATCTCGTGCAACTTCTCCTGGTTATAGGTCTGGCAGAAGCTGCCATAACGCAAACCTGCCCGATAGGACCAACGACGCCAAAAACGACGTGCATCAAAACGGGCGGGGACAAACTCCACACCGGCCTTGATCGTGTGCGTATCGGTATAGGCCACCTGCATCGGTGCCTGCGTCGAGCTCGAACCCGTGTTCTCCACATACTCGTTATCGCCCCATCCCTGGAACGTATAGTCCAAACCCAACGACCAGCGGGCATTCTGATAGAAGGCTCCTACGGACAATTGCTTGGGTAGCGAAAGAGGCAGTGTGCTATGATCGTCCTGCACCGTAGCATCGCCGGCAATCGTATTGCTAACCGAGGGCTTCAGGTCGCCTCCCAAATCGTACGTTGCACCCAGCGTCAAGATGCGGCGCGAGGTCAAGATAGCATTCCACTGCACACCAAATTGCGCCTTCACACGCGAAATACCATACTCCGACTCACCCACAATCGAGCTATACGATCCGTTGCCGGTGATCGACACGGGGGTCATGACATAGGTGCGATCAATATCTCCCCAGTAGTATTGCAACGCTGCACCGATCGAAAAGTTCTTGAAGAGCTCGTAACCGAGCGCGAGTTTCACCTCCGTCACATCACCCTCACCCTGATAGCTGTAATTGACACGGCCGACATTGCCCCAAACCGGATCCATCGGGTCGTACTCATGATCATACATCATGCGATAGCCCACCGAACTATACGGCGCAACGCTCAACCCGACACCGAGGCCCTTGCCCAACGGCATCTGTAGCGCAAACTGACGAATGTTGAACGAGTTGTAGGCAGACTTCTTCTCAGCGCCGGCCACGGTCTGATAGTTGTAATAATTCTGTCCCTCCAACTCCACATTGAGCAGCATACTCTTGCGGTTCACCAGGCTCATGCCGGCCGGATTGAGCAGGTTGATCATGCCGACCTGGCGCGCAGCGACACCCACACCACCCATCGAACGCATTGCAAGCGTTCCGGGAGTGTTGATCTCACCGATGCCATACATCGTGTAGGGCGAGAAGGCGTTGATACTGCTCGTCTGCGCCACGGCAAGCGACGACAGAAAGACGCACGCAATGGTCGCAAAGAGCTTCATCAGACTATTTTTTCGTTGTTGCATTGTATTCTAAAATTCGGTTCAAACCGCAAAACACCAAATTAGGTTCTGCAAATATCGTATTTTTAATTCTTTTCACAAAGTATTTCGCCTCTCCACCGGTAAAAATAACGCATAAATCGCTAAATTTATCCTCCATGCGGGCTATATAGCCCTCCAATTCGAAACTTACAGAGTGCATTACCCCCTGCTCGATCGCCTCGTGCGTGCTTTTCCCCTGCAAGGCCATGTTGTCAGAAGGTTCACACAACGGAAGGCACGCAGTGAAGGCTTCGAGTGCCCGGAAGCGGCTCGTGAGCCCCAGCGAAATCGTACCCCCGCGAAACACCCCATCGGCCGTCACCAGATCAATCGTCAGGGCCGTACCGAAATCCACCACCAAACAATTACGCCCCCCATATAGCGTCATCGCACCCACGGCTGCAGCCACGCGATCACGACCCAAGGTTTCGGGTGTTCGGTAATCAATACCGATCGGCACGGGGGTCTCGGCCGTAAACCAAAGTACATCGTCCAATCGACCCTGCAACAGCGTAGCCACATCCATCATGGCCCCGCGAGTTGAGGAGCAGATGGCGCGCGTGAGCTGAAAACGACACATCAGCGCATCGATCCAGGCTTCGGTAGGCTCGGCAACGCCCACCTCCACAATTCGACCCGCTGGTTCAGCCACGGCCCATTTAGTGCGCGTATTTCCTCGATCGATCAACAGATTCATCATAACACACGCAACGTTTTGTAACCGTCCTCAATATCCTTTATCCCTCTAACGGTCATCGCTAGGCGATTATTGTGCTGCTTGAGCACGAAGCGGTCGGGACGACGACCGATTTCGGCCAACAGGTGGCTAAAGACCTCACTCCGATAAAAGGCCGACTGCGCATCGCCCACAAAGTGCACGATCATCAATCCATTCTTCACCTTCACGCGCTCCATACCAAGACGGATTGCCTCCCAGCGCAGGCGCACCACATTGAGCAGCTCCGTAGCGGCACGCGGTAACTGACCGAAACGATCGACCAGCCGATGTTCAAAGCCCTGCAGGGCCTCCTCGTCCTTGAGCGAGTCCAACTCCCGATAGAGTTTCAGTCGCTCGGCCTGCTGTGCCACATAGCTATCCGGCAACCCCGCCTCGACCTCGATCTCAATATGGGCATCCTCGATAAAGTGCATGGCATCGACTACCTGCTGTTCGCGCTCGCTCATACCGGGCACCAGCAACCCCTCCTGCCGCAACTCGGCAATCGCCTCGTTGAGAATCTTCTGATAGGTCTCAAAGCCGATATCGGTAATAAATCCGCTCTGCTCGGCACCCAACAGGTTGCCCGCGCCACGAATATCGAGGTCCTGCATGGCGATGCTGAAACCCGACCCCAGATCCGAGAACTCCTCGATGGCACGCAGACGGCGGCGAGCATCCGAGCTCAACAACTCATCAGGGGGCGAAAGCAGGTAACAATAGGCTCGTTTATTGGATCGTCCGACACGACCACGCAGCTGATGCAGGTCGCTCAAGCCGAAGTTTTGGGCATTATTGATGATGATCGTATTGGCGTTCGGGATGTCAATGCCGTTCTCGACAATGGTCGTCGAGAGCAGGACATCAAACTCCCCGTAAATAAAGTCCATGATCAGCTTTTCGAGCTGTTCAGCGGGCATCTTACCATGCCCCACACCGACACGAGCCTTCGGGCAGAGGCGTGTAATGAGTCCCTGCATCGTCAGCAGATCCTCCACGCGATTGTGGACGAAATAGACCTGACCGTCGCGGGCGAGCTCCTGCTCGATGGCATCGCGGATAATCTCCTCGCTAAAGGCGTGCGACTCGGTCTGAATCGGCTGGCGGTTGGGGGGCGGTGTTGAGATGACCGATAGGTCGCGGGAACCCATAAGCGAGAATTGCAACGTACGCGGAATGGGCGTAGCCGTCAGGGTCAGCGTATCGACCGAAACGCTCAGCTCGGTCAATTTTTCTTTGGCCGACACACCAAACTTCTGCTCCTCGTCGATGATCAGCAGTCCCAAATCGCGGAAACGGATCTGTTTGCCAAGCATCTTGTGCGTACCGATCAGAATGTCGATCTTGCCCGAGGCCAGATCCTCGACAATCTGTTTCACCTCTTTGGGACGTTTCGTACGGTTGATGTACTCGATCGTCACCGGGAAGCCCCGCAAACGTTCCGAGAAGGAGCGATAGTGTTGCAATGCCAAGATCGTCGTAGGGACCAATACGGCCACCTGTTTTCCATCGGTAGCTGCTTTGAAGGCAGCACGAATCGCCACCTCGGTCTTACCGAAGCCCACATCGCCACACACCAGACGATCCATCGGCTGGTCGGACTCCATGTCCCGCTTGACGGCCGCCACAGCCGCCTGCTGATCGGGCGTATCCTCGTATTGGAACGAGGCCTCCAGCTCGTGTTGCAGGTAGCTGTCGGGCGTAAAGGCAAAGCCTTGCGAGGCCTTGCGGCGAGCATAGAGGGCTATGAGCTGGCGCGAAATATCCTTGACGGCCTTCTTCGTGGCACTCTTGAGTTTCTGCCATGCCCCCGTGCCGAGTTTATAGATCTTGGGCGGCTCGCCATCACCCGATTTATAGCGCGAAATGCGGTGCAGCGAGTGGACATTGACAAAGAGCACATCGCCATCCTTATAGACCAACTTGATCGCCTCATGCGCCTTGCCGTTTTCGACCACCTTGACCAGACCATCGAACCGGCCCACGCCGTGGTCGATGTGCACGATATAGTCGCCCGGGCGCAGCTGGTTCAGCTCTGCCACGGTCATCTGCTCGTCGCGCTTGATCTCACCGTTGATGCGATAACGCTGATAACGATCAAAAATTTGGTGATCCGTATAGAGGCAGAGGTTGAGATCGTGATCTACAAACCCCTCCCGCAGCGTGATGGGCAACGAACGCAGCACGGCCTGTCCGCGACCGATCTGATGGAAGATATTCTCCAAACGCTCGACCTGCACCTTATTTTCCGAGAGGATAAAGCACTTATAGCCACGCAACGCATTGCGAATCACATCGTCGGCTACCAGCTCGAAATTCTTGTTAAACTTGGGTTGGGGTTGGGTGGCAAACTTCACCGAACAATCCGCCAAACGTTCCGGCAGCGTGTTGCGCAACAGCAACAGGCGGTTCTGCTCCAAATCGGCCAGCAGACCATTGCGCGAAGTAAGCAACTGATCAATGCGGCTCGGATCCTCTAGATCGGTCAGCGTTTTGCGGCGCACCTCATTGATGCGACGCAGGACTCCATCCAAGTCGTAGCTCCACCAAGCAGCCTTCGTCCCCACGAAGCGCGCCAACGAGACCCGTTCGGCCAGCGCTTCGCGCATCGAAAGGTCCGGGACGATCTCGATCTGTTGCAACCGATCGGTTGAGAGCTGGCTCGAGATTTCAAATCGACGGATCGAATCCACCTCATCACCAAAGAAATCGACACGATAGGGTTTGCTCTCCACGAAGGAGAAGATATCGACAATACCACCGCGCACCGCATATTGACCGGGAGCATAGACAAAATCGACCCGCTCGAAGGCTGCCTCAACGAGCGCATCCTCCAGCACCTCGATCGAGAGATGGTCGCCCACGGCCACCCGAATCGTTCCGGCCTGCATGGTCGCTTCATCAACAACCCGCTCGGCCAACGCCTCGGGATAGGTACAAACCACGAGATAATCTTCCCCTGTATAGTTTCGTAATGCAGCCAGGGTCGAGGTGCGCTGCACCACTCCCTGTGGGTCCTCACCGCCATAGACGACCGATCGTTTGTAGGACGAGGGGAAGAAATAGACCTTCCGCTCGTCGAGCAAGCGGTAGAAATCGTTCATCAAATAGGCCGCCGCATCCCGATCATCGGCCACGAAGAGGTGAATACCCCCTTGACGCGCAATCAACGAGGAGGCATAGCACGACAAGGCCCCGCCCACCAACTCTTCCAAATGGAGGGTGACGCCTTCGCGCTGCATGGCTCGCTCGAGCTGCCGAAGCGGCTCGGAGCCTGCAAAAAGGTTCAGCACCGTATGATTTGCTTCGTTTGTCACGATCAGCTACCTTACAGATGAACGGATAATAATCGCCTCGGCACAGTGTATAATTACAAGCCGAAAAAAATCGAAAACTACTTGATCAGGTCGTTACCCTTTCGGTCATGATAATGCACATCGATCATACCCGTACTCTGATCCTCCACGATCTTAATGCGGGTCTTGTAGCGCCACTGCCAACGGCGACGCAACGACCAGAAGCCACGATTCAGGAACGAGGCGACATAGGGGCTGACGACCAACTCGATGTATTTATGACCACGATCCTGCGTGAGGAGCGAGATCTGGTTTTCGATCTTCTTGTCGAGCAAGACCGTAGGCTCCACCTTACCCGAACCGTTGCAGGTCGGGCAGACATCGGTCACATCCTCGATGGCCAACGGACGCACACGCTGACGCGTGATCTGCATCAGACCGAACTTCGTGAGCGGCAAAATCGTATGCTTGGCCTTATCGGTGGCCATGAGTTTGGTCATCTCATCGTAGAGAGCCTGCTTATTGACGGCCTTGTGTAGGTCGATAAAGTCGATGATCACGATGCCTCCCATATCGCGCAGACGCAGTTGGCGTGCAATCTCCTTGGCGGCTGCCAAATTGACCTCCATGGCCGTCTGCTCCTGATTATCCTCGGCCTTCGTGCGGTTGCCCGAATTGACATCAATGACATTCATCGCTTCAGTGCGCTCGATGATCAGGTAGGCTCCTCTTTTAAGCGAGACATACTTGGCAAAGAGAGACTTGATCTGCTTCGATATATCGAAATTATCGAAGATGGGCACCGACCCCTTGTAGAGTTTGACAATCTTCTCCATTTGGGGATCAATCTCGTGCACATAGTTCTTGATCTCCTGATACATAGCCTCGTCATTAACGGCAATCTGCGAGAAAGAGCCATTGAGCGAGTCGCGGATGATCGTATTGGCTCGGCTCATCTCATTGAGCAACTGCCCAGGGGCCGTGGCAGCCTTCTTACGGATCGTGCCGCAGGCTTTGAACCAGCGGTCAAGCTGCTGACGAATATCGTGTTCGATCTCCTCGTCCTTCGACTCGACAGCCGCCGTACGAATGATCACGCCAAAATTCTTAGGCAAGACCGATGCTGCAATACGCTTTAGACGGCGTTTCTCCTCGGCCGAGCGAATCTTTTGCGATAGGAATACTTTGTTCGAGAAGGGCACCAGTACCACATTACGGCCGGCAAGCGACACTTCGGCCGTCAAACGCGGCCCCTTAGTCGAGATCGCCTCTTTGGCAATCTGCACCATCACCAGGTCGCCCGGCTGCACATGCGAGCCGATCTTACCGCCCTTTTCGAGCGGCTCTTCGAGTTTCATCGTATCGACCCTCAAGCCACGTTTCCCGGGCTGGAAGGAGTTTACCAACTTTTTTAAGGAGTCGAAATGGGTGCCGAGATCGGAATAGTGGATGAAGGCATCCTTCTCATGACCAATATTGACGAAGGCCGCATTGAGTCCCGGCATAATCTTACGCACCTTGCCCAGATAGACATCGCCCACGGCAAAACCCGTTTGGCACTGCTCCTTATTCAGCTCAACGAGGACCTTATCTTCACACAAGGCAATCGTTATCTCGGCAGGAGTAACGTTTACAATCAGTTCTCGATTCATATTTCAGTTGTGCTCCACCCACAAGCAGAGCTATTTACACATCGACCTGATCAATCTCTTCCCGAAATGAGGATGCACCAATGCTACATCCGGGTTACACGCCTCGTCTCAAACCCCCTCGTAAAGCATCGAATGGACGATCATCGTCTCTTCTCTTGCAAAGGGTCCGCCCTATGCAGGTCGCGAGGTCTTGGAGTCAGCACAAAAAAAACAACACACGCTACCCCATCAAACACCCTACAGCTCCTTGTCGATCCGATCTTCACCACGCAAAAAGTGACTACGGCACACTATGCCACGATCGAATCCGCCCATTGGCTGCGGGAATCACACTGACCAGAACCGAATCTATTCAACAACGACCGATTTTGTGATTAGAGAGTGTCGGTCCAACTCCCAAATGGTTGTACAGCAGCCTCAAACTGCCATCTCGACCTCATCCAAAGACTCTTTTGAGGTCGTTTTTTCATAAAAGCAGGTAAAGGTAAAGAGGTCTTACCCCTTTACCTTTACCGTAATCCCAAAGCGGGCTCTACCCTACTACTTGTTCTTCTTGTGACGATTCTTACGAAGACGCTTCTTACGCTTGTGGGTAGCCATCTTATGGCGCTTATGCTTCTTTCCGTTTGGCATAGTGGTAAATTATTAAAGGTTTTACAAATTATTTCACCTTGGCTGCGAAGCTCTTAGCCGGCTTGAATGCGGGAATATTATGCTCCGGAATCGTGATCGTCGTGTTCTTCGAGATGTTACGAGCAACCTTCTGTGCACGCTTCTTTACGATGAAGCTACCAAAACCACGAAGATATACATTGTTACCGCTCTCCAACGAGCCCTTAACCGAATCCATGAAAGCCTCAACGATGGCCATAACCTGCACCTTCTCAACTCCGGTGCTCTTAGCGATCTCGCTTACGATTTCTGCCTTTGTCATATCTTTAGATCTTATTAAGTTATTAAGTAATTGTCTCTTTTGAGTTTGCAAATATACACTTTATTTGTTCATCCGCCAACAAAAAAAGATTTTTTTTTCGCCAAGCCCTCTTTACACTCCCTGCCCGATCGCAAAATGAAAGGGATCGTCCCTTCGAGGCAAGCTAAGAAGGTCGTTCACTGCTATCGCATGGCCATGGCGATGCCGTCAGCGATCTCATCGAGGGCCTTTTGCAACTTCGAGCCGATCATCATACGCATCATCATATTCAACTCCGCATGCAATACCAGGCGCAGACGCGTGTCATAGGCCTCGACCGGCTGCAACTGCACCCAGAAGGCGAAATCCATCGGCGCGCCGCCATCGCCCACAATCTTCACATGCTTCGGCTCCACGCGCTCGTCAATACGCAAATTTACCGTAAAACCCTTCGCCTTGAACGAACAGGTATCGGCTGTAGCCTGCCAATCCTCTACACGGTCGGCCACCGCAGGGGTAAGGTTATCAAAACGACTAATGACTTGAAAAATCTGATCAGCCGAACGCAAAATCTGTACTTGTTTCGAAATATACTCTTGCATAAGGATAGGAATGGGTTATATATAATATATAGGTATAATCTTCGTCTATTCGATCGTGAAGGTGCGCTCCGTCGGGCTATCGACCGTAATATGCACCTCGACCAACTCCTCTGGCAACAAAGGCTCAACCTTTTCGGGCCACTCGACCAGGCACAGATCGCCCGAATAGAAATACTCCTCATAGCCCAGGTCGTAGGCCTCACGCACATCGTCAATGCGGTAGAAATCAAAATGATAGAGCCGTTCGCCCTGACCTCCTTCATATTGATTGACCAGCGCAAAGGTTGGGCTAGTGACCTGATCCGTCACCCCCATCACCTCGGCCAAGGCGCGTACCAAGGTCGTCTTGCCGGCCCCCATTTCACCGCGTAGGGCAACCACCGTACGCCCCTCGAGCGATTCGAGCAGCAACTCGGCCACGCGTGTCAGCTCCTCCTCGGAGTGAATGTGTATGTTTTTCATGCTTTGTGTGTGTTATTGTTTGGGTTTGAGCACGATGTAAGGGACAATCATCTCCTCCATCGAGATGCCGCCATGCTGGAACGTATTGCGGTAATAGCGCACATAGCGGTTTGCATCGTTATTATAGACCAAAAAATCGCGGTTGTAGGCAAAAATATAGCTCGACGAAAGGTTGCTCGAGGGCAACTGCACATCCTCGGGACGCTGAATCTCATACACCTCGCGGGCGTTATACTGCAGGTTGCGACCCGTCTTATAGCGCAGATTGGCCGAGGTCTCCCGATCACCCGTAACGCGCACCGGATTATCGACACGGATCGTTCCGTGATCCGACGTGATGATCACCGTGTGGCCCCGTTCGGAGAGCAGACGCAGGATCGTGTAGAGATCCGAATGCTCAAACCACGAACGCGTCAGCGAACGGAATGCTGCCTCATTTTCAGTCAGTTCGCGAACAATATCAGTCTCCGTACGAGCATGCGACAAGATGTCGAGGAAGTTATAAACGATCACCGAAAAATCAGCCTCGTAGATGCGTCGGATGTTATCCACCAGCCGTCGTCCCTGCTCCGGGCGAACCAACTTATCGAAGGTCGTACGCCACGATTTGCCACTCTGAGCCATCAGTCGTCGCAGGAACTCCTCCTCGTATTGATTTTTACCCCCCTCCTCGTTGTCGTTGAGCCACTTCTGCGGCATTAGTCGGTCGATAGCCAGGGGCATCAACCCCGCGAAAACGGCATTACGGGCATACTGCGTAGCCGTCGGCAAGATCGCGCAATAGAAGTCATCTACCGCAATATCATAGTAACCGCGCAGCATCGACGAGATGGCACGCCACTGATCGTAACGGAAGTTGTCGATCAGCAGCAGCGTGGTCTTCTCGTGTCGCTCCACCTCCGGGAAGATGGCCGCGCGCATCAACGTATGCGACATGGTCGGCGTATCGTCCGTGCGGCGATTGATCCAATCGTAATAGTTGCGGCGCACGAACTTCGAGAAGGCTTGATTGGCCTCGTTTTTCTGATACGAAAGCACCTCTTTGATGCTCTGGTCGGTCGAATCCTCCAACTCGATCTCCCAGGCGGTCAGACGACGGTAGAGCGCGCACCAATCTTGGAACGTATCGGCCTGCTGCAACGAAACGGAGAGCCGCCCGAACTCTGACCGATAGTCGGCCGTAGTCTGCTCGGTCACAAGCTGTTGCTGATGCACATTCTTCTTGATCGAGAGCAGCACCTGGTTTGGATTGACGGGCTTGATCAAGTAGTCGGCGATCTTCGATCCGACGGCCTTGTCCATGATATTCTCCTCCTCGCTCTTCGTGACCATGATCACAGGAGTGGTCGGACGCACCTCCTTGATCTTGGGGAGCGTCTCCAAACCCGTCATACCGGGCATCATTTCGTCGAGGATGATCAGATCGAAGGCCTCCTCCGTGGCCATGTCGATCGCATCGTAGCCATTGTTGCAAGTTGCCACCTCATAGCCCTTCTGTTGCAGAAAGAGGATATGCGGTTTCAGCAGCTCGACCTCGTCATCAACCCATAAGATTTTTACCATAACGTGCAGATTTTCGGCCTACAAAAGTAGTCAATTTTCTATCAAACGCAAAACACCCTCCATTTATTGAGCCACAAGCGCACCCTTTTCGTCCGTCGCCACCCCTTTCCAGTCGGCACACAGCGCATCAATGCGCTTCGAGAGCCGATCGAGCTGCAGATTCAAATAATCGTGCGTCACGGTCGCATAGATCTGCGTCGTGCGGATATTCGTATGGCCCAGCAGCTTGGAGATCGTCTCGATGGGCATTCCCTGCGAGAGGGTCAGCGTCGTAGCAAAGGTGTGGCGTGCGCAATGGAAGGTGACATGCTTGTCGATCTCGGCCATTGCCATCAGTTGCGCCAGACAACGATTACACCACCCATTACTCGGCAACCGAAAGACCACCTCGTCGGTGTGTATAGGCATATATTGGAGCAGAATCGCATGCGGCACATCGAACAGGCGCACCTGAATGCGCGTGCCGGTCTTGTGGCGGGTCGTCTCAATCCAACTCGTATGGGCCACCTGACGAATATCCCGCCCGCGCAACCCCTTCAGATCGACAAACGAGAGCCCCGTGAAACAGCTAAAGAGGAAGGCATCGCGCACCAAACGCAGATGCAGCGCCAGACAATCCAACTCGACGAGGCGTTTCATCTCCTCGATGGTCAGGTAGTTACGCTCCGTAAATTCGCAATGCAGTTTGTGGCGCGCAAAGAGTCGTTCGATGCGCTGACTACCCAACCGCGCCTCCATCAAGATGTGCTTGAGCGTGGTCATATAGACCCACACCGTGTTTTTACGATGGTTGCACGCCCGACTCAAATAGCCCCGAAAAGCCGTAAGAAAGGTATCGTCCAACTCCTCCAGCAACATATCTTCAGCCCCATAGGCACTCCGCAGAAAGGCCTGCAGATGCTTTTCGACCGAGTGATAGCGATAATAGGTCGATTGGCTGCGGTCGATCCCCAGATGACGCTCCACCAGCTCCTTCTGATACCGCACCCCCTGCAACAGTGTGCGATGCGGCTGCTCGTCAGCCCGATAGCTATCACGCACCTGAACGGCCGTCACCTCCGGATGACGCCTTCGCAGGCGGTCGTAACAGGCCTCCATCTCACACCGCAATTGCTCCAACCGCTCATTGATCTGCTGCGCCTCGGGCGACCGCCCCATCACGCGGTTGTGCAGATGATTCCACGCCGAGGGATTGACCGTCAACCGCGTCGAGAGCTGCGCTCGCTCACCATGCAGGGTCACACGCATCATAATCGGAGCCTTCCCGTCGCGCGCAAGCGACTTACGTTTGATGTAGAACATCACTTTCAGATTGTTTTTCATAACCACAAGTTTTTTAATCCCGGCACACCATTGTGCTTAGAACGAATTTACAACCTCCGTAACGATCTACCAAACAGCCCCCAACGCGAACGGACTATGGGCACAAAAAAAGGTCGTTCCCCGAAAGGAACGACCCTTGAACACATGCTATAATTCGCCAGGAATTAGAGCGGGAGAACGATCTTCTGAGCACCATTCTGGTTACCATAGTAACCCAGGCTCGTACCCGTCATGTCCGGCATACCAATAGCCAGACCCTTCACAGGCCACGTGATGACATTATTCTCCATCTTACCATATGCCAATGCACCGAAGAAGAACTCACCATAGCCCCAATCGAAGCCCATGTACTGCGTCTCCAGCAGCAGCTGAGCAGGATTCGTGATGTTGATATACCACCAGTGATCCTCCTCCTGATAATCACCCGGCTCGTTGTGCGGGAAGGTTGAGGTATAGGCATTCTTCAAGCATACATAACCCGGCTTGGTCGAACGCGTCCAGCACTCGCACTCCCACGTTACCGAAGGTGCACCGAACAGACCGGTCATCATATCGTCGGTGATCTGAGCCATACCCAGGAACTCCCAGTTCTCCACCGAGACATTCAGGCCATAGGCAACACCACCATCGAACATCTTATAGGGATGCAGATACTCCTCACCCTCGAATGCGATATTGAACCCATAGACACCATCTGCCAACGGGCCGTTCATCGAAACATTCAGCGTAGTCTCCAGCTCGCCATCGGCAAACTCAATGGTTTCGGGGATCTCAAATGCCGGAGTCTCACCATCGGCCAACATAGTTACCGAAATCACCTTTACCGGAATCGAAGCTGCAGCGTAAGCATAGTTACGAGCCACCACGATCTCGAAGACGGCCGTCTGAGCCTCAATCGACGACAGATCCAGCGTCGTCGGGTTCGACGAGGGGAAATAAACCTCCTGACAATCGGGGCTAACCGGCTGTGCGGGCTCATAATCAGCACCACCCTCCGAGCAAGCCGCAAAGCCAAAGGCCATGGCTGCCATTGTCAGCAAATAAGCATATTTTTTCAACATTTTCATAGTCTTTTGTATTTAAGCGTGTTTGACTACTCCTTAGCCGGCTCGATTACCTCCTCCGGATCAGGATTATTCAGCTGCTCGGTAATAGCAGGGTTAGCCTGACGCTCCGTAATGGGCACGCAAAGGTTCCACCAAGGAGCTACACCATCCAACTCCCAACGAGCGACATCGTTCCAGCAGTTCGTACCCGACAGGTGAATACCCTGAGCCAGACGCTTCTTGTAGTAGAAGGGAATACCCTCACCCCAGAACTCGATACGAGCCTGCTTGGCAATCTGCTCCTGGAAACCGGCCAGGTTGATGGCATTGCAGGTATAGTCGGGCTGACGGGTCTTCACGAAGGCCTCCAACAGCGCCTTACCCTGCTCCAGATTCTGAGCACCAGTAGCCTCAGCCTCGATCAGCAACATCTCCTCCATACGCATTACCGGGAAGTCGATAGCGTTACCCGTATTGTAGTTTACATAGTCACCCTGACCCGGACGGAACTTAATCGCGCCATACTCGCGCGTACGATCCGTACCGCTGTAAACCGTCAAGAAGAATTGCTTAGCATCGGGACGGCAGCTCTTATACTCATAGAAATCGAAGAAGTCGGGGTCGAGCCACGAGTGCTTGCGGAAGTCATTGTCGGCAATCTGGTCGTAGAGCGTCGAAACGATCGAGCGACCTACCGTCTTACCATAGTTCGTCCAGTTCTCCTCGGTCGACATGTGAGCGATGAACGAAGCCAGGTTACCCACCTGATCCGAAGTCTGGGTCGTACACCACATCCACGAGTTCGAGTTAGCAGCATACGAGTTGAAGCCCGTCGTGGGGTTCTCCCACTGTGCCTGCGTCAGCGGCGTCTTGGCACCGGCCGTGATGGCCTTGCGAGCATAGTCGGCAGCCTTGGCGTAAGCACCCTCAACACCGGCAAAACCACGCTCCAGGTAGGCACGAGCCGACAAACCATAGACAACAGCCAGGTCGGGCATCGTCGGTTGAGGACGCTCATAATCTGCCAAGCAGATCTCGGCCAAAGCCAAGTCAGGCAGAATAACCTGATTGTAGACATCCTCTACCGTAGCACGCGGGTTGGCCTTGGCCATCTCCGGCGTCGTAGCCTCGGTTACGATCACACAAGCCAGATCCTTGATCTCATCCGAGATCTCATAACCCGTAATATCGGGATCGGTCGCCGGCTTCGGCTGATAAAGACGTACCATATCGAGGTAGAAGTGAGCACGGAAGGCCAGAGCCACACCGATAATGTGACGCTGATCGATCGTCCAGTTCTCCTGCGGAACCGACTTTACAGTCGAGATCACGTCGTTGCAAGGCTTCATCCATGCATAGTAGTTATACCAGAACGTGTAAGCATTATAGGCATAACGCTCACCCATAGCAACATTCTGATCCCAAGCACCAAACCAGTTGTAACCATCCTCACCACCGACGACAAGGTCACCCGACATGTGAGTCAGCGCAATGGCGATTGCGGGATAACCGAAATCCCATGCCTGTTGATCAGATCCGGTATTCGCATAAGGCAAGATCATTGCCGCCGGTACCGAGCTCATCATGGCCTGCAGTGCACTGGACGATTGAGCAACCTGATCCTGCGTAACCGTACCGCCCTCGGGGAAGGTCTCCTCGATACAGCTCGTCAGCGTGAAGGCTGCGAGTGCCGACAAAGTTATTTTCTTCAGTATGTTTTTCATAGTTGTATCTCTTTTTTATCCGTGAAACCTTAGAATTTGAGGTTGACACCACCCGAAATCGTACGCATCGGCGAGTAGTTCACGTAGTTCGTCGAGCCGGTATAGCTGTAACGGGGATCAAAGCCCTCACGCTGCGACCAATAGTAAACATTGTCGCAAGCCAGGTAGATACGCATGCTTTGAACACCGATCTTTGCCATCCACTTCTTCGGCAACGTGTAACCCAAGGTGATGTTCGAGATGTTCAGGTACGATGCATCCACCAAGAAACGGTTCGACTGTGCAGCCGTGTTGTCATCGTTGAGCTGCAGACGCGGAATGTTCGAGTTCGGATTCTCAGGCGTCCAAGCATTCAAAATATCCTTGTGCATGGCCGAACCGCTCATACGCGACGTGGGCGAAGCCATGGCCGAAGCATAACCCGAATCGTAGCTCTTACCGCCAATCTGATAAGCAAAGGCAGCCGACAGATCGAAGCCATAGAAGCTGAACGACGTGGTGAAACCACCATAGAGATCGGGCAGCGAAGTCTCCTGCAGATAGTCCGTAGCGTCGGCATAAATCGTCGTCTTCTCACGAACAGTATGCATGATCTGATTACCCTCGGCATCCAAAATAGGCTCGTCGTTAGCATCCAGCATCGGCTTCTCGGTATCCTTCCACCACTGCGACTCACCCGTCTCCGGATTTACACCGGCATACGAAGGCATATACCACGTGTAGTACGAAAGGCCCTCACCGACAAATTTGCTACCATTGATATAACCCTCATAGCCCTCGACCGTAGTCGTCTTCTTGGACGAATCGAGGTAGGTAACCTCGTTCGTATAGTGCGAGAGGTTCAACGTAACATCCCAACGGAAGTTCTTCGTTACGATCGGCGAAGCGTGCAGGTCGATCTCGAAACCACGGTTGGCCATGTCACCCACGTTCGCATAGTAACCCGTGTAACCCGACGAAGGAGCTACCGAGAACCAGAAGAGCATATCGGTCGTCTTGCGGTTGAAGTACTCAACCGAACCGCCCAAGCGACCACCGAAGAACTCGAAGTCAGCACCGATATTGAGGTTCGTGTTGGTCTCCCAGGTAATATCCTTATTACCCTTATTGCCAAATACTACCGACATAGCACCCGACGAGCTGGCAATGCCATAGGTATCGGTATAGTTGTAGTTACCGATCGAGTCGTTACCCTGCGAACCATACGAGGCCTTGAGCTTCAACATATCAACCCAATCCACATCAAACCACGACTCCTTGTTGATCAACCAGGCAGCCGAAGCCGACCAGAAGTTACCCCAACGGTTATCGGGGTGGAAACGCGACGAAGCGTCACGACGATACGAACCCGACACGAAGATACGGCTGTCGAAGTCGTAGTCTGCACGGAAGAAGTAACCCTCGTTGTTGTACTTACCACGCGACGAAGAAGCCTGCTGGCCATCGACGATAGCGCCATTGAGCTCGAGGTTCGTGATCGAGAACATGTTGTCCTTACCAGCGCTCAACGCATCCTCGAAGACCTTGTAGAACTCGTGACCTGCCATAACATGGACATTGTGCTTCTCGGCAAACGTCTTCGTGTAGTTGATGAGCTGCTGCGAGTTCACCTCGAACATACGGCCATGACCTACCGACACCGAACCACCAGCATCAGCGAACTGACCATAATAGGGGTTGTTCATCGAGTTGCTACGATACTCGTCCAGCGTGGTACCGATGTTGATCGTAGCGGTCAGACCCTCGTAGAGGTTGATATCAGCAAAAGCCGTACCCGTGAACGAGTTACCAATCGTACGGTTCTGGTCGAGCTGAATCGTCTGCAGGGCGTTGAAGTTAGCCATAAACGGACGACCCAAACCGGCATTCATACCGTTACCAAAGTCGTACATCTTGTTGCCCCACTGGTCATACATAATATTACCCTCGCCGTCACGCACATAAACCGGATAGATCGGAGCTGCCGTATTGGCGAAGTTGAAGACGTTGGTCGAACCACCTACGCCCGACTCATCCGACAGATACGAGCTCTCATAGTGCGAGAAACCGGCATTGGCACCCACCTTCAGCCACTTCTTGGCCTGGTAGTCAGCCTTCAAACGAGCCGAGTAACGCTCGAAGCTCGAGTTTGCTACGATACCGTTGTTCTCCAAATAACCCAGCGAAGCGTAGAAGTTAGCGCGATCCGAAGCAGCAGCAACGTTTACGTTGTACTCCTGACGGAACGACGTCTCATAAGCCTCATCGATCCAATCATCGGGCTGCAACCAATAGTCCTGACCATTGTAGGTCACCTTGCGACCACGTGTCACGTTGGGATTCACCTTACCGTTCGTACCGATAAAGTACTCGCCCTCGGGAACCGTGTAGGTGAGGTAGCCCAGACCACCATTGCCGTTCGTAACCAGCGTTTGGTTAGCCTCCTTGTGAGCAGCAGCACCCGTCAAACCATTACCGTTGGTGTAGAGGTTGTAGATAGCAGCATACTGCGTCTCATAGTACTGCAAAGGATCGTCGATGTAGTCATAGAGCTTCAGTGCACGTGCGTTTACACCCCACTTGGAGTCGATCGTCACCGTAGCCTCACCCATCTTGGCCTTCTTGGTCGTGATCATGATCACACCGTTAGCACCACGCGAACCATACAGAGCCGTCGAAGCAGCATCCTTGAGGACGGTCATCGACTCGATATCGGCCGGGTTGATCAGGTTCAAGTCGCCAGCGTAAGGAACACCATCCACTACATAGAGCGGACCCTTACCTGCGTTGATCGAGGAGAGACCACGGATCAGGATCGAAGGCGTAGCGGTCGGATTACCCGACGAGCTGGTCACCTGAACACCGGCTGCAGCACCGGCCAGAGCCTGAGCGACGTTCGACACCTGACGTTTTGCAATGTCATCACTCTTTACGACCGAAGCCGAACCCGTAAAGGCCTCCTTCGTTGCCGTACCGAAAGCGATCACGATCACATCGTCGATTGCAGTGGAATCCTCTTTGAGCGCGATCGAGACATTGGTCTTACCACCAATAGCTACGATCTGCGACTCATAACCTACGAACGAAACGACAAGATTACCATTTGCAGGAGCTGCAATAGCAAACTTACCGTCCGCACCGGTCGTCGTACCCACGTTGGTACCCTCAACCAATACCGTAGCACCTACGACGGGTGCACCATTGGCATCAGCTACTGTACCAGAAATCTGCTTATTTTGAGCGATTGCAAACGAAACACCCAAAACAGCAATTAACGATAGTACAAGTTTTCTTACCATAAGCGTTAATTTTTAGTGTGTTTTGTAAATAAAAAGTTCACGGACAAAGATAATAGATTGAAAAATAATAAACAAAACTATTCGTAAAAAAATTTCAAAACGCAACAAATTGTTGGATTTGGTCCTCTATTTTTTGTTGTTTGTCGTTTTTGCTAATAGACTACTTACAGTTTGAAACCGCCTTTTTGGTGCATATTGTAAGCGATAAAGCTCGTCGAAGAGGTAAAGCTGCACCTAATATATAATATATATATGTAAGATCGCCCTTTTTGAGGTACCCGGCACCGGTCTCGGTCGGCCTTTTAGTCCGTATAAGTCATTCTATTTCAGCCTACACGATTGCTCACGGAAGTAACAAACGGGTAACCAAAGCCATTTTTATACACACATAAGCGGGGGTGACCTCTAAAAACAGGACCTAGACGACGGCGGTAACGGATTGATTGTTATTTCCTTAGTGTGTTTGTACACTTTTTATTTAGTTAATATATCACAGGGGATATCGTTGCCGGCGGTTATGCTCTGGTCAAGGGCGATATGGGTGCATACGAGATGGTGACAGGTAGTCCCGTTAAGAATGTTGTTGATCAACTTTGTGCGGCTAATGGTATTCCGGAGGATCAACTCTTCTATGCCTTTGAAGACGAGTTTGCTGAAATCAATAGTAGTATGGTGCTGCGTTAGCATTCGCGAAGCTTATTCCTTCGACCGCTTTCACCTTATTGGTGAAGGGTATCAACAGCAAGGGTGGCATTCAGTACACGGCTCATACGCATGCAACTGCAGCTACTCCTTCGGCTGCTGCTATGGTTCCTGCTACGGGTAGCTACGTACTAAAGAATGAGATGAAGTCGTTGGATGGTGTTAAGATCGTGAAAATGATCCGCTAATCGACCCGTTTGGGTTCGTAAATAATGAGGTGGCAATCCCGATTGGGGTTGCCGCTTTTTTTTGCACCGAGAGCTCCGCCGAATCGGGTGAGCGGGGCTTTTTTATCTTTTTTTCGTAAAAATTTTGCAGATATAAAAATAATTACTACCTTTGCATCACCAAAAACGATGGTGCCATAGCTCAGTTGGTAGAGCAACGGACTGAAAATCCGTGTGTCCCCGGTTCGACTCCTGGTGGCACCACTTGAAGAAAATGACAAATTAGTAAAAACGCTGTATTTCAACATAATACGGCGTTTTTCTTTTTGTGCTATATACCCATTTAGGGTGTTTCGGAGCAACTGAAAGTGTGTAAATCGAGTACAATTTTGAATCTCGAAAAAATGTACTCGAATTAGACCGTAATTAACCTATTCTCACCGTTTTACGCTACTCTTTATCTGGTTGCGAATTGCACCATTTTTTTTAACAGATAAAGTTATGATAAAGAGTACATTTTCAATTTTGTTTATTGTCCGAAAGTCTCGTTTGGGCAAGAGTGGCGAAGCCGCTATCACTATGCGTATTACTGTAAATGGCAGATTTACAGAGATGAATACTTTGCGCAAAGTTCCATTGTCGCTCTGGGATCAGAAGAAGGAGCGTGCTGTGGGCAAAGGTCCTATCCCGATTGAGATTAACCGCCATCTCGAATCGCTGCGAACACGAGCATACGAGATTCACAAAGAACTGGTTGAGCGTGATGGCTATGCTGACCCGCTGACAATCAAGGAGTATTTGCAGGGCAAGCATATCAGCCAAAAGATGTTTTATGACACTTTCGAGGAACACAACGAGCGAATGGCGCAGTTGGTGGGTATCGAGTTCGATGCGGTTACATTGAGCCGTTATAGGCTTTGTTTGCGCTATTTCAAGGAGATGATGTCCCGCAAGACCAAAGTTTCGGACTTTCCCATCAAGAACCTCAACGGCGAGATGATTCGTGATTTTGAGGCGTTCTTGAAGATTGAGAAGCGTGTGGCACAAAACACGATGATTCGCTATATGAAGTGCCTGAAAAAGGTGGTAAACCTCGCAATTGCTAACGGCTGGATAACGGTTAATCCTTTTGCCGGCATCAAGTTTTCGGAGAAGAAGGTTGTCAAGGATTTTCTGACGATTGAGGAAGTGAATACCATTCGCACCAAGGAGTTTGGCATTGAGCGACTCGATATGGTGCGTGATATCTTTATCTTCTGTTGTTACACTGGATTGGCATTTATCGATGTCTATAACTTGAAGCCCGAGCACATCACAGAGGATGCGCACGGTCGAAAATGGATTCACAAGCAACGCCAGAAGACCGAGGTGGAGTTCTTTGTGCCGCTGTTGGAGTATCCGCTGCAACTGATTGAGAAATATCGCAATCACCCGCTGTGCCGGGCAAACAAAACGGTCTTTCCGGTGTACGCCAATCAGAAGATGAATTCGTACTTGAAGGAGATTGCGGATTTTTGTGGCATTAAAAAGCACCTCACGATGCATACAGCCCGCTATACTTTCGCCACGACAATCACGCTGGCGAATAATGTAAAGTTGGAGAATGTATCGAAGATGCTTGGCCATACGAATACCCGAATGACTCTCCACTACGCCCACATTATGAACGAATCTCTCGCCCAAGAGATGAACAAAGTTGCTGCGATTATAGATAAATGATGGAGTATATTGGTTTGATTTCTCTAAATACACCTTATTGTAGTATGTTGTAGTGAGATTAGATGCACGATATTAATCAATTATTTGGATTTATTGGGAAGAAAATGTAACTTTGCACATAGATTGATATAGTATTTCGCATATGAACTCAATACATGATATTGCAGATTATGTTATCTTACGAATTAAAACGGAAGATAAGTATGCTTCTTTAATTAACTTGAAGTTGCAAAAATTATTGTATTATATTCAAGCATGGTCTTATGGAATTAACAAGCGACCATTTTTTAATGGTGATTTTGAAGCTTGGATTCATGGACCAGTAAATAGAGATATATATAATCGCTTTAATCGCACAAAGTATCTCTATTCTGAAATCAATATTGACGATTGTATAAAACAGGATATTACTCTTTCTCCAGAAGACTCTGAGTTTGTCAATTTTATACTTGAAAATTACCTTAAGTATAGTGCTGCTGAATTGGAACGATTGTCTCATAATGAACTGCCTTGGATTAAAACTCGTGGGGATTTAAATGTATATGAACGTTGCGACAGAATTATTCCTCCAGAACTAATGATTGAGTATTATGGTAAAAAATGGGAGAATATTCAATCTTAATCTCGACTCTCCAAAATACGGAAATAAAGTTTTAGTAACTAAAGAACAAGAAAACAATGTAAGGGAAAGAAAATTGACATTTTCCTTCTTGCATTTTAGACAGATACAAAATTTCCATATTGGAGATTGTACTAAGGAGTGGCATGCAGGACTGATTGAAAGATTAGGTGTGTTAAGTACAATGACACCACGAGAACTTAGAGAGGATAATAGAGGGAGTGATGCGCTACGATGTCATCACATAGATTGGTCTGCAAAAAATATCCCTATTAAAAGAAAGGATTTAGATTGGTTACCCAAAGAAATATTAGAAAATGAGGATGATTTCCCAATAATGCAACTATCTATCTCAAATAGTACTGGTCGTATTGTCGGTTATTTTGATAGAGATCCTTCTATATTTCATATAATATTATTAGATCCAAAACATAACATACAGCCATCAAAAAAGAATAATTATCAGATTCAACCCACTACTAGAGGTTTATCTCAATATGATGAATTATTAAATAAATTAGAACATATAAAACATATAGTAGCTAATTGTTCTAATAAGGCATGTAAGCTACATTCGCATATTGACCATATAGAAGGGTTACATGATAATATTGTTTATATAGGGCTTGATGATGACTTTTATACTGCATATCATGAGATATTAAAAAAAATATCATTGCAAGAAGTCTTGGAGAAAGGGGTTATAGAAAGTATAGATTAATTATTGAATATATAAATATCAAAAGTTAATACATATGGGAGATAGATTTAAAAGACGTTGTCCAAGTTGTGGTGCATACTTAATCATTACCGAAACAGATGATAGATGGCCTGGTTGTAAAGAACGAGAAGAAGCATATTGTCCTAGATGTCATAAGGAGGTATATTCTACAATGACATCAGGTTTTGTAAATGTTGCTGAAATAACAGAAGAGGAATATAAAAGAGAGTCATACAAATAACAAAATAGTGCCAAATGAGGCATTATTAAGACTTATTCCACGATAACGGCGAAGGTCACCCGATCTTCGTCGTTGTGTTTTAGGCGCAGGGAGCCGCCGTGGAGACGGATGATTTGGCGAGAGACGGCGAGGCCGATGCCTGAGCCATCTGTTTTAGTAGTGAAGAATGGCGTGAAGATATTTTCGGCGACTTCGGCAGGGATTGCCGAGCCGTTATTGGTTATCTCAATTTGGATGCGCTCTTCCGCGTCAATCGTTGAGCGGATGGTGATTTTGCGTTCGCCCTCCTGCTCCAATAGTGCCTCGGTGGCGTTTTTGAACAGATTGACAAATACCTGCGACATCAGCGCACGGTCGGCATAGAGCATAGTATCTTCGGGCTCGATACTCACTTCAACCTCGATGCCATCGTGCGGTATCAACGACAGCGACTCTGCCACCAACTCCGAAAGGTAGAACGGTGCTTTCTGTGGTGCAGGTATGCGCGTAACGGCACGGAACGAATCTACAAAGCGAAGCAGTCTATCCGAGGTTGTATGTATCGTCTCGAGTCCCTGTCGCATCGTCTCGGCATCGCCTGATGACGAGAGAAGCGTATGGCTGATAGAGGTTACAGGCGCAAGCGAGTTCATAATCTCGTGCGTAAGGATGCGTGTCAGTTTCTCCCACGACTCCACCTCTTTGCGGTCCAACTCCTCGTGGATATTGCCGATAGAGATAACCCTCAACTGCTTGCCCTCAAACTCCATTGCCGAACAGCTCAGCACCAAGTTCTGGTCGCCAATCTCAGTGGCGAAGCGGGCAGTAAGTTGTGCGCCCGGCTCGATGCGGTGCATAGCCTCGCAAAGTTCCTCGCTCAAGATGCGTAGCTGGTCGATATGGTTTAGTCGCTCCATACCTACAATGCGTAGTGCCTTGCTATTTGTCTGTGTCACCGTGCCATTCTCCATAACTACGACGATACCGACATTGGCACACTCCATTATCAGTTGGAAGTATTGTTCGCGCTCCTTGATTTGCAGTTTGGCATTATCTAATACCTCCTTGATGCGATTGAGCGACTGGTTTACGAAGGCGTACTGCGTATATTGTGGATTCTCGGTAAAACGGAAGGAGTAGTCGTTATTCTGCACAGCATTAAAGACAAACATCAATCGCTTTACAATCACGCCATAGAGCCTAAATAATCTAAATATGCAGAAGAGAATAATCGGCACACAGACAATCAGATAGGCGTGGTGTCCCGATGCCCACACATACCCACCGATGCCGGCCACAGCAATTATGACCGCCACATATATGGCAATCTTGCCGTAAGGTATGTTGTGTATCAGTTTCACAATCCGTAGCGTTTAATCTTGTTGTAGAGTGTCTGGCGGGTGATGTCGAGCTGTTGTGCCACCTGCGATAGGTTGCCGCCGCACTGGTCAATAGTATTGGCAATAAGCTGTCGCTCCATCTCCTCGAGGGTTTGCGCCTCAGTAACGGGGCGTGTGGCAGCGTGTAGTTCGATATGGTCGGGTGCAATCATATCGCCGTCGCACATAATCACTGCCTTCTCTATGGCGTTCTGCAACTCACGGATATTGCCCTCCCACGAGTGCACCATAAGTTTATCGGCAGCCTCGCCCTGAAGGAGCAATCCCACTTTATTATACTTCTTGCCGTAGTGCTCGATAAAACGTTCGGCAAGGGGTACAATATCCTCCTTGCGGGAGCGCAGAGGCGGGATATGTATCTGTATGGTGTTGATGCGGAAGAGGAGGTCTTGGCGGAACTCGCCCTTTGCAACGGCATCGTGCAAATCGCGGTTTGTTGCCGAGATAAGGCGTATATCGATAGGCAGCGCCTCATTCATTCCGAGTGGCGTGATAGCCCTATTTTGCAGTGCCGAAAGCATCTTCACTTGCAGGTGCAACGGTAAATTACCAATCTCATCCATGAAGAGCGTCGAGCCACTTGCCGTCAGAAACTTTCCCTCACGGTCGGTATGCGCATCGGTAAAAGCACCCTTCTTATGACCAAAGAGCTCACTCTCGAAAAGCGTTTCGGGGATAGCACCCATATCTATCGACACCATCGTCTTGCGGCAGCGAGCTGAGAGGCGGTGAATCTCACGAGCCATCATCTCCTTACCCGTGCCATTCTCGCCTGTAATAAGGATATTGGCATCGGT
>JBGVPZ010000016.1:0-118761 GCA_045127275.1 Alistipes sp.
GCGGGCACCTCAATGCTCTTGTTCTGCTCACCGAGGAAGGTGATGTTTACATCCACGAGCTCCGACGGGGTGCAAGCCAACAGATAGTTGAACGACACCCAGTCGTAGTCTGCGTTGTTCACCTCGATCGTATTGGGCGTAAGCTCATAGTCGGCAGCGGCGAACTCGATGTTGATCATCTCGCCCACGGGCGCACCCTGCTCGGCAGCGAAGAAACCGAATGCGTTGTGCGTCTTGGCCGAAACCTTTACCTGGTCGAGCGAGAAGCCGGCCTTTTGTGCAGCCTCAATCTGGCCATCCGTCAGCGCCACGTTGAGCTGAGCGAAGGGACGACGCAGCTCTACCTTCTCGTTGATCGAGCCATTGACGGTCAGGTTGTTCCATACATAGACGAAGGCGTCGCGTGCCTCATTCGAACCCACCTTGTTCGCGTCGTAGTTCATGGCTACGCTCTTGGCGGCAAAGTCGGGATCGTAAGCACCGTGAGCCTGAGCCCAGAATACGATGTCGTAGGTCTGCTGCGATACGAGATTGAGCTCTACGGTGGTCGCAAGGCCGCTCATGGTCTTCACCTGATCCTCTACGTCGGTCGAGAAGAGAAGGGTGTTGGTGTTGTCACCATTGTCCTGATAGACGGCATAGTGCAGCTCGGTGGCCGTCGTACCGTCGTTCGTAGCACGCGAAACGACGCCGGGGAGTTCCACCGTGAAGGAGACCTTTGCAGTCTCGTCCACTACAGCGGGAGCCTCCGCAGCATCCTTCGAGCACGATGCAGCCAGCGCAATCAGGGCGACAGCTGCGAGTGTCTTGAACATGTTTTTCATACTGTTTGGATTGTAAAAATGGTTAAAAATAATGTTGAGATATATGTGCATGTTGAAACGGGCATTTGGGTCGTAAGATCACCCAAACACCGGCCGTGTTAGAATTCGTGTAAGCGGAAAATTAGGCAGCAAAAATCCCCCCCCCCGAGACGGGAGAGGTATAGATTGTTGATTGTCAGTCCTTTACGTGGCCGGCAATCTATTTTCAAGTTGCTCGTTCTGTTCATTTTGGCCACTTTGGTATTTGCAAATGTAATAGAAAATTTGCAGACCATCAAACATTTGGGCAAAAAAATCGTGCTTTTGGAATAGATTTTTTGCGGAGGGGTGATTCAATGATACCCAAGCCTGTACATGCTTATTGGCTGATTTGTGAGGACTCTTGTTTGTGGAGTATTGTGGATTTGAAAAATAATAGCTATTTTTGGACCACGCTTCCGAAAGGAATGGACATAGCTTTAGATGGCATTTAGGCTATTGGTTTGCAACGAAAAAGATCAATTTTAAGAAGCAAACACACCAATAGGCACGTTAAATGCCCTCGCCGCATGGCGTGGGTTGTGCTTGTGTGTTTGTAGGTGCTTGGTCGTACCTCGTTGCAGTAAGTCCAATCCACGTTTCTTTTTTAGTTAAACGATTGCCGTCGGCTTGCAGGGATACAAGGGTGTGTGAAAATATGTTTAACTAAAAAAATATCTTTATGAAGTATCTTTATTGGGGAATAGCCTTGACTTTTGTGAGTGTTACCTCGTTAATTGGTTGTTTTTTAATTCCTTATTTTACATGGTGTTTTGATACACCTGCTGTTCATATTGTAGGGTTATTCTTGTCTGTATTTTTAGCTCTTGCCGTTGTTACGTGCTTCAAACGGCAACAACTCAAGGCGGCTATTTTGGCTTCAATAGCTCTTTCGCTCTTTATCAGTTCGGGTATTACGTTTATCAAATTTAGAAGTGATGGTTACCGCTTGGAAAATTATATTGTATCCGAAGGGACTCTTTATTCTAAATTCGGAATAACGGTAGTGACAGGAAAGGGTTGGAATTGGATGATCTTGTATGATCAAGAGCGTAATAAACGCTTGGCGTATGTGATTGATGATGAAGAGAGAACTGGGACAGAAGAGGTTCCGGTTTTGGATAAAAATGGTGATTATAAGAAATCATATTATAAAACGCATGGTACTTATTATGTCGATGTAGATTGCTATAAAAGGAGTTATGAGGTGTATGTATATGATGAGGAAGGAAATTATGTAGAGAGGTTGGAAGACTATTATTATTATGCAGACTGCTATGCCTCCGATGGAGATTATATGTATTATTACTGGTCGGATCGTACCGATGTGCAAGATGATACCGGGACGAAATTTCAGGCAGAGGTAAAGGCTACGGTAGAAAGAGCTGATTATGATGTATTACATATGGACGGGATATTCTACTGATTGAGTAGTCATGCTATAGGTCCGACTTCAAACCAAACAAAAGAGCTGTCGCAACGCATCGGTTGGACAGCTCTTTTTTGTGGTTCGATCTTACGATGAGCGACTTACTCCTCGTTTACGCAGCAGAGGTTGCGGTCTCCAAAGCCGTTGTCGATCTTCGTGACGTAGGGGAAGAACTTCGCCTGCTTGACCCATGCGAGCGGGAAGGCGGCCTCCTGACGCGTGTAGGGGTGCGACCACTCGCCGGCCAACTCCACAGCCGTGTGCGGGGCCATCTTGACCGGGTTGTCCTCCTCGCCCGAGGCGGCAGCGGCCTCACATTCGCGCTTGATCTGCACCAGGGCCTCGATGAAACGATCCATCTCCTCCTTCGGCTCCGACTCCGTAGGTTCGACCATCAGTGTCTCGTGGACGGGGAACGAGAGGGTCGGGGCGTGGAAACCGTAGTCCATCAGACGGTGGGCAATGTCGCCGCAGTCGATGTTGTAGTCGTGCTTGAAATGCGTCAGATCGAGGATCATCTCGTGACCTACGCGGCCCGTCTCGCCCGAATAGTAGGTGCGGAACTCCTCCTTGAGGGCCGAGGACATGTAGTTGGCATTGACGATGGCCATCTCCGTGGCTCGACGCAAGCCCTCCTCGCCCAACATCTTAATATAACCATAGGTGATGGGCAGCAGCAGCGCCGAACCCCAGGGGGCCGAAGCTACGGCTGTGATACCCTCCTCGCCACCGGTCGAAACCATCGGGTGTGAGGGCAGGAAACGCTTGAGCGGCTCGGCCACGCAGATCGGACCGACACCCGGACCGCCACCACCGTGGGGCATGGCGAAGGTCTTGTGCAGGTTGAGGTGGCAGACATCGGCACCGATATAGCCCGGATTGGTCAGACCCACCTGGGCGTTCATGTTGGCACCATCCATATAGACCATACCGCCGGCATCGTGTACCGCATCGACAATCTCGCGGATGCGGCTCTCGAAGACACCGTGGGTCGAGGGGTAGGTGACCATCAGACCGCACAACTCCGAGGCGTTGGCTTCGGCCTTGGCCTTCAGATCCTCGACGTCGATATTGCCGTTTTGGTCGCAGGCTACGGTGACGATCTTCATGCCGGCCATGGCTGCCGAGGCGGGATTCGTGCCGTGAGCCGAGGCGGGGATCAGGACGATGTTGCGGTAGCCCTGACCGCGGCTCTGGTGGTAGGCGCGAATGACCATCAGGCCGGCATACTCACCCGCAGCACCCGAGTTGGGCTGCAACGAGCAGGCAGCAAAGCCGGTGATCGTGGCCAGGTCGCGCTCCAACTCCTCGATCAGCTCCAGGTAGCCCTCGGCCTGATCCGCCGGAGCGAAGGGGTGCATCTGCTGGAATCCGGCCAGCGAGAGGGGCTGCATGAGGGCTGCAGCGTTGAGTTTCATGGTGCACGAACCGAGCGAGATCATCGAGTCGGCCAGCGAGATGTCGCGGTGCTCCAACTGCTTGATATAGCGCATCAAGGCACTCTCCGAGCGGTAGCGGTTGAAGACCGGCTCGGTGAGGTATTGGCTCGTGCGCAGCAGCTCAGCGGGCAGCGTCGAGGGGGCATCGCCCTTGGCTGCCTTGGCACGCTTGCCGCGTGCAGTCGAGAAGATGCGGATCACGGCCTCGACCTCCTCGTCGGTCGTCACCTCGTCAGTCGAGAGGCGTACGCGATCGTCGCTCGGATAGTAGAAGTTAATCCCCTCCTCGAGGGCAATTGACTGGATGACCGAAGCCTCCGCCTCAATGTCGAGCGTATCGAAGAAGGTGTTGTTGGTGAGCCGGTAGCCCATGCTCTCCAGCGCGCGGGCGATGTTGCAGGCGGCACGGTGAGCCGTCGTGGCGGCTCGTTTCAACCCTTCGGCACCGTTGTAGATGCAGTAGAAACCGACCATCGAGGCCATCAGTGCCGAGGCGGTACAGATGTTCGAGGTGGCGCGCTCGCGTTTGATGTGCTGCTCGCGCATCTGCAGGGCCATGCGCAGGGCACGGTTACCCATGCGATCGACCGAAACACCGATGATGCGGCCCGGGAGGTTGCGTTTGAAGGCTTCGCGTGTAGCCATGTAGCCGGCACTCGGACCTCCAAAGCCCATCGGAATACCCAGACGCTGGGTCGATCCTACGGCAATATCAGCACCCCATTCGCCCGGAGCCTTCAGCAGCGCAAGGGCGAGCAGGTCGGCTACGGCCGTCACCAGAATTCCCTTGGCGTGGGCAGCTTCGGCAAAGGCGGTGTAGTCGCGTACGGCACCGTCGGCTGCGGGATATTGCACGATGGCTCCGAACTCGCGGCCCGTAAATTCGTATTCATCCCACTCATCGACAATCAGCTCGATACCAAACGGTTCGCTGCGCGTCAGTAGCAGATCGAGCGTCTGTGGGAAGAGGTTGCGATCGACAAAGAGTTGGTTGCGACCCTCCTTGACCGCCTCGCGCGAACGCAGGGCAAACATCATCAGCATTGCTTCGGCCGTAGCTGTACCCTCGTCGAGCAGCGAACAGTTGGCAATCTGCATGCCCGTCAGCGAGATGATGGCGGTCTGGTAGTTGAGCAGCGCCTCCAGACGGCCCTGTGAGATCTCAGCCTGATAGGGCGTGTAGGAGGTGTACCATGCGGGATTCTCGAATACATTGCGTGTGATGGCTGCCGGTGTGGCCGTGGGGTAGTAGCCCATGCCGATGAAGGAGCGCAACAGGCGGTTGCGATCGGCCAGCGATCGGATGTGTGTGGCAAATTCATACTCACTCATCCCCTGCTTGGGCAGGGCGAGCGGTTTTTTGAGACGAATCGAGGCAGGAATAACCTGTGCAATCAGCTCATCGACCGACTGTACGCCGATCGTTGCGAGCATCTGCTGCAACTCGTCGGGGTTGGTTGTGCCGATGTGGCGGGTGGTGAAATTGTCGAACATATCGTGTGAGTTTTGATTTTTTTTCGTTTCGCAAAGGTATAATAATTTTGAATTTTGAATGCTACATTTTGCATTTAATATTTGAAGGTACTGCCACCGATAAATTCGCGAAGAATGGAGGTCGGGGCTATTTCATCTAATTCGATGGGAACAAAATTGTCGAGGAATTGTAGCAATCGCTGTGCTTCGTTGTACTCGGGTACTGTGTCAGGTACCTCGCGCAGGATTTGTTCGGCAAAGGGGCGCAGCACCGAGATCTCGTAGAAGAGTGACGAATTGAGCATTGCATCGGCATTCTCCTGATAGGGGAAGATGTGCTTCTCCTCGCCTCGGCGGACAGAGGGCCAGCGTGAGAGGGTTGCCAGGGCGTCATTGCCGCGGGTACGGTGATCGCGAATCAGGCGACGCAGCAGACGGTTGTCGGTCGTAGCGATGCGTGAAAGGTTGTCCAGCGCAACCGAGGTGAAGCAGGAGATGTAGATTTGGAACTTCTGGTGGCGTGGAATCGAAGGGGTTAAGCGAGGATTTAGTCCGTGGATGCCTTCGATGATCAGGATTGACCGTTGGTCGAGTTGGAGGGGGGATTCGTGCCATTGGCGGTGTCCTGTGATGAAATCGTAGCGTGGAATTTCGACCTCTTCGCCCTGCATGAGCCGTTGGAGATGGTCGTTGAAGAGAGTTAGGTCGATCGCCTCAAGAGCCTCGTAGTCGTAGTCACCATGTTCGTCTCGCGGAGTCTTTTCCCGCTCGACAAAGTAGTCGTCGAGCGATATCATCACCGGTTTGAGCCCCAGCACACCGAGTTGCACACTCAGTCGTTTCGATGAGGTAGTCTTACCGCTCGATGAGGGACCCGAGATGAGCACCATGCGGGTGCCATGTTCCTGATTGGCTTGGTAGATGGCATCGGCTATCTGGCAGAATTTACGCTCGTGGAAGGCTTCTGCCACTTTGATCATTGCACCGGCATGGCCCTGTTGTACCGTGCGATTGATTGCTCCCACGGTTGGTAATCCCATCATGCGTACCCATGATTGGTATTCGCGGAAGACATCGGTCATCTTCTCCTGGCGAATCTCATACCGCAAGCGGTCGGGTGACGAACGGTGGGGTAAAATCAGCTTCATGCCATTGAAGTAGGGGCACAAATCAAAGAGTGTCAGGTAACTCGATGAAGGGGCTAATGCTCCGTAGAAGAATCCGATCGCATCGCCCATCGTGTGTAGGTTGCTATAGAGACGTGGACGCGAGTCGAGTAATTCGATTTTGTCGGTATAGCCTGCCTCTTGATAGAGGGCACGTACTTGGCTGGTGAGCATGCGTTGGCGACGGATCGGTAGATCAGCAGCCACCAGACGACGCATCTCCTTGGCCAGGCGCTGGGTCTGTTCCTCGGTGATCGTCTCAAAACCTTCGATCTCACAGTAGAAACCGTCGCCCAGCGAATGACGAATATAGAGTTTTCGGCCGGGATAGCAGTTGCGTACGGCAGTCTGAAGCGCGAACCAGGCGGTGCGCTGCAAGACCCGAATGCCCTCGAACGAACGGATGTCGATCAACTGGATCGTAACGGGCTTATAGATCCGATAGGCTAGCTCTTTGAGTCGATTGTTTACCGTGGCAGCCAGGTAGGGGTAGTCGGCCGCCGGAAGCGATGCTGCAATGGTTTGCAACGAGGTGCCCATCTCCACCTCCATCGTCGAGGAGGTGTTCTCTAATACGATGCAGATTTTTTCGATCATAAATTTCAGACTTTAGCTTCGGAAAGATAGAAATAATTTTTAATTTTGCCAAACGAAAGAGCCTGATAAATCCCTTTGTACTATGAAAAAACTCTTGAAATTGTTGGCCTTGGTGATTGCTGTTTTGGCCATTTTACGTATTGCAGAGCCCAAGGAGCAGACCTTGGTGATCCTCTCGACGAACGATATGCACGGCAAGATTCAGCGTATGCCCGAGTTGGCTACGGCCGTACAAGCCTGCCGCGACACGACCGACCGCGTGCTGCTGGTCGATGCCGGTGACCGCTGGACGGGCAATGCCTATGTCGATCGGGTGGCCGAGCCGGGGCGTCCGATCATTGATTTGATGAATCGCGTGGGCTATGATGCTGCTGTGCTTGGAAATCATGAATTTGACCACGGACAAGCCTATTTGGGGCGCGTTCTGGATCAGATGGTGGAGTTTGAGATGCTGTGTGCCAATGTGGTGAGCGACACCTGCACGTTCCGTCAGCCGAAACCCTACACCGTGCTCGAACGAGGCGGTCTGAAGATCGGTGTGGTGGGCGTCATTACCAACTACGATAATCAGGGTTATCCGGCCGGCAATGCCACCAGCTATGCGGGTCTCCGCTTTACCGATCCGCAGGCCGAGGCGATGCGCGCGGCCGATTCGTTGCGCGATGCAGTTGATGTGCTGATTCTGCTCTCGCACATGGGCGATGATCGGGATATGGAGTTGCTGGCCAAGGAGTCGCGCTACGACCTGGTGATCGGAGGTCACACCCATGAACTGCGTGATACGGTGGTGTGCGGTACGCAGCTGGCACAGACCTATAAGGACTTGCGCAATGTGGGTGTGACGCAGATAAAAATGCGCGGTAAACGGGTCAAGGAGGTGGCCTATGAAAATCGCCCGATCACGGATTTTGCACCCGATAGTGCTATTGCAGCCGAGGTGGCACGTTACTATGCGGACGAGGAGTTGAATCGCCCGATCGGTACGATGACACAAACAGCTTCGGACATAGGTTTGGCCAATTGGATTGTCAATTTGGCTAAGCGTCAGACGAAGGCCGAGGTGGGCTTCTACCATCGTGGAGGTGTACGTCTGGATTCGATTCCGGCCGGAGGTGTCGGTACGGCTACTGTCTACGATTTGGAGCCTTTTGGGTCGTGTGTGGCTACGTTGACGATGACCCCTGCTGAGATGGAGCAGATGATCCTTGCCAAATTCAATGAGCCGACCCGCGAGGGTGGTCGTTATGATCTGATCTCGACCACTCCCTATCAGATCGTGACTGATGCGGTCGGAAAGGCAGTCGAGGTGCGTTTCCCGACCTTGAAGGTTGGACAAAACTATGCAGTGGTGATCAGCGATTATGCCTTTAAGAACTACGCTGCAATCGACCGCACGAAGGGGCAGATCGGAACGAAGCTGGTGACCGATCTGATGCTTGAGGCTTTGCGCGAAGCCCCCGTTGTGCCCGATAATGCGGTCTATGGTGAGATTGTAACGCAATAATAGGTGCTTGGAGCACAGCGTCTGTCCGAATTGGGAATGAGGCTAAAAGACTCATTTTCTGTGAAAAAAATCGGGTGGGATTTTGAAATTCAAAACTCTTACCGTATCTTTGTCGTCCCAAATGCGCACGCGTAGTGCGTGTGAGGGACGCAAAGTTTTTATTATTAACCATTTAACGAGCGATTGTATCGCAAAAAGATTTTCCAAACATGGAGGAAATGAAGCAAGTTGTTTCGAACGAGAATTTCGATTGGAACGCTTTTGAGCAGGAGCTGGGTATCTATGACCAGCCCAAAGAGGAGATTTCGGCTGCCTATGACAAGACCCTGTCGAACGTAAACGTTGGCGAGGTTGTTGAGGGTACCGTAACGGGCATCACCAAGCGTGAGGTGCTCGTCAACATCGGCTACAAGTCGGAGGGTGTGATCTCGGTTGCCGAGTTCCGTTACAACCCCGAGTTGAAGATCGGTGACGCAGTAGAGGTGTATGTTGATTCGGCCGAGGATAAGAACGGTCAGCTGGCCCTCTCGCACAAGAAGGCTCGTCAGCTCAAGTCGTGGGATCGTGTAAACGAGGCCCTCGAGAAGGACGAGATTATCAAGGGTTACATCAAGTGCCGCACGAAGGGTGGTATGATCGTCGATGTATTTGGCATCGAGGCCTTCCTCCCCGGCTCGCAGATCGACGTGAAGCCGATCCGCGATTACGACGTCTATGTAGATACGACGATGGACTTCAAGGTGGTGAAGATCAACCAGGAGTTCCGCAATGTAGTCGTTTCGCACAAGGCGCTGATCGAGGCCGAGCTCGAGGCGCAGAAGCAGGTGATCATGTCGAAGCTCGAGAAGGGTCAAATCCTCGAGGGTACGGTCAAGAACATCACCTCGTATGGCGTATTCGTAGACCTGGGCGGTGTGGACGGTCTGATCCACATCACCGATCTGTCGTGGGGTCGCGTAAATCACCCCGAGGAGGTTGTCGCTCTGGATCAGAAGATTCAGGTCGTTATCCTCGACTTCGACGATACGAAGAAGCGTATCGCGTTGGGTCTGAAGCAGCTTACGGCTCACCCGTGGGAGGCTCTCGACCAGAACCTCGCCGTTGGTGACAAGGTGAAGGGTAAGGTTGTCGTGATGGCCGATTACGGTGCGTTCGTTGAGATCGCTGCCGGTGTTGAGGGTCTGATCCACGTATCGGAGATGTCGTGGAGCCAGCACCTGCGTTCGGCTCAGGAGTTCATGAAGGTAGGTGACGAGGTTGAGGCCGTAGTGCTGACGCTCGATCGCGCAGAGCGCAAGATGTCGCTCGGTATCAAGCAGCTCTCGACCGATCCGTGGGAGAACATTGAGACGCGCTACCCCGTAGGTGCCAAGTGCACGGCTAAGGTACGTAACTTCACGAACTTCGGCGTATTTGTCGAGATCGAGGAGGGTATCGATGGTCTGATCCACATCTCGGATCTCTCGTGGACGAAGAAGGTAAAGCATCCGGGTGAGTTTACGCAGGTAGGTGCCGATATCGAGGTTGTAGTACTCGAGATCGACAAGGAGAACCGTCGCCTGTCGCTGGGTCACAAGCAGTTGGAGGAGAACCCCTGGGCTGCTATCGAGGCTCAGTTCCCCGTAGACAGCGTTGTTGAGGGCACGATTCTGGAGTTGACCGAGAAGGGTGCTGTCGTTACGCTGGCAGAGAACGTTGAGGGCTTCTGCCCGAGCCGTCAGCTCACGAAGGAGGACGGTACGACCCCGAAGGCTGGTGAGAAGCTCGCTTTCAAGGTGATCGAGTTCTCGAAGGCTACCAAGCGCATCACGCTCTCGCACGTACGCACCTATGAGGATGCTAAGCGTGCCGAGATCGCTGCCGAGAAGGCTGAGAAGCGTGCTGCTGCTGATGCTACGAAGTCGACCGTGAAGAAGATCAACGCTTCGGTTGAGAAGACGACGCTCGGCGACATCGCTGGCCTGGCAGCTCTGAAGAATGCTATGGAGGCTGAGGCTAAGAAGGTCAAGAAGGTCGAGAAGAAGGACGAGGAGTAAAACACTCGACTACTTCAACCCTAAAAACGGGGCTGTCCAACCAATCGGTTGAGACAGCCTTTTTTTTGTGCTATCCTCGCCTGAGGAGGCCTACGCAACGCGCAGACGAATACCTTCGTTGCGCGAACTTTCGACCACGATAACATCTCCGGTGTGGAGGCGTCCCTCGACGAGAAGTTGCGAAAGAGGGACCTCTACTTGCTCCGAGAGGGCGCGTTGCAGGGCTCGTGCACCAAACCGATGGGCATAACCCATTGTGGCTAACCGTTGCCGAGCTCGCTCCGTGATCCGCAATCTATAGCCCAAAGCTTCGACCCGTTCTGCTAAGCGAGCAAACTCGAGCGAGACGATCTGCTCAATATCCTCCTGAGTCAAGGCTCGGAACGGTACAATATGGTCGATCCGATTCAGAAACTCGGGGGCGAAGGCCCGCTCTAAGGCCCGCTCATAACCTTTGGCTACGACGCTCTCCACTGTACTGTGCGAAGTAGATAAAAATCCAATCTGTCGTGGACGATTGGCCATCTCGCGTGAGCCGACATTGGAGGTCATCACCAACACCGTATTCCGAAAATCGACCTTGCGTCCTGCACCATCGGTCAGATGCCCCTCGTCAAAGAGTTGCAGGAGGATGTTGAAGACCTCGGGATGAGCCTTCTCGATCTCATCGAAGAGCACCACGGCATAGGGTCTGCGACGTACAGCCTCGGTCAATTGTCCCCCTTCGCCATAACCTACGTAGCCCGGAGGCGAGCCGATGAGTCTCGCTACATTGTGCTTCTCGCTGTATTCACTCATGTCGATGCGTATCAATCCGCGCTGCTGGTCAAAAAGCCAGTTCGAGAGCTCTTTGGCTAATAGGGTCTTGCCGACACCCGTAGGCCCGACGAAGAGGAATACGCCGATCGGCCGATGGGGCTTTTTTAGTCCGGTGCGTGCTCGGAGAATGGCCTGCGAAAGCGATGCTATGGCCTCTTGCTGGCCGATGACATGTGTGGTCAAGTGTTGTTGTAGCCCCAATAACCGTTGTTGCTCGCAGCTGCTGATGCGCTCGATCGGAATCCCCGTCATGGAGGTGATTACCTGTTCGATGGCAGCCCGATCAATCGTAATGATCTGTTCAGACCGTTTGCGACGAAACTCCGAACGGGCTCCTTTCAACTCGGCTCGGAGTTTTAGCTCGCGCATACGGGCGGCAGCCGCTTGGTCGTAGTGGGCCGCGTCGAGGGCTGCGTGTCGCTCCTGCTGCACCTCGGCCAATGCGTTGGCGCATTGGCGCAACGATTCAGGCTCATAATTGCCTTGTGCTTGCACCCGAGCCCCCGCCTCATCGATCAGGTCAATGGCCTTGTCGGGCAGGTGGCGATCGGTGAGGTAGCGCTCGGTCAGTGTGATGCTGGCACGCAACGCCTCCTCGGTGTAGCGAACTCCGTGGTGCGCCTCGTAGCAGGGTGCAATGCGTTGGAGAATCTGAAAAGTCTCCTCGGCCGAGGTGGGCTCGACCATCACCCGCTGAAAACGTCGCTCGAGGGCTGCGTCACGCTCTATCTCGGTGCGATATTCATCGAGCGTGGTGGCACCGATGGTCTGCAGCTCGCCACGAGCCAAAGCCGGTTTGAGGATGTTGGCCGTGTCGAGGCTCCCCTGGGTCGATCCGGCTCCAACGATGGTGTGAATCTCGTCGATAAAGAGGATCACTTCGCGGTTTTGCTTGAGTTCGTCGAGCAACTGTTGCATGCGCTCCTCAAATTCTCCCCGAAACTTCGTACCGGCTACCAGCGCAGTAATATCGAGCGAGAAGAGCCGCTTGTTGCTTAGCGTGTGGGGTACATTCCCCTCGACAATGCGTAGGGCTAACCCCTCGACGATGGCCGTTTTACCTACGCCGGCTTCACCGATCAAGATTGGGTTATTCTTTTTGCGACGTGCGAGAATCTGGATCACCCGCTCGATCTCGCGCTCCCGGCCGATCACCGGGTCGATGGCTCCCCGACGCGCCTCAGCCGTTAGGTCTGTCCCCAATTTGTCGAGCTGCGGGGTTGTAGAGATGTGCGTGTCGATTTGCTCGAAGGCGTAGTCTAACAGCTGAATCTGCTGCTCGGCTTGGCGGGTAATTGCCCCGTCAGCCTCGGCTAAAGCCCGGTCGATGGTCTCGACCGTGATGCGATAGCGCGCCATGATGCCGGCCGTGTGGGTCGAGGGGTCGGCTATGATCTCACGCAGGGCGTGGGCCGTGGAGATGTGCTTCAGATGGCTGTATTTGGCACACAACTCGTTGCGGAACCCCCGAAAAAAGTGCTCCGTATCGACCTCCGAGTCTGAAGGAGTTTTGCTCAAGAGATGTTTGAGCCGTATGGAAAGTTGATAGAGCTGCCAAGCCTCCAGATGTGCGGTGAGGAGTTGGTAGGCCAAAGAGCCCTCCTCGCGTAACAGTTCGGCAGCCAGCTGATCTTTCAGGGCATGTTGCTGCCCTTGTTTGGTCGTCTTGAACGCTGTGCGGGCGATGATTGCCTCAAGCGTCTTTGAAATGTTCACTTGCATAGTATCGTCCATTAAATCGTGTTCGTGATAGGAACGGACGCACTATGGGTTGTAGTATTTGGCCGATTTATTTATGATTTTGACGCGGCAGCTCCAGCACCTCCATTTCGCGCATATCCTCCCCGTCGATCACGAGCCGAATGGCCGTGCGCACCTTGTGAAAACCGGAGCATCCGGCCGCTCCCGGATTGACGGCAAGCAACTGATAGACAGGGTCGAACTGCACCTTTAGGATGTGCGAGTGGCCGGCAATGAAGAGCTTCGGCCGAGCCGATTGGATGCGACGCAGGGCTTGAGGGGCGTAGCGACGCGGATAACCGCCGATGTGGGTCATCAGGACCGAGACCTGCTCGCAGCGAAAGAGGGCAAATTCGGGGTAGATGCGTCGTGTAACCCCGCCGTCGATGTTGCCATAGACGGCTCGCAGAGGTTTGAAGGCGGCAATTTGGTCGGCCAACTCTTGCGAACCGATGTCGCCGGCATGCCAAATCTCGTCCACCTCGCAGAGAAAATTGCGCAAGGGTTCGTCGAAGGTGCCGTGTGTGTCGGAGATAATGCCGATGCGTTTCATGGGTCAAAGCCAAATCGGGGTGTTACGTAAGATCCACCAGGCGACGAGCAGCACCAGGTAGAGGATGACCGTGTAGGGGTGTTGTACCCACCGCCGCCACCGTCGAGCGCGATCACTCGTGACAAAGGTCGTATAGATCAATGCTGCGACATAGGGGAGCGAGCAGAGGGCAAAGGGGTTGTAGCGCACGGCAGCACAAACGTCTCCGTGTAAGAGGGCGTGCAGGGCGCGTTGTGTGCCACACGAGGGACAATCCCACCCCGTCAACATGCGAAACATACATTTGGGTGCAAAATGGGCGTGGGTTGGGTCGTATATATAATAGAGGTATAGACCACCCATGATGAGCACCAACCCTGCGAGGAGGAGTAAAATCCGTTTCGAGAGCATACAAGCGATCAATATTTTCCCTTCCAGAGTTGTTGAATGCGCTCGGCAATCTTCTGCTCGGCGGCATTCTGTCGATCCGGCTCGTAGAAGCGGGTACCGGAGAGCGATTCGGGCAGGAACTCCAACTCGGCAAAATGGTCGGCATAGTCGTGGGCGTATTTGTAGCCCTCGCCATAGCCCGCCTCGGCCATCAATTTTGTGGGAGCATTGCGGATATGGAGCGGTACGGGGCGATTGGTCGTATCGTGCTCGACCAAGGCAAGTGCCTTGTTAATAGCCATATAGGCCGAGTTGCTCTTGGGCGATGTTGCTAAATAGATGGTCGTCTCGGCCAGCGTGATGCGTGCCTCCGGCATGCCGATTTTGTGGACCGTGTCGAAGCAGGCATTGGCCAGCAGCAGGGCATTGGGGTTGGCAAGACCGATATCCTCCGAGGCCAGGATGACCAGACGGCGGGCGATGAAACGGGGCTCCTCGCCTCCGGCCAACATGCGCGCCAGGTAGTAGATGGCGGCATTCGGGTCGCTTCCGCGTACCGATTTGATGAAGGCTGAGATTACGTCGTAGTGCTGCTCGCCCTTCTTGTCGTAGAGGGCGATGTTTTGTTGCAGGCAGTCGGTCACGTACTGGTCGGTGATCGTGACCTTCCCCTCGGTGGCACCCACCACAATGTCGAGGATGTTGAGCAGTTTGCGGGCATCACCCCCCGAGAAACGGAATAGCGCTCCTCGCTCGACAACCTCGATTTGGCGGGCTTTGAGCTCCGTGTCGGTCGTCAGCGCGCGTTGCAGGAGTTTCTCGAGGTCGGCATCCTCCAGCGATTTGAGGATATAGACCTGACAACGGCTCAAGAGGGGCGAAATCACCTCAAACGAGGGATTCTCGGTCGTCGCGCCGATCAGCGTAAAGACCCCCTGCTCGACAGCCCCCAGGAGCGAGTCTTGTTGCGATTTGTTGAAGCGGTGAATCTCGTCGATGAACAGAAACGGTGCCCGTTGATCGAAGAAGCGTTGCCGTTTGGCCGACTCGATTACCTCGCGCACCTCCTTGACCCCCGACGTGACGGCCGAGAGGGTATAGAAGGGGCGTTCGAGTTGTGAGGCTACGATTTTGGCCAGCGTGGTTTTACCCACACCCGGAGGGCCCCACAAGATGAACGAGGGGACATTTCCCGTCTCAAAGAATTTACGAAATACGCCCTTTTCGCCCACCAAATGTTCCTGCCCGATGTAGTCATCGAGCCGTTGAGGGCGCAGTCGTTCGGCGAGAGGTGCAAGAGCCATGGTTGTCGTATTTTTTTACAAAGGTAGGAAAAATTCCAAAATAATCACGGATGACAATTGAATTCCGAGATGGGAAATTAGAAATTATAAACCAATACTAATAAAAAGAGCGGATCGATTGATCCGCTCTTTTTATTGTCTATTAAGCTATTTACTCGGGCTTTACCAGGCTCAAATAGAGCTCGTCGAGCTGGGTCTGATCGACAAATCCCGGGGCATCGAGCATTACGTCGCGGCCGGCATTGTTCTTCGGGAAGGCGATGTAGTCGCGGATCGACTCCGAACCACCAAAGAGCGAGCAGAGACGGTCGAAACCGAAGGCCAAACCACCGTGCGGGGGTGCACCGAATTTGAAGGCGTTCATCAGGAAGCCAAACTGCTCCTGGGCACGCTCGGGCGTAAAGCCGAGGCATTTGAAGATCGTGGCCTGCAACTTGGCATCGTGAATACGGATCGAACCACCACCGATCTCCGTGCCGTTGCAGACAAAGTCGTATGCATTGGCACGTACACGACCCGGATCACTCTCCAAGAAGGCTACATCCTCAGGTTTGGGCGAGGTGAAGGGGTGGTGCATGGCGTAGAAACGCTCGGTCTCCTCATCCCACTCGAACATCGGGAAATCGACTACCCACAGCGGAGCAAACTGCTTCGGGTCGCGCAGACCAAGCTGCTGACCCACCTCCAGACGCAGGGCGCAGAGCTGTGTGAGGGCCTTGAACTTCTTGCCGCAGAGGATGAAGACCATGTCGCCGGTCTTCGCGCCACACTTCTCGGCCATGGCACGTACCTCCTCGGGTGTATAGAACTTATCGATCGACGATTTGATGGCATTCTCCTCGACGCGGATCCAAATCAGACCCTTGGCACCCACCTGCGGACGCTTCACGAACTCCGTGAGGGCGTCAATCTGCTTGCGCGTATAGGTGGCGCAACCCGTAGCGGCAAAGCCGGTGATGTACTCGGCATCGTCAAAGACCGAGAAGCCGTGGCCTTTGGCCAGGTCGGTCAGATCGGCGAACTCCATGCCGAAACGCAGGTCTGGCTTGTCCGAACCATACTTCTCCATCGCCTCAATCCAGGGCATGCGACGGAACGGCTCGGTGAAATCAATACCCATCACCTCGCGGAACATGTGCTTAGCCCAATTCTCAAATACCGAGATCACATCCTCCTGCTCGACGAAGGCCATCTCGCAGTCGATCTGCGTAAACTCGGGCTGACGGTCAGCACGCAGGTCCTCGTCGCGGAAGCAACGCACGATCTGGAAATAACGATCGTAGCCGGCCACCATCAAGAGCTGCTTGAGCGTCTGGGGCGACTGCGGCAGGGCGTAGAACTGGTTGGGATTCATACGGCTCGGCACGATGAAATCGCGTGCACCCTCGGGCGTAGAACCGACCAGATAGGGGGTCTCGATCTCGAGGAAGCCCTCGCTATCGAGGAATCGACGAATCTCCTGGGCCATCTTGTGGCGCAGGATCATGTTGCGCTGCAGGGGCGGACGACGCAGGTCGAGGTAGCGATACTTCATGCGCAGGTCGTCACCACCATCCGACTGCTCCTCGATGGTGAAGGGGGGCGTCAGGGCCTCGTTCAACACCTGAATATCCGTAGCGGCCACCTCGATGTCACCCGTAGCCATCTTCGGATTCTTCGACGAACGCTCGATCACCTTACCGGTCACCTGCAAGACCCATTCGCGACCTACGCGGAGGGCTGTTTCGCGCACCGAAGCCTCGGTCGTCTCCTCGACCACGATCTGGGTGATGCCATAGCGGTCACGCAGGTCGATAAAGGTCATGGCTCCCAGATTGCGCACCTTCTGCACCCATCCGGCCAACGTAACAGTTTCGTTTACATGCTCGACGCGCAGTGCGCCACAAGTATGAGTTCTGTACATATTTTGATGTTTTTTTGCGTTATTTCAACAGTAACCTGCAAATATACGCAATAAAAATTGTATTTTTGTAGGGTAAACCCGAAAAAAAAAGGAAAAATGAGACGACTATTTTTGATTATCCTACTCTGTTGTGCTTGCACCTGGACGGCCGAGGCCAAGAAAGACTCCGCGGCGATGGCACGGAAGGCACAGAAGAAGGTCGAAAAGGAGGAGCGCAAACGCCAGGCCGAGTTGGAACGGATGGCTACGCCCCATTTCCAAGGAGGTGATATCGACACCTTCGAGCGTTGGATTGTGGCCAACCTGCGCAAGGATTTTGGTCCCTTGCCGCCCGATGCCCCGTTTATTGTCGTAGAGGTGCCCTTCTACGTCGAGGCAGACGGCAGTACAACGCTGGTCGATGAAGAGATTCCCGATTCGCGCCTCTATCCGCGTGTCGTGGAGGAGATCGAGCGGGTGATTCTCTTCTCGCCCGAATGGGACCCGGGAGTTGATCCCTTTGGCAATCCGTTGCGGAGCCGACAAACCGTTTCGATTACGCTCAAACCCGACCATACGAGCGGAGTGCCGGTGGTGCATCCGACCCCGCGTCCGAAACCCAAACCGCAGCCCAAGCCTCAACCTCGACCGGGCAAACGGCGTCGTTAATCCCGTTTGGAGCGATGGAACAGTGCGAATTGGACGAAAAATTCATGCGTCAGGCACTAAATGAGGCGCAGCAGGCGTTTGATCAGCAGGAGGTGCCCATCGGGGCAGTCGTTGTCTGTCAGGGACGTGTGATCGGCCGAGGACATAACCTTGTCGAGTCGTTGCAGGATCCGACGGCCCATGCCGAGATGCAGGCCTTGACGGCCGCTACGGAGACGCTTGGGAGCAAATACCTGCCGCAGTGTACGCTCTATGTGACGGTCGAACCGTGCATCATGTGTGCCGGAGCGATCGGCTGGGCGCAGGTGGGTCGCATTGTGTGGGGAGCAGATGACCCGAAAAAGGGCTATCGAACCTACTCGGAGCGGGTTTTTCATCCCAAAAGTGAGGTTGTCAGCGGGGTGTTGCGTGAAGCGTGTGAGGCATTGATGACACAATTTTTTGCCTCGTTGCGTCGTTAAGATTTGAAATTTCAAATTTTTAGTGTTAATTTTGCCCCATTCGTGCCTTGCGCTTTGCGGGCGAGAGGCCGAGCGTTGTGAAAACAATTTCTAAAATAATAATTATTAAACAAGAAGAACGATGAAGAAGTTTTTTGTAATGCTTGTTGCGCTGATGGCCGCATGGACGGTCTCGGCACAGGATCTGCAGGTGACCTACAACGAGGCTGTTGCCGCTTATGGTGCCAAGGACTTTGCTACGGCTGCTACGAAGTTTGAGCAGATCATCGCAGATGGTATGGACATCGACGGTGCTGCATCGCTGGTGGCTACGGCCAAGACGACGTTGCCCAAGTGCTATTTCCAGATGGGTGGTCGTGCCTTCATGGCCAAGAACTATGACGAGGCGTTGGCCAAGTTTACGAAGTCGGCCGAGCTGGCTGAGTTGTATGGCGAGGTTGCCCAGATGACCAAGGCGAATACCTGGGTTGCAAAGATCTACCAGACGCGTGGTGGTGAGGCTTTCAATGCCAAGGATTACGCTACGGCCGTTTCGATCTTTGAGAAGGGCTATGCTGCCGATCCGAACAACACGGCTATGGCACTGAACCTGGCTATGAGCTACTGCGAGATGGGCGAGTTTGAGAAGGGTATGGACGTGTATGCGTCGGTGGCCTCGAAGACCCACCCCAAGTATGCAGAGGATGCTGCTAAGGCAAAGGCTGATATGGCTCTCTACACGAACAACAAGGTGGCTGAGCTGCAGGGTGCTGGCGATTTTGATGGTATCATCGCCCTGGCCGATACGCAGTTGGCCAAGAATCCCGACAACGCCCTCTTCCAGCTGGTGCGTGTACAGGCTTACCTCGGTAAGAAGGACTATGCCAAGGTGATCGAGACGGCTCCTGCTGCTGCTGAGGCTCAGACCGACGAGGCTGACAAGAGCACCGTTTACTATCAGTTGGCATCGGCTCACAACGCCCTCTCGCAGCGTGAGCAGGCTATTGCTGCCTTCAAGAAGGTGACTGCAGGTCCGGCTGCTGAGAACGCAAAGGCTGCGTTGGCCGAGCTGAACAAGTAGTAGTTGAGATCCTGCTTGTTATACAATTTCTAACAAAGAAGAGCGTGTCCGAGATGGGCACGCTCATTTTTTGTATTCTTTGGTCTGGGAAGACACTTACACCCTCTCTTCCGTGGGTTGTCGAGCGGTTAGGGCTTTGTGATGCTCTCTTGGATACGTCTCAGACCGGCACGGGGCATCGGCGTTGCGCCAAAGCGGGCTTGGAACTGCTCCTCGTTGAGCAAGAGCCACTCCTCGGCGGTCATGCTGTGCGGATCGACGAGCGGATCGAAGGCAGGGTTGCGATGTAGCGGTGCGTGCTGGTTGTAGGGGCACGCCTGCTGGCAACTATCGCAGCCGAAAATCCATCCATGGAGGTCGATTTCGTTGCTACTGTCTGCCCGTTCAATCGTCCGACAGGCAATGCAGTGTCGTGCATCAATCGTCCGCTCCTCTCCAATAGCTCCCGTAGGACAATGTTCGATACAAGCCCGACAACTGCCGCAGCGGCTCTCCGTAAAGGGCTGATCGTAGGGATCGACCTCCTCGTTGATGATAAGCTCTGCCAGGTGGATAAAAGAACCATATTGAGGGGTGATGAGTAGCGAGTTGCGCCCAATCCACCCCAGACCAGCCGCCACGGCATAACTCTTCTCGGATAACGGTACAGCATCGACAAAGGCTCGTCCGGTGACCGTGGGGTAGTGCTGTTGGATGGTTTGCAAAAGCTGTAGGAGCATCTGCTTGATGGTCGTGTGGTAGTCACGATTACAGGCATACGAGGCTATCTTGGCCCGATGCTCTGGCGGATAACCTTCGCTGATCGGACTCTTATAACTTACGGCACAGACGATGACCGTCCGCGCCTGATCCACCAATCGTGCCGCATGAAAACGTTTCTCGGTGTGGCGTGTCAGATAGTCCAGAGGCCCTTGTGCTCCGTGAGCAATCCATCTTCGAAAAGCCTGCTCTGCCCAGGGAAGTGGGGCTGCTGGGGTAATGCCGCAAAGGTCGAATCCGACGGCTGTAGCCCATTTTTTGATAGATTCTGATGGGATCATATAACCTGCTTTTGACCCCAAAAATACGAAAAATGGTTGATATAAATTCATTTTTTCACCCCATAATATAGTTTTTCACCCCAAATATTCGTTTTTCTCCCCCACGTGAGTCGATTATCCCATTTTTTTCGTCGTTTCGCTTTTTTAGGCGAAATTCGCGGCGTGAAAATCATCAAAGAATTATTTTAATATAAAATTAGGTATACAACACGATGGAACATTTCCTGACTATTCTTGAGACGCGTCTGCGTCGTAATTGGGAGAAACCCGCATTGAGTGATTATCGAGGTGCTACGTTTACCTCAGCACAGGTGGCTGAGCAATTTGCTCGTTTGCATCTGCTCTTCAAGGAGCTGGGTATCGAGAAGGGCGACAAGATTGCGCTTTCGGGACCGAACTCGGCACGCTGGGCTATGGCATTCCTCTCGGTGGCCTCATACCACGCAGTGGTAGTACCTATCTTGGCCGACTTTACGAACGAGGGTCTGCAGGATCTGACGCATCACTCGGAGAGCCGCATCCTCTTCACCGAGGCTCGCAAATGGGCTGATCTGGATCCGACGAAGATGACGAACCTGATTGCAGCTATCAATATTGAGGATTATTCGCTACTCTACGTAGCCAACGAGGAGCACAAGAAGGCTTTCGAGCAGCTTGATGAACTCTTCAAAAAGGCCTATCCCAAAGGGGTGCAGCAGAACAACCTCAAGCTCGCTTACGATAAGATTGACGAGCTGATGGTCATCAACTATACGTCGGGTACGACCGGTTCGCCCAAGGGTATTATGTTGACCGGTCGCAATATCTCGTCGAACATCCACTTCGGTATTGATAATATCCCCGTACCCGCCGGTGCTACGATGATGTCGATGTTGCCGATGGCTCACATGTATGGTTTGGCCTTCGAGTTCCTCTATCCCTTCTGTGGTGGCGCTCACCTGACCTTCTTGGGAAAGACCCCCTCGCCGACGGTGCTCATGGCTGCCTTCCAGGAGGTGAAGCCCTATATCCTGATCACGGTGCCGCTGGTCATGGAGAAGGTGATCAAGGGTAAGGTGATGCCTGTGTTGCGCAAGCCGCTGATGCGCGTGCTGACCGCAATTCCGGGCCTCAAGAACGTGATCTATAAGAAGATTCGTACGCAGATCATGAATGCCTTTGGTGGCAACGCCTGCATGATTGTGATGGGTGGTGCTGCCTTGAGCAAGGAGGTTGAGAAGATCATGCGTGCTGCTAAGATGCCCTACACGGTGGGCTATGGTATGACTGAGTGTGCCCCGCTGGTGGCTTATCAGCACTGGACGACCTTTAAGCCCGGTTCGTGTGGCCGCATCGTAACCTTGAACGAAATTCGTGTTGATTCGTCCGATCCGCAGAAGGTGGTGGGCGAGTTGCAGGTACGTGGTGCCAACGTGATGATGGGTTACTATAAAAATGAGGAGGCAACGGCCGCTGTCTTTACCGAGGATGGTTGGTTGCGTACGGGTGACCTCGGCGTGATTGACGCTCAAGGTAACATCTTCATCCGTGGTCGCTCGAAGTGTATGATCCTCTCGGCCAATGGTCAGAATATCTATCCCGAGGAGATCGAGGCAAAGCTCAATACGATGCCTTACGTGGGTGAGTCGCTCATCGTCGAGCGTGATAAGAGGCTCGTTGCGCTTGTAGCTCCGCATGAGGAGCAGCTCAAGGGTGCCACCGAGCCGGTGGAGGTGTTGCTGGAGCAGACGCGCCAGTTGGCGAATGCAGAGTTGCCCAAGTATAGCCAAATCGCCCAGATCGAGATCATCGAGGGTGGTTTCGTACATACGCCGAAGCACTCGATCAAGCGTCACCTCTACGCCTAATCGGACGGCAGGAGATTGTCTGAAGGTTGCGTCAAGATTGTCCAAAAACACCATTGCGACGCTTGATGCAACCTTTTTTGGTACTTTTTTGCGGGGAAACTGGGTTATTTTGTCGCTTTTTAGTACCTTTGTAACGTGAAAAAACGTTCTATTGTCGAACTTTATTTGTAAACTATGGCTTTTAGAACACTCTATGATCTGATGCGTAACAGCATCGAACGATTTGCCGATCGTGTGGCTTTCACGATGCTCGATGGCGAGGAGGTGACCTTCAAGGAGGTCGGCTCGCGTGTCGAGGCTTTGCAGCAGAAGCTCACCTCGGCCGGTCTGAAACCCGGCGACAAGGTGGCCCTGTATAGCAGTTCGATGCCCAACTGGGGTATCAGCTATTTTGCCGTTACGGCAGCCGGTATGGTCATTGTCCCCATCCTGCCCGGATTCTCGGGCGAGGAGGTGGCTAAGATTTTGGAGCACTCCGAGTCGAAGGCGCTGCTCGTGTCGGATAAACTCTTTAGCCGCATCCCGAAGGAGGCCGTGGAGAGCCAAAATATCGTCATCCGCACCAAGAACCTGAAGGTGCTCTCGCAGCGCGTGGAGGCACAAGGCGCGACGACGATTCCGCAACCGTCGGATCTGGCCTCGATCATCTACACCTCGGGTACGACCTCGTCGCCCAAGGGCGTGATGCACACGCAGGAGTCGTTGGCTCTGCATGCTGACCTGTGCCAAAAGCTCTTCCCGATCGGTGAGGAGGATTCGTTCCTCTCGGTGCTGCCCATGTCGCATGTCTATGAGTGCTCGCTGGGTATGATCTTCCCCTTCTCGCAGGGTGTTCCGGTCTTTTACCTGGATCGTCCGCCTGCAGTCTCGACTCTGCTGCCCGCCATGAAGCGTGTGCGCCCCACGGTGATGCTCATCGTGCCGCTGATTGTCGAGAAGATCTACCGCAACCGCGTACGTGCCAAATTTACGGGCAACAAGGTGATGGCTACGCTCTATCACCTCGCACCGATCCGCAAATTGTTGCACAAATTGGCCGGTAAGAAGCTCATCGAGGTCTTTGGTGGCCGTCTGCGCTTCCTGGGTGTCGGTGGTGCGAAGCTGGACTACTCGACCGAGCGATTCCTGCTCGAGGCGAAGTTCCCCCTCGGCATTGGCTACGGCCTGACCGAGACGGCTCCGCTCCTGGCGGGTGCTGTACCTCCCAAGCGGGAGATCGGCTCTACGGGCCCCGCAGTCCCCTATGTGGAGTTGCGTTTGGATAATATCAATCCCAAGACCGGTCAGGGCGAGGTAGTGGCTAAAACGCCCTGCTGCATGGTGGGCTACTACAAGAATGAGGAGGCTACGGCCGAGGTGATCGACGCCGATGGCTGGTTCCATACGGGCGACCTGGGTCAGTTCGACAAGGAGGGTCGTCTGCACATCAAGGGTCGTCTGAAGAACATGATTTTGGGCCCGGGTGGTGAGAATATCTATCCCGAGGATATCGAGTGTGTCATGAGCGAGTTGGATTGCATCGAGGAGGCCTTGGTGACCGAGCAATCGGGTCGTTTGGTGGCCTTCGTGCACTTCAATGCCGAGCAGCTGGAGCGTCAGATTGCCGACTGGAAGGCGACCTGGAAGACCAAGCAGGAGGCTATCGAGGCCAAGAGCAAGGAGTTGTGTGCCGAGATTCAGAGCTATGTAAACCAGAAGGTCAATCAATTCTCCCACCTTTCGGAGGTGATTGAGCTCAAGGAGGAGTTTATCAAAACACCGTCGATGAAGATTCGTCGCTTCCTGTATAACAACCTGAAAAACCTCCAGCAAATCAAGGAGGGCAAGGGTACGGTAGCGATGTAAGGCTTCGATCGTCCATGGGAGGGCTCGCAGTCGAGCTCGTAGCAATGAAAACCGTTGTGGCAGTTGCCACAACGGTTTTTTGTGGGGGTTGTCGGTCGCAGGTCTGCGCTTGCCCGCCATCGAGCTGGAGCGGGTAACGCACCTGTCACGTGTCACATGTCACACGGGGTGGGGGCGATGTGACAGGATGACACCTGACCACGGCTCGTTGTAGCGATAAAAAAGAACCGGCCGACCCTTCTGGGTCGGCCGGTTTGTTTGTCCGAAATAGATTCGGGAAAGGTATAAATTACTTTACAATCACATTTGACGGATTGCCGTAATAGAGATCACCTACATACTGACCTGCTTTGGTGTTGTTCTCGAGCGTGCAACCCTCGAACGTAATGCTTGCACCACAGTTAATCATACCGCAGATCAGCGCACCGCAGTAATCCTCACCATAGGCACCCGTATTGTTTACCGTCGTATTTGTGACCGTGCAATTGTAGAAGCCGCGATCACCGGCCGACTCGTTCATCACACCTACGATAGCACCCGTACCGCCGTTCGATTTTACGCTCGAACCGCTTACCGAACAATTCTTGACGCTGCCCGAGTTGTAGAGGCCGGCGATGATACCGCAAGCCCAATAGCTGTCCTCGATGCTCGAATTGATGACGTGGCAGTTCTCGATGTTGGCATATACCTTACCGGCCAATACAGCCGAGCGACCGCTGGTCTTGAGGTGAGCATTCTGAATCTTTACGTTCTTAATCGTACCAACCCAGCCCTTGATGAAGCCCATATCGCTGGCGCCACTCTCGTTGGTCCAGTTCGATACCGTGTGGCCCTGACCGTCGAAGGTATTGGGTGTTTCGGGATTGAAAGCGTTCAGACCCGAGAACTCGACACCTGCCAGGTCGATATCAGCGGCCAAAACAACCTTCTCGCCTCCTGCAATCGTCGTCTGCGAAAGCTTCACCAGAGCGGCAGCCGAAGAGATCGTGTAGGTATTACCTTTCTTATTAAAACCATCGAAGGTAATCGTGCAGGTTGCGGGATCTTGGTCGTAGCGTACGAGCGTCGTAATATCCTTGCCATCGGTGTACGTGCAATTATTGAAATCGGCAACAACGCCATTACCTGCGCAATCGCAGTGCATCTCGGGGTTGAACGAGCAGTTGTTGTAGGCGTACTTGTTGTACATATTTACAACATTGTAGCGCGTGTTGTAGGGGAACTCGCAGTTGTTGAACGTAACAAGACCCAGCGAGCCACCAAACGCATTGAAGCCATACAGCTTGCAACGGTTGAAGGTTACCGTACCCGTACCTCCATCGAAGTGGATACCGCGCACGCAATTCTCATTACCGAATACACAGTCGTTGAATACGACATCGCCGTTGCCATAAGCCCAACGTACAGCCTCCGTGTCATTGAAGAAGCAGTTCTCGAAGGTTGCATTGTTCAAGCTACCCGTCAAAGCAACGTTGCCGTTGGGGTTTACAAACTCAACATTTTTGATCGTTACATTCTGAGCCGAGATACTCGATTGACCCTTGAAGATCGTACCCTCGGCTGCGATGATCGTAACACCGTCAACTACGTTGGGCATCGTGTAGGTACCTGCGGGAACATTGATCGTAGCACCCTGCTCTTTGGCAGCCTCAGCCAAATCCTCCTGAGTCATGACTGCAACATACTCCTGGCCGTTGAGCACCAGCTTACCCTTGCCCGTCTTGCTGTAGGGAGCACCTACCAAGCCGCCGTAGTAGTAGTTCTCGACACCTACCGTGTTGATCAGCTCACCCTCAAAGGTGGCGTTGGTGATCGTTACGGTCTGGCCGTCCTGGTTGTGCCATACACCGGCGATACCACCCATCTCGAGTACGTCCACCGCGTCAGCAACCAGGTTGGTTACATTACCCGAGCAGGTGATGTTCTCGAAGATGTTGCCATAGTGAGCAATACCGGTGATACCACCAATATCGCAGGTCGAACCCTCGACGTTGATGTTCGAGCTAACGTTCGATACCTTGTGGCCACCCTCGCCCATGAAGCCGATGACACCACCGACATAGGTGCGGTAAGCCGTGCCGTTCTCCACCGAGTTAGCCTTTACGTAGCTACCCTCCTCGGCGTTGATCGTGATCTGGTCCCAGTTGGCGTAGCAGTTCTTACCACCAATACCGCCGACATAGGCCATACCCTCTACCTGGATCAGACCCTGCAGCTTGATGTTCGTGTACTTCGAGGTGTAGGGCGTACCGGCTACAACACCGACATTGAGACGACCCGTGATCTTGGCATCCTCGATGACGAGGTTCTTGATCTCACCATTGGTCGTCATACCGAACAGACCTGCGTCGCTCTTACCCGGCATATTGACTACCAGGTTGCGAATGACATGGCCCTGACCGTCGAACGTACCCTGGAAGTTGGTCGTCGAGTTACCGATCGGCATCCAAGGATGCTCGCGCAGGTCGAGGTCAGCCGTCATCTTGAAGGTCTGACCAGCAAACGTGTTACCGGCAGCGCGCGAAACGCCATTTACCTGGTCGGCCAACCATGCCAGCTCCGAAGGCTCAGCAATGATGTAGTTGTTGTTGGCATCCTTCGTAGGCTCCTTCGTCGTCTTACCGTCCCAAGCCTTTACGATGTTACCCGGCTCGTTGTCGAAGGTCGGGTCGATGATCACGTTGAACTTGGCCGGATCGGTCAGCAGGTCACCGACGATGTTCGTGCGGTGGTTGCGCTGGAACGGTACGTTCGTGAACGTGGGAACCTCGATCTTCTTCGACTCGTCTGCGTTGCAGAATACGATCGTTACATCGCAAGCGTCGGTCGGCAGGGCGGGCAGCAGATAGGTTACATAGGCATGCTCGTAGTTCTTCGAACCGGCCGAGAAGCTCTTGGCGGGCTTATTCTCGCTGTTGACAGCCAAAACGCCCTCTACGGTCATCTGCTGAGCATTCGCTACCGTCATACCATAGTCACCCGAACCATCGGCCTTACCATAGTTCTCACCACCGAAGATGTTGAGCTGGTTGTTGGTCGTGAAGGTCACTTTGGTGTGGTGGAGCGTGAAGCCGGCCTTCTTGGCAGCCTCGAACTGACCAGCCGAGAGACCGATGTTGAGCTGTGCGAAGGGACGCTTGAGCTCGATGGTCTCAGAAACGGCACCCTTTACGAGCAGCGCTTTGCGCACGAAGATGAAACCATCGTAGGTGTCCTCATTGGCCGTAGGAGCCACGTTGCGTACGATCTGCTTGTTCGTTTCAGCATCGAAGGTGAAGTTGGCATCCGGATCCTGAGCCCAGAAAGCGATGTCATAGGTCTGATCCGAAACGAGCTCGAGGCTGATGGTCGTCGGCGTACCAACGGCGATCGTCTCGGCGTCGTCGAGATTGTCGAAGAGGTAATCTTTCGTGTTGCTGTCGTAAACGGCATAGAAGAGCTCGGTAGCCTCCTCGCCCTCACCAGCACGCGAAGCGATGTTACCGGGCATCTCAACCGTGAAGGAGACCTTTGCAGTCTCGTCCACTACGGCGGGAGCCTCCGCAGCATCCTTCGAGCACGATGCAGCCAGCGCGATCATAGCGACAGCTGCGAGTGTCTTGAACATGTTTTTCATGCGAAATAAAATTAAAAGTGAAATAGATAAAGTGAATTGTGTGTGCGTGTAAAAAAAACAGCCCACTACCGTAGCAGGGCGTGTGCACCGCTATGGCAGGGGTGATGTTTGTATAGAATTAGGGAAAAAATCGAACGATTTGAACAGCGCAAATTCCCCCCCCCCGATGTGGTCGGGGTTATGGTGTTGATTATCAGTTGGTTGTATTGCATGTTGTGTCGATTTTTCTATTTTTTTGCGCTATAACTGAACTTTTTAGCACACAAAACTAAGAAAAATAACGGCTCCTTCCAAAGGAAATGTGGAAAAATAGAAGAATGGACGAAAAAAGACAACAATGGGACGTTTTAAGCCCCACCGAAGAGCATCAGGTAGCTCTTGATGAAGGCATCCAGGTCGCCATCCATCACCGCCTCGACGGCCGAGGTCTGCACCCCCGTGCGATGATCCTTCACGCGGCGATCGTCGAAGACGTAGGAGCGGATTTGCGAGCCCCATTCGATTCGTTTCTTGGTCGCCTCGAGGGCCTGCTGCGTGGCCATACGCTTGTCCAACTCGCGCTGGTAGAGCTTCGAGCGGAGGATGCGCAGGGCATTCTCACGGTTCATGAGCTGCGAGCGGGTCTCCATGTTCTCGATCAGGTACTCGATCGGCTCGCCCGTGTCGGCATCCTTGCCGTGGTAGCGCAGGCGGACTGCCGTTTCGACCTTGTTGACGTTCTGCCCGCCGGCACCCGACGAACGGAAGGTGTCCCACTCGATGTCCGAGGGGTTGATCGTGATCTCGATCGTGTCGTCGATGGCCGGGGAGACGAAGACCGAGGCAAAGGTGGTCTGACGTTTGTTGTTGGCGTTGAAGGGCGAGAGGCGCACCATGCGGTGGACGCCATTTTCGCTCTTGAGGTAGCCGTAGGCAAATTCCCCCTCAAATTCGAGCGTGCAACTCTTCACACCCACCTCTTCGCCTGCCTGGTAGTCGAGCGTGCGCACCTTGTAGCCATGGGCTTCGCCCCAACGCATGTACATACGCATGAGCATCGAGGCCCAATCGAGTGCCTCGGTACCTCCGGCACCGGCATTGATGTCGAGGATGGCCCCCAACCGATCCTCCTCCGAGCGGAGCATGTTGCGCAATTCGAGCTCCTCGATCGCCTCGAGGGCCGTCTGATAGGCCGTGTCCATTTCGGCCTCGCTCATGACCCCCTCCCGCACAAAGTCGGGCATGAGTTCCAAGTCGCCCACCTGGGTGGCGATGCGGTCGAACTCCTCGACCCACCGTTTGATGGATGCGACCTTGCGCAGTTGTTCGCGGGCACGGTCGGGTTGCTCCCAGAAGTCGGGCTCCTGGGTCTTCTCCTCCTCGTTCGTCAGGTCGATGCGCAGCTCCTCGATGCGCAGGCAACGGGCCAACTCGTCACGGCGGGTTTGGAGCGATTTGATCTGCTCGGTAAGTATCATTTAGCGGTTGATTTTCAGTTTCTTGTTCGTGAAGTCCAGGATCAGCTCGGCCGTCTGCTCCACGCCCAGCAGCGAGGTGTTGATGCAGAGGTCGTAGCTGGCCGCCTCGCCCCATTTGCGCGACGAGTAGTAGTTGTAGTAGCGGGCACGCTCATGGTCGATGCGCTCGATCAGTTCGGCAGCCTTCTCATCGCTGAGCGACGAACGGTCGGCTACGCGGCGGATGCGGTCGGGCATATCAGCCGTCAGGAAAATATTGACCGTGCGCGGGCGATCGCGCAGGATGTAGTCGGCACAACGACCCACGAAGATGCAATCCTCACGCTCGGCAAGCTGACGAATCACATCGCTCTGAATCTTGAAGAGCGAATCGTTCGAGAGGGGGTTGTGCAGCGCATAATCGCCTGCTAAGGGCGAGCGAAAATAGCCGATCACGGCGGCCAGCATGCCCTTCTGTTCGTGTTCGTCGGCACGCTCGAAGTGCTCGGGGCTGAAGCCGCTCTCCTCGGCTGCGAGGTTGATCAACTCCTTGTCGTAGAGCTTGATAGCTAGCTGTTCGGAGAGTATCTTACCGACGGCGATGCCGCCACTGCCATATTGGCGACCGATGTTGATGGCGTAGTGCGTTTGCATGTTTTTATGCGATTTTCTGACGGAATTTGCGGATTTGGGTGACCAGCAGCAGGGCCGTCACCACGGCTGCGAGCAGGTCGGAGGCCGGAAGTGCACACCACACACCCCAGCTGGCCTCCAGCTCCAGCTCGTCGAAGAGGTAGGGCAGCAATAAGAGTGCCGGCATCAGGAAGAGCAGCTGGCGCGAGAGCGAGAGGAAGATCGCCTTCGAGGCCATGCCGAGGCTCTGGAAGAAGTTCGTGGCCACCATCTGGAAGCCCACGAGCGGGAACATCAGGAACGAGAGGCGCATACCCGTCACCGAGAGGGAGATCAGCTCCTGGTCGTGGGTGAAGAGGCTGATGACGAGCTGCGGAGCGGCCTCACCGAGCAGGAAGGCGGCCAGCGAGACGGCCGTAGCTCCATAGATCGTCAGGCGCGTGACACGCAGCACGCGGTCGTATTGGCGTGCGCCGTAGTTGTAGCCGGCAATGGGTTGCATGCCCTGGTTGAGCCCCATGATGATCATCACGAAGAGGAAGGCTACGCGGTTCGTGATGCCGTAGGCACCGATCATCAGGTCGCCACCGTGCTCCTTGAAGCTGCGGTTGATCAGGATCGTGATCAGGCAGGCGGCCAAATTCATCAGGAAGGGGGCCATGCCGATGGCCAGCATGTGGTGTACGATGCTCCGCTTGAGGCGGTAGATGCCCCGACGGAAGTGCAGCAACTCGTTGGGGTTGGAGAGCAGACGCAACTGCCACGTCAGGGCGATGATCTGCGCCAGAATAGTCGCTATGGCTGCGCCACGAATGCCCCAATCGAACCAGAAGATGAAGATCGGGTCGAGCACGGCATTGAGCAGCACGGTGATGATCGTGGCGTTCATCGACTTGCGCGGGTGGCCTGCGGCACGCAGTACGGCATTTAGTCCCAGATACATGTGGGTGACGACATTGCCCGCGAGGATGATCTCCATGTAGTCGCGGGCATAGCCGATCGTGGCCTCGCTCGCCCCGAAGAAGTAGAGCACGGGGTCGAGGAAGAGGAGCATCAGCACGGCAAAGGCAACGCCGATGATTGTGTTGAGTATCAGCACGTTGCCTAGCACGTTTTGGGCTGTGGCATAGTCGCGTTGTCCCAAGCGCATCGAGATCAGCGTAGCAGCACCTACACCCACCATGGCACCAAAGGCGGCCGAGAGGTTCATCAGCGGGAAGGTCAAGGCCAAGCCCGAGATGGCCAACGGTCCGACGCCCTGGCCGATGAAGATGCTGTCGACCATATTATATAAGGAGGTCGCGGTCATCGCAATGATGGCCGGCACGGCATACTGCACGAGCAGTTTACGGATGCGCTCGGTGCCTAAGGCTAATGCGGCAGGTTGGGCGGTGGTTGCCATGGGGTGGGTGATTACTCCAACTCCCAGTCGGTGCCGTCCTTGCGATCCTTGACACGGATGCCGGCGGCAGCCAAGCCGTCGCGGATGCGATCCGATGCGGCCCAATCCTTCGCAGCACGTGCCTTCAGTCGCTCCTCGAGGAGCATCTCCACGAGCGGGGTTACGCGGTCGCGGCCCGTCGTGGCGCTCGTGCGCTCATCTTGCAGACCCAACACCTCAAAGGCGTAGCGGTGGATGGTGGCCTTCAGGGCCTCCAAATCCTCGGCCGTGAAGCTCTCCTTGCCCTCGATAGCCGAGTTGATCGTGCGTACCCAGTCGAAGAGGGCCGAGATGACCATCGGGGAGTTCAGGTCGTCGGCCATAGCCTCGGCACAACGACGCTCCAACTCCGCAGGATTGACCGTCGAGGTGGCGGCAGGCTTGATCTTACCCAGTGCCTCGATGCCCTTCATGAGGCGATCCAACCCCTTCTCGGCGGCTTGCAGCGCCTCGTTCGAGAAGTCGAGCGTCGAGCGGTAGTGGGCTTGCAGGACGAAGAAACGGATCGTCATCGGCGTGTAGGCCTGCGCCAACATCTTGTGCGAGCCGGTGAAGAGCTCCTCGAGGGTGATGAAGTTACCGAGCGATTTGCCCATCTTCTGGCCGTTGATCGTGATCATGTTGTTGTGCACCCAGTAGCGGGCCGAGTCGTGGCCCAGCGCGGCGGTCGATTGGGCGATCTCGCACTCGTGGTGGGGGAACATGAGGTCCATGCCGCCACCGTGGATGTCGAAGCGCTCACCCAGATACTTCGTGCTCATGGCCGAACACTCCATGTGCCAGCCCGGGAAACCATCGCTCCAGGGCGAGGGCCAACGCATGATGTGCTCGGGCGAGGCCTTCTTCCAGAGGGCGAAGTCGAACGAGTGGTGTTTGTCGCTTTGGCCGTCCAGCTCGCGCGTACCGAGGACGATATCGTCGAGGTTGCGACCCGACAGACAGCCGTAGTGGTGGTGGTGGTTGTATTTCTCGACGTCGAAATAGACCGAGCCGTTCGAGATGTAGGCGAAGCCCTCCTCGAGGATGCGCTTGACGAACTCGATCTGCTCGATGATGTGGCCCGAGGCGTGGGGCTCGATCGAGGGCGAGAGGACACCCAGCTGCGTCATGGCGTTGCGGTAACGCTCCGTGTAGTAGTGGGCTACCTCCATCGGCTCGAGTTGCTCGAGGCGAGCCTTCTTGGCGATCTTATCCTCGCCCTCATCGGCATCCTGCTCGAGGTGGCCGACATCGGTGATGTTGCGTACGTAGCGCACTTTGTAGCCCAGCGAACGCAGGTAACGGAACAAGAGGTCGAACGTTACGGCCGGGCGTGCATGGCCCAAATGGGGATCACCATAGACCGTGGGGCCGCAGACATACATGCCGACACGACCTTCGGTCAGCGGCTCAAAGACCTCCTTGCGGCGCGAGAGGGTGTTGTAGAGCGAAAATTGGGGTTCCATAAACCTTCTATATAGCTAATTTTAGAGTTTGCTTGTATCTAATCCTGCAAAGATACAATCTTTTTTTGGGAATGTGTGTCGTGCAAGGTTAAAAAGGTTGCAAATTTAGCATTTGGCCTGCGCCATCCCCGATTACAAATTACATTACATTACAGGGGTGCCCCCCCTGTAATGTAATTTGTAATTAAATACCTACAATCCCTCCAAACCTCCCTTTGATAAGGGAGGCTTGCATTTGGGTGATTCTAACGACCGTAAAAGAAAATTCATTTAGAATTTTGGATGCTACATGCTAAATTACAAAATTACACCCATTACAGGCATTACAGTTACACCCCCTGTAATGTAATGTAATTTGTAATTAGAGGCGAAGCAGGCCATTCAAAATGTAGAATTTAGAATTCAAAATGAATTGGATTCGCCTAAATTGAGAATTTAGAGTGAATTATAGGAATAATAAGAGTTATAGGATTATAGTCTAATGACTTATAGGCATTCCCATTCTTATTATTATTCTTATTCTTATTATTCTTATAACTCCCTCTATATCAGCGGTTATTAGAACTCCCAGCACGGACGGTCGTTAGAACTACCCTCAAGTCCTCCCTTATCAAAGGGGGGATTTAGGAGGGATTGTAGGTATTAAGCGGAGGCGTAGCCTCCCTTTGGCAAAGGGAGGATTTAGGAGGGATTGTGGATATTGGTAAATGGAGGCTTGCCTCCTAATTACAAATTACATTACATTACAGGGGGTGCCCCCTGTAATGTAATGTAATTTTGTAATTCTAAATTTTGATTTTGCAAAAAGCTGCGCAATAAGATTGGATGTTCCACGTTTATTGCGTACTTTTGCACCTTGGAAAATAAGCCACATATCCATGATACACAATTTTCGCACCTGGAATAACTTAGTCGGTTGGGGCGTCTTTGCCGTAGCTGCCGTGGTCTATCTGCTGACCATCGAGCCCGTAGCCAGCCTCTGGGACTGCTCGGAGTTTATCGCTACCTCCTATCGTCTGGAGGTCGGCCATCCGCCCGGAGCACCGCTCTTCATGATGCTGGCCCGCATCGCCTCGCTCTTTGCCCCCTCGGAGGAGTATGTCGCTATGGCCGTCAATGCGATGAATGCCTTGGCGAGTGCCTTCTGCATCCTCTTCCTCTTCTGGACGATCACCCACCTGGGGCGTCGCCTGGTGACCCGAGGCGGAGCACCCCTGACCTCGGCCACGAGCTGGGCTGTGATCGGTGCCGGAGCGGTCGGTGCGCTGGCCTATACCTTTACGGACACCTTCTGGTTCTCGGCCGTCGAGGGTGAGGTCTATGCCCTCTCGTCGATGTTTACGGCCTTGGTGGTGTGGCTCATGCTGCGGTGGGAGGATCAGGCCGACGAGCCCCATGCCTGGCGTTGGATCGTCTTGATCGCCTACCTGATGGGCCTCTCGATCGGTGTGCACATCCTGAACCTGCTGACGATCCCCGCCTTGGTCTTCATCTACTACTTCCGCACGACGGAACGGGTCACGCTCCGCGGATTGGCCCTCTCGACCCTCGTGGCGGGTATTATCCTGCTGGTGATCAACGGCATCATCATCCCCTATACGGTCTATTTCGGGGCGATGCTCGACCTGTTCTGCGTCAATACCCTGGGGCTGCCCGTGAACTTCGGCATGGCCCTCTTTGCGCTGCTGCTCATCGGCGGATTCGGCTACGGAGCGTGGCTGATGCACCGCAAGGGCAAGGTGCTCTGGAACGTGATCCTGCTCTCGACGACGATGATCCTGGTAGGCTTCTCGTCCTACGCCACGGTGACGATTCGTGCGGCTGCCAACCCGCCCATGAACTCGAACAACCCGAACAATCCCCACGCCTTGCTCTCGTTCCTGAACCGCGACCAATATGGCAATCGTCCGCTCCTCTACGGCGCCTACTACTCGGCACCTCCCGAGGGGTATGTCGAGAAGACGAATTGGTATTTGGACGAGGATGGGAAGTATAAGCAGGGGACGACGATCTCGGGCTATACGTTCGACCCGAAATTCATGCACCTGTTCCCCCGCATGTGGAACTACGGCAAGTCGGAGCGCGACTACAAGCAGTGGTCGGCCTACCGCACCAAGACCGAGGTGGTCCGCGACCGCGAGGGCAACATCGTGCGCGACGAGCGGGGCAATCCGCTGCGCGAGGAGGTGCTGGACTACGGACAAAAGGTGCTCTATGACGATGGCTACGAGGTGCAGACCATCGTGGAGCCGACCTTCTGGGAGAATCTGAATTTCTTCTTCACCTACCAGCTCAACTACATGTACTGGCGCTATTTCTTGTGGAATTTCGTTGGTCGCCAGAGCGATATTCAGCCCACCTCATCGACCATCACCGATGGCAATTGGATGTCGGGCATTCGGGCTGTGGATGAGCTCTACCTGGGCCCGCAGGAGAACCTGCCGCGCGAGATCGCCGAGAACAAGGGGCGCAACCACTACTATTTCCTCCCCTTCCTGCTCGGTTTGGTCGGTCTGCTCTATCAGCTCAACCGCGACCAGCGCAACTTCTCGATCGTCATGTGGCTCTTCATCATGACCGGTGTGGCATTGGTGGTCTACTTCAACTCCTCGCCCGGTGAGCCGCGCGAACGCGACTATGTCTATGCCGGATCGTTCTACGCCTTCTCAATTTGGCTGGGGCTGGGTGTGCTGGCCATCTATGAGCTGCTTACCTGGATCACCCGCCGCAAGAGCTGTGCCGTGGCGGCTGTGGCGACGCTGCTCTGCCTGGGTGTGCCGACCCTCTTGGCGGCCGAGAACTGGGACGACCACGACCGCTCGGGTCGCTACATGGCCCGCGACATCGGCTGGAACTACCTGCAATCGACCCTGCCGAACTCGATCATCCTGAACTACGGCGACAACGACACCTTCCCGCTGTGGAACAACCAGGAGGTCTACAACGTGCGTCCCGATGTGCGCATCATGAATACCTCCTACTTAGGTGGCGAATGGTACATCGACGAGATGAAGACCGCCGCCAACGATGCGGCCGGTGTGCCCTTCACGCTGCCGAAGTATAAATATACCTATATGAACGATTGGGTGCCGATCAAGGAGGTGATCGACCGTCCGGTCAATATCAAGGAGGTGATGTCGTTCATCCGCAGCGATGACCGTGCCTCGCAGATCAAGCTGGTCGATGGCTCCTACACGGACTACCTGCCGACGCGCAAGATCGCCCTGCCGGTGGACAAGGAGAATGCCATCCGCTCGGGCATCGTTCGGGAGGAGGATCGTTCGCTGATGGTCGATACGGTCTATATGGAGCTGCGCGGCTCGTCGATCGACAAGAATAAGCTGATGATCCTCGACATGTTGTCGAACTTCGATTGGAAACGCCCGATCTACCTCACGCAGGTCTATATCCTGCAAGATTTGGGGCTGATGGACTACCTGCAATTCGACGGCTACGCCTATCGTTTGGTGCCGATTCGCACCCCCAGCGAGAGTGCTTGGGACATCGGACGCATCGACCCGGATTATGCGGCTCCGCTCCTGCGCGATACGTTCCGCTACGGCAATTTGAGCGACCCGGAGGTCTATGCTGACCACTTCGTGCAGTACAACCTAGGGGCTTCGGGGGCACGTCAAGCCTTTGCGCGGGTGGCCAAATCGTTGTTGGCCGAGGAGCGCGTTGCCGAGGCGGTCGAACTGCTCGACCTGGGTCTGGAGCGTCTGCCCGTGGAGCAGATTCGCTTTACGGATGCCAACACCTATCCCTTTCTGGAGGCGTACTATGCTGCCGGCATGATGGGCGACGAGACGGCCAACGAAAAGGGCGATCGACTGATGCAGGCCTACCTGAACAACCTGATCGAGTACATCGAGTACTACCTGCAGTTCGAGGGAGCACAGGCCGAGATGGTGGATCGTGCGCTCAGCCGCCGCTTCGAGGAGCTGGAGGAGGTCTATCTGCTCGCCTCGTATGCACGTCGTTACGACCTGCTGCGCTACATGAACGACTACTACCGCACGTTGGGTGTCGAGGAGAAGGACCTGATGCCGATCCCCGGCGAACAGACCGAGGCGCTGGATCGGTAGAGGGTCGTTAGCCCCCTCCCGATTACAAATTACATTACATTACAGGGGGCATGGCCTGTAATGTAATGTAATTTTGTAATTCGATATGTCGATTGTAAGCAAATACAGCAGTAACCTTCGGGCTACTGCTGTATTTTTACCAACTGCTCGCGGTAGGCATTCAGGATGCGCGATTTGGAGATGAAGCCCAAGTAGCGATTCTCCTTGTCCACGACGGGCAACATCCAGGTGCGCCCATCCTCAAATTTGGGCAGAATCGACTGTATGGCCTCGTGCTGCAGGATGCGATCGGGTGGCTGGATCATGTAGTTCATGATCGTAGCCCCATACTTCTCACGCTTGAACATATCCTTGCGCAGGTCGTCCAACTGCACGACACCCAGTAGACGCCCGAAATCGTCGATCACGGGGAAGATGTTGCGTCGTGCCGTCGAGATGATGTCGATCAGATCGCCCAGGGTCATGTGCTCGCGGATGCGGATAAAGTCGGTCTCCATCAGCTCGTCGAGCTTCAGGAAGACGAACACCGACTGATCCTTGTCGTGGGTGAGCAGCTCGCCTCGCTGCCGCAACTGCTTGGTGTAGATCGAGTCGGGGTCGAGCCAATAGTTCAGGGCGAAGGAGATGCAGGCGGTGATCATCAGCGGGATGAAGAGTTCGTAGCCGTTCGAGAGCTCGGCAATCAGGAAGATCGAGGTCAGCGGGGCCTTCATCACACCGGTCATCACACCGGCCATACCCACCAGGGTGAAGGAGGCAATCGGCACGTCGAGATCGAACAAGGCATTGCAAATCAAGGCCACAGCCGCACCCGTAAAGGCACCGACGAAGAGCGACGGGGCAAACGTACCACCCACACCACCGGCGGCATTGGTCGTCGCCATGGCGATCACCTTGAAGAACATCGTGGCGATGACGAAGAGGATCACGACCCACTCGATGTGGCTGAAGGCGTAGAAGAGCGAGTTGTCGAAGAGCGGCCCCGTGCGCCCCTGCATCAGCTCCGTAAAGGCCTCATAACCTTCGCCATAGAGGGGCGGGAAGATGAAGATCAGCAGGCCGAGCACGGCACCTCCGATGAGCCATTTGTGGTATTGCTTGGTCTGCCGCTTGAAGAACCGCCCCACACGGGCGTTCATCGTCGTGAAGTACCAGGCCATCAAACCGCAGCAGATGCCCAGCAGGATGAAGAGCGGGATTTGCCACAGCTCGAACCCATCCTCGGGGCTGAGTTTCACGGCGATAATGGGGTCGAAACCACGCAGGATAAAGGCCATGGTCGTGGCCGTGACGGTGGCGATCAGCAGCGGGATGATCGACGTGGCCGTGATGTCCAACATCAGAATCTCGAGCACGAAGACCAAGCCGGTGATCGGGGCCTTGAAGATGGCCGCCACGGCAGCACCCGCACCGCAGCAGAGCAGCAGGGTGGTGTATTTGTAGTTCAGACGGGCCAACCGCCCGACATTCGAGCCGATGGCTGCACCCGTGAGTACGATGGGCGCCTCGGGACCCACCGAACCACCAAAACCGATCGTCGTGGCACCACCTACGACCGAGGTCCAGGTGTTGTGCGGAGCAATCTGCGAGTTGCCTCGCGACATGGCATAGAGCACGCGCGTAACCCCTTCCGAGATGTTATCGCGCACGATATAGCGCACGAAGAGCGTCGCCAGAATGATACCAATGGCGGGGTAGATCAGGTAGAGGAATTGGGCCTCATCGACCGAGAACCAACGGGTCAGCCCCTCTTCGATGGCGTGCAGCAGCAGCTCAAAGAGGAAGGTCCCCACACCGGCCAGCAGACCGACAATGACGGCCAGCACCATCAGCATCTGGCGGGTCGAAAGACGCCGCGTCAGACGCAGAAAGTAGGCGTAGATGCGATCGGTGAAGCCGGAGAGGGTCATGGTTCGGACGATTGAATTTTAAGCCTTCTTCTCGGCGTAGGCCTTGGCCTGAGCCGCGATCAGCTCCTTGTCGGCAAAGTAGTTGATGCGCATCGCCTCGCGCACATCGTGCAGCGTGGCAGCGGCCGTCTGACGGGCACGTGCCGTACCCTTCTCCAAAACGGCATAGACCTCCTCGATGCGCTCCTCGAAGTAGTGACGACGCTCCCGAATCGGGTCGAGCAGCTCGTTGAGGATGTTGATCAGCAGCTTCTTGCACTTCACGTCGCCCAAACCGCCACGACGGTAGTGCTCCTTCAGTGCGTCGAGCGACTCATACTCGGGCAGATACTTGGCGAAGTGCTCCGGTCGGCAGAAGGCGTCCAGGTAGGTGAATACGCAGTTGCCCTCGACCTTGCCGGGATCCTCGATGCGGAGGTGGTCCGGGTCGGTGTACATGCTCATCACCTTCTTCTTCAGCTCGGCGGGCGTATCCGACAGATAGATGCAGTTGCCGAGCGACTTGGACATCTTGGCCTTGCCATCCGTGCCCGGAAGACGCAGGCAAGCAGCATTCTCGGGCAGCAGAATCTCCGGCTCGACGAGTGTTTCGCCATAGAGGCTGTTGAACTTGTGGACGATCTCGCGCGTCTGCTCGATCATCGGCTCCTGATCCACACCGGCCGGTACGGTGGTCGCACGGAAGGCCGTGATGTCGGCCGCCTGCGAGATGGGGTAGCAGAAGAAGCCCACGGGCAGACCCTGCTTTTGGGTCGTATCGCCCGCCTCGGCACTCTCCGAGAATCCACGCAACTGCATCTCGGTCTTGACCGTCGGGTTGCGCTGCAGACGCTGCACGGTGACTAAGTTCATATAGTAGAAGCAGAGCTCGCAGAGCTCGGCCACCTCGGACTGGATGAAGATCGTAACTCGCTCGGGGTCAAGACCTGCCGAGAGGTAGTCGAGCGCCACCTCGATGATGTTTTGGCGCACCTTCTCGGGGTTGTCCCAGTTGTCGGTCAGTGCCTGTGCATCGGCAATCATGATGTAAATATCGTCAAACGTGCCCGAGTTTTGCAGCTCGACACGGCGGCGTAAGGAGCCGACATAGTGTCCCAAATGAAGTCGTCCGGTGGGGCGATCGCCCGTCAGAATAATCTTTGCCATATCTTGTTTTTTGTTTGTTAATCGACACAATTTCCTGCGAAAATACGAAAAAGCGCGTCGGTGACCAAAAAAAGTTTTGTGTGGATTGTATTTTTTTATATCTTTGCATAAAGCAATAAATCGAAATTATGACAATCATCCAGTTGGAATACCTCTTGGCTGTGGCCAATTGTGGCAGTTTTTCGCAGGCTGCCGAGCTCTGTTTTGTGACCCAGCCGTCGCTCTCGATGCAGATCAAATCGCTCGAGGAGGAGTTGGGTGTCGTCCTGCTCGACCGCTCGAAGAAGCCGGTTGTGCCGACCGAGGCCGGTGAGGTGGTCTTGGAGCAGACGCGCGAGACGCTGCGTGCCTTTCACTGCATCCGCGAGTCGGTGCAGGAGCTCAAGGGCGAGACGAGTGGCAAGCTGCGCCTGGGTGTGATCCCGACGATCGCCCCCTACCTGATGCACCGTTTTATTCCGACCTTTGTGCGTGATTATCCGAAGGTTGAGCTGGAGATTTCGGAGATGAAGACGGCCGATATTGTCGAGGCGCTCAAGCACGACCGCATTGATGCGGCGTTGGTGGCCGGAGGTACGTGTGGCGAGGGCATTCAGGAGCACGACCTGTTCAACGACCGCTTCTATATCTATGTCTCGCCCGAGAATCCGCTCTACGAACGCTCGAATGTCCGCATCGAGGATATCGACCTGCGCGAATTGGTGATCTTGAGCCCCGGCAACTGCTTGCGCGACCAGATCATCGAGCTGTGTCAGGCCAAACGTGCGTTGCCGGCGCACTTCTCGTTCGAGTCGGGTTCGCTCGAAACGCTCATGCGCATTGTCGATTGCACGCAGTCGGTGACGATTATTCCCGAGATGTCGGTCGATTTCATTCCGCGTGATCGCCGCGATCGGGTCAAGCAGCTGGCCAAGGGCAACACCTCGCGCAAGATCTCGGTGGCCGTGCGTCGCACCTACGTGAAGAGCGCGATCATCAAGGCCCTCTCGGAGACCATTTTGCGTTGCTGCGCTCCGCGGGGATAGCCTCGTGCATGACGCAGTGCGATTATTTTTTTGCTGAAAAATTTGTTTGTTTGCGAATTTTGTGCTAATTTCGTAATCAGAAACGAATACGTTAAGACAACGCGTGAGCAGCCGCCGTTGCCTGATTGAACTTTTTAGTGCCACCGAAGCGGCTGCGGTGACTTTAACCCTTAAAACTTTTATATTATGAGTGATGTTCAAAAGAGCAACGCTATGGGCGTAACCGGTTTGGTGCTCGGTATTATTGCTTTGATCTTCTGCTGGTTGCCTTGGATCGCATGGATTTTGGCTGTTCCTGGTCTGATCTTCTCGATTGTTGCTATGGTGAAGAAGCAGAAATATCGCGTAGGTGGCCTGATTCTGAATATTTTGGCTATCGTGATTCCTTGGATTCTTGCTGCTGCCGTTTTGGGCGCGATGATGTAAGATTCTTGTCACAAGGTTCTATAGGAGAGGTACACTGCGGTGTGCCTCTCTTTTTTTTGTCCCTTTTGGGCTTATTGTTGTTTTTTCGGGTAAATACTTTCGTATTTATGTGAAAATTTGTATCTTTGTCGAGATATAGATACCTATTGCAAATTATGGAAAGAGAACAACAATTGATTGATACGATTGTAGCGGCAATCGAGGATAAAAAAGGTAAGGATATTGTATCGCTCGACCTGACGGGCTTCGATGGGGCGATTTGCTCGCACTTTGTGGTCTGCAATGCCGATTCGACGGTGCAGACGTCGGCCATTGCCGACGGCATCGAGGAGAAGGTGCACGAGGTGATGGGCGAGTGGCCCTGGCGTGTGGAGGGTAAGCAGGTCGGTGCCTGGGTGGCTATGGACTATGTGGATGTCGTCGTACACATCTTCCAGAGCGAGCTGCGCGACTTCTACAAACTCGAGGAGTTGTGGGCCGATGCCCCGATGGTACGTTACGAATACGAGGAGTAAACTATGGCAAAACAGAAAAATAATCCCGTGCGCCGCATCAATTTCATGTGGATCTATGCGGTGATCGGTCTGTTTATCATCGGATCGTGGCTCTTTGGTGGTGAGGAGGCTCACCCCGTGAAGGGCACGTGGCAGATGGTCGAGCCGATGATCCGGCAGGGGGAGGTCGAGCGTCTCGATGTGATGAACAACCGCGAGGTGTCGGTCTATCTGACCGAGTCCGCGATTGCCAAATACCGCACCGACAGTGTGGCTTCGCCCCTGAAGGCGATGCCCGAGAAGGGGGCGCAGGTGCGTTTTATGATCGGCTCGGTCGATCAACTGCGCGAGGATCTGAAGGAGGTTTCGGCCGAGCATGAGCCTGCGGTGACCTACGCCTTTGAGGAGAATACGTGGGTTGATACGCTGATCGGCTTCCTGCCCTGGGTGTTCATCATTGGTTTTTGGATCTTCCTGATGCGCTCGATGATGCGCGGAGCAGGAGGAGGTGCCGGTGGTGGCATCATGAACGTCGGTAAGGCGCGTGCGCAGGTCTTCGATAAGGATAACCACAAGCGCGTCACCTTCAAGGATGTAGCCGGTCTGGAGGAGGCCAAGGTCGAGATTATGGAGATTGTCGATTTCCTGAAAAAGGCCGATAAATACCGCGAGTTGGGAGCCAAGATTCCGAAGGGTGCCCTGTTGGTAGGCCCTCCGGGAACGGGTAAGACGCTGCTGGCAAAGGCTGTGGCGGGTGAGGCCAATGTGCCTTTCCTCTCGATCTCGGGTTCGGACTTTGTTGAGATGTTTGTGGGTGTGGGTGCATCGCGTGTGCGCGACCTCTTTGAGCAGGCCAAGCAAAAGGCCCCCTGCATTGTCTTTATTGATGAGATCGACGCCATCGGTCGTGCCCGTGGCAAGAATGCCGGATTCTCGGGCAACGACGAGCGCGAAAATACGCTCAACCAGCTGCTTACGGAGATGGACGGCTTCCAGACCAATGCCGGTGTGATCGTCCTGGCGGCTACGAACCGAGCCGATATTCTGGATAAGGCGCTGATGCGTGCCGGTCGCTTTGATCGTCAGATCGAGGTGGGCTTGCCTGACATCAAGGAGCGCGAGGAGATCTTCGAGGTGCATCTGCGCACGCTGAAGCTCGACCCGACACTCGATCGTGCCTTCCTGGCTCGTCAGACCCCTGGATTCTCGGGTGCTGATATTGCCAACGTCTGCAACGAGGCGGCACTGATCGCTGCCCGCCACGATAAAAAACTCATTACCAAGGAGGATTTCCTGGCCGCTATCGACCGCATCATTGGCGGCCTAGAGCGTAAGAATAAGATCATCACGGCTGCCGAGAAGCGCAAGATTGCCTACCATGAGGCGGGCCATGCCACGGTGAGCTGGCTGCTGGAGCACGCCTCGCCGCTCATCAAGGTGACGATCATCCCGCGCGGTAAGGCGCTGGGTGCTGCCTGGTATCTGCCCGAGGAGCGTCAGATCACGACGCGCGAGCAACTCATGGACGAGATGGCCGCAACGTTGGGTGGTCGTGTGTCGGAGCAGCTGACCTTTGGTGAGATCTCGACCGGTGCACTGAACGACCTGGAGCGTGTGACCAAACAGGCCTATGCGATGGTGGCCTACTACGGCATGAGCGACGAGGTGGGTAACCGTTCGTTCTACGATTCGACCGGCCAGAGCGATATGGCCTTTACGAAGCCCTACTCGGAGGAGACAGCCCAACAGATTGACCGCGAGGCTCGAAAGCTGATAGATGAAGCTTATCAGATGGCCGTGCAGGTGCTTCGCGAGCATAACGAGGGGCTGAAGGCGATCGCCGAGCTGTTGCTCGAGCGCGAGGTGATCTTCACCGAGGACGTGGAGCGCATCCTGGGCAAGCGGAAGAAGGATCTGGCGCAGGAGCAGCCCGAGACGGCCGAAGAGGCCGAGGTGATCGCTCCCGAGACGGCTGCAGAGGTGTAAATCCCGGACGGCCGAAGCAGAGAGTTAAGTGTACATGCAAAAAAAATGAAGACCCGATGAGTGATAAGATGAAGAACATGTTGGTTCGTACGTTGAGTGGTTTGGTGCTGATCGTTGTGGTGCTGGGAGGCATCTGGTGGACGCCGTGGAGTATGCAGGTAGTGCTGCTGTTGCTGGCGTTGGTCGGCGTGTGGGAGTTCTATCGGTTGGCCGAGTGCCAGCAGATTGCTCCGCAGCGCGTATTGGGCACGATCCTGACGCTGCTGCCCGGCTTGGTGGTTTGCATCGTAGTGGATCAGACTTCGACCCAGATGTTGCCGATGTGGATGGGAGGAATTCTCGCCACCATGCTGTTTCTCTTCCTGCCGTTGCTCTTTATCTGCGAACTGTATCGCAAGAGTGCCACCCCGCTGGCCAATGTGGGTGCTACGCTGATGGGTGCAGCTTATGTGGGCTATCCGATCGCCTGCCTGATACTCTTCTCGTTCGAACCCGCCATGCGTTGGTTGGTGATCGCCTATATCGCCATCGTCTGGGCAAACGATGTCTTTGCCTATTTGGTGGGTATGGCTATTGGCCGTCATCGCCTCTTCGAGCGCATCTCGCCCAAAAAGTCGTGGGAGGGATTCTTTGGCGGCATGTTGGGTGCCATGGGGTTGGCACTGCTGATTGCCTACCTGCGCAGTGAGCCCTATTGGACGTGGGCTGTGCTGTCGGTGATCATCACCGTGACGGCCGTCTTGGGAGATTTGGTCGAGTCGATGCTCAAACGAGCTGCCAATGTGAAGGATTCGGGTACGCTGATCCCGGGTCATGGCGGTGTGTTGGATCGTTTTGATGCGCTGTTGATCTCGGCACCGTTTGTCGTGCTGTACATGCTCAGTTTTATCACCCAGAATATCTAAACTAAAGAAACCTTATAAAACTATGAAAATCAATAAAGAGGGTTACAAAATTATTCTCGTTTCGGGCTTGATTTGCGCCGCTATCTGGGGCCTGTTCTATTGGCTGCTGATGAACCAGAGCAGCTGTGTGCTGATCGTGGCAGCCTCGATCTTCCTGCTCTGCTTCTGGATGTTCGTCATCGCTTTCTTCCGTGAACCGCGCCGTGTGCGCATTCACGATGAGGATCTGGTCTTCTCGCCCTGCGATGGTCGGGTGGTGGTGACCGAGGTGGTTGTCGAGGAGGAGTATCTGAAAAAGGAGATGCTGCAGATCTCGATCTTCATGTCGGTGACGAATGTCCACATGAATTGGGTCCCCGTAGCCGGTAAGGTGGACTATTTCAAGTACCACCCCGGACGTTTCCTGGTGGCTTGGCATCCCAAATCGTCGACCGAAAATGAGCGTACGACGACCGTCATCGAGATGAAGGATGGCCGCAAGGTGCTCTTCCGTCAGATTGCCGGCTTGGTAGCTCGCCGCATCATCTCCTACATGAAGGTGGGCTCGCAGGTCGAGCAAAACTCCGTGGCGGGCTTCATTAAGTTTGGCTCGCGCGTGGATGTGCTGGTGCCGAAGGATAGCCAGGTGCTGGTCAATATCGGTGACAAGGTGACCGGCTCGCAGACGCCCATTGCACGGCTGAAGAAGCACGGCGCATAGCCCATCCGAAGCAAATCGAATGCTGTTATGAATTTACAGACATTTTGGAAAGTGCTGATAGGCTTGGCTATTACAGCCGCCGTCCTTTTTCTGGTGTGGTATTTCGCCTCGGTGGTGATCTATGTCCTGATCTCAGCTGTGTTGGCTGTGGTGGGACGACCCTTGGTGCGAAAACTCGAGGGCATTAAGCTCTACCGCTGGCACCTTTCGCGCACGTTGGCTGCTGTGATTACGCTGCTGACGATCTGGGCTGTGGGAGCTTTGGCGGGCTATCTGTTTGTGCCGTTGGTATTCGAGAAATTTGCCCGTTTCTCCGAAGTGGACTATGCCCATGTGTTGGGTAATTTTGACGATCAGATTGCCTATCTGCAGGACTATATTGCCACCCATTTCCATCGCGACGGCTCGTCATTGGCCCTCAAGGAGGCCTTGATCAGCAACCTGCGCGAATGGATCAATATCGAGTCGGTCAATCGGGTGCTTTCGTCGATTGTCGGGCTGCTCACCTCGAGCGTGATCGCCCTCTTCTCGATCTCGTTTATCACCTTCTTCTTCCTGAAGGAGGATGGCCTGTTCTATGCGATGGTCAAGGCGATGTTCCCCGAGCGTTATGCCGAGAATATCCAGCGCGCATTGGACTCGGCGACCTACCTCTTGTCACGCTATTTCCGGGGCTTGCTGTGTGAGAGCCTGCTCTTGATGTTGGCTGTCTCGCTGGTGATGTACACCTTTGGTATGGAGCCGACCGATGCCGTCTTTATTGGGTTGATCATGGGTGTGATGAATGTTGTCCCCTATGCCGGTCCGCTCATCGGCGGTATTTTGTCGTCGTTCGTCGGCATTGTGTCGCCTATTGAGGGCATGTCGATCGGGCAGACGATGGTGGTGATTATCTGTTCGCTGCTGATCATCAAGGGCTTGGACGATTTTGTGCTGCAACCTTCGCTCTATTCGGAGCGTGTGAAGGCCCATCCGTTGGAGGTCTTTATCGTTATTCTGTTGGCCGGATCGGCTGCCGGTATTGTCGGCATGCTGTTGGCCATTCCGGGCTATACGGTCCTGCGTGTCTTTGCCAAGGAGTTTTTCTCGCAGGTAAGCCTGGTGCGTAAACTGACCGAAAACATCTGATGAACGGTGTGGTGATCGAAGGGGTCGTAACCCCCGGCCGCCGGATTGGCCATACGATCGGTTTCCCGACGGCAAATATCCCTCTCCCGCAAGGGACGTGCGACAATGGAGTCTATCGTGCGCAGGTGCAGGTAGAGGGTGTCGAGCAAGTGTTCGATGCGATGTCGAATGTTGGCTATAATCCGTCGGTGGGTGGTAATGAGTTGCGCTTGGAGTGTCATCTGTTTGGCTTCGATGGCGATCTGTATGGACGTCGTATTTGGGTTCGGCTGGTGGAGAAGATTCGCCAGGAGCAAAAGTTTGCGACCCTGGACGATCTGCGACAACAGTTGGAGCGAGATCGAGAGCAGATTTTAAGTCGCTTGAAATAAGTATTTAATATATATAATATAAGTAAACTATGTTTTTGGATTTGAGTTTGCCCTACAAGGTGGCCGATATGAGCTTGGCAGAGTGGGGCCGCAAAGAGATTGAGGTGTCGGAGTATGAGATGCCCGGATTGATGGCCGTGCGTAAGAAGTATGGTCCGCAGAAGCCCTTGAAGGGGGTACGTGTGATGGGCTCGTTGCACATGACCATCCAAACGGCTGTGCTGATCGAGACCCTCGTGGAGTTGGGTGCCGAGGTGCGTTGGTGCTCGTGCAACATCTTCTCGACTCAGGATCATGCAGCTGCTGCCATTGCCGAGCGCGGTGTGCCGGTCTTTGCCTGGAAGGGAGAGACGCTGCCCGAATATTGGTGGTGCACGGCGATGGCGATGTCCTTCCCGGGTGGCAAGGGTCCGCAGTTGATCGTGGACGATGGTGGCGATGCTACGCTGCTCATTCACAAGGGTTTCAAGGCCGAGAAGGATGCTACGACGCTCGACTATGCCCCCTCGTCGTATGAGGAGGAGGTGATTCTCGATACCCTGAAGCAGATCCTGGCAGAGGACAACACGAAGTGGCATCGTACGGTCGAGGAGTGGAAGGGCGTGAGCGAGGAGACCACGACCGGTGTACACCGCCTCTATCAGATGCAGGAGGCCGGCGAACTGCTCGTTCCGGCTATCAATGTCAATGACTCGTGCACGAAGTCGAAGTTCGACAACCTCTATGGTTGCCGTGAGTCGTTGGCCGATGGTATTAAGCGTGCCACGGATGTGATGATTGCCGGTAAGGTGGTTGTTGTCTGTGGCTATGGTGATGTGGGTAAGGGTTGTGCTCGTTCGATGCGTGCCTATGGCGCTCGCGTCATTGTGACCGAGATCGACCCGATTTGCGCCCTGCAAGCCGCTATGGAGGGCTTTGAGGTGAAGAGCGTGGAGAGTGCACTCCCCGAGGGTAACATCTACGTCACCTGTACTGGTAACCGCGATATTATCACGCTGGAGCACATGCAGCAGATGCGCGATCAGGCCATTGTCTGCAACATCGGCCACTTCGACAACGAGATCCAGATGGCTCGTCTGAACGATTCGGATGCCGTGCGTCAGGAGATCAAACCGCAGGTCGATAAGTACACCTTTGCCGATGGTCACTCGATCTTTATCTTGGCCGAGGGTCGTCTGGTGAACCTGGGTTGCGCTACGGGTCATCCCTCGTTTGTGATGTCGAACTCGTTTACCAACCAGTGCCTGGCTCAGCTGGAGCTGTGGCAGAAGGATCTGGCGGTCGATGTCTATCGTCTGCCCAAGCACCTCGACGAGGAGGTTGCCCGTCTGCATCTGGATAATTTGGGTGTAGAGCTTACGCAGCTGACCGAGGCGCAGGCCGATTATATCGGTGTGAAGGTAGAGGGACCGTATAAGGCGGACCACTATCGCTATTAGTAGCAAGTGCTTTAGGCGGGCTCTTTTGGCATCTGCATCGGATGAAAATAGATCAAAGGGCTGTTCAATAGGTTGAACAGCCCTTTTTTCACCATATAACCTTGTCTATAAACACAAAAAAAGCGACTGAAAATCAGTCGCTCGAGTGACACCGACAGGACTCAAACCTGTAACCTTCTGATCCGTAGTCAGATGCTCTATTCAATTAAGCTACGGTGCCGAATTGCGAGTGCAAATGTAGGGCGAAAAAGTGAATTGTGCAAATTATTTTGTAAAAAAATTGCAATTTTTTTTGGGCGAATTTTTTGAAAAAGCCCTATCTTGTTATAGATCTTGCCTTTAGCAGTAGTGTAGCACGTCGTCCGCTGAGATCGTTTCGCCTGAGAGAATAATCAGTCTCTCGATCGCATTCCGCAATTCGCGGATGTTTCCGCTCCACGGACGGCCTTTGAGGGCCTCAAGAGCCTCCTGCTCGATCTGCTTTGGCGTGGTGCCATACTCCGAGGCGATCGTCTGAATGAAGTGAGCCGTGAGTTCGGGAATATCGGAAATGCGCTCGCGCAGGGCCGGTACCCGGATGACGATGACCCCGATACGGTGGTAGAGGTCTTCGCGGAAATTACCTCGTCGGATCTCCTCCTTCAGATTCTTGTTCGTGGCAGCAATCACGCGGACATTGACCTCGATGTCGCGGTCGCTGCCTACGCGGCTGATTTTGCGCTCTTGCAACGCCCGCAACACCTTGGCTTGGGCTGCCAGCGCCATGTCGCCAATCTCGTCCATGAAGAGGGTACCGCCATCGGCCAATTCAAATTTGCCTTTGCGTTGTTTGATCGCCGAGGTGAAGGCCCCTCGCTCGTGGCCGAAGAGTTCGCTCTCGATCAACTCCGAAGGGATGGCGGCACAGTTCACCTCCACAAAGGGGGCTCCGGCACGGGGACTGGCTGCATGGAGATGGCGAGCTACCAACTCCTTGCCGGTGCCGTTCTCGCCGGTGATGAGCACACGGGCATCGCACGGGGCTACCTTGTCGATCAGGTGGCGCACCTGGCAGATCTCTTGCGAGGAGCCGATGATTGCCTCGGTGGTCGAGGCGCTGGTGCGACGTGTTTTGCGAGTTGTGGACCGAGTGGCAGGGCCGGGGTGCTCCGAGCTTTCGTCGGCGAGTGTTTGGTGGATGGATTGCAACAGCCGATTCATGTCGATGGGTTTGGTGAGGTAGTCGGCTGCTCCATGTCGCAAGGCCTCGACGGCAGAGTCGATTGATGCCTCATCGGCCAAGACTATATAGGGAGCTGTGGAGGTGCGATCGGCCGGAAGCGGGTGGTCGGCAAGGATCAGATCGACCGTGCTGCGGGAGCAGATGGTGCGAGCTGCCGGATCGTTTTCGGCTGTCTCCGTAGCAAAACCTTCGTATTCGAGCCGCTCGCGCAGGGTATTTCGCATGCTTTTTGAAGCGTCGAGAATTAAAACCTTTGTCATAACCTTGTTTTTACTGAAATTTTACCTATTTTTGTCCCAAAATTAGCAAATCCTGCCGTCGATACGCAAATGCATATCTGACGACGCGGAGTCTAAATAAGGCCTCCGCAAACGTTATTCGACGGCTCCTTTTGGGTGATCAACCGACCTGAAAGGGACAACTGAAGATCAGTTTCAACCGATGAAAAAAAATTACAACTACAAGCGTCGCCGGCTCTACCTACCTGAGTATGGACGCCACATTCATGAGATGATTGATTCGTTGATGGCCATCGAAGATCGTTATGAGCGGAATCGTCAGGCTCGTGCCGTGATTGCCGTGATGGGTAATCTGAATCCCTTGTTGCGCGACACGGCCGATTTTACCCACAAACTTTGGGATCATCTCTTTATTATGTCTGATTTTCAGCTCGATGTTGATTCCCCCTATCCACGCCCCACGCGCGAGGAACTGACCATTGCGCCGCGCCCCTTGCAGTACAATCAAGGGCGTATTCGCTATAAACACTACGGAAAATATGTCGAGCGCATCGTCCAGAAGCTCAGTGAGGAGGGAAGAGCCGAGTCGGCCGGTCGCACGATCGACAACCTGGTACGTTACATGCGGGCTAAGAGCTACGAATACAACCAAGAGCATCCAAACAATGAGGTGATCGTAAAAGATCTAAAGCGGATGTCTGATGGTGCTATCGAGATTGATGAAGAGGCCTTGAATAACCTCCGAAGCGACTATAAACAGCACTTTTCAGCACGTCAGACCAAGAACGGTGCGGGCCGAGGCCGCCAACAACAGAAGAAGGCCCATGGCGGAGCTTTTCGGAAAAATAATGGGCAACATCGCAATTCGCAGAAATAATTGTGCGTATTTCGCCAAAAAATGTTATCTTTGTAAATTGAATCTTTAGAAAACTGTATGAATAAACTACCCATTCTGCTCGTTTCGGCAACCGCCTTTATGTTGGTGGGTTGCCAATCAGCGTCGGTCAAGATCGACGGTCGTTTTGTCGGTAACGATGCTAAAACGGTCTATCTGGAGCAAACCGCCTCGCAACAACAAATCGTAATCGATTCGGCTGTGCTCGATGCGCAGGGAAACTACCATTTTGAGATTGAGAAGGCGTCTGAAAGCCCCATGCTCTACAATTTGGTTTACAATGCAGAGCGCATTCCGCTCTTTTTGGCTACTGGGGATCGTCTGACGGTCAATTCGGCCGGCAATGTGGCTGCCAACTATACGGTCGAGGGGTCGGAGGAGTCGGCGCTGGTGCGTGAGTTTTACCAGTCGTTTATCGTCGGAGCCCGCAACTTGGAGGCTGTAGCGAATCGCGTGGCTGACAATACACTCACGGCCGAGGAGCGTCAGGCTTTGGTCGAGGAGTACACGAATGCATACTATACGTTGCGTCGCAGCCAAATTGCCTTCATTGCTGAGCATAAGGCTTCGCTGGCTGCTGTTTATGCAATTTATCAGCGTCTGCCCGGCGATCGTCACCTCGTGGACGGTGTGACCGATGTGATCCACTACCGCACGGTGGCCGAAGCGCTCAAGGAGCACTATCCCGGCTCGCCCTATTTGACGATGTTGCAGAACGATATCGATCGCATGGAGGCTGGTGCTCGTTTGGCACAGCAGATCACCGAGGCTTCGTTCCCCGATTTGACGTTGCCTGACATGTATGGCAAGAAGATTAGCCTCTCATCGCTGCAGGGGCAGGTAATCCTGCTTGAGTTCTGGTCGGCAGGGTTGGGTAATAGCCATACGCTCAATGCCGAGCTGAAGGAACTTTATGCCAAGTATCATGAGGCTGCCACGCCGCTGGAGATCTATCAGGTGGGTATTGATACCTCGAAACCGGTCTGGATCAATACGGTGCAGGAGCAGGCTCTGCCCTGGATCTCGGTCAGCGATCTGAAGGGTGGCAACTCGCCTGCGTTGGGCACCTATAACGTGCAGAAGTTGCCTACCAATTTCCTGATCAACAAAAACGGTGAGATCGTAGCGCGCGATTTGCGTGGCGCTGCGTTGGAGCGTAAAATTGCCGAATTGACCCGTTAATGCACTATTTTGCCTCGGATATTCATCTGGGAGCCGGTACACCGGTCGAAGCCCGAGCTACGGAGCAACGCTTTGTGGCCTGGCTCGATCGTGTGGCTGCGGATGCCGAGACGATCGTCCTGGCCGGAGATATTTTCGACTTTTGGTTTGAGTATCGCCGTGTTATTCCGAAGGGTTTCGTGCGTACATTGGGAAAGTTAGCCGAATTGACTGATCGGGGCATTCGCATCATCTTGCTGACGGGCAACCACGATATGTGGATGCGGGACTACCTGACCCAAGAGTGTGGCGTGGAGGTCTATACCCGTCCGCAAATCCTCACGTTTGGCGATCAAAACATCTTTGTGGCCCATGGCGACAACATGAAGATTGACGGGAAGTGGCTCTTGAAACTGATGAACAGCACCTTCCGCTCGCGTCCCCTGCGTTGGCTCTTTTCGTGGCTGATTCACCCCGACCATGCGGTCCGCTTTGGCCGTTGGTGGAGTGGTTCGTCGCGCAAGAAACACCATGCCGATCAGTTTGGTGAGTCGGTGACTGAGCCGCTGATCGCCTATGCTCGTGAACATCGGGCACAACATCCCGAAGCGGCCGATCACTATCTGTTTGGCCATATGCACTACCCGCGAGACTATCATGAAGAGGGGTTGCATGTCCTCCTGCTGGGCTGTTGGGAGGGGGAGCGAGGCTCCTATGCAAAACTCGATGCGGCGGGCAATCTGTCATTAGAAATTATAGCATAAACGATGAAACAATACCTCGATCTGTTGCGACGTATCAAGGAGGAGGGCGTTGTGCGTGGAGACCGCACCGGTACCGGCACGCAGAGCGTCTTTGGTCATCAGATGCGTTTTGATCTGCAAAAGGGATTTCCGCTGCTCACCACCAAGAAGGTCTTCCTGAAGGGGGTGATTCACGAATTGTTGTGGTTTCTGGCGGGGGATACGAATATCCGTTATTTGGTGGAAAACGGGGTGCATATTTGGGATAACGATGCCTTCCGTTATTACAACGAACTGTGCGTAGCTCATGGTGTGTTGCCCGTAGATCGGGATACCTTCTTGGCCTCGGCCGGCATTGAGTCGCCCATCGAGGGGTATCGTTTTGGCGATCTGAACCATGTCTATGGCTACCAATGGCGTTCCTGGCCCGTGCAGGGGGGGGGTGTGATCGACCAGATCCGGGCGGCCGTCGATCTGATTCGCCATAACCCCGAATCGCGCCGTATCTTGGTCTCGGCCTGGAATGTCGCCGAGGTGGAGGATATGGCCCTGCCGCCTTGCCATGTGTTGTTTCAGTTCTACGTGGCCGATGGCCGCCTCTCGTGCCAGCTCTATCAGCGCAGTGCCGATACGTTCCTGGGTGTGCCGTTCAACATTGCTTCGTATGCCTTGCTGACGCTTATGATGGCGCAGGTGTGTGATCTGGAGCCGGGAGAGTTTATCCATACGCTGGGCGATACGCACCTCTACCTGAACCACATGGAGCAGGTTGATGAACAACTTTCGCGCACGCCGCGTGAGTTGCCTACGATGCGTCTGAATCCGGAGCGTCGTTCGATTTTCGACTTCTGCTACGAGGATTTCGCATTGGAGAACTACGATCCCTATCCGACCATTAAGGCTCCTATGTCGTTTTAATCAGCCTCCTTATGATCAGCATCATCGTAGCCGTGGCGCAAAACGGCACTATTGGCGATAAAAACAGCCTGCTGTGGCATATTCGTGAGGATATGAAGTTCTTTCGGACGACGACCTCGGGCCATCCGGTCATCATGGGTCGCAAGACCTACGAGTCGTTGGGTCGTCCGCTACCGAATCGAACGAATGTCGTCATTTCGCGTCAAAGTCTCGAGATCGAGGGGTGCAAGGTTGTCCATTCGCTCGATGAAGCGATCGCTCTCTTCCCCGCTGAGGAGGAACTCTTTGTGATTGGGGGTGCGCAGATCTACCGCGAGGCTTTGCCGCTGGCCGATCGCCTCTATTTGACCCTTATCGAGCACGACTATGAGGGTGATACATCCTTCCCCGAATGGGATCGGTCGGCTTGGAAGCTGATCCGTTCGCAACGTTTTGAGCAGGGCGAGAGCTATCCCTATCCCTTCCGTTTCGAGCAATACGAGCGTTGCCGTTAGTTTGCCGGGAGGAGCTTTCCTCGTTTTGTAAAAAAAATGTGCGGGGTATATCGTTGAGGGTCAGCCGATAGGGACTTTTGGGACAGATTTCCTCCATTTTTTTCTTGGTTGGTAACGATTTTTGTATTATCTTTGCACCATCAAACGATACATCGCGGGGTAGAGCAGTTGGTAGCTCGTCGGGCTCATAACCCGGAGGCCGGAGGTTCGAGTCCTCCCCCCGCTACTAAAGAGGACAAATCGCAAGGTTTGTCCATTTTTTTTGTCTATTTGCAAGCGCGGCCTACTGCGTAGCCTTCGTGGGGTAGTGGTGTTGATAACTGCAAACCAACAAGAGCCTGTCTAACCTCACGTTAGACAGGCTCTTGTTGTGGCGTCGTGGGTGGCTTACTGCAGGCCGGCCAGGCACTCCTTGACGTGCTGCTCGATGCGGTTCAGGACATCCGTAGCCTCGCCCTTGACGAACGGCTCGCCCGTGATCTGCTCGTACAGCTCTACGTAGCGGTCGGTGATGCTGGCTACGATCTCGGGCGTCATCTCGGGCACCTGCTGTCCCTCCAAGCCCTGGAATCCGTTGGCCATCAGCCACTCGCGTACAAACTCCTTTGAGAGCTGCTTCTGCTTTTCGCCTTTGGCCAAACGCTCCTCGTAACCCTCAGCATAGAAGTAACGCGACGAGTCGGGTGTGTGGATCTCGTCCATGAGGTAGATCACACCGTTCTTCTTACCAAACTCATATTTCGTATCGACCAGAATCAGTCCCATCTTGGCAGCGATCTCCGTACCGCGCTGGAAAATAGCACGCGTGTAGGCCTCCAGCTGCTCGTAGTCCTCACGGCTCACGATGCCACGAGCGATGATCTCCTCCTTCGAGATGTCCTCGTCGTGACCCTCATCGGCCTTGGTCGTGGGGGTGATGATCGGCTCGGGGAAACGTTGATTCTCGACCATGCCGTCGGGCATTGCTACACCGCAGATGGTGCGCTTGCCGGCCTTGTACTCGCGCCATGCGTGGCCCGAGAGGTAGCCTCGAATGACCATCTCGACCTTGAAAGGCTCACATTTGTGACCCACGGTGACCATCGGGTCGGGTACGGCAATCTTCCAGTTGGGCAGGATGTCGGTCGTTGCGTCGAGAAATTTGGCGGCAATCTGATTCAGCACCTGGCCCTTGAAGGGAATGCCCTTCGGCAGCACCACGTCGAATGCCGAAATGCGGTCCGAAACCACCATCACCAGATAGTCTCCCTCGATGCTGTAGACATCGCGCACCTTACCTACATAATGTCCCGTCTGGCCGGGCAACTGAAAATCGGTCTTTACAATAGCTTCCATGGTATCTTTTTTGTAGAGTTAATTGGTCAATATGATTGGACAAAGATAGCGAATGGTTGCCGTTTTGCCAAATTTTAGGTGTGAAATATCGGCCGGTGTGAAAAGAAATGAATGTATAGTTTTTGTTGATGGGAGTATAAAAATTATCAATTTGACAAATAGAGAAAAGTGTATTATATTTGCAACAAGAAAAAGAAAATAAGACATAAACCAATAAACGATTTTACCTATGGCAACGAAATTTTATAAATGCGCCCATTGTGGCAATGTAATTGAGAAGATAGTTGATTCGGGTGTTCCCGTGATTTGCTGCGGCGAGCAGATGGAGGAGTTGATCCCCAATACGGTCGATGCGAGCGGTGAGAAGCATCTGCCCGTAGTGAAGCGGCTGGATGATCAGACCATTCAGGTTGAGGTGGGCAGCGTCCACCATCCGATGCTCCCCGAGCACCACATCGCCTTTGTCTACGTGGAGACCGAGCGTGGAGGCATTCGTGTTAATCTGACCGACGAGCCCGTCGCCATCATCCACCACGGCACCGATCGCCCGATTGCAGTCTATGAGTATTGCAATCTGCACGGGCTGTGGAAAACCACCTTGTAAGCCCGTCTGAAGGCTCTTTGCCGGAGACTCTATTCTTTCGTTATGCAGCGCGACCTATTCGGGTCGCGCTGATTTTTTAGTGGGCGAAGGTGCGAGCCCCCTTTCGAGCTCGCTTTTTCACCCTGTTTTTTTGTTCGTTTCGGAGGAATATCTACTTTTGTATAGATTTTTTTCGTACATTTGTATAATGGGATGTTGTGTGCAGCATTCCGACCAACCAACCAACTATGAAACGAATCATACTCCTGCTCGCCGTAGTGTGGGCAACTATGGGATGGGCTATGGCGGCCAAGCCGACGGATATCCCCTCTTATGCGCTTGTAAATAAAGTTTTTACGGATGTAGAGGCGCATCCGCAATGGAATCAACAGACGGGCGAGGCGCTGACGGCCGTAGCCTACTACACGCTCCGCTACGATGATGATGCGCTGTGGCAGCGTGCTCTGCAGCTGGCCGCTTCGCTCATTAGCGAGCAGGGGCAGATCGCTGGTTTGGAGCAGGGGACGGATCGGGATCGTTATGCGGCAGCCCCCTTCCTCTTTGCCGCCTATGAGCGGACGGGCGAGAAACGCTATCGGCGTGCCATCGAGACCCTCTACACCTACTATGAATCGCATACGGCCGAGGCCGACTATCTGGCTGTCAGCCCCTTCTTAGCTCAATATGCACGCCGTTACGGCAAACGTAAGACGGGCGATGTGCGTGCGGTGACCTTCCGCACGGTCGCTGCGGAGGTGGGGCGTACGCTTGATGCTGCCGATCCGACATTGCGGGTCGAGGCGTTGGCCGTAGCGGTCGATCTGCTCGATTTCCTGCCAGCCAAGGAGGCAGAAGCCCAGGCTTTGCGTCGCAAGGTTGTTGCGATGTTGCCTGCAACCCACACAGCCGCGGAACTTTACGCATCGCTCAAGGCCGTGCGTACGAATTTGCTCAAAGGGGCAGAATTGCGCAAACAACTCTTTGCCGAGGCCGAGCAGCGGCTCGTGCAACAACCGATGGAGGGCAATGTGGCCCGCATCGCAGGAGCTACGATCGAGTGGGAGGCCTTGACCAACCGCGATCGCATCGTGGGGGACGATCCTACGCGCCTGCTGGCCTTTCCGGGTGCCGAGGGTGGTGGCCGCTATACGACCGGTGGGCGTGGTGGTAAGGTGCTGACGGTGAAAAAATTGACCGATGACGGCTCGGAAGGGACGTTGCGCTGGGCTGTGAGCCAGAAATACCCCCGCACGGTGGTCTTTGCCGTGGCGGGCAATATCGAACTGAATCGACCGCTGAAGATCAATGCGGGAGATCTGACCATTGCCGGACAATCGGCCCCCGGAGCGGGTGTGACGATTTGTAATTATAGTGTCGATATCAGTGCCGACAACGTCATTATCCGCTATATGCGTTTCCGCATGGGTGATCGTGGCCGGGAACAGGCCGATGCTTTGAGCGGTATGGGCAATCGGGGCATGATCATCGACCATTGTTCGATGTCGTGGTCCACGGACGAGTGTGCCTCGTTCTATGCTAATCGTGATTTTACGATGCAGTGGTGTCTGCTGGCAGAGAGCCTCACCAGTTCGGTGCACGCAAAGGGTAGCCACGGTTACGGCGGCATCTGGGGTGGTCGCAATGCCACCTACCACCACAACCTGTTGGCGCACCATACGAGCCGCAATCCGCGTCTGGATCATCCGGTGATCTACCGTGATACGCGCCGACTGAATCGTCGCGGTACGGTTGAGGTGGTCAATAACGTGATCTACAACTGGGGTTTCAAAGCAACCTATGGCGGAGAAGAGGGGTGGTGGAATCTCATTGGTAACTATTATAAAGCCGGTCCGAGTACGAAACATCCGGAGGAGATTATCGAGATTTGGGATAATCGGGATACGCGCCACACGGTGGGTAGCTACTACCTGGCCGGAAATGAGTTGGCTGGCAATAAGGCTGTGACGAAACAGAATTGGTTGGGCGTAGAGATCGAGCAAAACCGCACGCGCGAGGAGGTGGATCATCAGATCCCCTTCCGGATGCCGACGGGCAACTATGCGGCACAAAAGGCCGAGGCCGCCTATCGGGATGTGTTGGCAGAGGTGGGTGCGTCGCTTTGCCGCGATGCAATTGATCAGCGCATTGTGGAGGAGGTGCGTCGGGGTACGACCACCTACCATGGCTCGAAGAGCGGTGCTGCCGGCCATATCGACTCGCAGGAGGATGTGGGCGGATGGCCCCTCTTGCAGGGTGGAGAGCCGCAGCCCGATAGCGATGGCGACGGCATGCCCGACAGCTGGGAGACCGAACGCGGCTTAGACCCGCAAAACGAGGCTGACGGTGTGCAGACGACGCTCGATGGTCGCTATACGAATGTTGAGGTCTATCTGAATGGTCTGCTGAAGAAGTAAACGATAATTAGCCAAATATTTACTAATCAAAACCTAACATTATGACAGAGAAAATTTCCAATTGGACCTCGCGGGTCGTGCGTTGTGCATTGCTTGCTATGGTCGCTCTGGTGATGGCTTCCGGTGATCTTTTTGCGCAAAGCAAAACGGTGAAGGGTGTTGTCACGGATGCATCGGGGCAGCCTGTGATTGCTGCCACGGTTGCGGTGAAGGGTACCACCACGGGCGTCACGACAGACGTGCAGGGTAAGTACTCGATTATGCTTCCGGCTGAGGCCGAGGAGTTGATCTTTTCGTATGTGGGCATGAAGAGCCAGACGGTGAAGGTGGGCACGCGCACGGTGGTCAATATCACCCTGCAGGAGGATGCCCAGTCGCTCGATGAGGTGGTGGTCGTAGGTTATGCGGCCGTACGTCGTCGTGACCTAGTCGGCTCGGTTTCGTCGGTCGATAACGAGGCGCTGACGCAGATGCCCGTAACGTCGGTCGGTGAGGCCTTGACGGGTCGCATGGCCGGTGTGTCGGTGACGACAACCGAGGGTGATCCCGATGCCGAGATCAAGATCCGTGTACGTGGTGCCGGCTCGCTGACGCAGGATAGCTCGCCGCTCTACATCGTCGATGGTTTCCCGGTGGAGAGCATCTCGGATATTCCGGCTTCGGATATCGAGTCGATTGACGTGCTGAAGGATGCCTTCTCGACGGCTATCTATGGTTCGCGCGGTGCCAACGGTGTTGTGATCGTGACGACGAAGAGTGGTGAGAAGGGCCGTGTACGCGTGAATTACAACCTCTACTGGGGCTTCAAGGAGATGGCCAACCAGGATGGTGTGAAGGCGATGGATCCGAGCCAATTTACGAAGTATCAGTATGAGTTGGCAGCCATTCAGGATAAGGTGAGCGAGAATTACGAGCCTTACTTTGGTGCCTTCCAGGATATTGACCTCTATGAAAATGTAACTGGTAACGATTGGGTCGATCAGCTCTTTGGTCGCACGGGTGAGCAGTTCAGCCACAACTTGAGCATCTCGGGTGGTGGTGATAAGTATAAGTGGACGGCCAGCTATTCGCGTCTGGACGATAAGGCAATCATGATCGGTTCGGACTATCAGCGCGATAACCTCAATTTCAAGGCACAATTCAAGCCCAACAAGCGCATTTCGTTCGATGTTTCGGCACGTTACTCGGATATGGAGGTGCGCGGCTCGGGTGCCAACTCGCTCAACGATAAGGGCTCCTCGACGACGGGTCGTCTGAAGAACGCTATCCTCTACATGCCGATTCCGGTCAAGGGTGTGGTCGAGGGCGATGACCTGGAGGAGAACTTCACCGACTGGGTACGTCCCGATGTGGCTGTTTACGATAACGATAAGTATCGTGAGCGTAAGAATTGGAACGTGAACGCCGGCTTTTCGTGGGAGATTGTCGATGACCTGAAACTCAAGGTGGAGATGGGTCTGGACAACTACCGCCAGACGACCTATTCGTACTACGGTCTGACGTCGTACTACGCACGTACCAACTCGTCGGTCTTCGCTGAGGATGGTTCGGCCATGCCGTCGGCCTTCATGAACGATGTGGATCGTGAGCGCGTGCGCAATACCAATACCCTCTCGTATGATTTCAAGAAACTGATCGGCAACGATGACCACAAACTCTCGTTGCTGCTCGGTGAGGAGTATATCGTCACCAAGTCGAGCACGCTCAATACGACGGTCGATGGTCTGCCGACCTTCTTCGATGCCGATAAGGCGTGGAAGTTCATGGGGTCGGGTACTCCCTCGTCGGTGAGCAAGTTCTACAATCCGGACGATAAGCTCTTCTCGTTCTTCGGTCGTTTGAATTATGAGTTCAAGGGCAAATACCTGGTGTCGGCTACGATGCGTGCCGATGGTTCGTCGAAGTTCTCGAAGGGCAACGAGTGGGGTTACTTCCCCTCGGCCGCTGTGGCTTGGCGTCTCTCGGGTGAGAATTGGATGAAGGATGTGCAGTGGATCGACAACCTGAAGCTTCGTTATAGCTTCGGTACGGCAGGTAACAACAACATTCCGGCCGGTTTCATCAACCAGGAGTATCAGGCCTACACGTCGGAGCACATCTACGGCACGGATGGCTATTGGAGCACCGTATCGAATGGTGGTAAGCTGGTGATGGCCAACAAGGATCTGCAGTGGGAGACGACCGTTTCGCACAACTTGGGTCTCGACTTCGGTTTCTTCGGTAACCGCATCAACGGTTCGGTCGATCTGTATCGTAACACGACCAAGGACCTGCTGATCGCCTTCCCGACGGCCGGTAGTGGTTATGATTTGCAGTATCGCAACGCCGGTGAGATTCGCAACTCGGGTGTCGAGATCGCCCTCAATGCTGCAATCGTGCAGAAGGAGAAGTGGGGTATCAACTTCTCGGGTAACATCGCCTTCAACAAGAACGAAGTGGTCGATCTGGCACAGCTCAATGCCGAGGGTATCGTGACCGCTTCGGGCTGGCATAGCTCGATTACAGACGACTTCAAGGTTGTGACCGGTGGTGCGTTGGGTGATGTCTATGGTTACACGACGCTGGGCCGCTATGAGGTGGCCGACTTCGATCTGGACTACTATGCTGAGACGGGCAAGTGGAAGGTGCTGGACGGCGTAGTGGACGGCTCGTCGGTGGTGGGTGACTGCCGCCCGGGTTCGCTCAAGCTGGCCGACTTCGACGGCGATGGGAAGCCCGACAAGCAGGTGATTGGCAACGTGCAGCCCGACTTTACGGGTGGTTTCTCGCTCTCGGGCTATTTCTATGGCTTCGACGTAGCGGCCAACTTCACCTACTCGGTGGGTAACAAGGTTTATAACGCAAACCGCATCGAGTTCTCGGCTTCGCACAAATATACGGGTGCCGGTTCGATCCGCAACCTCTCGGAGGAGATGGCTCTGGGTAACCGCTGGACCCACATCGACTGGACGACGGGTGCTATGATTACCGATCCCGATCAGTTGGCTGCAGCCAATGCCGAGACGACGCTCTGGTCGCCCTACGTGACCAAGACCTTCGTCTATGATTGGGCGCTGGAGGATGCTTCGTTCCTGCGTTTGAGCTCGCTGACGGTGGGTTACACGCTGCCGCAGTCGCTCACGCGTAAGATTCGCCTCGACAAGGTGCGCTTCTACGCTACGGGTACGAACCTGTTCTGCTGGACCGACTATTCGGGTTACGATCCCGAGGTCGATACACGCCGTGCGACCCCGCTGACCCCCAATGTGGACTATTCGGCCTATCCGAAGAGCCGCTCGTGGGTATTCGGTATCAACCTCAGCTTCTAATTTGACTACACTAAAAACGAAGACAAGAATATGAAAAAGATAGTTTATATGTTGGCCTCTGCAGCCTTGCTCTGCAGCTCGGTTTCGTGTAGCGATATGGTGGAGTCGGAGTCGAAGTCGTCGTTTGACGCCTCGGTGGTCTTTGCCTATCCCACGCTGGCCGAGGAGAATATCATGTCGATCTATCAGATCTTCGGCCAAAACAATGCCTATCGTAACCGTCACCACCTCTGGTATGGTTACAATACCGATATCGAGTGGTACAACAGTGCCAAGGAGGGTGATGCCAAGACGACGGTAATCGCTTACGATCCGCAGGTCAATGAGACAGGTGTACCTCTTGATGCTGCCAATGGTGTCTACACCTATATGTATACGGCTGTCGAGCGCTGCAACCTCTGCATCGACGGTATCCGCCGCTATGGTAACCCTGAGCAGAATCCCGAAATGGCCTATCTGCTGGGTGAGGCCCTGACGCTGCGTGCGATGTTCTATTTCGATCTGATCAAGACGTGGGGCGATGTGCCGGCACGCTTTGAGCCGATCAACTCGGCGACGATCTATATCGCCAAGACCGACCGTGATGTGATCTACGAGCAGCTGATTGCCGATCTGCAGGAGGCTTGCGAGTATCTCTATTGGCCGGGTGAGACCGCCGCAACGAGCCTCTCGACCCGTATGAATAAGGCCTTTGCAAAGGGTCTGTTGGCCCGCATCTGTATGCAGGCTGCCGGTTATGCCCAGCGTCCTGACGATGGTCAGGTAGGTACGGGCAATATCGGTTCGGTGCGTCGCTCGACCCGCGTAGTGAGTGGCGATTGGAGCGGTGATTATCTGTATGATATCGCCCTGAAGGCTTGTCAGGATGTGATTGCCCAGGAGGGTAAGAGCGTGGCTCTGGCTCCCACGTTCGAGAAACTGTGGCGCGATATGATGGGCTACGAGAACGTGGCGGCCGGTGAGGAGGTGCTCTTTGCCGTACCGTTTGGTCATGAGACGCGTCGTGGTCAGTGGTGCTCGCAGTATGCCGTACGCCATGAGGGTGCCGATCAGTATGTAGGTAAGGGTATGGGTGGCTCGGTGGGCCCCGTGCCGACGATGTACTATGAGTATGGCGCGGGTGATACGCGTGCCATGAGCTGCGTGAACTTCCTTTGGGGTAAGCCCGTGTCGAAGGTCTCGACCCCCGCACCGGCCAACTTCAATAAGTGGTACTTTGGTAAATTCCGCTACGAGTGGATTCCCAACGGTCAGACGATTGGCTCGGCCAACAACGACGACGGTGTGAAGCCGATCGTGATGCGCTATGCTGACGTGCTGCTGCTGGCTGCCGAGGCTGCCAACGAGATGGAGCAACTGGAAGTGGCCAAGGAGTATCTGCGCAAGGTGCGTATGCGCGCTTATGCAGGTGACTCGGCTGCCGTAGAGGATTTCTTGAGCACGATTACGAACAAGGAGCAGATGTTCCAGGCCCTCTTCACGGAGCGCGCGTTGGAGTTCTGTGGTGAGATGATCCGCAAGCAGGATCTGATCCGCTGGGGCTTGCTCGGCGATGCATTGGATGAGGCCAAGGAGAAGATGAAGCAGATCCGTGTGCAGGGTAGCTACACCTCGACCATCACGGGTAAGACCTATGACTACTCGCAGGTAGGTCCCTACCTCTACTACAAGCTCAATGGTGAGCAGATCGAGATGCAGATGAGCTCGACGGATGCCGATCAGACGTTGCTCGGTGCCGGCTGGACGCAGTGGTACGAGGAGGAGGCCGGTGAGTCGGGTGCCAAGGAGAAGAAGTATGAGTATGTGAAGGAGTCGAAACTCAACGACGAGAAGATCGAACTGATCTATCTGCGCGATCCCGACACGCGTCAATATTGGCCTATCTTCTCGGCTTCGATTGCCAGCAACTATATGCTTGTCAATGACTACGGATATTAACAGATAACCCACTTTTTTTAGAAAACGCATTTTATGAAAACGATATTCAAAAAATGGTTCGTCGGTCTGCTGGCTGCCGTAGCTACTCTGGCAGGCGGTTGCTCCGACCCCGACGGCATTGTCGAGGAGCTGGACGTCGATCGTGTCTTCTCGCCGCTGAATTTCGAGGTGCTGTTGGAGAATAATGTCAATGCCACCTTCTCATGGACGGTGAGCAACGGCATCGAGGCCTATCAGCTCGATTTGCAGTATGAGGATGGCTCGAGCTACCACGCTGCTACGATTCCGGTTCTCTCGGACCAGACAACGCTTACCTATGCGCTGCTTGAACTGCCCGGTAAGACCAAGTTTGTGGCCAATCTCTATGCCTTGAGCCCCGATCCGAATGTGGATAATTCGAAGCCGGCACAGTGCATCTTCGAGACGGGTGTCGAGCAGCTCTTCCTGAACGACGGTGTGATTCCCGATGCCGATATTACGGCTACGACGGCTGTGCTGCGCTGGTTGGCCGGCTCGAACGTAACCCACCTGGAGGTGGACAACGGTATCGGAGCCATCCAACTCGATGAGACGGCCAAGGCTGAGGGTGTCTATACGCTGACGGGTCTTACGACCGGCACGTTCTACACCGTAAACCTCTGCCGCGATACGGCTGTACGTGGTACGACGAGCTTCACGGCCAGCGATAAGCAGTCGGTTGCGCTCCTTGAGAAGGGTGCCAATGAGCTGACGATCGGTTGGCCCGAGACGGCTGCTGTGGATGAGGTGCGTATCTCGCCGGCTGTTGAGGCGGGTGAGTCCTTCAAACTCACGAGCGAGGAGCAGGCTGCCCATGCCTATACGGTCAAGGGGTTGAAGTCGCTCACCGAGTACACCGTGACGATCTATATCGCCGGCGTGGAGAGTGGTTCGATTACAGCCCAGACGCTGGGTAAGACCACCAAGTGGGATTTCTCGACTTGGGAGACGCAAGAGTTTACTACGCCTACGACGATCGACGGTCTGTTGATCAATGCCAATGCGGCCGTTGAGAGTGGTAAGGAGATGTATATCTCGACCGATGCTGATTTGGGTTACAACTACCTCGATCTGAAGGGTAAATCGTCGAATGTCGGCAAGGCCGGTCAGGCTCCGACCGACCGTACGGTGATGTTCTCGGTCGATGGTGAGGGTGTCATCTCGATCGACTGCTACGCCAATGGTGCCGGCCGTAACTTCGCCGTTTATGTGGAGTCGCTGGGTACCGATACCGAGAAGTTTGAGGCTCCGGTGAAGGCAAACCGTGGTAAGGTCTATATCCCCATTACGGGTATTACCGGTACGACGAACCTCTATATCTGGACCGATCAGACGATCAACCATGTCTATTCGATCGAGTGGACTGAGGGATCGGAGGCTCCGGGTCAGTTTGCCGAGCCGTTGGCTACGCCTGTTGTGACGGTGACGCCGACGGAGGCTACGATTGGCGACCAGACGGCTCTTTCGATCGCTTGGGAGGCTGTCGAGAATGCTGCAAGCTATACGTGGGCCCTGAAGGGTGCAACCGATGCCGAGGGTAATCCGATCGGTGGCACGACGACCGAGCTGAAGGCCGAGGTGGCCGCTTCGGTGGTAGCCGCTTTGGCTCCGGGTACCTATACGGCCAGCGTTGTGGCTGTGCCTGCTGCGACCTACCTTTATAAGAACTCGGTAGCCGGCACGGCTGACTTTACGGTCAGCGACCTGGTGCTCTCGACTCCCGTAGTGAAACTCGACGTGACGAAGGTTGAGCAGGGTACCGAGCAGGCTGTTGTTGCTTCGTGGGAGGCTGTGAATAATGCCGCAAGCTACCGTGTATCGTTCAATGGTGCAGCCGCAGTCGAGCAGACGGAGCTGACCTATACGATCGACGCCGCTACGGTGGCTGCTTTGGCCGTAGGTCAATATACCCTTTCGGTGGTAGCTGTTCCGGCTGCCGAGGATGTCGAGCGTCAGGAGTCGGCTGCCGGTGAGGCCAAGCTGACCATCGAGGAGCCGGCCGCTCCGCCCACGCCGGGTAGTGTGACCCTCACCTGGGACTTTACCGATGCCAGCTTCGATGCTATAGCCGCAACGATTGGTACAGATAATTCATTCACCTCAAGCGTTGAGTGGAACGGTCTGACCATCGATGGTGGAGGTAAGTCGATGAAAATGAATGGTAGCGGTAGTGGTCGTGGTGTACAACCTGGTGGTGCAGGCAGTGAGACAGAGCGTTACTTTGCCTTTACGGCTCCTGCCGGTGGTACGTTGACAGTCACGAGTTCGAACACGGGTAGTTCGGCGGATGATACACGCATGGTAACCGTCAGCCTGGATGGCGCTGTAGTGGCCAGCCAGCCCAGTGGTAGCCCGACGAGTGCTCCCACTGTCACCACATTCGACATCAGTGCAGCCGGTCAGGTCAAGATTTATCCTACGGGTAACGCCCTGCGTTTCTATAAGATAGAGTTTGCCTCTGTTTCAGCCGTAGAGCCCGAGCCGGAACCTAAGACCCTTGTGCTCAATATGGCCGATCTGCATGCTGCCGGTACGACGGGTATGCCCTCAGGAACTGATGCTACGGTTGCATTAGGTGAGAATTGGAGTTCGTGGAGCTGGGAGTCGATCAACTTTGAGTCGCGTTGTGCACTCACAACGTCGGGTAATACGGCTGGCGACAAAGTGCCGGTATTCTACCTCTATAAGATTAGCAAGGTGGCAGCAGGTACCTTCGTGCGCAACACGACGCCACTGGGTGAAATTAAGACGGTGACCGTAACGCTGATCGACAATGGTGCCAAGAAGGGTAGTTACTTCACCATGTCGGAGAATGTGGCCGGTGTGAAGCAGACTGTTCTTTCGTCCAACGACAATGCATCCAACGTAGAACATGTCTACACCTTTACGCCGGGTAATGATGGAACCTTTGAGTTTGCAAACCCGTCGGATCAGGATTGCAAGGTAGTGTCGATTGTGATTGACTACGTACAGTAAAATGAATCTAACAAGGTGATTTCTGCGTGATGCTTGCTCTCGAAATCTTCACATACGTGTAGTATGTTTCGGTTTCGGGAACGGCGCAGGCCTTGAAATTGAGGACCCCCGATCGATTGCAGATCGGGGGCCTTCTTGTTTATTTGCAGATTATTGGCTACTTTTGCGACCTAAAAGGTTAGTTATGATCCATCGAAACCTCATCAAAGGACGATTCCTCTCCCTCTCGCCATTGCTGGTCTTTCTGCTGCTCTATTTAGTTACCTCGTTAGTGGCCGGAGATTTCTACAAGATGCCCATTGCCGTGGCTTTTATCGCATCGGCGGTCTATTCCTTGCTACTCTTGGGTGGTATGTCGCTCTCGGAGCGCATTGAGCGTTTTTCGTCGGGCGCTGCTGATCCGAATATCATGCAGATGATTTGGATCTTTGTCCTGGCTGGAGCTTTTGCCCAGTCAGCCAAGGCGATGGGGGCAGTTGATGCGACGGTCGATCTGACGCTAACCTTTGTGCCACCAGCTTTTTTGGCTGCCGGCCTCTTTATTGCTTCGTGTTTTATTTCGATCTCGATTGGTACCTCGGTCGGAACGATTGTCGCACTGATGCCCGTGGCCTCGGGATTGGCTACAGAAACCGGTCTTGATGCCGCCTATTTGGCTGCTATTGTGGTGGGTGGCTCCTTTTTTGGTGACAACCTCTCCTTTATCTCCGATACGACGATTGCGGCAACCCGCACGCAGGAGTGCGCCATGGTCGATAAATTTCGCTTCAATCTGCGTATTGCCCTACCGGCTTCGCTGATGACATTGCTGATCTATCTGCTCAATCCGGCTGAAATAGAAAATGTTGACGTGCCACAGGCCATTGAGTGGGTGAAGGTGATTCCCTATCTGCTGGTATTGGTGTTGGCGGTGATGGGTGTGCAGGTGATGGTTGTTCTGCTGGTAGGTATTGTGGCGACTGGAGTCATTGGCTTCGTTACCAATTCGTTTGGTCTGTTTGATTGGTGTGGCGAATTGGGACAAGGAGTTGTCGGCATGGGCGAATTGATCATCATCACCCTCTTGGCGGGCGGCATGCTCGAGACGATTCGTTTGAACGGTGGTATTGACTACCTCATCGCTCGCCTGACACGTCACGTGCGAGGACCGCGTGGGGCGCAAGCGGCCATTGCCGGCTTGGTCTGCATGGCCAATCTCTGCACGGCAAACAATACGATTGCCATCCTCTCAGTCGGCTCTATCGCCCGCGAGATTGCCGATCGGTTTGGTGTCGATCGGCGTAAGAGTGCATCGTTGCTCGACACCTTCTCATGCTTTACACAAGGATTGCTGCCGTATGGTGCACAACTTCTGATGGCTGCCAGTCTGGCCGCCATCTCACCGTTGGAGATCATCGGAAAACTCTACTACCCGTTCCTGCTCGGTCTTTGTGCTGTCGTAGCTATCTTGGTGAAGCGAAGAAAGCGCAATTCGCTTTAGCGCAGGAATAATAACTCGCGGTATTTGGGGAGCGGCCACAGGCGATCATCAACCACCTCTTCGAGCTTGTCAATATGCTCGCGGATGCGATCAAAGAGCGAGGCTACCGTATCGTGGTAGGCGATCGCTTTGGCACGCATCTCTTCGATTCGGTTGGCCTTCTTGCGAGCCTCGGTCATCTCGGCTGTAAGTTGTTGAATGGCGGCTGTATGATCTTGAATCTTCTTAATCAAGGCTATATCTGACGAGGCGTTCAATCCACCAATCTGCGACATTTTATAGACCTTATCGAGTAACATTGCCTCATAGGCCGAGGCTGTGGGGACGATCTGATTCATGGCCAAATCGCCCAAAACTCGTCCTTCGATTTGGATCTTCTTGACGTAGGTCTCCCATTTTACTTCGGTGCGGGCTTCCAGCTCAATCTGCGAATAGACCTCCGTGCGGGCAAACAGCTCGATGGTTTTGGTATCGAGATAACGGTCGAAGATCAGCGGTGTCGAACGCTCGCAATCCAACCCGCGGCGAGCAGCTTCCTCGCGCCAAGCGTCCGAATAACCGTTGCCATCGAAACGGATCGGGGCACAGGCTTTGATCATCTGCTTGAGCTCCTCGTAGATGGCTTTCTCCTTCTTCATGCCGGCCTCGATCTTTTGATCGACGCGCGTTTTGAATTGCGTTAGTTCATCGGCTAATGCGGTGTTGAGTGTGATGATCGCTTCGGCACAGTTGTCCGAGGCACCGGCGGCACGGAACTCAAAACGGTTACCCGTAAAGGCAAAAGGCGAGGTGCGGTTGCGGTCGGTATTGTCACGCAGCAGGGTGGGAATGTGCGAAATGCCACTCATCTTGAATACCCCTTTGGCATCGAAACGGATGGCATTATCGCCCTTCGAGGCGGCCAACTTATCCAATACGGCCGAGACCTGCGTGCCGAGGAAGGTCGAGATGATCGCCGGAGGAGCTTCGTTAGCACCCAGACGGTGGTCGTTCGTGGCACTCATGACAGCCGCCTTGAGTAGCCCATTGTGTTTATAGACCGACGAAATAATATTGACCAGGAAGGTGATGAATTGCAGATTCTCCGAGGCGGTTTTGCCCGGGCTCATCAGATTGACACCCGTATTGGTGCCCAACGACCAGTTGTTGTGCTTACCCGAACCATTGATCCCCTTGAAGGGTTTCTCGTGGAGCAATACTCGGAAATGGTGGCGGCGTGCCGTCTTATCCATGATCGTCATCAGCAGCTGGTTGTGGTCGTTGGCTAGGTTTGCCTCTTCGAATACGGGGGCCAACTCAAACTGGTTAGGTGCCACCTCGTTATGACGCGTCTTAACAGGAATGCCTAGTTTTAGGCACTCGTATTCCAGCTCCTTCATGAAGGCCATGACACGCGTCGGGATCGCCCCAAAATAGTGGTCCTCCAACTGCTGATTCTTAGCAGATTCGTGCCCCATCAGTGTGCGACCCGTGAGCATCAGATCGGGACGTGCGGCCCACAGACTCTCATCGACCAAAAAATACTCCTGTTCCCAGCCCAGGTAGGTGTGCACCTTCTCCACGTTGCGGTCGAAGTAGTGGCAGACCTCCGTAGCGGCTTTGTCTACGGCTGCGATGGAACGCAACAGGGGAACTTTGTAGTCCAATGCCTCGCCCGTGTAGGCGATAAAGACTGTCGGGATACAAAGTGTCGTATCGACAATAAAGGCCGGCGAGGTCGGATCCCACGCCGAATAGCCACGTGCCTCGAAGGTGTTGCGGATGCCTCCGTTGGGGAAAGAGGAGGCGTCCGGCTCTTGTTGTACGAGCAGTTTGCCCGAGAACTCTTCAAGCACACCGCCAAAACCGTCGGGCTGGGCAAAAGCATCATGTTTTTCGGCTGTACCGCCCGTCAGTGGCTGAAACCAGTGGGTGTAGTGGTCGGCACCATGCTCCAAAGCCCATTGGCGCATGCCCGCCGCAATCGAATCGGCCACCTCACGTGTCAGGGGAGTACCGTTCTCCATCGTGTCGGAGAGGATCTGATAGGTGCGCTTGTCGAGGTATTTGCGCATGGCGGCATGCGAGAATACTTTGGATCCGAAATAGTCCGAAGGACGACCTTCTGGGGCATCGACCTCGACGGCCGTGTGGTTGATGGCTGCATCGACCATCTTGAATCTGAGCGATGATGTCATAGGTTGAAAATCTGTTTTTGCAAAGATAAATATTTTCTTTTGATGTCGTATCGCAAAATGTGTAAATTTTTGCCGATACAATGAATTTTTACCTCTTTTCAGCAAAAACGACTGCTTTTTTCGGGTTGAATCCCGAAAAATCACCCTCTTTTTTGGAAAAGTGGTGCGAAAATTCGCTTGTTAGCCGAAAAATCGGATTTTCTGAATTTCTGCGATTTTGAGGTCTTTTAGTTGAAAAATGGTCTTATTTGCTGATTTTGGGACGACTGGTGCGAAAAGTGGTCGATTTGTCCGATATTGAGCCATCTGTTTTAGGATTGTTATTTTCCTAACAAAATGTGTGTTATTTTGCAGAAAAATATGTATCTTTACGCGCATTTTTAAGGCAATAAGCAATACCTAACAAAATATTAACTAAAACAAAGTTATGGCAAATTCCAAAAGTGAAAAGCTGTTCGCTGAATTTCCCGCAGTCTCGACTGAGAAGTGGGAAGAGGTGATTACAGCAGACCTGAAGGGTGCCGACTACGAGCGTAAGCTGGTATGGCGTACGGGTGAGGGTTTTAACCTGCGTCCTTACTACCGTGCCGAGAACCTCGAGGGCATCGAGTTCCTGGGTGCAAAAGCCGGGGAGTTCCCCTATGTGCGTGGTACGCGCTGCAACAATGAGTGGCGTATCCACCAGACCGTGAAGGTTACGGATCCCGTAGCAGCTAATGCCGAGGCATTGAAGTTGCTCAATTCGGGCGTCGATTCGATCGGCTTCTGCTCGTGCGGTTGCACGAAGCCGACAGCTGAGGCTCTCGATCAGTTGCTGGCAGGTATCGTATTGTCGGCCGTTGAGGTAGTCTTCTGCGGAGATTGTGTAGGCGAGGTAGCCGAGTTGGTGCTCGCTAAGTTGGAGAAGGAGGGCGTTGAGGATGCCCACATCTCGTTTGTAATTGACCCCGTTGTGAAGGGCCTTTCGAAGAAGGGTACGCTTTGCGACGAGTGCATGCAGAAGGTCGCAGCCCTGGTGAAGAAGGCTGCCGCCTGGAAGCACGTGCGCGTGGTTACGGTCAGCGCACAGATCTTCGGCAACGCCGGCTCGACGATCGTCGAGGAGTTGGCTTTCGCCCTCTCGGCAGGTCAGGAGTATATGGCTCGTCTGACCGATGCCGGTCTGACGGTCGATGAGGCTGCTCGTGCACTGCGTTTCTCGTTCTCCGTTTCGTCGAACTACTTCATGGAGATCGCCAAGTTCCGTGCTGCTCGCATGTTGTGGGCTAACATCGTCAAGGGGTATGAGCCCGAGAAGCTTTGCTCGTCGAAGATGCTCATCCACGCCGAGACGTCGCGCTGGAACCAGAGCGTATATGATCCCTATGTGAACATGCTGCGCGGTACGACCGAGGCTATGTCGGCTACGATTGCCGGTGTACACTCGCTGGAGGTTGTTCCCTTCAACGCCGCTTATGCTGAGGCTGATGAGTTCTCGAAGCGTATTGCTCGCAACGTAGAGCTGTTGCTCAAGCATGAGTCGCACTTCGACCAGGTGGTCGATCCGGCCGGTGGTTCGTACTACATCGAGAACCTCACGGCATCGATTGCTGCCGAGGCTTGGAAACTCTTCCTCGAGTTGGAGGAGAAGGGTGGCTATGCTGCCGCTTATGAGGCCGGTGTGATCAAGGAGAAGATCGAGGCTTCGGCTGCACTGAAGGATAAGAACATCGCTACGCGTCGTCAGATCCTGCTGGGTGCTAACCAGTATCCCAACTTCACGGAGGTTGCCGGTGAGGAGCTGACGATGGAGGCTGTAGAGCGCGACGTGAAGGAGGGTAACCTCTTGAACGCTTACCGTGGTGCTATGGCCTTCGAGAAGATGCGTCTGGAGGTGGATCGCTCGGGCAAGGAGCCGAAGGCCTTCATGCTCACCTGCGGTTCGCTCGGTATGGCACGTGCTCGTGCCCAGTTCTCGTGCAACTTCTTCGGTTGCGCCGGTATCCGCGTGATCGACAATACCTTCTTCAAGTCGCTTGAGGAGGGCGTTGAGGCCGCTTTGGCTTCGAAAGCCGAGATCGTGGTTGTCTGCGCTTCGGATGACGATTATGCCGAGGTAGCTCCGAAGATCAAGGAGATGCTGGGTGGCAAGGCAATCTTGGTGGTTGCCGGTGCTCCGGCCTGCACGCCCGAGTTGGAGGCACAGGGCATTACGAACTTCATCAACGTGAAGTCGAATGTGCTCGAAACACTGAAGTTCTACCTTAAAGAGATGGGAATCTAATTATGAGAGCGAAATTTTCTGAACTCAAATACGATGCTGCAGCCCAGACGACGTGCTGCGGCAAGAAAAAATGCGAGGATAAGCAGCCTTGGATGACTGCAGAGCAGATTCCCGTTAAGGGAATGTATACGGCCGAGGATTTGGCCGGTATGGAGCACCTGAACTATGCTGCAGGTGTGGCACCCTACCTGCGTGGTCCCTATTCGACGATGTATGTGATGCGTCCCTGGACGATCCGTCAGTATGCCGGTTTCTCGACTGCCGAGGAGTCGAATGCATTCTATCGTCGTAACCTGGCTGCCGGCCAGAAGGGTCTGTCGGTGGCCTTTGACCTGGCTACGCACCGTGGTTACGATGCTGACCACCCGCGTGTAGTCGGTGACGTTGGTAAGGCCGGTGTGTCGATCTGCTCGGTCGAGGATATGAAGGTGCTCTTCAACGGTATTCCGTTGGATCGCATGTCGGTGTCGATGACCATGAACGGTGCCGTGCTGCCCGTCCTGGCCTTCTACATCGTGACGGGTCTGGAGCAGGGTGCTACGCTCGACCAGCTGGCCGGTACGATCCAGAACGACATCTTGAAGGAGTTCATGGTGCGTAACACCTACATCTATCCGCCCGAGTTCTCGATGCGTATTATTGCCGATATTTTCGAGTACACGTCGAAGAATATGCCTAAGTTCAACTCGATCTCGATTTCGGGTTACCACATGCAGGAGGCCGGTGCTACGGCTGACATTGAGTTGGCCTACACGCTGGCCGACGGTCTGGAGTATCTGCGTGCCGGTATCAATGCCGGTATGTCGGTCGATGCCTTCGCACCGCGTCTGTCGTTCTTCTGGGCTATCGGTATGAACCACTTCATGGAGATCGCCAAGATGCGCGCCGCTCGTATGTTGTGGGCCAAGATCGTCAAGCAGTTCGATCCGAAGAATCCCAAGTCGCTCGCCCTGCGTACCCACTCGCAGACGTCGGGTTGGTCGCTCACCGAGCAGGATCCCTTCAATAACGTGGCTCGTACGGCTATCGAGGCTATGGGTGCTGCGCTGGGTCACACGCAGTCGCTGCACACGAACGCGTTGGACGAGGCTATCGCCCTGCCGACCGACTTCTCGGCTCGTATTGCACGTAACACGCAGATCTACATCCAGGAGGAGACCTCGGTTTGCCGTCAGGTCGATCCGTGGGCAGGTTCGTACTATGTAGAGCACCTGACCAACGAGATTGCACACAAGGCTTGGGAGCACATCCAGGAGGTGGAGAAGCTGGGCGGTATGGCCAAGGCTATCGAGACCGGTATTCCGAAGATGCGTATCGAGGAGGCTTCGGCCCGCACGCAGGCTCGTATCGACTCGGGTGAGCAGAAGATCATCGGTCTGAATGAGTACCGTCTGGAGAAAGAGGCTCCGATCGACATCTTGGCCGTAGATAACACGGCTGTACGCGAGAGCCAGGTGAAGCGTCTGCAGGAGCTGCGCGCTAACCGCGATCAGGCTGCTGTCGATAAGGCATTGGCTGCCATCACCGAGTGCGTGAAGACGGGCGAGGGTAACCTGCTCGAGTTGGCCGTTGAGGCTGCCAAGGTACGCGCTACGCTGGGTGAGATCTCGGATGCTTGCGAGGTTGTTGTAGGTCGCTATAAGGCCGTTATTCGTTCCATCTCAGGAGTTTATAGTTCAGCTGTGAAAAACGACGATTCGTTCGAGCGCGCCAAGGAGATGTGCGCCGAGTTTGCAAAGAAGGAGGGCCGTCAGCCGCGTATCATGATCGCCAAGCTGGGTCAGGATGGTCACGACCGTGGTGCTAAGGTCGTAGCTACTGGTTATGCCGATATCGGCTTTGATGTCGATATGGGTCCGCTCTTCCAGACGCCCGCCGAGGCCGCCAAGCAGGCTGTGGAGAACGACGTACACATCGTAGGTGTGTCGTCGCTGGCCGCCGGTCACCTGACGCTCGTGCCGCAGATCATTGAGGAGCTGAAGAAGTTGGGTCGTGAGGATATCATCGTCGTTGTGGGCGGTGTGATCCCCGCACAGGACTACGATCAGCTCTATCGTGACGGTTCCGCTGCTATCTTCGGCCCCGGTACGAAGATTGCCGTGTCGGCGATTAAGATGTTGGAGATTCTCGCAGAGTAGTAATCAAAGCCGTCTGACGGGCGATTTCTGCGTTACGCTTGCGCTCGAAATCCTCACATACGCATAGTATGCTGCGGTTTCGAGCACTGCGCAAGCCTTGAACTCACCTCGTCATACAACTTTGATGTTAAAGCGAAAGGGGGAGCACTGAAGCGTGTTCCCCCTTTTTTGTCTAAAACTCGGCTCATCATCCCCAATCTGAGTAGAGAAAAGGGTTGTCCGCATTTGCGGGCAACCCTCTCTTTTGCTGCGGTTTTCGTTGCTGCGCAAGCCTAAAAACAGCCTCGGCTATGAACTTTTGTCCGCCAAGTGGAAGGTCGCTTATCAAAGCGGCCTTCTTTTTGTATCAGCCTTGAACTCACCTCGTCATACAACTTTGATCCTCGCAAAAGAGCCCCCCCCGCAAAAAAAAACTCCCCCGACCGGTTGGTCGAGGGAGTTGAGCTATCTATCGGTGAACGATTAGTCGTCCAGGTGATAGGTGTGCTGTACGTAGATGGCGTGAGCCATAGCGTCGCGCTTTGCGATCGAAGGCTTCGTGAAGTACTGACGACGACGCAGCTCCTTCAGAACGCCCGTGCGCTCATACTTACGCTTGAACTTCTTCAGGGCGCGCTCGATGTTCTCGCCCTCCTTTACCGTAGTGATAATCATAGTTGTATTCTTTTTTTTGTGTTTAATGCTTTTGTTCGTTGAGGTCGTCTTCCCACTTGGGCAAGCCTCCTCTTGGCTTGGGAACTCTTGTTTGCGAACTGTTCCTCGCTCGGGATCGCTCTATGTTGCTCTTCGTGCGCAACAGCAGATCGCTGTTTGATCAATTTACGGTTTTGAATCGCTTTCTTGTAAGGTGTGCACCCCGAACCATTCGCTTGTATTCATAACAAGCCTCTCAATCGGCCTCCGTGCCAAAGACCAAATAGGGTCTTAATCGCTCGGCCTCCTCTTGGGTTACTATTTTGTGTCGTACCAATTCCTGGGTGCTACTCCAACCTCCTTTCTGCGTTCTAAACTTAATTATTCTCCGTAACATGCCCGGCGGAATGTATGGATGCCGTCGGAGCGTTTCCGGAGGTGCAAAGTTAATATCAATTTTTTGAATTTCATTACTATCACAGCAAATTTGTTGCGAAATTTTGTAATAATTTTCAGGGGTAACCCCTCGCACCTCCCGAATTTGCTCAATATGATGAAATCCTCCAAGTCGCAGACGGTATTTTAGGATCTCGACGACCGTCTTTTCGCCAATACCTACCACGCTTCGCAAGGTGGCCGAGTCGGCTCGATTGATCTCGATTGGCTCCTCCCACGGGGTGGGTTCCGGCTCGGGGAAGAGGATGTAGGGCTCCAAGAGGGAGGCAATAGAATCCTCGACGACATAACACTCTCGGAACTCCTCCATGTCGCGGAATCCGCTCCGATCGCGCCAACGAATGACCGCTTCGGCCTGTCGTTTGGTGAAGGCTCCGATGGCACGCAGATAGTGAGCCGATACGGTGTCGATGCGGAACGGCGAGAGGGGTAGGCGAGGCAGGGAGTCCTTTACGCGCGTATAAGTATAGGTACGCTCGGCGCGTGGCTTGATGCGATAGGCCTCGCCAATCTGGATATAGGGTGCCAGCACCCGATAGGCCGAGTCGCTGATGCCGTAGCACAAGGCCACATCCTCGGGGATGCGGAACACCTTGCCCGATGCGCGAAATTTGAGCAGCGAGACCGCCTCGTAGCGGCTCATGCCTAACCCGCGGAGGACGTCATAATCGGCCGTATTGGGGTCGAATGGGACGAGTCGCAGGCTGTCGATCGGCTCCTCGGCTTCGTTGAGGCGTTCGACGGCCGCTGTGGCAAGGGTGTCTTCACGACGCTCTGCGAGCCGCAGTCCGAGGATCACGGCCCCGGCCAGCAGCACAAAGAGCACCACGCCTTGCGACTCTCGATGTGTAAACCAACTTCCCATAAGACAAAGGTACAAAATGTTTTGGGCCTACAAATAAAAAAAGAGAGCCAATTTGGGGCTCTCTTCTTTTTGTGATCCGTCAGATCGCTTAGTCTCTCAACTTCGCACGCAGGAACTCGCAGTTTAGGCGAGTCCACCCCTTTTCAAAGGGGCCGGGGGATTGTCAATATCATTTGCGCTCTGCGCATATCGCTCGCTCATTGCTACAAAAAAAAAGAGCCCCGCAGGGCTCTTTTTTTGTACGTGTCACGTTGGATTAGTCTCTCAACTTCGCACGCAGGAACTCGCGGTTCAAGCGAGCGATATGTGCAATTGAGATCCCCTTCGGGCACTCGGCCTGGCAAGCACCCGTGTTGGTGCAGTTACCGAAGCCCAGCTCGTCCATCTTGGCAACCATGGCCTTGGCACGACGAGCACCCTCTACGCGACCCTGCGGCAGCTTGGCCAGCGACGAAACACGGGCAGCCACAAACAGCATAGCCGAACCATTCTTACACGTTGCAGCGCAAGCACCACAACCTACGCAAGCGGCAGCATCCATCGACTCGTCAGCATCGGCCTTCGGAATCGGAATAGCATTGGCATCGGGTACCGAATTGGTGCGAACCGATACGTAACCACCGGCCTGGAGAATCTGGTCGTAAGCACCACGATTCACTACGAGGTCCTTGATCACGGGGAAGGCAGCCGAACGCCACGGCTCGATGGTGATCGTGTCGCCATCCTTAAACTTGCGCATGTAGATCTGGCAGGTCGTGGCATTCTGGCCGGGGCCGTGTGCCAAACCGTTGATGTGCAGCGAGCACATACCGCAGATACCCTCGCGGCAGTCGTGGTCAAATGCCACGGGATCCTTACCCTCGTGTACGAGGTTGTTGTTCAGAATGTCGAGCATCTCGAGGAACGACGTGTCAGCCGAAATGTCGCTAACCTTGTAGGTCTCGAATGCGCCCTTCGATTTTGCGTCCTTCTGACGCCATATCTTTAAGGTGAAATTCATAATTTCTGTGTTATTAAAGTGTTGTACGTCAAAAGTTGATTAGTCTTTGTAGTTACGCTGCTTGCGCTCGGTGAACTCGTAGTCGAGAGCCTCCTTCGTCAGCTCGGGAGCCTCGTCCATACCCTTGTACTCCCATACGGCAGCATAGGAGAATGCCTCGTCGTGACGCAGAGCCTCACCCTCCTCGGTCTGGTGCTCCGAGCGGAAGTGACCACCGCACGACTCCTCGCGGTTCAAGGCGTCGCGAGCCATCAGCTCACCCAACTCCAGGAAGTCGGCCAGACGCAGAGCCTTCTCCAACTCTACGTTGAACGACATGGGATCGCCTACGACCTTCACATCCTTCCAGAACTCCTTGCGCAGTGCCTGGATCTCCTTGATAGCTGTGTTGAGCGACTCCTTCGTACGAGCCATACCGACATTCTCCCACATGATGTTACCCAACTTCTTGTGGATGTCGTCCACCGACTGCTTACCATTGATTGACATCAGCTTGGCGATCTTATCCTTCACGGCCTTCTCTGCCTCGTCGAATGCCGGCGTATCGGTCTTGACCTTCGGAGCCTGAATCTTGGCTGCGAGGTAATCGCCGATCGTGTAGGGCAGCACGAAGTAACCATCGGCCAGACCCTGCATCAGGGCCGAAGCACCCAGACGGTTTGCACCGTGATCCGAGAAGTTGGCCTCACCGATTGCATACAGACCCGGGATCGTGGTCATCAGGTTGTAGTCCACCCAGATACCACCCATCGTATAGTGCACGGCGGGGAAGATCTGCATCGGCTCCTTGTAGGGGCTTACGTCAGTGATCTCCTCATACATGTCGAACAGGTTGCCATAACGCTGCTTGATGATATCCTCACCCAGACGCTCGATGGCGGTCTTGAAATCAAGGAATACGGCCAGACCGGTCTCGTTTACACCATAACCGGCATCGCAACGCTCCTTGGCTGCACGCGAAGCCACGTCACGCGGTACGAGGTTACCGAAGGCCGGATAACGACGCTCCAGGTAGTAGTCGCGGTCCTCCTCAGCGATCTGCGAGGGCTTGAGCGTACCTGCGCGCAGCGCCTTCACATCCTCCAACTTCTTGGGAACCCAGATGCGGCCGTCGTTACGCAACGACTCCGACATCAGCGTCAGCTTCGACTGCTGCGTGCCGTGTACGGGGATACACGTGGGGTGGATCTGCGTGAAGCAGGGGTTGGCAAAACCGGCACCCTTGCGGTAGCACTGGAAAGCGGCCGAACCGTTCGAACCCATGGCGTTGGTCGAGAGGAAGAATACGTTACCGTAACCACCCGATGCGATGACCACAGCGTGTGCACCATGACGCTCGATCTCACCCGTTACAAGGTTGCGAGCGATGATACCGCGAGCCTCGCCATCCTCGACAACGATGTCGAGCATCTCATGACGCGGATAACTCTTGACCGAGCCGGCAGCGATCTCCTTGTTCAGGGCTGCGTAGGCGCCCAGCAGCAGCTGCTGACCCGTTTGTCCGCGAGCATAGAAGGTACGCGATACCTGGGCACCACCGAACGAACGGTTAGCCAGCAGACCGCCGTACTCACGAGCGAAGGGAACACCCTGGGCTACGCACTGGTCGATAATGAGGTTCGACACCTCGGCCAGACGATAGACGTTAGCCTCACGAGCGCGGTAGTCACCACCCTTGATCGTATCGTAGAAGAGGCGATAGACCGAGTCGTTGTCGTTCTGATAGTTTTTAGCAGCATTGATACCACCCTGAGCGGCGATCGAGTGGGCACGACGGGGCGAGTCCTGAATGCAGAACACCTTGACGTTGTAACCCAACTCGCCGAGCGACGCAGCAGCTGCACCACCACCCAGACCGGTACCGATCACGATGATATCGAGCTTGCGTTTGTTGGCGGGGCTCACTACCTTAATGGCTGCCTTATGGTTGCTCCACTTTTCGGCCAGAGCACCGGCAGGAATTTTAGCATCTAATTTGAAAGCCATATTGTTGTGTGTTTTATTTGTTCACAAATTGGGTTTGAGGATTAGCAAGCTGCGCAGCAGGGGCAGTGTTGAGCTACGTAGTACCATACTACGACGGCAGCAAAGCCCAAGAAGATGAGCGTAGCCAATGCGTTAGCGGCCAGCTTCAGACGCGGATACCACGTATCGTTGGCATAACCGGCCGTCTGGAACATCGACCAGATACCGTGCGTGAGGTGGAACCACAGTGCTACGAACCATACCAGGTAGATCACTACGTTGTACCACTCCTTGAAGGTGTAGGCGATCAAGGCCGCACCGTCGGTCGGCGATACGATCTTACCATCGCACAGCACAACCTCATGGTTGCCGAGTAACTCCTGCAGCTGCATCTTGGCCCAGAAGTGCGATAAGTGCAGTTCCAGACCCAGCAGGACGATTACACCCAACACCAGCATGTTTTTCGACGACCACGACACACCCGGCTCCTTGGTCGTTACGGCATAACGCTGTTTGCCGCGAGCACGGTAGTTGTCCAGCGTCAGAATCAGCGCATAGCCAAAGTGAACCAATACGCCCAATGCCAATACAACCGTTCCGGCAAGTGCATACCAGTTAGCACCGAGGAATTCGCAGATGGCATCATAGCCCTCGGGCGAGATGATCGCCACGACGTTCATGGACATGTGGAAGAGGATGAAGAGCACCAGGAACAGACCCGAGAGGCTCATCACCAGCTTCTTGCCCAACGAAGAATTGCAAAGAAAGCAGCTCATAATGAATTAAATTTGTTGTTTGTTATGTAATGAATTGAAATTTCTGCCTACAAAGATAGTTATTGTTTGTGGAATAACAAACCTTCTGATCGCTTTTCTTTGGATAAAAAATAGCTGTAGAGGCCGTTCTATTTGTATTTTTCGTGCGTTTGGTGTAAATTTGCCTCGATGAGTAGTGATAAGCAGGCGTTGAAGGAGCAGGTGGCCCAGCTGCCGCTTTCGCCCGGGGTCTATCAATTTGTAGATCGTCGGGGCGAGATTATCTACGTTGGTAAGGCCAAATCGTTGCGCCGTCGTGTCAGCTCCTATTTCGTGGAGAGTAAAGAGCATTCGGTCAAGGTGCGGGTGCTGGTCAAGCAGATTGTCGAGATTCGTCATATTGTCGTCGATTCGGAGCAGGATGCCCTGCTGCTGGAAAATTCACTCATCAAGAGCCTCCAACCGCGCTACAATATCCTGCTCAAGGACGATAAGACCTATCCCTGGATCGTGATTCGCCGCGAACCTTTCCCGCGTGTGGAGTCCACGCGCAGGTTGCTGCGTGACGGGTCGCACTATTTTGGTCCTTACAGCTCGATCTCGATGCAGCGCAGTATCCTCGAATTTATCCGCGAAGTGGTCCCTTTGCGCACTTGTCGGTTGAATCTTGCGCCGGCTGAGATTGCACGCGGCCGCCATACGGTCTGCCTGCAATACCATTTGGGCAACTGCCGAGGGGCCTGCATTGGTGCACAAACCGAGGCGGAGTATGAGGCTGATCTGCAACTTGTTCGGTCGATCCTGAAGGGCGATCTTCGTCCCGTACGAGCCTATCTGACCGCGCAGATGGAGCAGGCGGCCGAGGCGTTGCTCTTTGAGCAGGCTCATCGCTACAAACAGCGACTCGATGCGCTCGATAACTATGCTGCCCGCTCGGTGATCGTCAGCCCGAAGATCACCGATACGGATGTCTTCTCGCTGCTGGTCGATGACGATGTGGCCTATTGTAACTTTGTGCGTATTCGCCACGGTTCGGTGGTTGGTGTCACGACGACACGGCTGACAACGGGTGTCGATAGTTCGGAGGCCGAGATGCTGACTCTCGGCATGCAACATCTGGTCGAGCAGGTGGCCGATGGGGAGTTGGCACGGGAGGTGATCGTCCCTTTTCTGCCCTCGGCGACGATGCTCTTCGATGGGGTGACCTTCACGATTCCGAAGCGGGGCGAGAAACTCGAATTGTTGGAGTTTTCCCAACGCAGTGCCCGCATCTATCGTGCCGAACAGCTTAAAAACCTGGAGATCAAGAATCCTGAACGTCATACGGATCGCTTGATGGAGTCTATGCGCAAGGAGTTGCATCTGATGCGACAACCGCGTCACATCGAATGCTTCGATAACTCCAACCTGCAGGGTACTTATCCCGTGGCATCGTGTGTTGTTTTTCGTGACGGTAAGCCCTCGCGGAGCGAATATCGCCATTTCAATGTCAAGACGGTTGAGGGCCCGGATGATTTTGCCTCGATGCGCGAGATCGTTTATCGCCGTTACAGCCGTCTGCTTGAAGAGGGGGCCGAGCTGCCCGATCTGATCATTGTCGATGGTGGCAAGGGGCAGCTTTCGAGTGCCTACGGGGTATTGTGCGAGTTGGGAATTGCCGACCGCGTGCCGATAGTGGGTCTGGCCAAGCGCATCGAGGAGATCTTCTTCCCGCACGATCCGATGCCCTACTATTTGAGCCGTACGGGCGAGCCACTGAAGGTGGTCTGCCACCTGCGCGATGAGGCACACCGCTTTGGTATCACCTTTCATCGGCAGAAGCGGAGTAAGGGGTTTATCCATAGCGAGTTGGAGCAGATCGAGGGAGTGGGCGAGCGCACGATTAGCGTGCTATTGAACCATTTCCGCACGGTGGAGAAGGTGCGCACGGCCCATATCGAGGAGCTTTCGGCCCTGATCGGTCCGGCAAAGGCGCGCAAGGTAAAAGCCTATTTTGAACAGAAAGAATCTACAAAATAATTTGAAAAAAATAGCATGTTATGGCAAAGAAACACACACTGAAAGATTGGATTGTGGTGACGCGCCCCTGGTCGTTTACCGCTTCGGGCCTGACCGTCGTGACTGCGTTGGTCTATCTGCATTGGCTGACCGGGGCTGTCCATTGGGGCTATGGTTGGTGGGCCGTAGGGGCCATTATTCTCTTCCATGCAGCCGGTAATACCTGGAGCGACTACCACGATTTCCGCTCGGGGGTCGATACCGTGGAGGGGGCTATCAGCATCCCGACCCTGCGTGAGGGAATCTTCACGCCGAAGCAAGTTCGCAACCTCTCCTTGGTCTTGTTGGCCTTGGCTGTGGCCTCGGGTGTCGCTTTGATGTGTTTTACAGGCTGGTGGCTGTTGGCAATCGGCATAGGCGGTATCCTTTGCACGCTCTGCTATCCCTATTTGAAATATCGCGCTTTGGGCGATTTGGTCATTCTGCTCGCCTATGGCTTCCTGCCGGCGATCGGTACCTCGTTCGTGGCGTTGGGGCACATTGATTGGCGCGTGCTGTGGATTGCACTGCCTGTAGGGTTGTTGGTCGATGCAATTCTGCATGCCAACAATACACGTGATATGGCGACCGATCGTCGTGCCTCAATTCGCACGATGGCACATGGCTTGGGCCTGCGTGGGTCGGTGGTGCTCTATGTGCTCGAGGTGTTGTTTCCCTTTGTGTGGGTGGCCGTGTTGGTGCCCTTTAAGATCTTCCCGCTTTGGTCGTTGATGTTGGTGGCCGTGATGCGTGTCGCCATGCGCAATAGTGCCCAAATGCGAGCCTATAAGGAGACCGAAAATCCGACTGAAATTGCCACTCTCGATCAGCGATCGGCACAACTGCAGATGCTATTCTGTTTGGTGATGATCGTATCGTTGCTGTTGGATGCTTACTTAAAAACCCTGATCGGATGAGACGTTTGATCTTTGCGCTTGTGGTCGCACTGCTGCTTTGGACATTGATGTTCTCGCCGTGGACCGCCCCCCACTTTGATTTTTGGACCGCCATGAGTGGCTCGGCGGCGATCTTGATCGGCCTGGCTACGCTCTTTGCAACTCCTTGGTGGCGCAAACTGCAACTGACGCGTGAGAATTTGGTGCTGGGGCTGGTGATTGCGCTTGTTCTTTGGGGCGTATTTTGGGTCGGAGATAAGGTCTCGTCGTGGCTCTTCGATTTTGCTCGTGAACAGGTCGATTCGATCTATGGTATTAAGGGTGAGACCTCACCCTGGGTACTTTCGCTTCTGTTGCTGCTGCTGATCGGCCCGGCCGAGGAGATATTCTGGCGCGGTTATGTGCAGGATCGCCTGTCGGCCAAGTGGGGCCCCAATCGAGGCTTCCTGCTTGCTACGGCGGCCTATACGTTGGTCCATCTGCCTTCGGGCAACTTTATGCTCGTGATGGCCTCGATGGTCTGTGGCCTGGCATGGGGCGGGCTCTATCGCGTGATGCCCCAACGCTTTGCGGCTATTCTGATTTCACACGCCGTGTGGGATGCCGCGGTCTTTGTGTGGTTCCCGATCATGTAGTTCTGACTAAACAACTCCTAACCAAAAGGGACTGTCCTCAACCTGCTTGTTGTGACAGTCCCTTTTGGTGGATTCCGTAGCGAACTGATTTACGCGCCCCGCTCGAAGCCGAAGCCGAGATAGACGCTTTCGTAGTTTTCGAGCATTTTGATAATCGTTTGCAGGTAGCTGATGTTGCTGCCGACGCTCTTGATCAGCTGCAGGAGCTTATTGACCGGAAATACCAACTGCAGTTTCGAGCCGTCGATGTAGGCCTTGGCACTCATCGAGCCGAGCAACTTCGCATCGAACGAGAACTGCATCGTGTGGCTCTCGGGATCAAACGTATAGGTGCCTTTCAGCTCCTTTTTTCCCAGTGTAGCCGTGAAGGTGCTGTCGGCGCGGAAGGTGAATGAGGCGGCACCCGCTTTGATGCCGACAAATTGATAGGCCTTCTCGAGCTTGGGCGTGATGGTCGATTCGATGGCCGAACTGCTCAGGTTGGAGAGCATGTCGTCGCTCTCGAAGCGCACGGCCGGCTCTTTGTAGTTCCATGTGCCCTGGATGGCCGTAGCGGTCAATTTGCCGCCGGTTAGCTGATCAACCAATTCGGTGGCTGCTCCCGAGGTGAGCTCTTTCAGGATATCGTCCCAGGATTGGGCCGAGAGGGTCGTGGTGCCCAAGAGTAGCAGCAATATACAATAGAGTTTCTTCATAGCTGTGTGGTGGTTTATTGGTATAAAGATTCGATCTCGTTGAGCCACATGCGAGCTGAAGCATCGGAGGGCATACGCCAAGCACCACGCGGCGAGAGTGATACCGAGCCGACCTTCGGACCATCGGGCATGGCCGAACGTTTGAATTGTTGCGAGAAGAATCGGCGGAAGAATACCCCGATCCAATGGCGAATGGTCTCGCTGCCATAGACTCCCTGGAAGGCAATCTCGGCTACGTAGAGCAATTTGCGCGGCCCATAGCCCGAATGGATGAAGTGGTAGAGGAAGAAGTCGTGCAACTCATAGGGACCTACCAGATCCTCGGTCTTTTGGTCGATCTCCCCCTGCTTGTTGGTGGGCAACAGCTCGGGGCTGACGGGCGTAGCCACCACATCGAGCAGGATCTCGCGGATGCGGTCGCCTGCGGCATACTGTTCTGCAGACCAGCTTACCAAAGCGCGGACGAGGGTCTTGGGGACCGAACCGTTGATGCCATACATCGACATCTGATCCCCGTTATAGGTTGCCCAGCCCAAGGCCAATTCGCTCAAATCGCCCGTGCCGATCACAATGGCATTCTCCAGGTTGGCCAGATCCATCAAGATCTGCGTACGCTCGCGGGCCTGGGCATTCTCATAGGCTGCTGAACGGTCTGCCGGATCGAGTGCAATGTCGCGGAAGTGTTGCTCGCAGGCAGCCCGAATCGAGATCTCCCGAGAGGTGATGCCCAGCAACTCCATCAGTTCGACGGCGTTTTGGTAGGTGCGATCCGAGGTACCAAAGCCCGGCATGGTGACGCCGATAATTTGCTTGCGGTCGATGCCCAACTTGTCGAATGTGCGCACCACGGCCAGCAGAGCCAGGGTCGAATCCAGACCTCCCGAGATGCCGATGATGGCACGTGTGCAGTGGGTGTGTTTGAGTCGTTTGGCCAAGCCGTGTGATTGAATCTCGAGAATCTCGTGATAGAAGGTATCCAGGTCGTCGTCAGGTTGGGGTAAGAATGGGCAAGGTGAAATGGTGCGATCCAGGCCGGTGGTTTGCATCGGCTCGGGGATCTCCATCTCGATGACCATATTCTCGTCTCCGGCATGATTGACGCGGAACGAGGTATTGCTTCGACGCTCGAACTCAAGATATTGGATGTCGATATCGGCCACGATGAGCTGCTCATCCAACGCGAAACGCTCCGATTCGGCCAACAGCTTGCCGTTCTCGGCAATAAAGGCCTTGCCGGCAAAGACCAGATCGGTCGAGGATTCGCCAAAACCGGCCGAGGTATAGACATAAGCCGAGAGTGTGCGAGCCGACTGCTGCGAGATGAGCTGACGTTGGTAGTTGTGTTTTCCGACCTTCTCGGGCGAGGCCGAGAGATTGAAGATCACCTTCGCGCCATCGAGTGCCAACTGCGACGAAGGGGGCTGCGGTACCCACAGATCCTCGCAGATCTCCATGCCGAACTCCACGCCATTGACCTCAAAGGTCAGCCCTACGCCGAAATCGCTCGTCAGATCGCCAATCGTGATCTGCTCCTCCGTAATGCCGGCTCCCGAGGTGAAGACGCGGTTCTCGTAGAACTCCGAGTAGTCGGGGATGTAGCTCTTCGGCACGACGCCCAAAATCTTACCCTGCGAGAGGGCTACGCCACAGTTGTAGATAGCCGATCCGTGGCGGAGCGGAGTGCCCACCAAGACCACCAACGGCAATTTGCGGGTCTTGCGTACCAAGCGCACCAAAGCCTGCTCAGCGGCATTGAGCAGCGTGGGTTGCAAGAATAGGTCGCCACACGTGTAGGAGGTGATGGCCAACTCGGGAAAGGCGACGATTTCGGCACCCCGACGAGCCGCCTGCTCCGAAAGGGCAATGATATGATCGACATTGTGGTCGCAGTTGGCTACCTCGACATGAGGAACCGCGGCTGCAACCTTCAGAAACCCATATGCGTTCATTGTTTTTCTTGGTTTTATTTAGCCCATAATTGTACCAAATTCAGGATCACCTGCAGGGCACGTTGCATGGTCGTGAGCGAACAATACTCATAGCGGCCGTGGAAGTTCATGCCTCCGGTGAAGAGGTTCGGGCACGGCAGCCCCATGAACGAAAGGCGAGCACCATCCGTGCCGCCACGAATCGGGCGCACAAGTGGCTTGACACCGGCCTGCTCCATTGCCTCGATGGCTCGTTCGATCACCTCGGGATGCGGCTCAACCATCTTGCGCATGTTGTAGTATTGATCTTTGAGGATCAGATTGACAGCGTCACCGCCATACTTAGCACGCAGGAAATCGACAGCCGACCACATGAAACGTTTGCGCTGCTCGAAGCGGTCTGCATCGTGGTCGCGGATGATGTAGGAGAGCTGTGCCTCCTCGACCGTGCCACTCACACCGACGCAGTGGTAGAAACCCTCATAGCCCTCGGTGCGCTCGGGACGCTCCCACGTGGGCAGCAGGTGCATCATCTCGCCGGCAATTTCGATCGCGTTGATCATCTTGTTCTTGGCATAGCCCGGGTGTACGTTGCGCCCTTTGATCACCACCTTGGCGCTGGCGGCGTTGAAGTTCTCATACTCCAACTCGCCCTCCATGCCGCCATCGACCGTGTAGGCAAAGTCGGCACCAAAGGCTGCGACATCGAAGAAATCGACTCCTCGGCCCACCTCTTCGTCGGGGGTAAAGCCGATGCGGATCTTGCCGTGCTTGATCTCGGGGTGGGTGAGCAGGTACTCGGCGGCGGTCATAATCTCAGCCACACCGGCCTTGTCATCGGCTCCGAGCAACGTCGTGCCATCCGTGTGGATGAGCGTGTGTCCCTTGAAGAAGGTCAACTCGGGAAACTCCTCCACGCGCATCGTCAAGGCGTTGTTCAGCTTGATGTCAGCTCCATCGTACGACTCGATGATGTGTGGTTTGACATCCTTGCCGCTCATGTCGGGTGAGGTGTCCACATGGGCGATCAGACCGATCACGGGGGCGGCTTCGCACCCTGCTGAGGCGGGGATCGACCCCATGACGTAGCCATATTTGTCCATCGTGACCTCGGTCATGCCCAAGGCCTCCATCTCCTCCTTCAGGGCACCAAGCAGCACCTTCTGCTTCTCGGTTGAGGGGAATGTCTCGCTCGTCTCATCCGACTGGGTATCGAAAGCGACATATTTCAAGAAACGATCTAACAATTCCATAATCTGCTAAATTTTGAATTGAATACTACTCTTTTTCAGCTTTTGCCTTCAGCGAATGCCAGGCAAAGTAAGCAATGATGACGAGGTACATCACCAGGGCAGTCCACTCGGCACCCTTCGAGGGGGTCCACTCGCCCAAGAATTGCTGGGCACTCAATACCCAATGGGCGATCCCGTTATCCGAGCTTTGAGCCCAAGCAGCCAGATTGCCCTGTACATCGGCAAATTTCAGGACAGCGCTGATGACACCCATCAAGGCACCACCGGCAATGAATCCCGAAGCAATGAGCGTACCACGGTCGAAACGAGCCTTGTTCGTTGCCTCATCCTTCGAGCGGGTCGAGACAAACCAGGCGACCAAACCACCCACTACGAGCGGGGCATTGAGGTGCATCGGGATGAACATGCCGAGCGCAAAGGCCAGAGCCGGCACACGAATCGAGGTGAGCACCAAAGCCAGCGCAGCACCGCAGAAATAGAGCATCCAGGGGGTCTTGCCACCCGTCATGAGCGGTTCGATGACGGCTGCCATGGCATTGGCCTGCGGAGCTACGAGGGCATCTTTACCCGTAAAGCCATAGGCCTCGTTCAGCACGATCATCACACCGGCTACGGTAGCGGCCGAGACGAGCGTGCCGAGGAACTTCCACGACTCCTGCTTCTTGGGCGTCGTGCCGAGCCAGTAGCCGATCTTCAGGTCGGTGATGAAACCACCGGCCATCGAAAGAGCCGTGCAGACCACACCGCCGATGACCAGGGCTGCCGTCATACCCGTCGTACCCTCCAAACCGACGCTTACCAGCACGATTGACGAGAGAATCAGCGTCATGAGCGTCATGCCCGAGACGGGGTTCGTACCCACGATGGCAATGGCATTGGCCGCTACGGTCGTGAAGAGGAAGGCGATCACGAAGACGATCAAAATGGCCACGATCGACTGCGTCCAGTTGTCGAGCAGACCGAAGTTGAAGAAGACGAAGACGCTGATCAGCGTAGCGCAGAGCACCGAAAGGATCAACTTCATCGGCAGGTCGCGCTGCGTGCGCTCGGTCGTTACGGTGGCGTCCTTCTTGCCCGTCAATTCGCTGACAGCCAGGCCGACAGCCTGACGGATGATGCCTCCCTGACGGCAGATGCCGATGATGCCGGCCATGGCGATACCGCCAATGCCGAGCGGCTTACCGATATAGGTAAAGAGGCTCTCGGCCGTGAAGATCTGCTCGGGGTGTTGGGCGATCTCATCGCTGGTGACACCCAGCAGTGAGGCCATGACGGCCGGATCAATCGCCTCGGCCAGCGAGCCGACTAACGGCACGATGATGAACCACACCAGACACGAGCCGGCTGTGATAATGAGGGCATATTTCAGACCAATGATATAACCCAGACCCAATACGGCGGCCGAGGTGTTGATCGAAAAGACTACCTTGAATTTGTCGGCCACCATCGTGCCCCACTCGGTGACGCGCGTCGAGACGGTATCGACCCACAGGCCGAACGTGCCGACGATGAAGTCGTACAGACCGCCGACCAGACCGGCCACGGCCAACAACTTAGCCTGGTTACCGCCCTTCTCGCCCGAGATGAGCACCTCGGTCGTAGCCGTAGCCTCGGGGAAGGGGTATTTGCCGTGCATCTCCTTGACAAAATATTTGCGGAAGGGGATCAGCAGCAGAATGCCGAGCAGACCACCCAGCAACGAGGAGAGGAAGACCTGCCAGAAGGCGGCCTCCAGCCCCAGGATGTAGAGGGCCGGCAGGGTGAAGATGGCACCGGCGACGATCACACCCGACGAGGCACCGATCGACTGGATGATGACGTTCTGCCCCAGCATATTCTTCTTACCCATGATCGAGCCGATACCTACGGCGATGATGGCGATGGGGATGGCGGCCTCGAAGACCTGACCCACCTTCAGTCCCAAATAGGCGGCAGCTGCCGAGAAGATGATGGCCAGCACCAGACCCATGATGACCGAATAGGGGGTCACCTCACGGGGCTTGGAGTTGGTGGGCATCACCGGTTCGTATTGCTCCCCGGCTTTGAGCTCGCGATAGGCGTTTTCGGGAAGCGACGTGTTGTGTTGTTCTTGCATGATATGAAAAGTCGGTTAATTGCGTGAAAAGATCATTATCGGTTGTCGCCGCTGCCGGTCAGCTTTTGGCGATTCATGCGCGAGCGCAGCTTATCGACGTTGGTTTGAGCCACCTCGTCGAGCGAGAAGCCCAAATCGTGCGAAAGGGTGGCGCAGTACCACAGAACATCGCCGATCTCCTTCATGATCTCGGCTTTGATCTCGGGGGTGAACTCCTTGTGGGAGTCGCGGATCACCTTCTTAACCTTGTCGGCTACCTCGCCGGCTTCGCCCGTCAGACCGAGCGTGGGGTAGATGATGCGGCTATCTTCGGGGTAGATGGCCGTCTCGAGTGCGTGTTGTTGGTATTCGTTGAGTGTCATAATTTGTATGTTTTTATAATTTCATTATAAAGTCGCCCAAAAGTAGCGAAAAAAAATCAAATAGGCAAAAGAAGCCCTCTTGCATAGACGATTTTTCGGCTTCGTGTGTCTAAAATCTTCGTCGCTTGTGCAACGCCCAAACAAAAGGGACTGCCGCAACACTGTTGTTGGGCAGTCCCTGATCCCTTTTTTTTGTTAGAGGAGTTCGATCGTTCGTTCCAATCCGATCGAATGCGACCCTTTGATCAGAATGAGTGCATCGCTCAAGGGGTGTGCGCGCAAAGCCGCACACAGCTCCTCGCAGGTGGCGTAGTGGTGAATCTGATCGGAAGAGGTGTCGATGGCCGATCGGGCGCGACCAAACTCCTCGCCAACGAGGATCAGGTCGACCTGCGGATGGGGTAAGACCTGTTCGATGATGCGGCAATGCTCCTCCTCGGCCCAACTGCCTAATTCGCGCATGTCTCCAAGAATCAAGACTTTGCGTGATTTCGTGCCGAGCGATTCTTGGAGTATATTCGCTACCGATAATTGCATACTCGAAGGGTTGGCGTTGTAGCAATCGACGATCAGCGTGTTGCGCTCAGTCTCGGTGCGTTGCGAACGGTTGTTTTCGGGGTGATAGCTGCCGATGGCCTGTGCAATAGCCTCCTCTTCGACCCCGAAATGGCGGCCGATTGCCACCGCTGCGGCTACATTGTAACGGTTGAAATCACCCTCTAAATGGTGCTCAATGCCTGCGGCCTGCTGCTCCGAGTAGCGGATCTGTTGCAGGGAGCCTCGTGCATTGGCCATTGCTTGGAGGATCTCATCTTCTGCACGCACGAAGGCTGTGCCGTTGTGTTGGGCCAGGTAGTCAAAGAGTTCGCCTTTGCCACGACGCACCCCCTCAACGCCGCCAAATCCCTCCAGATGGGCGCGACCGACGTTGGTGAGAATGCCGTAATTGGGGGCTGCAATGGTACACAGTAGGGCTATTTCTCCACAACTGCTGGCGCCCATCTCCACGATGCCGAACTCGATCGAGCGATCCATGGCCAGCAATGTGAGCGGCACGCCGATGTGGTTGTTCAGATTGCCGCGCGTAGCATAGAGCGTGAATCGTTTAGCCAAAACTCTGGACGTCAGCTCTTTGGTTGTGGTTTTACCATTCGATCCGGCGATGGCCAAAATCGGGATTCCGAGTGCAATGCGGTGCTCATGAGCCAACTGCTGCAGTGCCGTAAGGGTGTTATCGACAACGATATAGCGGTCGTCTGCGGCGACCTTCGGGTCATCGACTACGGCATACGCTGCCCCTCGCTCGAGGGCCTCGGCAGCAAACTGATTGCCGTCGAACGAGGCTCCACGCAGGGCAAAAAAGAGCGATCCGGGCAGGATACGACGGGTGTCGGTCGAGATGCTCGGATGCGCACAAAATAACTTGTAGAGCGGGGTCATGGGCAGGATTAGATAAACTTATCGCCGGTGTGGAATTTCACCTCGTCGATGAACTTTTTGATGCTTTGCTCCTCACTGCGAGGGCAGATCATCAAAACATCTTCTGTATCAACCACAATATACTCTTTCAATCCGCTGATGACAGCGATCTTCTCCTTGGGTAACGAGACGATCGAACTGCGTGTGTCGTAGAGGAAGCACCCCTCCTGCGGGATGGCGTTCGCATAGCGATCCTTGCGCGAATGCTGATAGACCGAGCCCCAGGTACCGACATCGCTCCAACCGAAGTCGCCACAGCGTACATAGACGTTGTCGGCCTTCTCCATCACGCCATAGTCGATCGAGATGGCACGGCACTCAGCAAAGACCTTCTCAACGGCCTCTTCTTCTTCAGCAGTACCCAGTGCCGGCATCAAATCGCGGAAGAGAACGTGATGTTCGGGCAGGTAACGCTCAAAGGCATCGACAATGGAACGAACCTTCCAGATGAAAATTCCTGAATTCCAGACGAATTCGCCACATTGCAGGAAGGTCTGTGCTAACTCAAGATTGGGCTTCTCGGTGAAACATTTCACCTTCGAGATGGGCTGGTTGTCTGAGACCTGGATATAGCCGTAACCCGTGTCAGGGCGTGTCGGGCGGATGCCGACGGTGAGCAACGTGGGGTGTTGGGCGGCAAAGTCCATACACTCACCGATGACCGATCGGAATTCATCCTCGTTGAGGATCAGGTGATCGGACGGCGTGACGATCATCTCGGCTTCAGGGTCATTCTTGAGGAGCAAATAAGCGGCATAGGCAATGCAAGGAGCTGTGTTACGACCAATGGGCTCACACAAAATCTGTTCGGGCTTGAGTTCGGGCAGGTGCTCCAAAACTAGCTCCTTGTATTTACGGTTAGTGACCACCAAAAAGCGGTCGGCCGGGATCATCTTCTCGAAACGCTCGAAGGTGTGTCGGATGAACGATTTGCCCGTTCCGAGGATGTCGAGAAACTGTTTAGGCATCGTTTGACGGCTCTTGGGCCAAAAGCGAGAGCCGATGCCACCGGCCATAATGATGCAATATTTGTTGTTTTCCATAGTTTACAGGGTGTTTCAGGTAACAAAGATAAAAATATTTTGTAACTTTGTCGCATGTAAGTGCTGTAAAAATTCATAGAAAGCATGAAAATTAGACTTTTTACCCTACCTAACTTGCTCACCTTGTCCAATTTGATGTGTGGTGCACTCGCCATCGTCTCGGCTTTGGTGTGGGGCGACTTGACAACGAGCTTTTGGCTGATCGCAGCGGCGGCCGGTTTTGATTTCTTCGACGGCATGGTCGCGCGCCTGATGGGGATCAGTGGTCCATTGGGTATTCAACTTGATTCGCTGGCTGACGATATCTCGTTCGGCTTGGCCCCTTCGGCGGTGCTTTTCACCCTCTTTACACGGCTTAATGTCGGGACAGAGGCTTTGCCCGAGTGGGTGGGTTATACGGTCTTTGTCTTTGCAGCATTTGCGGCTCTTCGTCTAGCAAAATTCAATATCGACGAGACGCAACATACCGAATTTTGTGGTCTGCCAACACCGGCTGCGACCCTCTTTGTCGTGGCTGTGGGGCTGATTTCTGAGCAGCCTGATGCAATCCGTTTGCAGCCTTGGATGGTGCTCGCTACGGCGTGGGTACTCTCGCTGCTGATGGTAGCCAACATTCGACTCTTTGCGTTGAAATTCAAAGGTTTCGGCTGGTGCGGAAACGAGTTGCGTTACAGTTTCTTGTTGCTCTGCGCGGCCTTGTTGGCCGTTTTGCGCCTCTATGCCATTCCGCTCATTATTGTGCTCTATGTGCTCCTTTCGATAGGTCGTGCGCTCGTGTGTGCGCGTAAAAAAGAGGAGTAGTTGGAGATTTGCAGAAAAATTCCTATCTTTGCGGCGAATTTTTTGTTTGAAACAAAATGAGTATGTCGCAACGGCTTTCGATCTGCATCGTGTTTTTGTGCTGCCTGTGTTGGATGGGCAGTAGTATGGCTGTTGCACAAAACTTTAGTGCGCGAGACTTGAATCGTGCGCAACGAAACGGCCAAAGTACGAACCTCTACGGCTCGAATCCCTTTGAGCAGACTGAGGGCGAAGAGGGAGCTGAAGGGGCCGAACAGCAAGATACGACCAAGAAGGAGAAGCGCATCAAAAAACCACTCGAATCCTACTTCTTCGATGATTCGGTGCGTGCTTTGCCCAATTTTCGTTACAACATCAGCGATCGATTCAATCGCGTGCAGTTGATGCGCTTGGATACGACGTTAGAGGATTTCCGTATCGACTATCCATTCAATTTGAAGGATGTGGGTGATATATCGCAGGGTGCACTGGGTCAGACGTCGTTGCCGATCAACTATTTCCGTCGTCCGACCAATTTTGACTTTACTTTTGCGCAACCCTATTACGCTTACACCTACAACCTCGAGAATGTTCCCTTCTACAACGTGAAGCGTCCTGTGACGCGTTTGCTCTATGTCGAGTCGGGCCAAAAGCGTTTCCGTGAGGAGAATTTCAATATCATGCATGCGCAGAACATCTCGCCTTCGACGAGTTTTAATGTCGATTATAAGGCGCGAGGTACTCGTGGTCAGTATGAACGCCAGCGCACTAAAAACCACAATCTCTCGGTGGCCATTAACCATACGGGTCGCCGTTATTCGATCCATGCCGGTTACTACAACAACCACATCGAGCAGGAGGAGAATGGTGGTGTGGTAGGCGAATGGGCAATTGCCGATACGACCTTCCAGATGCCGTCGGGTGTGCCAATGAAACTGGCCGGCGCTGAGGCGGAAAACATCTATCGCAACAACGCATTCTATGTGGTGCAGAGCTATGGTATTCCGTTGCAGCGTATGACTGACAGCGATTTCTCGATGGCACCCCTGTCGGCCGTCTATATTGGTCACGCCTTCGAGTATACCTCGTGGAGCAAGACCTACCAGGATGTGCGAGCCGACTATGTCAATGAACGAGACCACCGTGACGAAAATGGAGACTGGGTTTCCTCGACCGGTGAATATTATAAAGATTGGTACATCAATCCGCTCGAAACGCGCGACTCGCTCTATGAGCGTCGCATTTCGAACCGCTTCTTCGTCCAGGCACAGCCCTGGGATCGCAACGGCGTGGTGGGTACGCTCGATGCAGGTGTGGGCATCGACATGTACACCTATTCGCAGTTTGCTATCGATGATTATCTCTCGGGATCGTATCAAAAGCAGAAGGAGACGGCCTACTATCTCTATGGCTCGGTAGGCGGAAAGATCAAAAAGTGGATCGACTGGGATGCAAACCTGAAGTTCTATCCCAGTGGTTATCGTGGCGGCGATTTGGAGGCGGGAGGTCATCTTTCGCTGACGACCAAATTGCTCGGCAATCCTATTATTCTCGACGGACGTTTCTCGTTGGAACGTCGCTCGCCAAGCTATTGGCAAGAGAATCTATTCTCGAACCACTATATGTGGTCCACTCCTTTAGGTAAGGAGACTGAAACCCGTTTTGAGGTATCGCTCAACATGCCGAGTCGTGCTTTCGAGGCACGCTTGTGGCAGAGTGTGGTCTCGGATCAGATCTACTATGGTCCGGATGCACACATCCAGCAGGCATCGGGAGAGGTATCGCTGACGGGGGTGTATCTGCGCAAAGATTTCCGTCTCGGCGGATTTCATCTGGACAACAGGGTATTGTTGCAGTGGAGCACGAACGAAGAGGTAGCACCCGTTCCTATGGCAGCGGCTTATCTGTCGTATTATTACGAATTTTGGGTAACTCGCAATGTCTTACGCGTGCAGCTGGGTCTTGACGGACATTATACGACGAAGTATTATGCCCCCTCCTATAACCCGGCCTTGTCGGCTTATTACAATCAACGAGAACTCGAAGTGGGCGGTTATCCCTACGTCGATGCCTTCTTGATGGGTAAGTGGAAGCGGATGCGTATTTTCATTAAGTATCAGCATTTGAACAAAGGTCTATTTGGCTCCGGAGCCTATTTCTCGGCGGCCGGTTACCCGCAAAACCCGGGTATGTTCAAGCTTGGTATTTCATGGGGCTTCTACGATTAAAGCGTGCTGTACGGCAACGGGTAAGCTGCCCGCAAAGACGCCGTTTATGTTAAAAAAGACAGTTTTAAGTTTTACGTTCTTTTCATTTTTGACCCTTTTTGCAGGTTCGTATGATCGCCTCGACGCTACGACGCGTCTGCCGTTCCCGTCCATTGAGGCCGATTGGGAGGATAACTCCTTGCTGGCCGAGGGCGAGTATGCGATTTCGATCTACGACAACCTGTTTCGTAACATCAGCGAACGTGAGGGCAACGATTGGCGATTGATGTCTGCCATTGCCTACCACGAATCGCGTTTTATGCCATCGCTCCGCTCGAAGCAGGGGGCACGTGGCATCATGCAAATTATGCCTTCGGTGGCTCGTCAGTTTCAAGTCGATGTCGAGAAACTCAACGACCCGAAGACCAATATCTGGGTAGCCAACCGGTTGCTGACCACCCTCGATGAGATGATGGAGATCCCGAGGAGTACACCCGAGGTGGATCGTATGAGCTTGATTTTGGCCGCCTACAATGGCGGTATCGGTCACGTGGGCGATGCCCGTCGTCTGGCTCGAGCTCATGGTGAGAATCCCAATTCGTGGCAGGTGGTCTCGCGTTACCTGGCGTTGAAGGCCGATCCGGCCTATTATGAACACGAAGTGGTGCGTTATGGCCGCTTTACAGGATATAAACAGACCGCTGCGTATGTGCGCGATGTGCAAAATCGGTATACGCGCTATTGTAAGCAGGTCTCTCGCTAATTGATAGATCGACAAGGCATCCTTTCACCGGATGCCTTGTTGTGTATGATAAGGTAATGACACAGACTGACGCACAACCCGTGTGGTTTGCTATGCGAGCCACCTATCGCCGTGAAATGATAGCCAAGCGTGCACTTGAAGCGCTAGGTATTGAGAGCTTTGTCCCGATGCACTATGAGCTGCGGCGGGAGCAGGGGCGCATGCGTCGTCGGTTGGTGCCTGCTATCCATAACCTGATTTTTGTGTATGCCGAGCCTGCGCTGTTGCAGGCCGTGAAGGCGAAGATGCCCTACCTGCAATATATGACGCGTCGCGTCGAAGGACAGGTGCAGGGGGAGAAAATCGTGGTGCCTACCGCCCAGATGGAGGCCTTTATGGCCGCTGCCGGTTCGCTGGATGAGGGGATGACCTACCTCGGGCCCCAAGAGGTGCAGTTGGAGAAGGGGCTGCGTGTGCGAATCCATGGCGGGGCGTGCGATGGCCGTGAGGGATACCTGGTGAAGGTGCCCGGCTATCGGAATCGACGGGTTGTGGTGGCTATCGAGGGGGTTGTGGCGGTGGCATTGGCCGAGGTGAAGCGGGAGCAACTCGAGAAGATAGAAGCATGCTAAAAAAAAGAAGGAGCTGTCTGGCATCAGACAGCTCCTTCTTGCATAGCATGGGGTGTGCTCCTATTTTACATACTTGTCCAACCAACCAAAGAACTCACGGTTCCAAACGAGCGAGTTTTGCGGTTTGAAGACCTGGTGAGCCTCATTCTCGAAGGAGACGAGACGGGCCGGAATGTTGTGCAGTCGGGCTGCCGTGAAGGCCTCGAGCGACTGCGTGTAGGGGATGCGGTAGTCGTACTCACCCGTGATGATCAGCATCGGGGTATCCCACTTGTGGACGAACTTGTGGGGCGAGTTGGCATACGAGCGTTGTGCCGTAGCGTTGTTTTTATCCCAATAAGCACCACCATAGTCGTTATTTACGAACCAAAGCTCCTCGGTGTGGCCATACATCGACTCGAAGTTGAAGATGCCGCAGTGGGCAATAAAGGCCTTGAAACGCTGCTCGTGGCAACCGGCCAGGAAATAGACCGAATAACCGCCATACGAAGCACCGACACAGCCCATGCGCTCCTCATCAGCCCACGGCTCTTTGGCTACATCGTCGATGGCCGAGAGGTAGTCGCGGATGTTCTGACCCGAGTAATCGCCCGAGATCTGATCGAGCCACTCCTGGCCAAACGAGGGCAGACCGCGGCGGTTGGGGGCTACGACTACATAACCCTGGGCGGCCATGAGCTGGAAATTCCAGCGATAGCTCCACGACTGCGATACGACGCTCTGCGGACCACCCTGGCAATAGAGCAGCGTCGGGTATTTCTTCGTCGGGTCGAAATCGGGCGGCAGGATTACCCATACGAGCATCTGCTTGCCATCGGTCGTCTTAACCCAGCGTTTTTGTACCTGACCCATCGTGATCTGATCGTAGATCGGCTTGTTGATGGCCGAGATCTGCTCCATGGAACCCGATGCTGGGTCGATGGTGAAGAACTCGGTCGCCATCGAGATGCGGGTCACCTCGGCGGCAATCTGCTCACCGGCCATCGTGAAGACGTTGATGTCGTGATCGCCTTGCGTGAGTACCTCTACCTCGCCATCATGTCGTGCTACGCGGCAGATCTGGTGCGTAGCCTCGATCGGGGCAATGAAGTAGAGCTGCTCGTTACCGTTCCACACCACGTTCGAGGCGTTGTAGTCAAAATCGGCCGTCAGGTCGTTCATCTGCTCGGAGTTCAGCTCATAGACAAACAGACGCTCCTTGTCCGACTCATTGCCGGCACGACGCATCGAACGGAAGGCAATCGCGCTGTCGTCGGGCGACCATACGGGATATTTGTCATAGCCGGGCATCACATCGCGTGCCTCTTCCGAGGGTTTGCAGATGTTTTTGGTCTGCTGCGTGGCTACGTCGTAGAGGTAGATGTCCGAATCGGTCGAGATGGCATAGGCGGTGCCGGTGAGCGGCTTACCCGTGTAGGCCAATACCGTGCCGGCATGGTTCCAGCTGATCTCGGCCATATCGAAGTAGGGGGCCAGCGGAGCATCCCACGCAGCCTCAGCACCGATGATGTCGCACCCTTCGGTCAGTTGGCCATCCGTCAGGTCGGCTACGAAGATGTGGCGATGGTCGCCCTCCTCCCAATAGTCCCAGTGGCGTACCATTAGGTCGTCGTAGATGCGGGCCTTCGATTTGTCCATGTCTTTGTGCACGTCGGCCGAACGGCGATCGGCTACGTGTACCGTGCGTACGTACCAAGCGCGGTCACCCGAGGCTGCGACGCCGAATCCCTCAATGTCGAAATCGAAGTTGGAGAGCTGTCGCACGTTGCTGCCATCGGCGGCCATCTGCCACAACTGCATCTTGCCCGAACGGTCGGAGAGGAAGTAGATCGAGGCACCATCAGCGCTCCATTGTGGAGCGGTGTTTTGCGACGTGCGATCGGTCAAGGTCTGCACCTGGCGCGTAGCCAAATCCTCGATGCAGAGGGTTGTCGAGCCACGGTTCTCGCTCATCGCGTAGTCCGTCACGGCATAGAGCAGTCGAGTGCCGTCGGGTGAGAGAGACGATTGACCGGCACGGCTCATCTTCCACATCACCTCGGGGGTCAGTCGTCCCTCGGCAATTTGTTCGGCTGTCAGGGTGTTGTCGATTGTCAGTGGAGCAGGCCGCTCATTGCACGACGTAGCTCCCATAGCTGCAAAAGCCATCATGAACAGGAATTTTTTCATTGTTGTTGCGGTTTTCTTATTTATTTGTAAATTTGTAGTCAAATTTGATCGGTATGGAAAGAATGGTCTATTTTCAAGATAAAGCGCTCTGCTTCAGCTCGAAAGCGATTCCCGAAGGCTTCTTTCCGTGGCCATTTGATGCTCGGGAAACGGGTGTGAGAGCGAAGGTAATCAATTTTTTGGAAACTCACAACAAGGTGTGTCTGCTGGCCGATGATCCCGAGGCGGCTTTTGAACACTTTGCTGCCGAATTTTCGTGGGTCGAGGCGGCAGGAGGTTTGGTCGAAGCGGAGAACGGTGCGGGTGTGTTGATGATCTATCGTAATGGCCGTTGGGACCTGCCCAAAGGGCATGTCGAGGCTGGGGAAGCGATTGAGGAGGCTGCTCGGCGTGAGGTTGAGGAGGAGACGGGTGTCGTGGCTCATCTCCAAGAGTACCTCTGCGAGACGCTCCACGCATACTATTCTCCCTTTACCGAACGTTGGGAGTTAAAACAGACACATTGGTATCGGATGACGGCCGATGCGGCTCCACTGACTCCGCAGACTGAGGAGGGGATCGAGTCTGTAGCTTGGGTAGCAGAGGAGGAGTTAGCGGCGCATCTTGCCGCAAGTTATCCGACCATTCGCGCTGTCTTTGCAGCACGATAAATTGCGTATAGATTGAGCCATGAAGGTGTTTCAAGCAATCGTAGGATGGGTCTGTGCAGCCATGATGCTGGGTTGCATCGAGCTGCATGCGCAGACTCCGGAGAAGCCCGTGACGGCCTCTCCGGAGGGCTTCTCTGCGGTTGTGACTACACCCCTTGACTCGCTGGACAGCCTGCAACGCCAACGGCTCGAACGTGGATATGACAGCTTGCGTGTCAAGAGCGATCGACGTTGGTTTTCGCGTACCCTCTATAAGGCTCTTTTTCGATCGGTTGCGGCCGTTGATGAACGCACGCGTGGTGAGGTGCGGGATGAGACTGCCCTGACGACCCCCTATGCCGGTTATCGTATTGGCGAAATCCGCATCGTACGTCGCACACCTTTTGACTCGAATGGAAATTGGTTTGAACGTGCTGCCAATAATACCCATATGCTGACGCGAGAACGGATCATTCGTCGCGATCTGCTCTTCAAAACCGGCGATCGGCTCGACCCGCAGATCATAGCCCGTAACAAACAGTTGTTGCAGTCGCGTCCCTACATTGCCGATGTTACGATCGAGGTGGTTCCAGACCCTGATGATGCAGGTTTGGTGCATCTGTTGATTGTGACGCGGGATAGTTGGACGATCGACGTCGATGGACGCTTGAGTGGAGGTGAGGGCTCTTTAGGCATTTCAGAGGCTAACCTGTTTGGTCGAGGTCATGAACTGCGTATCGAGACGAATCTCAATGTGCAGGAGTTCGATTATGGTGGCAACGTCCTCGAGTACAAAATCCCCAACCTTTGGGGATCGTTCTATCAGTTTGAGTCGGCTGTGGGGCGTCGTTTTGATGATTCGTTCCTGGAGTTTGGAGTGACCAAAGAGTTTTTGCGTCCGAAGGACTACGAGTTGGGTGTCACCTATGCCGGCAACCGTTTTGATCATACTATCTTGGCTAGTGATACGACCGTCAAGGTCAAAAGCCGAGATTTTAACCTTTGGACCGGCTATTCGCACCCGATTGGCAAGACGAACGGCTTTATTGCGGCCCGCTATAATTATCGACGTTTTACGACGCGACCGGAGGATACCGATGTGCGAACGCATCCTGATTTGCATTGTCGCAATGCGGCTTTGGTCTCGTTGGGTCTTTATCACGAGCACTTCTATTCGTCGGATATGATTTATAGTTACGGAACGCGCGAATATTTGGCGTCGGGCTATAAGAGCGATCTGACGTTTGGCTACCAATGGGGCGAGTTTAGTGATGACTATTACCTCGGCACCTCGCAGATGGTCGGTGGTTTTATCGACGGAGTTGGTTTCTTGAAGGGAGGCCTTGAGGTGGGGAGTTTTATCGACACCAAGAGCGGCCATTGGCATCGTACGACCCTATCGGGTATGGTGGGGTGGTTCTCGAATCTTTGGCATAAGCGGCGCACCCACTATCGCCAATTTGCTAGTTTAGGCTATACGCAAGGGTGGAATCGCTTTATGGGCTCGTGTGAGGTGGTAGAGTTTACCAAGGAGCACGGGTTGAATGTGCTCGAAGATGGAGGGATCGGGCTGACGCGTCTGGTCTTGAACACCGAGACAATTTTCTTTACCCCCTACGAACCGTTGGGCTTCCGCACTGTGCTCTTTGGCTTTGTCGATGCCGGACTGTTAGGCATGCATGCTAATGTGTTTCGCAATGATGCCTATGCCGCAATTGGCTGTGGTGTGCGTTTTCGCAACGAACGATTGGTGATTGGCACGATTCAGATTCGCTTGGGCGTAGCGTTTGGTCCGGGCGGTCTAGCCGAGAGTAAGTATTTCCGCTTGACGCGTGAAAGTTCACTGCCGGACTACCGTTTCAATCCGGAACGACCTGATTTTGTAACCTTTAGATAAACTATTATTGCCTTATGTATCGTTTTTTATGCTTATTGTTACTGACCGGTCTGCTGTGTTGTGGTTTTACGACTGCACCCCAGATCGAGAGCTTGCCTGCGCTACGCATCGAGATCTCAAAGCAGACCATGACCTTACGTGTACTCGATGACAAGGATCAAGAGTGGGCCTGCTATCCGATTGCGTGTGGGCGGGCCTTGGGCGATAAACGTAAGGTGGGGGATATGAAGACGCCCGAGGGGGAGTTCTACGTGCAGGAGATCCTTGATTCCGCAAAATGGACACACGACTTTAAGGATGGCAAAGGGTCGATCAAAGGGGCTTATGGACCCTATTTTATCCGTCTGTTTACCCCACCACACAAGGGTATTGGCATCCACGGCACGCACGATGAAGCCTCAATCGGAACACGTGCTACGGAGGGGTGTATTCGCTTGCGCAATAGTGATTTGCAACGGCTCGTTCGATTCGTCTATGTCGGAATGAAGGTGACTATTTTAACCTCGGAGGCGGATCAGCAGGTGCAGTAAAGAGGCTGACTTCCAGCCGAAAGAGGCTGTCTAACAAAATGGTTAGACAGCCCCTTTCGTTTCTCTTGTTTTAGTGGTTATCCGCGTAACCGTTCTACCACCTCGCGGAGCGATGTTACGGAACCTACATTGCCCGGGAAGATGATGTAGCGCAGGTTTGGGAATCGATCCTCGGCCGAGGTGCGGATCGTGGGGATTCCGGCTGCCGCCTGTCCCTCGACGCGCGCGCAACGGATACCGAGGCTATGCGTCAGAATGTCGTGCGAGGTGATGCCACCCTTCGAGACCAAAAAGTCGGGGCGGAAGGGGAGAGCCTTGACCAACTGCACCAGACATTGGGAGATCTTTCCACCCAACGCTTGGCGTTTGGCTGCATCGTCGCAGCGCACCTCACGTCGAGAGGTGTAGAGCACAGGCGTGATGCCTTGGGCGTGGCATACGGCCGCCTCCTGTAAGAGCCGCTCTTGGAGTGAGGGGTCGTCGTTCAGAATGGCCTCGACATCAATTTCAATTCCTTGTACACCTTCACCTTCCAGCAGATACATCAGCTGCTCGGTGCTCTTTTTGACGTGCGAACCCACGATGACGACTCCGCGTGCTCCTTCATTTTCGGCCGCTACATAGCTTCGCTCTTCGATGCCGCTCAAGGCTTTGGGGAGCGACGAAGAACTGCGGATGACACCACACTGCGACGTGCCATTCGGGTCGAATTGCGCCAAAATAGCTAATGAGAGCTTGCGCAGATCGCGGTAGTCAAGCGCATCAAAGGCGACGATCTGATTGCGATCCATGGCGGTAAGTTGCTGAGCAATTTGTTCGGGTTGCAGCATGCGTAGCGAACGCAGAGAGGCGTGTGATACCCGCTCGCGGCTGATAGCACCCTTCCCCTTCTCGAGAATATAGGCTACTAATTCAGCGTTTTGGTAGCCAAAGACATTGTCGCGGGCAAACTCAGTCTCATTGACGGGGATCAGCTCCTCGCCCGAGGCCATGTAATGGATGCCCTCGATGGTCATGCGTCCCGCCTCAAAAAAGGCCGGTACGAAGAGGGTAGGCATGACGCACTGTAGTCCTTGCTCGGCAAGCACCTCGCTGATCGTATCGCTCTCGGCCGGGAAGTGACCGCGCAAGGTCGAGTCGCTGCGGCTTACAAAGAGCAGGTTGTAGCCACGCTGACGGTTGGCGGCCAAGACCGCCTCGACCGCTTCGCGTACGACCTGTCGGGCTTGTGCTTCGGTCATAGCGCGGCTATTGACCAACATGTAGAAGAAGGGCACCGCGTCGTCTAATGCCGCCTCGACCAATTCCGGGGTGAATTGGGTGAGCAGTAGGCAGCCGTGCACGGTCTGAATGCCCGTCGGATCATCGTCGATCACCACGATGCGGATGCGTCGGCGGCGCAACTCTTCGGCAATGATCATCTGATAGTCCATGCCGCTTTCCGGTGCTCCGTATCGCTCGGAAGCCCACATGAGGTTGTGTCTCATCTATCCACGTAATTTGGTGATACCCAAGATTTCACGAGCCTCGGACGGTGTGGCGGGCTCGCAACCCAGCGCGCGCACCAATTCGACGAGTTTCTTCACCAGAAAGGCGTTCGTTGGGGCGGTTTTACCCTCCTCATAGTAGAAGCTATCCTCGAAACCGACGCGCACGACGCTGGCACCCATGGCAATGGCACAGCCCAAGAAGTGCAGGTCTTTCATCGAATCGTTATTGAGTCCCCAGTGGCCGTCCGGCTCCATGAGCGAAAGCATACAGCTCAAGTTGTGGGGGGTATCCTTCAGATTGCTGGCTGTGCCCGTGCCGAGGCAGAAGTTGTAGCTCATCGGACGATCCAGCACACCCTCATCGGCCAGCTTGGTGCAGGTCTCCACCATGCTCAAATCGAAGATCTCCATTTCGGGGACCACCTTTGTTTCGCGCATGCGTCCGGCCCAATAGCGAATCTCGGGTAGGGTATTGATATAGACGCTCTCGCCAAAATTGACTGAACCCATGTTGAGTGAGGCTACCTCGACGCGCGGTTCATTGAGGCAGACGCTGCGCTCCTCGAGTGTGAGGGTCGAAAGGCCACCCGTTGAACCTTGGATCACGATGTCGCTACGCTCGGCAATTAGGTCGAGTGTCTGGCTGAAGGTGGTTAGGTCGAAGGTCTGCTCGCCGGTCAGGTCACGCACATGGAGGTGGACCATCGAGGCTCCCTCGGCAGCACAAGCGGCTACATCGTCGGCAATCTCTTGGGGCGTCAGGGGATTCTTCGACCCTTCGGGGACGGGTTTGCCCACATGGCATACCGGGGCTACGGTTACAACTATCTTACGTTTCATATCGTTGGTTGGTTTTTGGTTTTCGTTTTATATTTACGGGCCTTTTTCACCCGATTCTACAAAGATAGCAGAAGAATCTGAATTTTGAAACCTGTCGGCGGGAAAAAACGGTGAAAAAGCGACACAAAAAAAGCCCGGCCAAAGCCGAGCTTTATATTATATATAGGTGTACCTATGGATTGACAACGATTTCACGATTGGCAGGGCTGGTGAGCAGTGTACCGACGATATTCGTGCGGTGGTTTCGCTCTACGGGCACAGCGTTGAAGGTGGCTACCTCTCGCGTCGTACCATTGCCCGAGGCCTCGTTGCTGAAGGCGATGTCGATGTTGAGTGCATCGCTATGCATGGTGTTTCCTCCAATGAGCAGGTAGTTGGTCGAAACACGCTTGTAACTCTTACCGGCTACCTCAAAGGTGGCATCCTCGCCCGTCAGCGGGGTAGCCCATGCAAAGGTCACCGGCTCCAAAGCGCCCTCGGCAATGCCATATTCGTCGGCATTGGCACCGAAGAACTTCAAGCGCGGGCAGGCCTGTGCCTTGATCTTTGTGGCGGCCAGGGTGAAGCCTCCCGCGGCGGCGGCATCGTAGTCCGAAACACCGATGTTGAGCTGCGCAAAGGGTCGTTTTAGTTCGATCGTGCGCTGCGTGGCTCCATGGATGGTCAAGGCCTTGAGTACGTAGATAAAGGCGTCGCGGTGCTCATTATTACCGGCATTCGCGCTATAATTCATGGCGATATGCTGTTCTTCCCAATTAAGACCGTAGGGAGCTTGGCTCGATTGTGCCCAGAAGACGATGTCGTAGGTGTAACCATTGACCAAAGCCAGATTTAGCGTAGCCTTGCCCGTTGCGGGATCAATCGGGGCAATGGGGCTGTTGTAGTTGGTGGCCAGACGTAACTCGCCATTGAGATAGACGGCATAGTGCAACTCATTGGCCAGCTCACCCTCACCCACGCCGCGCGCAACGACCGGCAATGCCGTCGAGAAGGTGACTGTTACCTCCGTATTTTCGTTCGGGGCTTCGGGAGCATCCTCTTTGCCACACGCGGCTGTAAAGGCAACCAGTGTGATTGCTACCATATATCGAAGCAGATGTTTCATATCGCTTGTTAAAATAGATGATCGTTTCTTTATTTGTCCTCTACCACCCAGTTGTGGTCGCCGTCGAAGTCGGGGTTGATACCCACACCACCATCCGCCTCGGCCGTGAGGAACTTATCCTTGACGATGGTCAGCTTGCTTCGCGTAAGCGGAATCTTCTTGACCTCCTGCGAGGTGATGAAGGTGCCGTCCTTGTCGTAAACGGCCATGCTTACGTCTGTATCCGTGCTCTTACCATTGACCATGAAGTAGTCGAAACCTAACTCTGCCTCGTTGTTACCCAGATCGACGAGCTTCGAGTCGAATTGCACCGACCGTGGAGCGTGCGAGTAGATTGGTTTATTCTGGTGAGCGTTGAAGATGTAGGGCATCCACGCAGTATAGGTGAATACAACGCGGAAGTCATTTAAGTTGACACGCGTTTCAAACTCTGGGTTCTTTAGCTCCTCTTCAGTGACAGCACGGCCCTCTGCGGCGGCCTGCTCTTGGGCTCTGGTGCGTGCAATCTCAGCGCGCAACTCCAATACGCGGGTCACAAACTGATCCAGGTCGGTACTGATGAAGGTGTACTTGGCCATCGGACGCTCGAGGTTGATCGTGGCGTCGATCGATACATCTTCCGAGATCTCCAACTTTGGAATCTCGATATTGGTTGTGCCCCAGAAGGCATCGCGGAAGTCGTTACTACCCACGTGTGCAGCTTCTGAATCACCTCGAAGCGTAATGGTGGTGAAACTCTCGGTGACGTAGAATTTATGGTCGATCGACCCCTGATCCACATAGTCGGTCCAGCAAATCAGATGGTAACGACCCGGCTGATCAATCGAGATCTGGGTCGAATAGTCGAGTTTGAGCACATCGTCACGCGAGAAGGTGAACTTGTAGGCCGGATGCTCCTCGTCGTAGTCATCGTTCTCGTTGAGCAGATAAGCCCACACTTGGTAGCGGATGTCGTAGTCGTCGATCGATGTCGAGGCACGACCTGTAGCAGGCACGACTTGATAGAGGGGTAATTCGGTGGCGAACACCAGATCCAAATTGACTTGGACCGGTTTATATGGATCAGGCCACTCATGCACTTTGCATGCGTGTAGGAATGCCGAAAGCATTAAACCTGAAAGTAGATATGTCAAGAATCGCTTCATCTTACTTCTTGTGCTTCTTGGGATAGAAACTATAGGTCAGATTGACAGCTACATTGTCCAACTTGAACATGGTCTTATGGGTGTCAATCACAGCCCGGAGGCCGTTCTTCTCGTTGTAGAATTTGTCGTAGTGCACATCATACACGCCGCAACCGGCCGAGAACTCCAACTTCCAGCGGTTGTTCTTGCTGATCGGCATGCGATAACCGATATTCAGACCACCACCCCAAGCCGGCGTATCCTTGTCGTGGTCCTGGATGCGATACTCACCGTGTACGGCATAGTTGAAATAGACCAGCGAGAGGTGTGCACCGACAAACAGACCATCTTGGTTGCCAAACCAATAGCGCATCTCGGGATAAACACCGAACATGCGGAATTTGGTCTTGTGGTTGAAGTAGTCGAGGCCCGACCAGTAGATCGGCAGGTTGAACGACCAGTGGCAGTTGAATTTATACTCCACCGCACCATTGGGCACCAACATGCCCCAACCGACGAAGTTCGTCTTGAGTAGCCACTCGCGCTGGCAACCGGTCTCGATCACCGGCTCATCGGCGGGATGCTGCAACAGGGCATGGGCAATATCCATCGGCGGCAGGGGTGCCGAAAGGCTCAACGGCTGCTCGTAGTGCATGTCCTCGGGAATCTCGACACCGATGACCACGACGACGCTGAAACGACGCAACTGCGGGAAGAAATGCTTGTATATGTAACGCCAAACCTCACCGCCGTGCAACGCCTTCAATTCCTGCTTGATAGCGATCGACTGTGCCTCGGTCAGATGGGTCATGTCGATCGTGTTGAGCAGCGAGATTACCTCGTCGCGATAGGGCATTTCGGAGGTCTCTACCATCTGCTTCAGTTCGCTGTAATCCTCCGATGCCAACACGGTCTCGTGTGAACGACGACCGAAGGCCACCCGCTCGTGCAGGTAGTTCGAGATGTTGGCAGCACGACGCTCGGCCAACTTCTGGTTGAACGCGAAGCTGCCCTCGGGCGATGCACCGGCCATATACTCGACCTCCAAGATGGTCTTATCCGAGCTTGACTCAATCTGCTGAATGCGCTCAATGAAAGCATCCATGCGACCTTTGTTCCCCATGTACGAGGCATCGTATTGCGACCAACCTTGACGGAAGTATATTTTCAGCGAATCCCGAATAAACTCCTGCTTCACCTCTTGGGCAAAGAGAACCGTGCTTGACATCAGGCACAAAATGAGCAGTAGGCGTTTCATGTATCTCGTTCTTGCTTCTTAATGTGTCGTTCGTGGAACGACACCCATTCGTTTAATTCAAATTTCTATGCGGCGATCGGTTGCTAACAGTCTGTCTTGCAGGTTGTTGTGGCTTTTGTCGCGGGCGTATATATGCGTGCGCGAACTTTGCCTATGCGATCGCTTGAGTATATAAGTTCACAAATTTACAACTTTTAATAGTAAGAAACAAATAAAAGCCATCATTTTTTAGTGATATTTTTTGTCGGGGAAGGGCGAAATTCTCCCACCAAACCCCAAAATTTTATCATGAAATCGACGGTCGAAAGTTGAAATGGAGTGGAAGGAATAGTTGAGAATTGGCCGAATTAGCGGGCGTGTTAAACTGTCGTTTTGATGAATTTTGGTCGTGATTTCCTCTCGAAAATTGGCCAAAAAAAAAGACGGTTGCCCCCGGTTTGTGGGTGGCTTCCGTCGGTTGCAAGAGGTATGGTTGAAGCCCCTATTTTTTGTTCTTTTTGGGGGTACCGGTATCGGTTTTTTGTCCCGTTTTGCACCCCGTTTTGCACTCTTTTGGGCAGTTGCCTTGGCCGTTGGGCAGCGGGGTGACGACCTCTTCGACGACGATTGTCCAGTTGAACAGGTCGTTGGCACATTGAGCTTGAATCTGTTGCAGTAGGGCATTGTCGGCCGTTTGGTTGATCAGTGCATGGATGAATTGCGCTACCGAGTAGAAGTTTGCATTCACGCCCGATGCCAGGCAGGTGTAGAATTGCCGTTGCTGGCTGTGGTCCAGTCCGGCCGGCAGGATGCCTTGGGCTACCAGGTAGGAGTAGGGGAAGATGTGGCGCATGTTGTGTGCATCGGCATTGATGGCCTGTACGATGGTCTCGACAACCACCATATCGACCGTATCGCCTACGTTTGGCATCTCGATAAAGGTGGTGTAAACGGGGTAGGAGGCCTCTAATTCGTTGGCCACCTCATCGACGAAGAGGGCAAATTCTGCATCTGAAAGGTCGTTCAGATAGAGCATGTCACGATACTCTCGCAGGGCCTCGCGGGTTGCTTTGCGCTCATCGTGTTTCCATTCGTGTTGGGCCGAGCATGCGAAGAGTCCGACCGTCAAAGATGCCACTGTGGGCAGCAAAAGGAGCATTTTTTTCATGATATTTCTCGTTTTGAATTGTGCTGCTCCTACGAAGTGCAAAGTGTATGCCAAACGCGAGAAAAGCCCCTTTTGTAAGGCGTTTTTTGTCCTCTATGAGCCCTCGCGCATATTTGAGCCGTAGGGCTCGATCGGTCAAGAAAATAAAAAAAAGCCGGCGGATCTTCACAGACTGGCCGGCTTCTCTTCACTTTATAATTTTATTTCAACATTTGAAAAATGTTGCGATAGAAATGGGAGGGTGTTGGAGGCATCTTTGTACAGATAGCCTTTGTTGTACCCTCTAACTTTGCAGATCATTAGTTTGCAAAGGTGTTGTTCTCAGCAGTATACGAAACACCATAGTCGCTGTGGTCTTGCAGATATACTGCCTCCTCCAAGCTTGCTACAGCCTCAAAAGCGTTATCCTTTACGACAACCGGCGTGTTCGATTGGTATCGGCCAAGATAAATGGCAATACCCTGCGGAGCGGTCTTAAAGGTGTTGTTCTCGATATTAAAGGCACCGTCACCGCTATAGTGGCAATAGATATGATAGTATGCGCCCTCGGTCTCGAATTTGCAATTCTTGATGGTGATGTCGCCCGACTGACCCGAACCACGATTCTGATCCGTAAAAGCAATTGCAACGCCACCGTTTGCAAATGTACCTGCGAAGGTGCAATTATCAATCACCAGGTTGCGAGAACCCTTCTTTATGTTTTTATCAGGGCTGAAAATGTTAGCATACTGTTTGAACTTACCCTTACCATCACAACTGCTTCCTGCCTTTGCTGCGTCAAATGCAATGTTCTTGATGGTTACATTATCTGCACCGTTGAGGTTGATGGCATCAACGATGGTACCCTCGGTGCCAATATAGGTCTTGCCACTCTTGGCGGCGATCGTACCGAACTCGCCTGCGCCCAAAACGAGCACGTCATTCTCGGCAGCGTTGAGCTCCTCAACGGTCGTTATAAGTGCCGTGTTCGTACCCTCAACCTTGACATAAGCACCATTTACAACCACCTTGTCGGCGTAAGCAGCAGCATCCTCATCTACCCAAACGGCAAATACGCTGTCTTCTGCAACCTCCGAGATGTTGTTGCCCTCGCCCCAGTTGATCTCTGCACCGGCAACCGACTTAACAACAACGGCAGCCTTCTTTGCACTCGTGATGGTCGAGTTCTTGATGCCCATCACTACCTTGGCGGGTGCATCCACATACTGCTCGTCGATCTTGATACCGCGACCGGCGCTGTTGATCGTCAAATCGTCGATATTGGCCGTCTGACCCTTTGCCGAAATCCACATTGCGTAGTAATCGTGCGTCTCGTTGATCGTTACCGTCTTGATGTCGATCTGCTTGCCTGCGTTGGTGAAGGCAATAGCCTTCTCGAATACAACTTTCTCGATGGCGTAGTTGCAGTTTGCGAAGGTCAGATCGTAGCTGTTCCACGTACCCGTAGCCTGCGAGCTTGTCATCGTACCATTCTTGATGGTGAAGAGTGCGTCGGCATTCTTGGCACCCAGACTCGACCAATAGGTGGTTGCGATGGTCAGCTTCTGGCCGTTCAGGTCGATCGAGATATTCTCGGTATTCTCACCGCCGAGCTTGTACTCACCGCTACCACCGGTCTGCTGGCCAAGCGACGTGATGGGTACTTCGATATCAGCGCCCAGAGCAACCGCGATATTAGCCTTATCGGCGGTCAGCATAGCTGCCAGAGCCTCAGCGTCGAATACGAGGGCGGAGCCGTTCTCATCAAAGTAGAAGGCCTCATTAAAGCCATAGAGTACAGGTGCTTTTTCGTTCGTGTATTCGAAGGTGTTCGTGCCATTGAAGATATCCAAATTCAAGGTCTGCTCCAAAGTTGCCTCATCGCGACCATCAGCAGTCCAATACTGTACCCAGAAGCAATACTTACCCTTCAGCGTCGAATTCTCAACAGCAACATTGTTTACACCGGTTTTGCTGTTGTTGAATACGCGGATAGGAATATAAGTGCTCTCCAACGTCGAGTTCTTGACATTTACGGTGATGTTGGTTGCATTGACCATATCGATCACATAAGCCATATCCGAACCGCCCAAATTCTTCGCGGTAACACCATCGAGGTTCAATGTACCGTTGAAACCTACATAGAAAAGCTCTGCGTAGTTATTCCAGCCCATGTTCGAGCCCACGTGCTTGTACTCCATCGTACCGTTCTTGACGGTCAGCGTACCGCGAACGTCGAACATGTTGTAATTCTTGCCCGTCTCGATCGAGGTCGACGAGAGCTTCTTGCCATTCAGGTCGATGGTCAGCTCCTTATCCTTCGACACTGTCAGTACGGGATCAGCAGCGCGCGTCAGCGACTCGGTCAGGACGATATTCTCGGTGAGGATGATCAGATCTACATCTGCATTCAGGAAGGCCGTTTTGAACTCGTCAGCGTTCGATACCTTCACATACGTTTGTCCATCAATAACACCATACTGGTCATCATCCTCGAAGCCCGGGAGGATCACTACCTCGAACTTAGCCGGATCGGTCAGCAGATCACCGAGGATGTTCGTGCGGTGGTTGCGCTCAACGGGCACGTTCGTGAACTTGGGTACGTTGATCTGTGCATTAGCGGTGCTGTAGAAGTCGATCTTGATATCCTGCAGCTCGGGCTGCGTAGCGTTGGGCAGTACGTAGTTGAACGAAACCCAGTTGTAGGTATTGCCCCCGAACGTCTTCGTATCAACCTTGTTGGCAGCAGCCGTGAAGACTACGTCGATCTGATTACCGGCAGGCACACCCTGACCCTCGGCCACGCTAATTGCGTTGTAGGTCTTGGCAGCTACCTGAACCTGATCCAGGTTGAAACCGGCAAGGTTAGCTTTCTCGAGTTGCTCCTCCGAGAGGCCAACGTTGATCTGAGCGAAGGGACGTACGAGCTTTACCGGCTTATTGATCGAACCCTTCACCTCGAGGTCGTGCCAGATGTAGATGAAGGCGTCGCGGTCCTCTACCGAACCATCCTCCGTGTTCGTGTAGTTCAGGTTGATCTGCTTTGCAGCCCAATCGAACGTGTAGCCCGAGTTGGGCGACTGAGCCCAGAATACGAGGTCGTAGGTCTGGTCAGCTACAAGCTCCATCGAGATGGTAGCCTTGAGGTCCTGCATCTGGGCCTCCTTAACGAAGAGCGGCGTCTGAGCCTGCGGATCGTTGGAGTAGACAGCGCAGTAGAGATCCACGGCCGTCGTACCGTCGTTCGTAGCACGCGAAACGACACCGGGGAGTTCTACCGAGAAGGTAACCTGTGCGTCACCATTCACGGCGGGAGCCTCCGCAGCATCCTTCGAGCACGATGCAGCCAACGCGATCAGAGCGACAGCTGCGAGTGTCTTGAAAATGTTTTTCATGATTGTTAGAAATTAAAGTGTGAATAAAAAAATGTATAAGAGTTTCTGAACAGAAATAGGGTGTTTTGGAACGCCTACAACGAATCATTGCAAGCGAGCCAAGACACCCTATGGGGGAGTTCGTAAAACGTTAAATTTAGGGTATAAAAATCCCCCCCCCCGATGCGGGAGAGGTTGAAGTTATTGAAAACCAATGCGATATGTTTTGTTTGTTCTCGCATTTGTTCGGTTTTTCGCTCTGAAAATGAGCTTTCTGCTTTACAAAAGTAGTAGAAAAAGATGAGTTTGCAAACTTTTTGATCGAAAAAAAATGCGCCAAATTGTTTTTTTTATGACCAAGAGGTGCTTGAATACCCAAAGAGGCTGTCGCGACCTATTTGTCGGACAGCCTCTTCGCGGTTGTTCGGAATGGTTACTCGCCCCGCGCTACTTTGCGCCAACGGAGCCAACCCACGACGGCCAAGATCGTGTAGAGGCCATAGAGTGCGGCCGTGAAGGGGATACCTTTATATAGATAGAGCCCCACGGTGATCAGATCGACCACACCCCAGACCAGCCACTGCTCGATGAGCTTGCGCGAGAGCATCCACATGGCCACGATCGAGAGTGCCGTGGTCAGGGCATCCCAGAAGGGAACGGTGCTGTCGGTGAAGTGGGTCAGCAGCAGGTAAAGCCCTCCGTGGGCTACGGCATAGACCGCCACCAGCCCCGGTATCCATCGACACGGTGTGTGGGTGATCTGGAGCGGGTGTTTCTTCGCCTTGCGAGGTGCATGGTGCCATACGATCCACCCATAGAGACCGGCCGCCACGTAATAGAGCTGCATGGCCGAGTCGGCATAGAGGCCGGCGTGCAGATAGAGCGAGCCGTGCACACAGGGCATGATCAGTCCGACGATCCACAGGCGGATGTCGGCGCGATACTCTAACCACAGGTAGAGCAGTCCGAGTGCGATGCCGATGAGTTGAAGGGCGAGTTTGAGATCCATCTGTTGCGATTAGAATTTAACGGTGATGTTGGCCAGCAGATGCAACGGTGCCTGCGGGAAGTAGAAGGCTTCGTCGTAGCGCACGCCATCCCACATGTAGGAGTAGCCGTAGCCGTTGCTCTCGTAGGTGGCATCAAAGAGGTTGAAGATCTGCAGGCCGAAGCGTACCTCTTTGGCAGCCTGCGAACGCAGCGTATAGCCCAAATTCAGATCTGTCACGCAGTAGCTGTCGAGGGTCAGGGCCTCGATTTCGTTGTTGGTGAAGTACTGCTTACCGACAAAACGGGTCTGGAAGAGGGCCGAGAAACCGCCTACATGCAGGTCGATCGTCGTCATACCCATGGCCGAGGGCGAGTAGGCGATCGTCATGTCACCCAGATTCTGCCCATAGGTCGGGCTGTCGGAGAGGGCATCGACGTAGTTCTCGATCTTGTTTTGGCTGAAGGTGGCATTTCCGGACAGCGTGAGCCACTTGGTGGCCTGCCAAGCTGCCGAAAGCTCCACGCCGCAACGGTAGCTGTCGGGGACATTCACGTTGAGCGCATCCGACCCCTCATTGACCATGCCGGTCGGGATCAGCTGATCTTTGTACTGCATCCAATAGCCGTTGATGCCCAACGAGAGTCGTGCCGAGCGGTAGGTGTAGCCCGCCTCGAAGTCGTAGAGGGTCTCCGAGGTGGGGTAGGTGTCCTCCTCGGCGAAGAGATAGCGGTCTGTGAAGTCCGAGCGGGTAGGCTCCTTCTGGGCGATGGCTGCCGAGGCGTAGAGCGTATGTCGCTCGGCGGGACGCCATTGCAGACCGAGGTGGGGGTTGAGGAAGTTGTACGACTCATTGACTGCGATGGGCTGCATGCCGACCTCCTCGCTGACAAAATTATCGTTCACGCCCCACGCTTTGTAGTGCACGTGGCGGAATTGCAGATCGGCAAAGAGGGAGAGCTGCTTCGAGAGCTGCCACGAGGCGCGCGCAAAGAGGTTGGCATCCTGCTTTGTGACGTCGTTGTCGTACCAGCGACCCGAAAGATCGGCCTCGGGCATCTGGTCGATCCAGTCGATCTCACCCCAGTGGGGGCAGGTGTAGAAGCTCCACGAGCCACCCAACGAGAGTTGCAGGCGGTTGCTTTGGTAGTGGGCTGCCGTCTGCACGCCACCTAAATGGTTGCGCATCACCTTGCGGCGGATCATGTCTAACTCGAGGTTGTAATCCTGTCCGATGCCATATTCGGCCAGGGTGGCATCGTCACGATACTGCTTGTAGTAGCCATACCCATAGGTGTAGAAGAGGGTCGAGGCTAACGTCCAGCGATCGTTGAAACGGTGATTTACAACGAGTTGGTTGTTCAGCTGCAGGTAGTTGTCGGTCTGGTCGTCGTAGTAGGCTACGTGCGTGCCATCCTCCAGCACGAAGGGACCATCCGAGGTCTCGTATTGGCCGCTGTCGTGGTAGCGACGACCGTAACGCTCCATGTCGGCCTTCGAGACACCGTTGTAGGTCAGGTAGGTCTTAGCCTTACCGCCAAACGAGAGCAGCTTGACCACCGTTTTCGGCCCATAGTGTCCAGCTTGGAAGAGGTAGGAGGTTAGATCCGTAGCTCCACGATCGATATAACCATCCGATCCGATATGGGTCAGTCGAGCGTCCACGGCCCATCCGCCCGGCAGTAAGCCCGAAGAGAGAGCCACGGCCTGCTTTTGGGTGTTGTAGGCTCCATACGAGAGCGAGGCTTCGCCACCAAAACGGGTACTCATGGCATCCGTGGTCATCGAAATGGCACCACCAAATGCGCCCGTTCCGTTGGTCGAGACGCCCGCACCGCGTTGTACCTGGATCGAGCCGACCGACGAGAGCAGGTCGGGGGTGTCGTACCAATAGACGGCGTGCGAGTCAGGATTGTTCATCGCTACGCCGTTGATCGTGACATTCAGACGCGTAGCATCTGTACCACGCAGACGAATCGAGGTGCCGCCAATGCCGATACCGGTCTCGTTCGTAGCGATCATCGAGGGGGTGAGTGCCAATACCGAAGGGATGTCGAGTGCATAGCTGTTGCGCTCGATCGTGGCCTCGTCCAGATCGGCGAAGGCGACGGGGGTTTGGCGTGTGGCACGGGTTGCTGTGACCTCGATCTGGTCGAGGTGGTGTGTACGCACCGAGTCTGCGGGCTCGTTTGCGTGAAGTGCCGAAGCGGAGGCTACGGCTGCCAGAAAAAGAAAAAACCTTTTCATCGTTTTACTTTGTTGTAAGTGAAACCTGAAAAGGGGTCAATTGTGTGATGATTATGCTTTCCCGGTCTCGGCATTACCCGTATCCGGTACAATGGGTATAATCTCAGCCCAAAATCGAAGGTCACACTCGTTGCGCACCGAGTTGTTTTTGCAGCGCGAACCCTTGCTCGTCGCTGCCGACCGCCCATTTTTGTAGGCACCCCTTTTATCGTGAGCAAAGGTAAACGATAAAATTCAAATATCAAAATGCAATCGTCACTATTTGAAAATTTGGTCAAGAAAGGGATTATAGTATCTGGTTTTTGCAAAAATTCCTTCACGTTCAAAAAAAACGGCCGACCCCACGATAGGAGTCGGCCGATGAGTTGTATAGGAGGGTACTGAATTACTGGATGGTCCAAGAACCATTGCCATTGTCGGTCATCTTCTCAAGAAGAGTTGTATTGATGTTGTATCCGGCAAGCGTTTCACCCTTAATGATGACATTCTCCGTGCCACCCGAACCACCTTTGTGTGCGATCTGATCCTCCTGCGGAACATAGGTTCCGCCATTGAAATGCAGGGACGCCTCCGTTCCGCTAACTGCGTCGCACGTGAAGAGCGGACGCTCGTATGCGGGCACAAAACCGGTAGCGGGAATATTGGTGAAAGTACCTCCGTTGAGCTTCAACGTGCCGCCCGAACTCATGATGATACCAACCCAACCTCCGTGCGATGCACCGGTTACGTAGGTGTTGTCGTTTACGAGCTTGTAGTTGCCACTCTCTACCGTCATCTCGCCGCCTCCCATAACCGAGAAACAGGTTGAGTTGTAGGGTGCCGAGTACATGCCGTTGACGGTGATGTTACAGTCGGTCAGTGTAGCTTTAGCTCCTGCACCGGCATTGATGCCTAAGCCATAGTTTACGTCGATTTTGACATTTGTGAAAGTTCCTATACCGTCATAAATCTCAATGGCACGATGACCACCGCGTTGGCTACCGACAATTTCCATATTCTCCATCGTGATATTGCCACCATTGCAATAAACAGCACTGCTGCCACCGGTCGAAATCCCGGTGCCATCTACCATACCATTGGTGCTGATGATCTCCAGCTTACCATTCTTAATGATTGCATTTGCTCCGTTGAGGATAACAAACATCTTTTGGCGATCCGAATTACCGGCTTTTAGAGTCTTACCGCTCAGATCAATTTCTACAGCCTTCCCGTTTACCTCGATGGCTGCTGCGTACGCTGCGTTTGCATTCTCGGCCGGTAACGTGATGTCCTCCGTCAATTTGATATAACCGCCTTTTGCGATCGCCTCGGCAAACTCTTCGGGCGATGAAACTACGTTCGGGCAAACCACTTTGATGAAGGTCTTCGTGTGGGTGTCCAATACGCTCTCAAGATATGCCTTCATCTCGGCATTAGCCACGTAGATTGTGCATTGCGGATAGGGGGCAGCGGCATTGAGGAATGTGTTCGACTCAATCGTGAACTGAGGAGCCTTGATCGTAATCTCCTTGATATTTTCGCAATCACGGAATGCTTGCTTGCCGAAGTAGGTCACACCCTCGTGGAACTCAACCGAAACAAGACCTGTTTCGCGGAAGACATTCTCTTCGATGCGTGTGATGCCTGCAGGAATGTTGATTGAGGCGAGAGCACGACAGCCATAGAACGAACCCACACCCAACGTAGTGAGCGATTCGGGCAACGTGATCGTCTTCAGTGCCGAGCAAGCTTGGAATACACCAGTACCGGCTGCGCCAATTGTCGTCAGCGTGCTGGGTAATACAACCTCCTCAAGCGCGTAGTAGCGGCGGAACGTACGGTCGTAGAGCGTGGTGACACCCTCGCCAACAACAACCTTCTTGATCGTTGTGTTCTCTTCATCTCCGGCTACATAACGACGGACAATACCATCGTCGGTTATCGAACCGAGCGTTACCACACTGCCGTCCTCGCTGACCGTTTTCGTGATACCGTAAGCGTCGGCCTTCACCGAGTTGGTGAAACCAAAACGAATACCATTGATATCCGGCGAGAAGGTGTTGCTCGGATCGTAGATGTCCAGGTTGAGCAGGGCCTTTTGAGCATCAGCCTTATCTTGCGAACCACCAAAGTCCTCGGCCGTGTAGTTGTGTACCCAGAAGGCGTAGTTACCACCCTTAATCGTCGAGTTTCGGATCTTCACGTTGTTCATGTTGGGGCCGCTGTTGAATACGCGAACGGCTACATAGTTGGACTCGAGCGTCGAGTTATCCACGTTGAGCGTAACCTCGCCCCAGTTGTTCAGGTGAGCTACGAAGCCCATATCCGAACCACCCAGATTCTTGGCCGTTACACCCTCGATGTTCAGCACACCACCATCCGTTACGTTGAACAGGTTGGTCGAGTTGTTCCATTCCATATTCGTGCCCTTGTGCTCGTACTCCATCGTACCGTTCTTGACGGTCAGCGTACCGCGAACGTCGAACATGTTGTAGTTCTTGCCCGTCTGGGTCGAGGTAGCCGAGAGCTTCTTGCCATTCAGGTCGATGGCCAGCTCTTTGCCCTTTGAAACCAGCAAAACGGGATCAGCAGCAGCGCGCGTCAGAGACTCGGTCAGGACGATATCCTCTGTGAGGATGATCAGATCTACCTCTGCATTCTTGAAAGCAGCTTTGAGCTCCTCCGCGTTCGATACCTTTACATACATTTGTCCGTCAACAACACCATACTGGTCATCATCCTCGAAGCCCGGGAGGATCACTACCTCGAACTTAGCCGGATCGGTCAGCAGATCACCGACGATGTTCGTGCGGTGGTTGCGCTCGATGGGCACGTTCGTGAAGGCGGGCACCTCAATGCTCTTGTTCTGCTCACCGAGGAAGGTGATGTTTACATCCACGAGCTCCGACGGGGTGCAAGCCAACAGATAGTTGAACGACACCCAGTCGTAGTCTGCGTTGTTCACCTCGATCGTATTGGGCGTA
>JBGVPZ010000017.1:0-86029 GCA_045127275.1 Alistipes sp.
GCTATACCTGACCATAAACACAAAAGCCTGCTCTTAGCAGGCCAGAAATTAAGAGAAGCAAGCTCTGGAGGAGAACTGTCAATCAAACGACGATGTGCTTTTACCCTTTTATCGTGTTAAGCGGCAGGTTACACCTTTTTGCAGCTTGTCAATAGAGTATCAATTTGCCTAATAGGTATATAAGAAAGTCCGATCGGTTTTGTTTGGTTCGATTAGAAAAAGCTATTATATTTGTACCTGTAAACAGATAACTAATAGAACTAAACTAATACGTAACAACTATGGAGAAATATACATGTACGCCTTGCGGATGGGAGTATGACCCCGCAGTAGGAGATCCTGATCGTGGCATCGCCCCCGGAACCCCCTTTGAGGAGTTACCCGAAGATTGGACTTGTCCCATTTGTGGTGTAGGCAAGGAGCTGTTTGAGAAGGAGTAATCCCCGCTTCTTATCCAACATCACACGAAGAGAGGCTGCCCAACCGGAAAGTTGGGCAGCCTCTTTGTTCGCTTTTGAACAGGGGGTGATTTCGCTACAGAATACCCTGCTCAACCATCGACTTGGCAACCTTCATAAAGCCGGCAATGTTGGCCCCCTTCATGTAGTTGATGTAACCATCGGCCTCGGTGCCATACTCCAGACAAGCCGTATGGATCGAGGTCATGATCTGGTGCAGCTTGGCATCGACCTCCTCGGCCGTCCAATTCAGCTTTTGTGCATTTTGCGTCATCTCCAGACCCGATGTAGCCACGCCTCCGGCATTGACCGCTTTACCCGGTCCATAGGGGATTTTGGCTGCCAGGAAGGCCTCGATAGCCTCGGGGCGACATCCCATATTGGAGACTTCGGCCACGATCTGCACGCCATTGGCCAGTAGCTGTTTGGCATCTTCGCCACCTAATTCATTCTGCGTAGCACACGGCATGGCGATATCGACAGCCACCTCCCACGGTTTGCGTCCGGCCACAAACTTCGATCCGGGGAACCGCTCGGCATAGGGGGCAACGATGTCGTTGTTCGAGGCGCGGAGCTCCAGCATGTAGTCGATCTTCTCGGCATCGAGCCCCACCTCATCGTAGATATAACCATCGGGTCCCGAGATGGTTACCACCTTGGCTCCCAGCTCCGTAGCTTTCTTTGCCGCACCCCAAGCCACGTTGCCGAAGCCCGAAATGGCAATTCGTTTACCACTGATCTCCATCCCCTGCTTGGCGAGCATCTGCACCAGGAAATAGACTGCACCGAAGCCCGTAGCCTCGGGGCGGATGAGCGATCCGCCAAAGGTCATACCCTTGCCGGTCAAGACGCCCGTATTCTCCAGGGCCAATTTGCGATACATGCCGTAGAGATAGCCGATCTCACGCGCTCCTACGCCCATATCACCGGCCGGAACATCGGTTTCCGGGCCGATATGACGCCAGAGTTCGGTCATGAAGGCCTGGCAGAAGCGCATCACTTCACGATCTGACTTACCTTTGGGATTGAAGTCCGAGCCACCTTTTGCACCACCCATCGGTAGCGTGGTCAGGGCATTTTTGAAGATCTGCTCGAAGCCTAAGAATTTCAGAATCGAGGGATTGACCGAGGGGTGGAAACGTAGGCCGCCTTTGTATGGACCGATAGCATTGTTGAACTGTACACGATAGCCCGTATTGACCTGTACCTGGCCCAGATCATCGACCCAGGTCACCTTAAAGGTAAATTGACGATCCGGTTCAACGATGCGCTCAGCGATCTTGTTCGTCTCGAACTCGGGGTGTTGATTGTAGGCCTCTTCCACGGTGGTCAATACCTCGCGCACGGCCTGCAAATACTCGCTTTCGCCCGGATGACGTTGCTCGAGCTCAAGCATCAATTTCTCCACGTTCATAGTTGTAAGTTTTAAGGTGTATTAGCTTGCTTCTATTTATTACAAATATAAACTTTTTTTTGAGAAAAGATAACTGATTCTCTCTTTTTTTTGCACTTTTATGCGTCAGGAAGCATTACGACGCCTCGATTTGCACGGCCGTCGATAGCGACCATCAGCGGCTCCTCGAAGTGCACCCAGCGTAGAAATTCTCCCTCATAGTGCGCCTCCTGTCGATCAAGCCACTCCTGTCGGAAAATTCCCTCGCCTCGGAAGGGGTTGATAGTCAGATAGCCAACACCAAGAGAGGTGACGTTTTGGAAAAAGTGGGTACCTTGTGATGGATCGACCATGAAGGAGGGAATGCCACACTCGACGATCACCTTGGCCTCCGAGATATGGGTCCACTTGACCGGCACGCCGAGGAAAGGATCTGACGATCCCCACCGTCCAGGGCCAACCAATATGTAGCTACGTCCCTCCTGTTGCATGCGTAGATTCAGAGCCAACAACTCCTCGGCAATACGTTCGGTGACGAGCGATGAGAAGTGTTCGCTCTTGATATAGACCACCTCGTGCAGATCACTCATGCGACCAATACCGAGTGCTTGCTCGCCATAGATCAAGGCTTGATCGGGCTGAACTTGAGCCCAGTCGATTGAGCGATTATCCTGATTGTCAATGATCGGGCGAATCTGTAGCAGGTTGAATATCTGCTCCTGGCCGGCCGGTACATCCAGATTGACGGCAAACTCGATCTCGACGGGACAGCGCATCTCCTCGGCTCCGATGCGGAGCAGGTCGGAAACGATCTCGGCCAGCGGGAAGGTGTTGTATTTGAGGATATTGTTGAATGTGATGATGCGGCGGCCTTGATCGAACGGACTATCCGAAATGCGTTCATTGTCTCGATCCCATACCGAGGTGACATATTTTGTATGGCGTAACGGTTCGATCTGACTAAGGCGCAATCGGCGCAGATTGACAGCATCGTCGATCGAGGATCGGAAGGCTGCCGGATTCAGATCGAGTGCCAAAACCTCGTGTTGGGTCTCTCGTAGTGCCAATTCGGGTGTCGAGGTCTGTAAGACGCGTTGCGGATAGGCCGGTGAGAAACGGAGCGTACGACCACCATCGACCACCAATTTACCCAATCCCATCGCCACGTTGCAGACGCCATCTTCGGCACGTTCGTCGCCGATCGGGTAGTAGTTGATCGATCGAGCTACGCCCGAGAGCGTCGGTAGGAACAGTTCCTCTTGCTCCGATCCGCATACCTCCTGCAGGATGACGGCCATTTTTTCCTCCGAGATTAGATTCTGCGATGATTGAATATAGGCCCTTGATTCGGCAAAATAGACCGAAGCATAGACACTTTTAATAGCTCGCAGAACGAGTCGCAGCATCTGTGTTCGATTGGGAGTATAGGGGACCATGTAGGTCGAATAGATGCCGGCAAAGGGTTGGAAGTGCGAGTCCTCGAGCTTCGATGAGGATCGAATGGCAAGCGGTGTGCGTACGGTCGAGAGATAGGTGCGCAGGGCCTCTTGCAATCGTTGCGGAATGGATGAGGCGACAAACTCGGCCAGAATCTCCTCGTCGGATAGTTCTTGTGCTAAGATATCTGATAGCCCGTTTTCACGGATAAAGTCGTCGAAAAACTCCGTGGCAATCACCACTGAACGCGGTATGAGAATGCGCACTCCGGAGTATTTGTCGTATTGGCGATGCTTGATGAGCATTGAGTTCATGAAAGCCAGACCGCGCGCCTTGCCACCGAGCGATCCCTCGCCGATACGGGCAAAGGCAACTGCATCAGTATAGGTCTCCATGTCGAAGCGCGCCACCACACCCTGTCCAAGTAGTGTTCGGTAGTCGCGGATAGCATTGACGAGAGACCGACGGTGTTCGTCCGTGGAACTGAAGAGGCTCTTGTTGTGCTTGCGAATTTTGGCTGCAAGCGGGAATAGTCCACGCGAATAGAGCCACTTCGAGAGGTGATTTTGCGAGGTATGATACTCAAAAGCTGTATCGGGGATCGTCGCGATCATCTCTTGCATCTGCAACAGATCTTTAGCACGGCCCACCTCACGCCCTGTAGCTGGATCTTTGAAGATGAAATCGCCGAAGGCAAACTCTTTGCGGATGAAATCCTGCAACTCAAGCAGCAGGGTTTTAGAATTTTTGGCGATAAAACCGGCTCCTAATGTGCTGGCCGTCTGGCGGAAGTCGATTTGCGAAGACTGCAACAGAATGGGCATGAGCGGATTATCACGCTTGATGTGGCGGCAGAGTTCAATGCCGGCATCGAGTCGTTCGCTCTCGGGAGGATCGTTCGGATGGATCACAAAACCCACGTCGGAGATCACACCCAGCAGGTTCTGTTTATAGTTTTCGTAGAGCGTCACAGCCTCGTCGTAGCTCGTGGCCAACAACACCTTTGGCCGGGCTCGTTTGCGCAGAATCTGTTGCTGTTCGTTGAAGGCGTCGCGCAAAAACTCGGTGTTCTGTTGGAGCAGCATCTTGTACAACTCAGGCAGGTAGGTCGAATAGAAACGAATCGAGTCCTCGACCAGCAAAATAGCCTGCACGCCCCCCTGCAGAATATCCTCTTCGGCGTTCATCTTATCCTCGATGAGCTTGATGATGGCGATGATCAGGTCCGTGTTGCCATGCCAGCAGAAGATGTAGTCTAGGCCCGAGCGATCGCGCTCGTCGATGCGGCGATAGATATCTTTCGAGAAGGGGGTCATTAGGGCAACGGGAATCTGCCAACGCTCTTTGACCAACTTGCCAAAGGTGAAGACATCGACCTCGCCGACATGGTACATTGTCAAAATGAAATCGAACGAACTATCCTTCTCGAGCAGTTCCAATGCCTCGCGGGTCGAACTGACACGGGTCAGGGCGGGCGGATTCGAGAGGTTGAGCTCCATGTATTCGCGGTTGATCTGAGACTCGATGTGGCCATCCTCCTCCAGAATGTAGCCGTCATAGCTCGAGCAGACCAACAAGATGCGATGGATGCGATACTTCATAAAACGGTATCGTTCGCCGCTATGGTAGTTTTCGATTGCCTGTTTCATGCCTTTTTGCATTTAGGGATTCCTATGAACAAAGATACATAAAAAAGGGTTTTCAGCGTTGTCCGATCTAATATTTTGGAGCAAAAAAACGTTGCGAATGAAAATATTGCGCCATAAAATTGGAGTTCCGGCGAATAATGCCTATTTTTACCTTTTCATTGAACGAAACTATACACTTGACAACAATTTATGAAGCGACTTTTATGCATCATTATGCTGATGACCAGAAGTCCTTACTATACTAATAGCCACTTATTTTAGCAATTCGATAATTCTGCTATGCAAACAAAAAACTATTGTTTGGAGGAGGTGCTCACTCCGCGTCAAGAGCGAGAGTGGATTGACTACCCCAAACAGCTTTATAAAGGAAATCCCTATTGGGTCTGCCCGATTGACGAGGATGTGCGCGAGGTCTTTGACCCGCAGCGCAACGAACTCTTCGCCGAGGGTGAGGCTATCCGATGGATGGTGCGCGATGCTGCCGGTACGATCGTCGGCCGTATAGCCGCCTTCTACAATCGCGAAAAGGCGGCCATTGAGGCTAAAGAGGAGCATGGCCAGCCGACGGGTGGCTGTGGCTTCTATGAGTCAATCGACAGCCAGGAGGTTGCCAATATACTCTTCGATGCAGCCCGTGAATGGCTTTCTGGCAAGGGTATGGAGGCTATGGATGGGCCGATCAATTTTGGGCAACGTCGTGATTGGTGGGGACTGCTGGTCGAGGGCTTCGATCATGAGCCGCTCTACAAAAATCCCTACAACCCACCCTATTACAAAGCGCTGTTTGAGAATTACGGGTTCCAAAACTACTTCAATCAGAACTCCTACAATTGGAAGATTGGTGAGTCTGAGGCCTCGTCGCGCTTGAAGGATCGAGCCGAGCGACTCTATCGTCAAGAGGCCGGTTACTCGATCCGCCAGATCGACATGAAACATCTGGACGAAGCGGCGGAGAATTTCCGTGTGATCTACAACAAGGCCTGGGCTATGTTCTCGGGTGTCAAGCCGATGGAAAAGGAGGAGGCTCAGACGATCATGAAGGTGATGAAGCCGATCATCGATCCGGACATTATCTATTTTGCTTACCAAAATGACGAACCGATTGGCTTTTTCATTACGGTGCCCGACCTGAATTGCATCATCGGTCGCTTTGGCGGTAAGTTTGGCCTATGGCAGAAACTGCGTCTGATGTGGGATTTGAAGGTGCGTAAACGTTGTGACCGCGTATTCGGTATCATCTTTGGTATCACACCTGCGTGTCATGGCAAGGGTGTCGAATCAGCTATTATGTACGAGTATCTGAAATATGTACAATCGGATAAGTGCCCCTACAAAGCGATCGAATTGGCCTGGATTGGTGATTTCAACCCTGTGATGAATCGCATGATCATCAACTATGCTGGCGCGTCGCTCTACAAGATGCATACCACGTATCGTTACCTTTTCGATCGAGAGAAGGAGTTTAAGCGTTGTCCGCGACTGGGTATTAAACGAATCGAAAAACAAGAATAAAACGATGAAAACCACCGCATTTACTAAGTATCACATTGCTGCCGGTGCCAAGATGGCTGAATTTGCCGGTTACAACATGCCGATCGAATTTTCGGGTATCAACGATGAACACCAGACTGTGCGTACAGCTGCAGGTGTCTTCGATGTGAGCCACATGGGTGAGATTTGGGTCAAGGGACCTAAGGCACTCGAATTGTTGCAGCGCATCACTACGAACGATGTAACCCGCCTTCACGATGGCAAGGTGCAGTACACCTGCATGCCCAACGGACGTGGCGGTATTGTGGATGATATTTTGGTCTATCGCATCGATGCCGAGACCTACATGCTTTGTGTAAACGCTGCCAATACGGAGAAGGATTGGCAGCATATCCTCGCCGAGGGTGCTAAACTCGGCATGGAGGCCGGTCACGGCAAGGAACTTTACAACGCATCGGATGAGATTTGCCAGCTGGCTGTACAGGGCCCGTTGGCCATGAAGATTGTGCAGAAGATGTGTGCCGAACCGGTCGAGGAGATGGAGTACTACACCTTCCGCAAGATGGAGGTGGCTGGTGTGCGTGCCATCCTTTCGATCACGGGCTACACTGGATCGGGCGGTTGTGAGATCTATGTCGCTAACGAGGATGGCGACCAACTGTGGGAGGCTCTGTGGAAGGCTGGTGAGGAGTTTGGTCTGAAGAACATCGGTCTGGGAGCCCGCGATACGCTCCGCTTGGAGAAGGGTTTCTGCCTCTATGGCAACGATATCGACGATACGACCTCGCCGCTCGAGGGTGGTCTGGGTTGGATTACGAAGTTTGTCCCGGAGAAGCCCTTTATCGACCGCGAACTGCTCGAGCAGCAGAAGGCCGAGGGCGTGAGCCGCAAGCTGGTGGGTCTGAAACTCATTGGCCGTGGTGTGCCGCGCCATGGCTATGGCATCGCTACGCCGGAGGGTGAGGTGATCGGTCAGGTGACCTCGGGAACGATGTCGCCCTCGCTCAAGATCGGTATCGCATTGGGGTATGTAGCTACGCCCTATGCGAAGGTCGGCACGAAACTCGCCGTTGTGATCCGCGAGCGACTGATTGAGGCTGAGGTGGTCAAACTGCCGTTTGTTTAATCTTATGGACTACAAAAAGTATCGTTTCGAGACCCGACAGATCCATGCCGGACTCGATCCTGCAATCGAAAATGGCGCACGTGGGGTAGGTATCTATCCCACGGCTGCTTATCGGTTCAAGAGTTGCGATTATGCCGCCAAGCTCTTTGAATTGAGCGAGGGTGGCAACATCTACACCCGTCTGCAAAATCCGACTACTTCGGCCTATGAGGAGCGCATTGCAGCCCTCTATGGAGCGGTGGGTGCGCTTGCCGTAGCTTCAGGTATGTCGGCTATTCTGCTGACGGTCACCGCATTGGCCAAGCAGGGTGAAAATATCGTTGCCTCGCCCTATCTCTATGGGGGCACCTACAATCAGTTCCGCATCTCGCTGCGCAACCTCGGTATTGAGGTGCGTATTGCTGCGTCGGAAGATCCGGCCGATTTTGCCGCCCTCTGCGACGAGAAGACCCGCGCCATCTATGTCGAGAGCATGGGCAATCCGACCTGTGCGGTGCTCGACCTGGAGGCCTTAGCGGCTGTGGCGCGTCAAAAGGATGTCCCCTTTGTGGTCGATAACACCTTTGGCGCAGCGGGCTACCTCTGCAATCCCTTCGATTGGGGGGCCAATATCGTGGTTGATTCGGCTACGAAGTGGATCAATGGCCACGGCACGTCGATGGGGGGCGTGATCGTCGATGGCGGTAATTACAATTGGCGCAATGGCAAGTTTCCGCAGATTGATGGCCTGTCGGAGGGCTATCATGGGCTGAATTTTGCCGAGGCATTTGGCGCGGCTGCCTTTGTGGTGAAGTGTCGTGTCGATGGCCTGCGCGACTTCGGTTGCTGCCCCTCGCCCTTTGATAGCTACCTGATGATGATCGGTTTGGAGACCCTTTCGTTGCGTGTACGCCAAGAGGTGGAGACGACGTGGAAGTTGGCCGAATATTGCCGCAACCACCCGAAGGTGGCTCGTGTGAGCTTCGTCGGATTTGAGGATCATCCGAGCTATGCTCATGCCAAGAAGTACTACCGCTACGGCTCTTCGGCCGTCTTTACGATTGAGCTAAAGGGTACGTTGGAGAGCACTGTGCAATTTGTTGAGGCACAAAAGTTGGCTGCTCACATGACCATGATCGGCGATTCGATTACCGTGATTACGCATCCGGCATCGACAACCCACAAACAACTCTCGGAGGCCGATTTGAAGGCTGCGGGTGTGACGCCTACGTTGTTGCGTATCTCGGCCGGTTTGGAACATCCGGAGGATCTGATTGCCGATTTCGAGGAGGCTTTTCAGGCTATTTAATCGGTCTGGCTGCAGGTTGATTTCTGTTGAGCATAGATAATAAAAAAGAGGGTGCTACCAAGATTGGTCAGACACCCTCTTTCTTTTTTTGCGATACTCCTAAAAATCGTGTTATTTGTTGGGTTGCAGGCGATGACGCAGTGAGAGTAGCAGGTCGCCCCCGATGGCCAGCAGCGAGGTTGCTCCGAACAAGAAGGCCCACTCCTTGGCCGGTAGCGGCTCGGTGCGGAAAATCTCGCCGCCAATCTCCACGATGAGCCATTGCCCGAGCAGAATCAATCCTAAAATTAGGAAGAACTCCCCACACCCTTTTAGTTGGGTGAAGGCCGAATGGCGCGCCTCGAATCGCTTGGCATTGAACATATTCCAGAATTGCAGCAGCACGAAGGTCGTGAAGAAGATGGTCTGCTCGTAGAGCGAGGGGAGCCCCCATCCGAAGAGCATGCTTAATAGGACGATGATCATCACCGAACCACAGCCAAGAATCATCCGTACCATCGAGGGGGTGATGATGAACTCGTTGCGGGGACGCGGCTTGTCGCGCATCACCTCACGCGAAGGGGGCAACGAGGCCATCGCCATCGCGGCAAAGGTATCCATGATGATGTTCACCCAGAGAATTTGTACGACCGTCAGGGGCATTTCGGAGCCGGCAATGGCACTGACAAAGCAGATGACGATAGCGACAAAGTTGATCGTCAGCTGGAAGAGTACAAAGCGCTGGATGTTACGATAGAGCGATCGACCCCACATGACAGCCGTAGCAATCGAGGCAAATGAGTCGTCGAGCAGGGTGATGTCGGAGGCCTCTTTGGCTACCGCCGTGCCCGATCCCATCGAGAGACCTACGTTGGCAAAATTCAAGGCCGGAGCATCGTTCGTGCCATCACCCGTCACGGCTACCACCTCGCCTCTGCGTTGCAGGAGCTGCACGAGACGCTGTTTGTCGAGCGGGCGGGCTCGCGATAAGATTTTGAGCTGATCGATATGCTCCAAAAGCTCCTCGTCACTCATGGCAGCAAACTCCGGTCCGGTCATGCGGTTGCGCTCGTCGTCCTTCTGATCCTCCCACAGACCGATCTGACGGGCGATCTCGGTAGCTGTCGCGGCCGTATCGCCCGTGACAATCTTGATAGCGATCCCGGCCGAGAGGCATTCGGCCACTGCTGCGGGTACATCCTCGCGTACGGGATCGGCAATGGCAACGATGGCGGCCAAGTGAATGGTTGATCCGGCAATTGCCTTGCTGATCTCCTCTTCGGTCGTATCGGCCCAGGCGATGGCGAGTGTGCGCATGCCGCGTTGTTGATACTCCAACAACGTTTGGCGGATCGGATCGTTAGACTCGTTGCGCGAACACATCGTGAGGACAATCTCCGGAGCACCCTTGATGCAGAGGCGTAACGGCTGCTGCGGTGTGCGACGAATCACCGTTGCCATATACTTCGTATGGGTCGAGAAGGTCTGGCGGCTGCAGATTGTAGCCTGCTCACGCAACTGACGGTAGTCATATCCAAGATCGAGCAGATGGTGGAGCATCGCCCCTTCGGTCGAATTGCCCAGAATATGGCCATCATTATCGAGGAAGGCGGTTGAGTTGAGCGCAATAACCTCGGCCAACTCCTCCATCGGAAGTTCGCCGCAGAGTTTCAACTCGCTGACCGACATGCGGTTTTGGGTCAGCGTGCCGGTCTTATCGGTGCAAATGACAGTAACGGCACCCATCGTCTCGCAGGCGTGCATTTTGCGCACCAGATTGTTTGTGCGCAACATCCGTCGCATGGACATGGCCAGTGAGAGGGTGATCGACATGGGCAATCCTTCGGGTACGGCCATGACGATGATTGCTACCGAGAGCATGAAGAGGTGTGTGATGTATTCGGCAATGGCGATCCAGTTCTGTTGCCAGAGCCCCTCGGCAAAGAAGGCTTTGAGGAGCAGAATGACAAAGATAGCCACCGAAAGGGCTATGCCGATCTTGCCAATGAGTTGCGAGAGCCGCTCCAACTGCCGATTCAGCGGGGTCTGCTCCCCACTATCGATCGTTGCCTGCTCGGTGACGCGGCCCGCCTCGCTGTGGTCGCCGACGGCCGTGATGACCAGCAGCCCGTAACCATCCGTGACGGTCGTGCCGCGCAAGGCCATATTGCTCGGATAGGTCGCCTCGGGGTCGAATTGGGTGGGATCGGCACTTTTCTCGGTCTCTGGCTCACCCGTGAGGGTCGATTCGTTGATGCGCAACGAAACTGTCTCGACCAACTCGCCATCGGCTGGGATCGTTTCGCCGCTTTCGATATAGACCAAATCGCCTACTACCACCTCGTGGCGCGGAATCTGACACATCACACCGTTGCGCTTGACCTTCACCGGTACATCGTCATTGACGCTGTTGAGTCGGCGAAAGCGTCGCTGGGCATCCCATTCAAACCAGAAACCAACCAAGGTAGCCAGCAGAATGGCCGAGATAATACCGATCGACTCCGTAAAATCGTGTTCAATGATCCCCAAAATGAGCGACAAAACAGCTGCGACGAGTAGGATGCGGATGATCGGGTCCCGGAACTTCTCGATCAGCAATTCCCAGGCTGAGTTGTCTTTGGCCGGGGTCAGCCGATTGGAACCATGTTCTTCACGGCTTTGCGCTACTTGTTCGTCTGTCAGTCCATTAGGGTTGTAGGATATCATGCGAAATCGGTTTAGTTGTGGAATGAAACACTACGGGTCGAGGCGTCGAGGCGGATGGCGATAAAGAGCATGATCGTAAAGGCGATTAGCGACGAACCTCCGTAGCTCATGAAGGGGAGCGGGATACCCATCACAGGCATCAAGCCGATGGTCATGCCGATATTGACCAGCACGTGGAACATCAAGATCGAAGCTACGCAATAGCAATAGATGCGACCAAAAGGCTCCTCTTGCCGTTCACCCATGCGCATCAGTTTGAGAATGAGCAGGCAGAAGAGGGCCAACACGAACGAGGTGCCCATGAATCCCCACTCCTCACCCAGCGTGCAGAAGATGAAATCGGTATGTTTCTCGGGTACAAAGCCGTTTTTGATCTGTGTACTCTCCAAAAAACCCTTCCCAAAAACACCGCCCGATCCGATAGCGATTTTGGCTTGGCGCACGTTGAAGTCGGCACCACGCGGATCATCGAGCACGCCCAAGAAGCTCAAGATACGATCTTGCTGGTGGCTCTTGAGCACCGAATTGAACAGGTAGTTGGTCGTAGGCAGGAAGATGATCGACCCCACAAAGAGGGCCAGCGTGATGAAAGTGGCAGCCAACTTGGCACGGAAAGCATAGATCGCCACACCGAGGGCGGCTACCGACGAGACCATCAGCAGGGCCATATAGAAATCGATCTTCCCGGGCCAGAACAGCGAACAGAGTGCCTGCACAACAAAAGCCATTAAAAAGATGGCCGCTAGGAAGCCGAGCCTTGAACGCATTTGCCGCGTAATCATCATCTCCGAAAGGACACAGACGAGTAGCAGTGCGACAAGCAGGGTAAGTGGGGGTAAAACAAACGAGAGGATGAAGAGCGTAGCCACGAGCAACACCGGAATACAGAGCCACTTATTCAACCCTTCGCGGTAGAAGACCATCAAGAACGAGCCGAGTACGATGCCGGATCCGGTATCGTTCTGCAAAATCACGATCAGTAGCGGGGCGCAGATGATCAGGCCACTCTTGATGATGTCGCCGACCTTGGTAATCGAGAAGGAGTATTCACTCATCAGACGAGCCAAAGCCAATGCCGTGGCAATTTTTACAAACTCGATGGGTTGTATGGCGAACGAACCTAACTCGAACCATGCTTTGGCTCCATTCTTCTCCGATCCAGCAACGAGCGTTAGGAGCAAGACGCCCAAACCGGCCAGGTAGAGTGGATAGGCATAGCGATGGTAGTATTGTGAATCGATCAGCAGAACGAAAAGTCCCACAGTGAAAGCCAACCCGACCCAAATGGCTTGTTTGATATAGTAATGTTTGAACGAGAAGAGGCTGGTGATCTCTTCGTTATAGGAGGCTGCTGTAATGGATATCCATCCGATCAAAACGATCAGCAGATAGAGCAAGACGGCTCCTAAATCGACTCCTTCGAGGAGTGATCCGCTATTGATGCTTCTTCTTGTTGTCATTGGGATGGGCGATTTTTAACTCTTTCATGCGTTGATAGAGAGCAGGACGACGAATCGTGTCCGTCAGATAGTACTCCTCGAGCAGCGAGGCGATCGGCAGTGCGGCCGAAGCACCGAAACCACCATGTTCGATATAGACCGAGATGGCAATCTTCGGGTTGTTGCGCGGGGCAAAGCTCAAGAAGGTCGAATGATCCTTTCCGTTGGGGTTCTGAGCCGTACCGGTCTTGCCACAGACATCGTACCCCTCTAGGTATGCGGCTGTTGAGGTGCCCTCTTTATTGACGCCATCCCACATACCCTGGATAATCGTCTCGTAGTGCTTCGGGTCAATCTTCGTGTAGTGGCGTTCGCGGAAACGGCTGTCGATTGAGTCGATGCCCTCGATCTGCTTGACAATATGCGGCGTGTAGTAATAGCCGCGATTGGCAATCGTGGCGGCAAAGTTTGCCAACTGCAGTGGCGAACAGAGCATCTCTCCTTGTCCAATCGAGAGTGATATGACGGTCAGTGAGTTCCACGATCCGTGATAGATGCGATCGTAGCGAGCACGCGAAGGAAGTGCACCTGAACTCTCATCGAGAAAGTCCGAGCCAAGGCGACCGCCAAAGCCGAAGCTTTCCACATAGTTATGCCACACATCAAAACCGTTTTTTACGCCGCCATGCGCTTTGTTGTCGATAATATCGCGGAAAACGTAGCAGAAGTAGGCATTGCATGAGGTGGCAATCGCATATTGCAAGTCAATGGGCGATTTGTGTGCATGGCAACCCACCTTGCGTTTACCTACTGTGTATCCATTGTGGCAGGGATGCATGTCGTGAGCATGGAGTACCCCCTCCTCCAAGCCAATGAGAGCTTGAGCCAATTTGAAGGTCGATCCGGGCGGGTAGCGACCCTGCACGGCGCGGTTGTAGAGTGGGTTGCGAGGATTTTGTAACAGATCGGTGTAAGCACGACTACGATTACGGCCTACCAATCGATCGGGATCGAAGGTTGGCGAAGAGACCATCATCAGAATCTCGCCCGTTGACGGTTCGATGGCAATTGCACCACCTACCTTGCCGGCCATCAGCTCTTCGCCCATCAATTGTAATTTTGCGTCGATCGTGCAGACAATATTTTTGCCTGGCTCAGGGAGTGTGTCGAAGATGCCATCCATAAACGAGCCCTTCAAGGCTCCGTGGGTGTTGCGCTCCAACACGCGAATGCCACGTTTTCCACGTAGCACATGGTCGTAGGCCTTCTCGATACCCGTGCGGCCGATGTATTCGTTGGGATGTACCTCCGGATGCACCTTGCGGTAGTTTTCGCTGGGTAGACCGACCTCGCCGAGCAGATTGCCTCCAATCGGGGTCGGGTAGGAGCGGATCGTACGGCTGACCGTATAGAATCCGTCGAAGCCGCCGACATCGAAACGCAACTTCTCCTCCTTGGAGAGGAAGTTCGTGATCAGAAAGGGGGCTCGCGGATTTTGGCGAGCCTGCTTGAGGCGTGAACGCAGACGAGGTAGGTCGATGCCGGCAATCTGGCAGAATCGCACCGAGTCAAAACCGTGCTGGTTGATGTCCCGATAGATGACCATCAAGTCATAACATTCTCGGTTTTGGGCAATATAGTTACCATTGCGGTCGAAGATCTCGCCACGCGGAGCATACTCCACCTGCGAGAACATCACATTCGTGCGGGCTAACTCCTTGTAACGCGGGTCAATGAGTTGAATGTAGGCTACGCGCAGACCGATGACCGCGAAAATGAGCAATACGATGACCTGCAAGGTCCGCATGCGTAAGAACCCTTCGTGACGATCGATCATAGGATTTGCGATTTGATGTGTGAAACAAAAATACGTTCGGTGATACCTACCAGAACGAGGGTGCCGACGCTACTCAACAAGATGCGTAAAAGGTTGCCGGGGAGGTGGGCCCACGAGAGCGATTCGAGCAGGAAGAAGAGTGTGTGGTGGATCAAGACCATGCCGACAGCATAGCTCCAGAAGATGCGCTTGCCCAGGCGGCTACGTGAAGGAATACCCTCATCTCGCATATCCTCTCGCGGCGTGAGCAGACGAATCCAATAGGGACGAGCAAAGACGATTGCCAGCGAGACAATCGTGTTTAGACCCGCAATGCCCATCGTGAAGTCCATCGTAACACCGGTCAGCAGTCCCAACCCCAACATGGCGATCGGGGGTAGCTCGAGCGGTAGCATGATCAGAAAGACCAGATAGATGAGCGGGGCAAAGTAAGAGCTGATCGAGAGGTTGTTGAACAGAAAGATCTGCAACAAGGCCATTACGATAAAGAGCAATATGTAGGAGGGTGTACGATACATAATGTGGATGTAGCTGCAGTTGGTTAGTTGTTTGTGCTGCCTAGGGCCTGCTCTTGTAGGAGTTCGATCTCATAGAGGTCAATGTTCTCGATCAAGATCAGGTTGCTCAAACGAGAAAGGTCGGCCGCCAAACGTACGCGGACGTTATAGGTCGTGCCCAATTCTGTGAGGGTCGCCTCCTCGACCGTACCGATCAGCATCCCTTGCGGAAAATAGGGTTCCAAACCTGAAGTGACCACCCGATCTCCCGGCTGTGGTTCGGCATATTTAGAAAGGTCTTGCATCCAAACATAGTTTGGATTACGTCCATCCCATCGAATTGCACCGTAGTAGGAGTTTCCCTCGATGCAACCGCTTGCACGAAATTCCATATTAAGGATCGAGATTGCTACCGCGTAGTGATCAGAACACGCGATGACGTGGCCGACAATGGCCCCTTCGGGGGTAGTTACAGCCATACCATGACGTACGCCATCCTCTTGTCCGCGGTTGAGCGTAATGTAGTTGCGCGGATGAGCAATCGTGCTGCCCACGATCGAGGCGGTCTGCATCTTGTATTTGCTCATGTCGTTGTTGGCTATCTCGGTAACTTGCGCAGACAACTGCTCCATCTCTTGATAGAGCGCAAGTCTCTCTTCCAATTGGGCGATCCGATCGGTCAGCGTACGGTTCTCGCGACCCAGAGCGAAGAAATTGCCAATGTCGTTGATTGTCCCATTGACTCCGCCAAAGAGTCGGTTGGTCTGCGCCAAGAGACGAGCTTCGGTGTAGACAGTCGAACGGGCATAGTAACCCAATGCCAGGATCTCCAACAGGATAAAGAGCACCGTGACGTAGACGCTGCGAATGAACTCAAGAAGTTTACGCATAGCAACAGAAGGGAAATGCGGGCCTCATGCCCGCATTTCGATTTATCTCATGAGGAACGAGAATCGGTTGATGTTCTTCAGCGCCGTTCCCGTACCACGGACAATGGCGCGGAGCGGATCGTCGGCGATGTGTACCGGGATGCCGGTCTTTTTGCTCAAGCGTTGGTCCAATCCTTTGATCAACGCTCCACCACCGGTGAGGTAGATGCCATTGGCTACCACATCCGAATACAACTCGGCAGGCATCGACTGCAACACCTCCATCAGAGCATTGTCGAGCTGCGAAATCGAGTGTTCGAGCGTGTAGGCAATCTCGCTATAGGAGAGCTTGACGGTCTTGGGCAGTGCGGTCAGGATGTCGGGTGCCGTGATCTCGAAATCCTCCGGCTCCTCTTCCAGATCGGGCAGGGCTGCACCAATATGGTGTTTAATCTTGGCAGCTGTGCGCTCACCGACACGAATGCCGTGCTGCTGGCGCATGTAGTTCTGAATATCCGATGTGAAGACGTCTCCGGCTACGTTGATCGACTTCGAGCAGACGATACCGCCCAATGAGATGCAGGCGATCTCGCTCGTACCGCCACCGATGTCGATGACCATGTGACCCTCGGGAGCCTCGACATCCATGCCGGCACCCAGCGCAGCCGCCATCGGCTCGTAGATCATGTAGACCTCACGGCCACCAGCATGCTCAGCCGAGTCGCGAACGGCACGAATCTCGACATTAGTCGAACCCGACGGAATACAGATCACCATGCGCAGCGAGGGGGCAAAGAGCGACCCCTTGGTCTTAACCTTCTTGATCAGGCCGCGCAGCATGAGCTCCGTGGCGTTGAAGTCGGCAATCACACCATTGCGCAGCGGGCGAATCGTGCGGATTCCGGGGTTGGTCTTTTCGTGCATCTTTTGAGCTTCGCTGCCGACAGCGATCAATTTGCCCGAGTGGGCATCGAGTGCGACGATCGACGGCTCATCGACGACCACCTTGCCATTATAAATGATCAGCGTATTGGCCGTTCCAAGGTCAATTGCTAACTCTTGTGTCAGTGAAAAAAATCCCATCGTTGAATATCTACTATCTTGTTGTTTAACTTATTTCGTATCAGCTGGTTATGCCTTTTAGGCAGGACAATCCCCGTGGGGGATCTTAAACGCCACTACAAAGGTACGAAAAAAGAAAGGATTAAAGCGCAAATTTTCAGGCAAAAAATCAACATTTTTTACCCGAAAAAGCCCATTTGAAAAGGGGCTTTTTGGAGCCCTCTGACGAGGTGGCAAAGGGGGTGTACGATGATGGTTCGCAGCGTGCTAAAAGAGGGCAAAACGGCCTTCGCCCATTTGGACGAAGGCCGTTTTTGTTTCGGGTTTTCGGATGCGGATTAGTTGGCAGCCGCAGTCTCCGTGATACCCAGCTCCTGCTTTACGAGCGGTGTGATGTCGGTCATCGTAGCCTCATCGAAATAGACCAACGAACCGGTCTCGAAGATAGCCGTGTAACCACCGGCCTTGCTCACCGCCTTGATAGCAGCCTGTGCCTTCTCGATGATCGGGGTCATAAGCTCCTGCTCCTTCTTGGCCAGATCCTGCTGGGCCATCTGCTGCAGCTCGTTACCACGCGTACGCAGGTCGTTGAGTTCCTTCTCTTTGATTTGACGTACAGCATCGGTCATCGTGTTCAGTCCCTTCTGGAACTCCTGCAATTTGGTGTTGAACTCGACGTTGATAGCCTCGAGATTCTCCTCCCAATCCTTCTGAACAGCCATCAGGCTGGTCTGCATCTCCTTCGTTTCGGGCATGGCCATGACTACCTCCTGCGAGTTGATGCGGCCAAGTTTCTGGGCAAAGATCGACGTGCAGCTTACCAGCATAGCGATCACCAGGGTCAGTTTTAGTACTTTCTTCATAATGTTTTGATAGTTAATTATTTGATGATTCTTTTATGGCTTGTTTATCGAAGACTCTGGATTACCTCGTCGGTCCGCTCAGCCGCATCTGAGGTGTAGAGCAGAGTGGGGTTGTTTGAAGAGTCGATCACTACGTCAGCACCAATACGCTTGGCATAGCTCTCAATTGCGGTAAAAACACGCTCCTGAATGGGCTTGATGAGCTCAATGCGCTTCTTCATCAACTCACCCTCTTGGCCGAAGAGCTTCTCTTGTAATTCATTGGCGGCCTGCTCTTTCTGCAGAATGGCATTCTCGTAGTTCTGTCGGGCTGTAGCTTGTAGCGAGGCTCGCTGTTTCTCGTAGGTGGTAAACAGATCTTCGACCTCTTGGAACTTGGCATCGACCTGTTTTTGGTAGCTCTCGGCCAACTGGTCGAGTTGTTCGATAGCCTGGTTATAGCTTGTGATGGACTTGAAGACCTTCTCGCTATTGACTACGATGTAGTTCTGTGCCGATACCGCCAATCCCATCAGGGCAAAACATGCGGCAAACATCCATTTTTTCATACCTTTTCAGTTTTACGTTTCAACGTTCATTTTTCGGGTACAAGAAGCATACCTATATAAATAACGTGTCTCCTCGTATTTTATTGCCCCTTCTCTGTGAGGGTGGGTTAGAACTGCTGACCCATCACGAAGTGGAACTGGCTACCACTCTTGTCGGTCTGTCCGGCCGGAGCGTCGAATCCGTAACCCCAGTCGATACCGAGCATACCCACCACCGGCAGATAGAGACGTACACCCAGACCGGCCGAACGCTTGATCTTGAAGGGTGAGAACGACTCCCACGAGTCGAAGGCGTTACCACCTTCGACGAAGCCCAGTACGTAGATCTGCGACGAAGGTTTCAGGATCACCGGATAACGCAACTCGGCCGTGTATTTGTTGTAGGCGATCGAGTAGTAATCGTTTACCGGGTCGAGTGCACCATCCTCATAACCGCGCATCGAGATGATGTCGATACCGTAGATGTTGTAACCCGACATACCGTCACCACCGACCTCAAAACGCTCGAAGGGCGAGGTCTTATGCTTGTTGTAGTGGCCCAAATAACCCATCTCGGCCTTGACCATCAAGACTAAGTTCTGATTCGGGGTCAGCGCCTGGAACCATTGCGACTTAAGCTGCCATTTGTGGAACTCGATCCACTGGTAACGCTCCGAATCAGGCATCGACAGATCGGCATAATCCTTGCCGTCCCATAGTGAGTAGGGAAGGGTTGCCTGTACCGAGATGCTGAAGTCCGAACCGCGACGCGGATAGATTGGCTGATCGACCGAATTACGACCAAATACGAGCTTCATCGAGAGCAGGTTGGCGTTACCATTTGACATGATGAACGAGTTCCAGTTCTTCAGGTTGTATCGCTCGTAGCTCAACTCACCGTAGAGGGTGAAGTAGGGGTCGGGCCAGCTTAATCGCTTACCCAAACCGACAGCCAAACCAAGCGTACGGAAGTGCATCGTCGAGGTCTGCCATACGTAGTAGGCGTTGTTCTGCTCTGACCAGTGGGCCGAGAGAGTCAACGAGTTCGGTTTGCGACCACCTACCCAAGGATCCGTAAAACTGAACGAGAAGGCCTTGTAGTAGGTACCGTTGGTCTGTGCCGAGAGCGAGAGACGCTGGTTTTGGCCTTGCGGATAGGGTCGCCAAGCACCGGGCTTGAATGTGTTCTTAATGGAGAGGTTGTTAAAGGTGATACCGACCGAGCCTACGAAGGTGCCTGAGCCCCAACCACCGGCAATGTTGAACTGGTCTGATGCCTGCTCCTCAAGTGGCCAATTGACATTCACTAACTCGTTCGATACGGGCTTGATATCGGGCATGATCGCCTCGGGATTGAAATGGCCCATCGAACCGAGCATACGAATCGTCTGCATGAGCATCGAACGGTCGTACAATTCGCCCGGACGGGTGTACAATTCTCGACGAATCACCTCGTCATCGACACGTATGTTGCCGGTGATGCCTACCTCGTTGATCGTGAAAGGTTTTCCCTCAAACACTTTCACCTGAATGTCGATCGAGTCGGCACCGATAATTGTCTCCGTGGGCTCGATTTGTGACATTAGGTAACCCTGATTCTGGTAAAGCGATTTTACGGACATCTCCTCAGGATTCTCCTCGCGGCCAATGCCGAGGCGTTTGTGCATCGACTTCTTGTCGTACGTGTCGCCCTTCTTGACAGCGAACATGTTTTGCAGATGCTCGGTGTCATAGACCGAGTTGCCAACCCAGGTTACATCGCGGATGTAATATTTGTTACCCTCCGACAGATCGAGGTCGATAGCGATGCGATTCGGGGCGATGTCGTAGATCGAATCGCGGAGAATCGTGGCGTTGCGATAACCCTTTGAGTTATAGAAATCAAGGAGCAACTCCTTATCTTCGATGTACTCTTTGTCGTTGAGTTTCGAGCTCTTGAAGAAGTTGATGCTCTTTTGGTGAGTCTTTTTGAGGGTGCGACGCAGACGTTTCGAGGTGAACTGCTCATTGCCTCGGAAGTTGATCTGGCCGATCTTGACGCGCTCTTTGCGGTCGATGACGTAGGTAACCGTGGCGTATTGTGAGCGAGCCGAGTCGCGGTCGATGCGCCAAGTTACCTCTGCATTGCGGAACCCCTTCTCTTTCCAATACTCCTTGATGAGCTTTTGGTTCTTGTCGAGGACATAGTCCGAAAGCTCGCTGTTACGACGCAACTTGAGCTTCTCCATGATATCCTTCTGCTTACCGGTCGAGATACCCTCGAATTTCCACTCATAGACACGCGGACGCTCCTCGAGGAAGAGTTGCAGATCGAGGCTGTCGCCGTCGATCTCAGCTCCCATACGCACATCCCCATAATGTCGTTGGCTCCATAGGCGAGTGATGGCGTTTGAGATGAAATTGCTCGGCAGATAGACCGAGTCACCCTCCACCAGGCCGGCCGAGGCCTTCACCAGATTCGGGTCGAGGTGCTTGAGGCCGATTACATTGATCTTGCGGATGTAGTAGAGTTTCTGGGTGCGCGAACGCTCCATCATCGGGGCGTCTTTCGGGAATGCGGGCTGGTCGGCCACACTATCGGTTACAACCTGCGCAACAGCCGTCGTGTCGGCGGCTGTTTGTTGTTCTTGAGCCCAGAGGCTCTGCCCGCACACGAGCAAGAGCAGCACAAGGCTCCATATTTTGCTAACGTAGTTCATCTCTCTTGTCGAAAAATCTTCTTTCGTTTCTATTTTACCAAGCCAAAGCGGCGATCACGTTTGGCATACACCTCCAGCGCGCGGGCAAACTCCTCTTCCGAGAAGTCGGGCCAGAGCACCTCGGGGAAGTAAAACTCGGCATAGGCCGATTGCCACATCAAAAAGTTGCTCAACCGCTGCTCGCCGCTGGTGCGAATCACCAAGTCGGGGTCGGGCATGCCGGCTGTATCGAGGTGGGCAGCGATCGTCTGCTCGTCGATTGCCTCGGGCTGCAAATGCCCCTCGGAAACCTCTCGGGCGATCTGCTGCACGGCACGGCGCATCTCGTCACGCGACGAGTAGTTGAGGGCCAGCACCATCGTCAGCTTCTCGCTCGCGGCCGTCTCTTGCTCGATCTGGGCGAGATAATATTGCACCCGTTCGGAGAAGCGGCTGCGCTCGCCGATGATCTGCACCCGGACTCCTTGCTTTTTTAGCTCGGGCGTTTCGTTGATAATACTGCGACACAGCAACTCCATCAGTGCCTCCACCTCGGCCTGCGGACGCCCCCAATTCTCAGTCGAGAAGGCGTAGAAGGTGAGTTGGCGCACACCATGTCGCAGGGCTGCCTTCAACGTTGTGCGAATCGACTCCACTCCGGCAATATGCCCTTCGGAGCGATCCAGCCCGCGTTGTTTGGCCCAACGACCATTTCCATCCATGATGATGGCGACGTGTTGCGGTATCGGTTTATCGGTACTCATAATAGGGTGCAAATATAGCGATAAAAAATCAAATATACGTGCTTTTTCGTGCTTTATTTCCTGATAGGCTGCTACATTCCGTTTTTATCCGCGTATATCGACTCCCCACATCATCTTATTCCGTAACGTGTCGTAAAACGATATATTGTGCGGTGTGGCCAGAAAAATCGAGTGGTCGGACTTTCGGATGGTGAACTCGGTCTCGGAGCCGATGGCGTAGGAGCGGTTGTCGAGTGTCGCGAAGGCCTCGCCGTAGCGTACGTGAACCCGCAGTCGGATCGTGCTCGAATCGGGGATCACCATCGGGCGCATCGTGAGGTTGTGCGGAGCCAAGGGCGAGATGACCATGCAGGCACACGTCGGGGCTACAACGGGACCACCCGCGCTGAGCGAGTAGGCCGTTGAACCGGTTGGAGTTGAGAGAATTACGCCGTCGCCATAATAGGTGGCCACCAACTGCTCGTCGACATAGGTCTCAACCGAGATCATACCGGCACCGTGGCGTTGGATAGAGAATTCATTGAGGGCGTGATAGCTGGCTGTCGGGTCGGTAAAATCGCCCTCGACCTGCAACATCGTACGCTGTTCGATGCGCAGCGACTCCGGTGTGAGGTTGGCAAAGAGGGTGGTCAGCCCGTCGCGGGGAACGCTGGTCAGGAAACCGAGGTGGCCAGCGTTGATACCCAGGATCGGGATGGCTGCACCGCCCAACCGATGAGCCCCTTCGAGCAGGGTGCCGTCACCGCCGTAGCAGACCATGATCGCGGATTCGGGTTGTTGGCCGATCGTTTGGCCATATTGTTGCTCGGTTGGAATATTCCATACCCCGAGGGTGTGTAAGATGGTTGCAAACTCCTCGTTTACAGCATAATCGAATCCGCCTTGAAGGATTGCATCGCGCAGAGCGATGAGCTCTTCGGCGCGATGTTTGATCTGCGAACGGGAAAAAAGTAGAATTTTCATCGGCTCGAAACAAAAAAAAGAGTAACTTTGTAGGGCAAAGATAAGAAAATTGTGACAAAGTTAAGCGTAAATATCAATAAGATTGCCGTGATCCGCAATTCGCGCGGCGGCAACTGCCCCGATGTGTTGCAGGCAGCACTTCGGATTGAGGAGTTTGGTGCCGACGGCATCACCGTGCATCCGCGTCCTGATGCACGCCACATTCGCTATGAGGATGTGCGCGCCTTGAAGCGGGCGATTCGTACGGAGCTCAATGTGGAGGGGAACCCGATCGGGAGTTTTGTCGATCTGGTGTTGGAGGTCGTGCCGGCCCAAGTCACCTTGGTGCCCGATGCCCCCGATGCCCTTACGTCAAATGCCGGATGGGATACGATCCGCCATCGGGAGTTCCTGACCGAGATCACGGCACGATTCCACGAGAAGGGGATCCGCGTCTCGATCTTTGTCGATCCCGACCCCGCGATGGTGGCCGGTGCCAAGGCTTGCGGGGCTGATCGTGTGGAGCTCTACACCGAATCCTACGCACGCCTCTATCCCGAGGGGCGCGAGGCGGCGATTGCCCCCTTTGTGGCAGCAGCCGAGGAGGCACGTCGGCAGGGGTTAGGACTGAATGCAGGTCATGACCTTTCGCTGGAGAATCTGGCCTACTACCACGAACGCATTCCCTGGACCGATGAGGTCTCGATCGGTCATGCGCTGATCTCCGATGCTCTCTATTTGGGGTTGGAGCAGACAGTGAAACGCTATCAGGATCAACTTAAATAGCTTGTTCGATGCCCCTTTCGCATCCCATATTTCGACAGATTGCCCGCCTAGCCGCCCAGCAAGGGGTCGATGCCTATGTGGTGGGTGGTTACGTGCGTGACCACTATCTGCGCCGCCCCTCGACCGACATCGACGTGGTGGTCGTCGGGAGTGGTGTGGCGTTGGCCGAAGCACTCGGGCGAGAGTTGCATACGAAGGTTTCGATCTTCAAGACCTTCGGAACGGCTATGTTGCGTACGCGCGATGGCGTTGAGGTGGAGTTTGTCGGGGCTCGCCGCGAGAGTTACTCGTCCGATTCGCGCAAGCCGCAGGTCGAGGCCGGGACACTCGAGGATGATCAACGTCGCCGGGATTTTACGATCAACGCCCTCGCCTGGTCGCTCTCCGAAGAGCGTTTCGGTGAGTTGGTCGATCCGTTTGGCGGCATGGAGGATATGGAGGATTGTCTGATTCGTACTCCGTGCGATCCCGATATCACCTTCTCGGACGATCCGTTGCGCATGATGCGCGGTATTCGCTTTGCCGCCCAGTTGGGCTTTATGATCGAAGATGAGACCTTCGAGGCTATCTGCCGTAATGCCGATCGCATTCGCATCGTCTCGCGTGAGCGTATTATTACTGAACTGAATAAGATTGTTCTTTCGCCCGTCCCGTCGATGGGTTTTGAGTTGCTGGAGCAGTCGGGATTGTTGGAGCGTATCTTCCCCGAGATGCACGCCCTGCGTGGGGTGGAGCGTCGCGGTCAGCATGCCCATAAAGATAATTTCCAGCATACGCTCAAAGTGCTGGACAATGTAGCACGTCGTTCGGACGACCTGTGGCTGCGTTGGGCAGCCGTTTTGCACGATATCGGCAAGCCGCGCACGAAGGGCTATGATCCGAAGATCGGTTGGACCTTCCACGGCCACGAAGTGGTCGGATCGAAGATGGTGCCGCAGATCTTCCGCCAGCTCAAACTCCCAATGAACGAACACATGAAGCTCGTGCAGAAGATGGTCTTCCTCCACCTGCGCCCGATCATCCTTTCGGAGGATCTGGTGACCGACTCGGCCGTGCGTCGCTTGCTCTTCGAAGCGGGTGAGGATGTTGAACGGCTTATGCTGTTGTGTGAGGCCGATATCACCTCGGGCATTGATGCTAAGGTGAAGCGTTATCTGAAGAATTTCGAGTTGGTGCGCCATAAGATGAAGGATCTTGAAGAGCGCGACCGCATCCGCAATTTCCAACCGCCGATTACCGGCGAGCTGATCATGCAGACCTATGGCATCGCTCCCTGTCGGCTGATCGGTGATATCAAGGAGCGGATCAAGAATGCGATTCTCGATGGCGAGATTCCCAATGAATATGAGGCCGCTTATGGGCTGATGGAGCAGCTGGCTGCGGCCGAAGGATTGACAAAACAAGGCTGATATGCGATACGATCGAACGAAAAAAGGGGCCCCGCAGGAGGCGGCAACCAAATCGAATAACGCTCCGCAGAAAACGGGTGGGGCGCAACCCAACGCTGCGATGAAGGCGGCCGTGGAGGAGGCTGTCGAGGTCTTGAAGCGGGGCGGGCTGATCCTCTATCCGACCGATACGGTGTGGGGCATCGGGTGTGATGCCACCAATGCCGAGGCTGTGGCGCGTATCTACGCCTTGAAACAGAGTGAGAATAAACATGCCATGCTCGTTCTGTGCCACTCGGCCGAGCAGGTGGTGCGCTATGTGAATCGGGCTCCGGGTATCGCCTTCGAGGTGATGGAGATGGCCTCGTCGCCTTTGACCTTGATCCTGCCCGGTGCAGCCGGTGTAGCGGCGAACCTAATCCCCGAGGAGGGCACGTTGGGGGTACGCGTTCCGGATCATGAGTTTTGTCAGGCTCTGTTGCGCCGTTTGGGACGACCCGTGGTCTCGACGTCGGCCAATATCTCGGGTGAAAAGACTCCCAAAACGCTCCCCGAGATTGCTCGTGAGATTGTCGAAAGGGTCGATTATGTGGTCAATCCGCGTTTTCAGGGTCGTCCGACGGGTAAACCCTCGTCGATCATCGCCTTTGGCGAGGGTGGCGAAGTGCGCGTAATCCGTTAAGAAGGCGCAACGAACGCCGATAGCCCACAATCGTTAGTACAATTCCTGCAAAAATCACAACCAGTGCGGTGATGTTCGTCGTATCGAAGATCGCCTGGTGGCGTATGTGCGCTACCAGACCGGCACTCAAGGGTTGGATGTAGCGATAGAGGGCCGTGTGTATGGCGGTCAGCTTCTCGGCCCCGCGATAGAGCAGCCACATGGGCAGGATCGTGCCCGGCAGAAGGATATAGCCCAACTCGAGCTGCACGGTCAGGGGAATGTGGGCGGCAAAGAGCTCGCTCAAGATCCGATTGAAGTGGGGGAGGGCGACAAAGAGCCCGATGAGCGAAAACCAACCCATGACGACCCGCGTGCCGTAGCGTTCGAGTTGTGGTTTGATGATGACGGTGTTGGCAGCGATCGACACGACCGCGATCAACACGAGCAGGTTACCCCAACCACGCGAGCCGTGTACCAGCGTGAAACCCTTGTCGAAGATCAACAGCCATGCCCCCACAAAGCAGCAGATGATGCCGATCGTGCGGATGCCTCCGACTTGCTGTTGTCGGTGCAGAAGCTTGTCAGTCAGGAGTGTAAAGGCGGGCCCGAGTGTGGCGATGATGGCGGCATCAATCGGGGTGGTGTAGGAGGCACCCCAGAGGAGCATGTACATCCATCCGACGATGACCAGCAGGGCGACGAGCAGCATTTGTGCGGCATCGTGCCGGGTGATGTGGTAGGCACGTCGAGAGGTGAGGGCTGCCGGAATAAAAAAGAGGGCGGCCATGGCAACCTGCAAGATGAAAAGGGCGTGGAATGAGAAGTTGTTGCGCGTCAGCGAATAGAAAAACGAAAAGTTGGCACCGAAGAGGAGGTTCGCTGCAATCAGATCCCAATGATAATTCGTTTTGCCCACAAAGGAGCCTTGCTTGCAATATTTGTGCAAAAAAGTGTACCTTTGCCGCCATAAATCATGCAAGGAGATGAATCGCGGTGTATGGAAAGGTCATCTGGCCCTATGGTTGGCCAACATCATTTGGGGTGTCAATGCCCCGGTGTGTAAGGGGGTACTTGCGTCGGCTACCAACCCCGAAGGGATCAACCCCTTTGCTTTGAGTGCCTGTCGCATGGCGGGGGCAGCCCTGCTCTTTTGGGTCGCCTCGTGGATGATGCCGCGCGAACGGGTCTCGTGGCGCGACTTGGGTCTGCTGCTCTTGGCTTCGATCTTTGGCATCCAATTCAACCAATTGCTCTATCTGTGGGGGCTTTCGCTTACCTCGCCCATCGACGCCTCGATCATCGCCACGTTGGTGCCGATCTTAACTCTGGTGTTGGCGACCCTCTTTTTGCGGGAGCCGCTCTCGCTCTTGAAGGTGGGAGGTGTGGCGCTCGGTTGTGCCGGAGCTGTGTTGTTGGTGCTCTTGAGCCAGCGGGGCGCGGTGCAACAATCGAGCTTGATGGGCAACACGCTCTGCATCATCTCGGCTATCAGTTTTGCCTTCTATCTGACCGCTTTTAGATCGGTGATCGTGCGCTATCGGTCGGTAACGGTAATGAAATGGATGTTTCTGTTTGCTGCAGTGGTGGCCCTCGTGATCTATCGAGAGCCGTTGGCGGCTACGCCCTTTATGGAGTTCACACCACGCCTCTGGAGCGGGGTGCTTTACGTGGTTGTAGGTTCAACCTTTATTACCTATCTGTGCGTTCCGATTGGACAACAACACCTCCGGCCGACCGTAGTTTCGATGTATAACTACGTCCAGCCGGTCGTTGCTGTGTTGCTCTCCGTGGCGTTGGGAATGGATCGGTTTACGCCGCTCAAAGGGTTGGCCGCCCTTTGTGTCTTTGTGGGTGTTTGGATGGTTACCCGCTCCAAAAGCCGTGCACAGCTGGAGCGGCGTTAGCCCCGATTAGCGCTTTTTGGGCAGGATCTCAATCCAATAATCGTCCGGGTCGTTGATGAAGTAGAGGTTCATCTTGTGGTTCTCGTAGCAGAGACACCCCATCTGACGATAGTACTCGCGGGCCTCCTCGTAGTCGCCATCAATGCGCAGGCAGAGGTGGCTTTCGTTCTCGCCCAGTTCAAAGGGATGGTCGGCATGGTCGCGCAACCAGGTCAGCTCAAGGACAAAATTGCTCTCTCCGTCGCCCATAAAGACAATCTCGTAACTGCCGTCCTCGGCCACCTTGCGGCGTACCTCCTTCAGTCCAAGCGCCTTTTCGTAGAAGGCGATGCTGCGTGCCAAATCCTGCACATCGATGTTAAAATGGTCAAAAGTTCCCTTAATTTCCATAGCTTTTGAAGATTGGTTTTTGCAAAGGTAGCATTTTTCATTTTGAATGTTTCATTTTTCCCCTTGAATTTTATACCTTTGCGTCACGAAACGAAAAATCATAACGCAACAATACTATGGGAAGAGCATTTGAGTATCGCAAGGCGAGAAAAATGAAGCGCTGGGGTCACATGGCGCGTGTATTTACGAAGTTGGGTAAGGAGATCGAAATTGCAGTGAAGGCTGCCGGTCCCGATCCTTCGGCCAACACCCGCCTGCGTCTGCTGATCCAGAACGCCAAGGCAGAGAACATGCCCAAGGAGAATGTCGAGCGTGCTATCAAGCGTGCCACGGAGAAGGATGCCGCTGATTATAAGGAGGTGATCTACGAGGGTTACGGTGCACACGGTATCGCCTTCTTGGTGGAGACGGCAACCGATAATACGAACCGTACGGTGGCGAACGTACGTATGCACTTCAACAAGTGCGGTGGTACGTTGGGCAACAGCGGCTCGGTAGCCTTTATGTTTGAGCATAAGTGCGTCTTCAAGTTCCGCGCAGCCGAGGGTGTTGATCCCGAGGAGCTGGAGCTGGAGATGATCGACCTGGGTGTCGATGAGTTCTATCCCGAGGAGGATGGTATCACGGTGTATGCCTCGTATGAGTCGTTCGGTGGTATTCAGAAGTGGCTCGATGATCAGGGCTACGAGATCGTATCGGGTGAGGGTGTTTATATCCCGACCGACACGAAGGAGCTCGATGCTGAGGGTCGTGAGGCCATTGAGAAGCTCGTGGAGCGTCTCGAGGAGGATGATGACGTGACGAACGTCTACCACACGATGAAGGAGGAGGAAGAGTAATCCTGCTGATTTATACGATATCAAAGACAAAGGGGCTGTCCGGTTGGAACAGCCCCTTTGCTTGGTTTTTAGATGTGGAGAATTGCTTACAGACGAGCCTTGATAGCCTTTGAAGCCTCCTCGTAGCCCGGTTTGTCGAGCAATGCGAACATGTTCTTCTTGTAAGCCTCTACACCCGGCTGGTCGAACGGATTGACTCCCAGGATGTATCCGCTGATACCGCAAGCCTTCTCGAAGAAGTAGAGCAGACCACCAATCGTCGCCTCGTCGATCTGCGGGATCTCGATGCGGATGTTGGGTACACCACCATCTACGTGGGCCAACTGTACACCCAGCTCGGCCATGCGGTTGATCTCCGAAATGCGCTTGCCGGCCATGAAGTTCAGACCGTCGAGGTTCTCCTCGTCAGCCTCTACGACCACCTTGTTCTTCGGAGCAGCTACCGAGATAATCGTCTCAAAGAGCGTGCGCTCACCCTCCTGAATGTACTGACCCATCGAGTGTAGATCGGCCGTCAGCGTCACGCTGGCCGGGAAGATACCCAGACCCTCTTTGCCCTCCGACTCGCCGTAGAGCTGCTTCCACCACTCGTTGATATACTGCAACTGCGGCTCATACGAACCTAGGATCTCGATCTTCTTACCCTCGGCATAGAGCAGGTTGCGAACGGCAGCATAGATAGCAGCCGGATTCTCCTCAAAGGCAACACCCTCTTTGGTCTGCTCCTCCATCTGTACGGCACCGGCAACCAGCGCACGCACATCAACACCGGCTACGGCCAGCGGCAGCAGACCGACGGGCGTGAGCACCGAGAAACGGCCACCTACATTATCGGGAATGACGAACGTGGGATAGCCCTCGTTCGTAGCCAGCGTCTTCAGCGCGCCACGAGCCTGATCCGTAACAGCTACGATGCGCTCGGCAGCCTCGGCCTTGCCATAGCGAGCCTCGATGGCGGCCTTGATCAGGCGGAAGGCGATAGCCGGCTCGGTCGTCGTACCCGACTTCGAGATCACGATAGCACCGATCGAGTGCTCTTCAGCAGCCTCCATGAGCGAGTAGATGTAATCCTCCGAGATATTCTGACCAGCAAAGACTACGGTCGGATCGTTTTGTGCCTTCTTCAGCAGACGGAACGGATCGGTCATCGCCTCCAGCACGGCCTTGGCGCCTAGGTACGAGCCACCGATACCGATGCAGATCACCAAGTCGCACTTCTCGCGCAATTTGGCAGCGACAGCCTCAATGGCCGACAGCTCCTCGTCGGTGATCGAAGAGGGCAGGTTTACCCAACCCAAAAAATCATTGCCTTTGCCCTCGCCCGAGTGGAGCAGAGCATTCGCTGCCAGAGCCTTGGCCTTCATTTCGGCCGAAATCTCCAGACCGGTTTTTGCGTAATCTAATTTCATAATTGTAAGGTGTTTGAAAGTTTGTTTTAGATCAGTTTTGCCGTGAGTGCCTTCATCGACTTGCGAGCCGATGCCCCTTCGTAAAGTACCTTATAGACCATCTCGACGATGGGCATCTCGACCTTGTGGCGGAAGTTGATGTGGCGGATGCAATCTGCAGCAAAGTAGCCCTCGGCCACCATTGTCATCTCGTTCAGGGCCGTCTTGACCGAGCAACCGTGGCCGATGAGCAGGCCCAGGCGGCGGTTGCGGCTGTGGATCGAGTAACAGGTGACGAGCAGGTCGCCCAAGTAGGCGGACTCCTGTGTGTTACGCTCGTAGGGGTAACTCTCCTCCAGGAAGCGGGTCATCTCGCTGGCGCTATTGGCAATCAGCACAGCCAGAAAGTTGTCACCATAGCCCAATCCAATAGCCATGCCGACAGCCAGGGCGTAGATGTTCTTCAGAATGGCGGCATACTCCGTGCCATAGAGGTCGAGCGAGTAGCTCAAATGGATATAAGGGGTAGTGAGTTTACGACCTACAAGGGCAGCATTGTCCGGATCGGTGCAGACCACGGTGATGTAGGAGAGTCGTTGGCGCGAGACCTCCTCGGCGTGGGTCGGACCGGTGATCAGACCCAGCTGCTTGTAGGATAGATCGTAGCGGTCGTGCAGATATTCGACCACCGTCTTGTAGTCGCCCGGAATGATACCTTTGACGGCTGAGATGACAAATTTATCCTTCAGCGAGACGGTGAGCGGCTCGAGGAAGGTCTTCAGATAGGCTGACGGGGCGGCCATGATGATGATGTCGGCATTGCGGACTACCTCGTTAATATCGTTTGAGGGGGCAATTCGCTCTCGATCGAACTCAAGATCGCTCAGATAACGCAGGTTGCGTCCTTCGGTGCGGACCGATTCCAACACCTCTTCGTTACGGATGTACCATCCTACCTGCTGCTCGTTTTGAGTCAGCACATCGACCAGAGCCGTAGCCCAAGTTCCATAGCCGATCACGGCGCAACGAGCTTGTTCGTCCAGTTTGTAATCCATCGGGATTTTTGTTTGTTGTATTACAATATGACAAAGATACACTTTTTTTCTGAAAAACCTGCCTTTCTACACGATTGCAGAAAAATCTTTTGGTCAAATTGAGAAACACTTTCGCATAAAAGGAGGAACTTTGAATATGCTCTGCCAAAATGTGGTATTTTGAGCGTGAAAAATAACAAATAATGACTATATTTGTCATGAATAAAATAAAACGTAATCATTGTTGGTTTTTTATGACTACTCATCTCCATACTGAAACTGCAATTGTTGATTTGAATGTTTCTGATTTGTCTGCTCGATTGAGCCGACGCGATCTGTTTGCCGGCGAGTGCTTTGCTACGCGAGAAACAGCGATATTGACTGCTTGTCAAAACCCGACGCGGGTGGATGGTTATGTGATAGGCTTCTGTACGGCCGGTTCGGCGCGTATCTCACTCAATCTGCGCGAGTATGAATTGCAGCCGAATAGTTTCTTTACGGCAGCACCGAAACACATCGTACAGTTATTGGAGGCTGATCCCGATTTTGCGGCCACGTTGTTGGTGATCTCTTCGTCGCTCTTCTCGCGGATGAACATCGACACGAAGCAACTCATGCCCCTGTCTATTGAGGTGGCTGATCCGTGTGTCGTGCTGCAAGCTACCGATGCCCAATCGCTCTGTTGCTATGTGGATCGCATTGCCGCGGAGTTGCAGGGAACGGAGCAACGCTTTACCTTCGAGATGATCTCCTCGCTGATAGCCGCTACGATGTATAAGTTGGGTAACGTCGTGTGCACTACGATGAAGGATCAACCTCAGATTTTGACGGTCGGCAGCCGCGCCGAGGATTACTTCAAGCAGTTTATCCGCGTTTTGAGCCGCCATTATCGTCAGGAGCGCAGCGTCACCTTCTATGCCGAGCGACTCAACATCACACCGAAGTACCTGACCACGCTTATCAAACGCGTGAGCGGTCGTTCGGTCTCGGAGTGGGTTGATTACTATGTGATTGTAGAGGCAAAGACGTTGCTGAAGTTCTCGGATAAGAGCATCCAGGAGATCTCCAACGAACTGAATTTTGCCAACCAAAGCTTCTTTGGTAGCTACTTCCGTCGCAATGTGGGCATTTCGCCTTCGCAGTATCGGAGTAAGCAGGGCTAATCCACAAGAAGCGGTTTAACGCTTGTTATACCAAACGACAAACTACAAGGGGCTGTTCGCAAGAACAGCCCCTTGTTTTGTTGTAAAGAGTCTTGTTAGAAGGGATAACCCACACCGAAGTTTAGGGCCGTGTGGCTCCAACTAAAGGTATCGAGCCATCGCTCTCCGACCGGCCGATTGGGATTATGGAGCTGCAGACCCCAGTCGAGACGCAGCACAGCAAATTTGATGTCGAAACGAATACCCAGACCGGTGTTGAAGCCCAACTGCTTGTAGAAGTCCTTCATGTGGAAAACGGCCGCCTCATCATATTCGGCCGGATTGGACTTCATGTACCAGATGTTACCCAGGTCGAAGAAGGTTGCCCCATGCACAAAACCCCAAATCGGGAAGCGGAACTCAAGGTTAGCCTCCAACTTCATGTCACCGAGTTGTGTCGGGAAGCTTGATGCTGGTTCTGGAACTGCGCCCGGACCCAGGGTGCGAGGGGCCCATCCGCGCATGCTGTTGCTGCCACCGGCATAGAAGAGACGGTCGAAGGGTACGGCGTCCGAATTTCCGTAAGCGCGGGCAATACCGCCGTAGATGCGCCCAGCGATGGCTGTCTTTTCGCCCAACATAATCTTGCGGCTCAGGCTGAGGTCGGTGCGGAAATATTGCGAGTAGCGGATACCGAAGATGGTGTAATAGTCTTGCCCCTCCTTCTTATCCGAGAAGAGGTGTTTCAGCCCATCGATTAGGTTACCCGAGGTCTCGAAGTTGAAGCGCACGACGGTGGCGTTTCCTCCTAGATTGCGTCGTTGGTTGTTGTAGCCATACGAGAAATTCAGACCCGCCATAAGTTGCGTCTTGTAGCTGTTGATCAGGTATTGATTCTGAGTCTGACTTAAGAATTCAGGATCGAGACGGCTGACCTGGATGATGTTGATGTCTGCCGGTGAGAAGGAGAAGGTCGAGTAACCTCGATTGCTCCATTGGTAGTCCAAGCCGATGCTGGTCAGCGTGCGGCGGTAGTAGGGACGATCTTGGAAATTGACCGAAGCCTCCAAGCGCGTTTTAGGCTGTATGAGCGAGGGGAAATAGGGATCTCCGGGTAGCAGAAAACGAGGAAATGTCAGTCCGGTTGTGATACCCAACTCCGTGGCTCGACTCATGGAGGCGTCTTTAGCCTTCATGAACTCATAACCACCTGAGAAGGAGACCTCGAAAGACTCCGCTCCGCGGAAAATGTTGCGATTCTGATAACCGACCGTCGCCTTCAGTCCGTAGAAACTGGACGTGGTCGAGGCCTCTAACTCGATTTTAGCACTTTGGCGCAAGGTTGGCGTGCAGAGGATATCGCAATCGAGTATGCCCTCTTCATGGCGCTTTATGGTAAACTGCTCATCATTCTGATCGACAATGCGGATCGTGTCGGCTACTTCGATCGTTTTAGGCGTCTCTCGGAAGCTGATCTTCGCACTGCGGAAATAGCCCAGTGCCATCAAATCGGAATAGGTGCGGTTTAACTCTTTGACGCTATACAAGTCGTTGGGCGAGAAAGAGATTGCTTGTCGAAGTACCGAGGGACGCAGGGTTAATTTCCGGTCGTAAACGATGTTTAGACCGCGGTGGACAATTGTGTCGAGGTGCGCTGAGTCGAGTGCTCGTTCACCATCATTCGAAGGTTTGTAGTTGGGCAACAGGTTGATCTGTCCGTAACGGTAGAGCTTGTTCTGTGCGTAGATGGCCTCACCACGGGTGTTGTAGCCTGTCAAGTGTGGCTTGACGATCATCTTCAGTCCGACGCGTTGGGGGGTCATGATCGTGTCGGCCTCATACTCGATGTTGCCGATCGTGAAGTTGTAGTAGCCCTGATCTTTCAGATAATCGGTGATACGTTCGCGTTCGGCATCCAACACCGTGATGTCGAACCGTTCTCCGACATGTAGTAATGTGTTGATCGTGTCGGCTAAGATGAGGGGTTCGAGCAAGGAGTCTCGAAATTCGTAGGTGATGTGACTCAGCAGATAGGGAACTTGTTGCCGCACGCGGTAGGTGACGGTGGCTCGTTTGCGGCGCGAGGTGGTGTCAACTTCGAAAGTGGATGTCGAGGCGAAAAATCCCTTTGAGTCCATGAAAATCTTCAGGTTTTCGTTGCTGCGGAGGGTTAGCTTTTCGTCTAGCAGGACGGGGGCCTCGCCCGAACGGCGTTTCCAATTGTTCCACCAATTGTGTTTCGTCGTGTCTGCACTTTCGTGGAGCCATACGTAGAGGTTGGTGCCCAGGAAGCGTTTATTCGGACTTTGTCGAATGAACTTCATGAACTCCTCCTTGGCGATGCGCTCTTTGCGTGGTGCCTCCTTATCAGTCTCAACCCGTACGCGCTGGAGCATATACTGCCCATCGGCAATGTTGCGCGTGACGTTACAAGCTGATCCGATTAGGGTCAGCAGTAACAACATGATACAATGACGTAGGCGCAACATCTTTTTTACGTTTCAGGGTTATTGATTAAGGAAGCCGCGCTCTTTGAGCAGGGCAAAGTAGCTGCGCGAGATGGCTAAGTTGTCCTTCTCGACATAGCGACGCTCGGTGAAGATCTTGGCCAGATTCTTCAATCCGTTTTCGGCCAGCAACTGCTTGGTCAGCTCCGACTCCTCACGCTCGGCCCACAGCTCGTCGATCTCGGCGGCCGAGTAGTCCGTGTAGCGTTCGTGGTGCACGATGGCATCCATCGGTAGGCGATCCGTGAGCTCGGGCTTCTCGTCCGGGTAACCAATTACCAGGGTCGTGATGGGAATCACCCCTTTCGGCAGCTCCAGGATGCGGACAATATCGCCGGCCGTGTAAATCGTCGTACCCAGATAGCAGATTCCCAGCCCGTTGGCCTCGGCTGCGATGGCTAAATTCTGAGCAGCCAACATCGCGTCGATGGTCGCCGTCAGGAACCAGGCAAAGTTGTCGTAGGCGGGCTTGGCGTCGCGCTGGCTGCACCACTTCGAGAAGCGGTGGATGTCGGCACACACGGTCACCACGCAGGGGGCTTCGACGACCATCTGCTGTCCGAAGTGGCACGGCAGGAGCTCACGACGCACCTCCTCGCTGCGCGAGACGATGAGTGAGTAGAGTTGCATGTTGCCGCACGTCGAGGCACGCGAGGCCGCCTCGAGTATCTCTTGCAGCATCTCCTCGGGAATCGGGGTCGATCGGAATTTGCGGATCGAACGGTGTTTGAACAGGGTATGTAGCATCTTGTTCTATTGTACAGATTGGTAAAACAATTCGTATTGGGCGATCTCTTCGTCGAAGACCGAGGTCTGCTCCATCGAACAGATCAGTTGGTTGGCCGGGTCGATCACCAGTTCACCGGCTGCATAGTAGGTAGCATTGCCCGAAAGATCGGTTTCGAGGCGCCCCCCGGTGCGGTGACAACAGCAATGCACCATACCGCCGCTGTTGCGCACTCGAATCTGCTGCTCGGTACGACACAGCCCCAGTAGGCACGAGGCCGTAGAGCAGGCTGTCATCGCCGTGCCACATGAAGAGGTGAGCCCCACGCCGCGTTCGTAGGTTGCCGTGTAGATCTCTTGATCGGCCGTGTGGCGGAAGAGGCTGACGTTGATCCCGTGGGGGAAGAGGTGGGGGAGTTGCTTGACGCGCTGCCCCAGATCGGTCAATCGTTGCAGGTCGATCGTCTCCACCTCGGCTACCAAGTGGGGATTGCCCAAATTCAGGTAGGTGAAGCGCAACGTCTCGTCCAATTCGGGGATGGGCCGAGCGATCCACCCGTCGGCCGTAGGCTCTGTGGGGGTGAAGTCGGGGGAGGTGAGACGAATCCCGATCGTAATACGATAGGTCGGGATCGAACCGAAGATCGGTCGATCGTGTACTACGCCATGCAGACGACCTCCGGAGAGCAACTCGAAATGGGTCTGCTCGTCCAGGTAGCCTTGTGCCATGCGTGCCACGCAACGAATGCCGTTGCCACACATCTCGGCCTCCGAGCCGTCGGTGTTGAACATACGCATACCGTAGTGCTCCCCCTCGCGGAAGGTGAGGAGTAGGCCGTCGCACGCTTCTTGACACCGGCAGAGCGCGGCCACCAAGGTCGGCATCTGTGCTAGGTCGAGCAGCTCGGGCTGACGCACAGCATCGAGCATCAGAAACCGATTTTGGGAACCGTGACAACGTATGTAGCTTGTTTTCAACATCTTTCTATCTCCTATCAGGCTGATATATGTCTGATTAAAAGCCAAAAATACGAATAAAAACGGGATTTTTCAAATTCCACTCCTGCAACTTTCGGTGCAAAGGGGCTGTTTTCTGAAAAAAAATGCGTAACATTGCATCGTTAAAGGATATAGATTATGGTCGAGAAATTCATCATGGCAGGAGCTACGCCGCTCCATTTGTGCGATTCGGAGGTGGGAGATCGTTGCGTGGTCTTGCTACACGGTTATCTGGAGTCGATGCTCGTTTGGGATGATTTTATCCCTTATATATATAAGGAGGTACGGGTCGTGACGCTCGATCTGCCGGGACACGGCATCTCGGTCGTGCAGGGCGAGGTGCACACGATGGAGTTCTTGGCCGATACCGTGGCGGCGGCTATGGAGACGCTCGGCATTGCCCGTTATACGGTCGTGGGCCATTCGATGGGTGGATATGTGGCTTTGGCCTTGGCGGCACGCTATCCTGAACGGCTCGATGGGCTGGTGCTGCTCTCCTCGACCCCCAATCCCGATACGCCGGAGAAGGCCGAGAACCGTCGGCGTGAGATTGCGTTGGTGCAAAGCGGCAAGAAGGAACTGCTGGCACGCATGGCCCCCGCAGCAGGCTTCGCGGCCGATAATCGGCGCCGTATGAGCGATGCCATTGCCGATCTGACCGAGCAGATCGTCGTGACCGAGGATGAGGGCATCGTGGCCCTGCTCAACGGCATGATCGCGCGTGCAGATCAGAACGCCATGTTGCAAGCCTCGCCCGTGCGTCAGCTCTTTATCCTGGGGCGCAAGGATGAGTATATCATTCCGGAGGTGGCCGAGGCGATGGTGGAGCGTCATCCGCAGGCCGAGGTGGCTTGGCTTGATGGGTCGGGACACATGGGATTCCTCGAAGAGCCGGCAGCGTGTGCCGAGGCTTTGTTGGCCTTTGTGGCACGCGGGTAGGTCGCAACGTACACAAAAAAAGAGAGCAGGGATACCAATGCGGTATCCCTGCTCTTGTCTCTGTAGGAGTGTGTTACTCGGCTGCAGGCGTCTCCTCCTCCTGCTTGGGCTCCTCGTAGGGGGTCACGTCAATCAGCTCGACCTCGAACTCCAAAGCCTCGTTCGGACCGATGTCACGACCGGCACCACGCTCACCATAAGCCAGCTCGGCGGGAATCCACAGCATGATCTTGCCTCCCTTGCCTACGAGCTTCATACCCTCGGTCCAACCGGGAATCACGCGGTTGAGCGGGAACTCGATCGGCTCATCCTGGCTGGCAGCCTCGGGGTTCTGGGCCAGAATCATCTCCTGCTGCTCCTTCGGACGGTTGGCGAAGATCGAGGTGTCGAATACCTTACCCTCGCGCGTGCGACCCGTGTAGTGTACCTTTACGACGTCACGATCGTCCGTAGCCTTCAGCGACTCGTCGCCGGCCTCGATCACCTTGTAGATCAGACCCGACTCGGTCTTCGTACCCTTCTTCTCCATCTTGGCCAGCCACTTCTCCGAAGCCTCCAGGTTCTTGGCCGGGAGGACTACCATGAAGTAGTTCTGCAGGAAGTTGTTGGCCTCCATTTCCGACAACTGAGCCTCACCGCCCTTGGCCTCCTTGAAGCCCAAGCCTACCCAGTACACCTGCAGCTCATAGCCGCTCTGACGCAGATTCTCGCCAATGTCCTGACCGAAGGCATACGACAGCGCCTCGCGCTCCTCAGCCGTCTCGAACATAGCCTCGTCAGCTACGGGATACTCTACGCGGGTCGTGTCGCCCTGTGCCAGACGAATGCTGTCGGCCTCGGCACGCTTGGTAGCGATCTGCTGGGCGCGAGCACCACGCTTCTGCATGAAATAATCACGCAGCTGGTTGATAGCCTCCTCGTGGGTCTGGGTAGCCTTCTCGAAAGCGCCCTCCTCGATACCCTTGACGATCACCTCCGTGTCGAAGGGGATGTCGGCCATCTGATAGCCGATACCATAGGCGATGTTGGCTCCGATGGCATACGAGAGTGTATCCATCTTCGACTCGCTACCCATCGTCAGTTTCTGCGACGAGTTGCCACCGCACGAAGCCATCAAGGCTGCGGCAGCTACGATAAACAATACTTTTTTCATCTTTCTATTTGTTTTTGAGTTTTTGTGTTTCACAAATTGTCGGGCAAAGGTATAAATAAATTGCGAAAAAGTCGCTCTTTGCACCGCTTTTCTTTGTTGGGTTAGCGACGCTGATTTTTGCGACGATTCCAATCGGCAAATTTATCGAGTTTGATCAACTCGATCTCGAAGCAAACCGTCGTGTTGGGTGCAATGCCAAATGACTCGCTACCCTCGGCCCCGTAAGCCTCGTAAGAGGGGACCCACGCATGGATTTTACCCCCTTCGCCGATCAACTTGACACTCTCCTGTAGACCCGGCTTGAGGTCGTCGAGCAGCACGAAGAGCGAATCACCCTGCTCGTAGGAGGAGTAGAGCTCCTGCTCGGCCGTGGAGGTGACGCGCATGCGCAATACCAGGCTGTCGCGTCCCGAGGCGGGAATGCGCTCCTGATCGCCCAGCTCGCTCACCTCGTAGGTGACACCCGACTTGGTGCGTGCAAATGAGCGATTCGAGGCGGCCATCTCGGCCAAGAATTGCTCCTCGTAGGCACGAGCCTTCTCGGGCAGGGCGACATTCATGTAGCGCAGGTAGAAGGTCTCGGCCTCCTCCTCGGTCAAGATGGCCTCCTCGGCAAAGACATCGCGCATACCCTCGCAGACAGCGGCCACGTTGATCGTGGAGTCCATTTGCAGGAGGTTCCAGGCCAGATTCATGCCGATGACATAGGCTACCGAGTCGGTATCATTCTGGGGTGTGCCGTCGGTGTGGTTACGCTCGCCCGAGGAGCAGGCTGCAAAGAACAGCAATGCCAAACTTATGGTTGCGATTTGTTTCATCTTTTTTATGTGCGTTGTTTGGGAAAATTATCGGTTGTTGGAGCGGAGCGTCTGGCCGCAAAGTTTCCAAAGGATGCGGGCTCCGGTGATGGCATCGGTTCGCTCCTCGCCTGCAGTGGCGACCTCGACCAGGTCGAAACCGATGATCTGTCGTCCCGAGTCGGCGACCTTCTTCAGCAGATGTACCGCTTGGTTGAAACTCAAACCGCCCGGTACGGGAGTTCCGGTGTGGGGGCAATAGCAGAGATCCAGTCCGTCGATGTCGAAGCTGATATAGACCTTCTCGGGCAGCCGGGCTACGATGCGCTCGCAGAGTTGATCCCAACTCTCTCCGGCAAAGGAGGCCTCCATGAGCATCTGATCGTCGAATAGACTGACGCGCCTCGATTCGCGAGCCGTTTGCAACTCTGTAGCACAATAATCGCGTTGGCCAACCTGTACGATGTGGGCCACTTGTGGCAGGTCGCGCAGGACGTTGTACATGATTGAGGCGTGCGAACACTCGAAGCCCTCGTAAGCCTCGCGCAGATCGCAGTGGGCATCGATGTGGAGGATGCCGAACTGCTTGTGACGTGCTGCAAGGGCTGCGATCAAGCCGTATGGGGTGGAGTGGTCTCCGCCGACTAATCCGACGATCTTCCCTTGCTCGAGCCAACCGTCAGCCTCCTGGCGGATGGTGGCGTTCAGCTCGGCCGACCCCTCATTGACGCGACGAATCTTGCGTACGACATAATCGTCCGTGATTGATCCGCCTTGCTCGAGGTGGGCAATCACACGGCTGGCATCGTGGCGCAGGCGGGTCGATTGCTCCTGCAGGTTGTAGTTGATGTCGGCCGTGGCAATCCCGTGACGCCACGCTTCGGGGGCTGCCGGGTCGTAGAAATCGAGCTGTGTCGAGGCCTCGATCAGCGCATCGGGGGCGTAGGACGTGCCGGCGCCATAGGATACGGTGACGTCCCACGGAGCCGAAATTAGTACCAACTGTGCCTGTTCGGGGGTAAAGGGCATGCCAAAATAGGAGCCGTTATCGACACCTACATCGTCGGGATTGAAGTTGAGTTCCACCATAAAAATTGAAATCTAACTGACAAAAGTACAAAAAAATATAATTTTATCTATATTTGCCACTACGAAAAAGCGTTTTCCGATGAATTTGAGTCGCCCGATAGTCGTTTTGGATGCAGCAATCCCCTTTTTGGAGGAGGTGCTGACCCCCTATGCCGAGGTGCGCAGGGTGGTGGGGGCTGCCATTACGGCCTCCGATGTGCGCGATGCCGATGCGTTAATTGTACGCACACGCACCCGTTGTGATGCTCGCCTATTAGCCGGCTCGCGCGTCCGTTTGGTGGTGACCGCTACGATCGGAAGCGACCACATCGACCACGCTTGGTGTGCGGCTGTGGGCATTCGGGTCGAAACGGCCGCTGGCTGCAATGCGCGAGGTGTGTTGCAATGGGTTGCAGCCGTGTTGGCTTGCTTGGCACGCGAAGAGGGGTGGAGACCCTCGGAGCGCACGTTGGGTGTGGTTGGCGTAGGGCATGTGGGCTCTCTGGTCAAGGATTATGCCGAAGCGTGGGGCTTCCGAGTGTTATGCTGCGATCCACCGCGCGAGGAACGTGAACGGCTGGGCTTCTTGCCGTTGCGAGAGGTCGCCTCGGAGGCTGACTTGCTGACCTTTCATACGCCGCTGGACGCTTCGACCCATCATCTCTGCGATGATGCTTTGCTACGCACGATGAAGCCTACGGCCGTCGTGCTGAATGCTGCTCGGGGTGGAGTGGTCGATGAGCAAGCGTTGTTGGCTCGTCGTCAGCCCTGCGTGTTGGATGTTTGGGAGGGCGAACCGCAGTTAAGCGGGGCGATGCTTGCCCATGCCCGACTTGCTACGCCCCACGTGGCAGGCTATTCGGCCCAGGGAAAGGCCAATGCCTCGGCTATAGCCGTGCACCAGCTCTCCGAGTACTTCGGATGGCCGCTTGCGGGGTGGTATCCGCCGCAGGTGCAACGTCCCGCGCCGCGCCCAATTGGGTGGGAGGAGTTGCTCGCCTCGATCGACGACTTTTATCCGATACTCGCTGAAAGTGCCCGCCTGAAGCAGATGCCCGACCGCTTTGAGGCGCTTCGAGACGATTATCGGTACAGATTGGAATATTTTTAGTATCTTTGCCCACGATGTTTCGTTATTTATTACAACCGCTGTTGCAACTGCTGCGCTTCGAGCAGGCCCATCGTCTGGTGGTCCTCTTGCTGCGTGTGATCGGTTTGATACCGGGTGGCCGTTGGTTGCTCGGGCGTTGCTATGCGGTGGAACATCCCACGTTGGAGCGAGAGGTCTTTGGCGTAAAATTCCGCAATCCGATCGGTGTGGCGGCCGGCATTGATCGCAATGGCGAGATCTGCAAAGAGCTCGGAGCTATGGGATTCGGCTTTGTGGAGGTGGGTACGCTGACCCCCCACGGGCAGTCGGGTAATCCGACGCCGCGTGTCTTTCGTTCCGATGACGAACGTTCGATCCGCCATCGTGTCGGGCATGCTAACCGAGGGCTGCAGAGTGCCATTCGCCACCTTCGCCACGGCCATCCGGGTGTGGTGGTCGGCTGTAATTTGGCCTGCAATGCCTCTACTCCGGCCGAGGAGGCGCCGAAGGATGTGCTGAAACTCTTCCGCAACCTCTATCAGTATGTCGATTATTTTACGATCAATGTGAGTGGTGATGATGTGCAGAACGAGCAATTGACCCACTCTGAGGCCTATATTCGTGCGCTGCTGGCGCCGTTGTTCGATTTTCGCCGTGGCCAAAACCAATATCGCCCGATTTTGCTCAAAATATCACCCGATTTGACCGATGAAGAGGTCGATCGGATTACCGATATTCTGATTGCTACGCCACTTGACGGTATTGTAGCTACGAATGGATCGTTCCATGACACGGTACACCTCTCGGCACAACGCAAGGCGGGTCGTGTGAGTGGTGCACCCGTGACAGAGCGGTCGATTGCCATCGTACGCCGCATCCATGAACGCTCGGGGGGCACCTATCCGATCATCGGGTCGGGTGGCATGATGGGGCCGGAGGAGGTGCAGGCTATGTTGGCCGCCGGTGCCGACTTGGTACAACTCTGTACGGGGTTGATCTATCAAGGCCCGAAACTGCTGACACGCGTCTGCGAGTCGTTGTTGCCACAACCGGAGGTGGCAAATCCGGCCGAGGACTCGTCTCAAGAGCCCGCCGAGGAGACGCATCCACATGAGAACCAGGCACAAACATCTACGGAGGAGGCTGCATCGTAGCCACTCCGTTTTTTTTTGATAACTATGCTATTATGAAGGCTACCATTATTACCATCGGTGATGAGATTCTGATCGGTCAGATTGTCGATACGAACTCGGTCTCGATTGCCAAATACCTGAATGCTGCCGGCGTTGTTGTGCACGAGAAGTGCTCGATTGGCGACGATCGGGAGGAGATCTTGCGCACCGTGCAACGGGCACAGCAGGCGACGCAGGTGATCATCATTACGGGCGGTTTGGGCCCCACGAAGGATGATATTACGAAAAAGACGTTGGCCGAACTGTTTGGCTGCGCAATGCGTTACGACGAGGCGGTGGCGACCCATGTCGAGCGGATGCTCACGGCACGTGGTATCGAGTTTAACGCCTTGAATCGTTCGCAGGCCGAGGTTCCGGAGGCCTGTACGGTGCTGCATAATGCCCACGGAACGGCTCCGGGTATGTGGTTTGCCTATGAGGGAGGTGTGGTGATCTCGTTGCCGGGTGTTCCCTTCGAAATGGAGCATCTGATGCAGGATGAGGTGATGCCGCGCCTGAAGAGTCACTTCGCACTGCGCCAGATTGTCCATCGCACGCTGATTACCTCGGGGTTGGCCGAGTCGATCCTGGCCAAGCGCATCGAAGCGTGGGAGGAGGCACTGCCCGCCTATCTGAAATTGGCCTACCTGCCTGCACCGGGGGTAGTGCGCCTGCGCCTTTCGGCCTATGAGGTCGATGGAAAATCGGTAGCCGAGGAGATAGACCACCGCTTTGCGGCTTTGCAGGCACTGATTCCGGACTATGTGGTAGGCTTTGAAACCGCAACCGTAGAGGAGCAGGTGCATCAAAAGTTGATCGATCGTGGCGCGACGCTGGCTGTAGCCGAGAGCTGCACGGGCGGCAAGATCGCCTCGAAGTTTACGGCCATAGCGGGTGCTTCGGACTATTTCTTGGCCGGTCTGACTACGTATGCCAACGAGGCAAAAGTTCAGTTGCTGGGTGTGGATCCTGCGCTGATTGAACGCTTTGGGGCGGTCAGCGAGGAGGTGGCACGAGCCATGGCCGAAGGGGCGCGCCGTGTGACGGGAGCCGATTATGCCGTGGCGACAACCGGTATTGCCGGTCCGACGGGTGGCTCGGCCGAAAAGCCGGTCGGTACGGTGTGGTTTGCCGTTGCTACGCCGACGGGAACAACGGCCGTCTGCCAGCAGTGTGGTACGGATCGCGGTCAGGTGATTGATCGTGCCTCGGCCTATGCCATTCGGCTGTTGCGCGATGCGTTGAAGTAGGTTTCGTGGGCCTTAAATCCATTTCAAACGAAAAAGAGCCGTCGCAACCCGGGTGTTGGACGGCTCTTTTCGTTATATCGTTCGCGTTAGAAGACTGCTACGGCACGCACCGTGCATTTCCACATACCTTTTTGGCCGTGGCGAGTAACTTTGCCTTGTTTCATCGAGATAATGCAGGCGTATTGGATACGGTCGTAGGTGTTGACATTGGGCGCATAATAATGTTGCGCCTCGGTCGATGTCCAATACCGATACTGTTTGAAGTTTACATCTTCACCCAGTGTAACAAGGCGTGTGCCTCCGTGTTCGATCAACGTTTTGTTTACGGCGGTGAGTACCTCCTCGTTGAGCATCAAGGATGCTAACTCCAGCTCGGCAGGCAGATACCACCCCTCGCCCAACTGCAGACACCAATGGATGGCTTGATAACGCGGCACCTTCTTGGGTTTGATTTTTTGCAAGATGAGGGCGCAATTTTTGGCACCGTCGTAGCGATCGTCAGCACCCCAATAAACGCCATCTTCGTAGGCATCGCCACACCAACACAGCGGTTCGCTCTGCGTCATCGAGACGATCTTGCCGTGCTGACCCGATTCATCGACCTCGAAGACTATCCCTTCAAGGCCATTTACGTGGTAGTAGTCGCCCACTTTGTATCGTTGTTTCGGCGTGTCGCCGCCGGTCGATTCTTGGGCGGCAGCATAGCTCGATAACGTAAGTAATACGCTCACAATAAAAATAATACGTTTCATAAGCAATAGTATTAAGTTGTACAAAAGACAAATTCGGGATGAGAGGGGCTAAAATTGGGCGACAGCGCGTACATAGCAGTGTCGGTATTTCCAGTCCGAACGCCAATATATGTCGGAAACATAGATGCAATACACCATCGCTATCCGCTTCTTTTTGTTAATGGGTAACTCGGTCGACGACCAATACCAACGCAGATCACCGGGCTTGGCCAACTGTTTGGCTCCCAGCTTTTCCAACGTGCGATTGACGGTTGCGTTTACCTCACCGTGTTTGGCAAACAGCATCAATTCCTGAATGGATGGCAAATACCAATCTTTGCCCAGATCGGCACACCATACAAAGGGAGGGAACCGCTCCTGCCACCCGGAGATGGCTTGCACGACCGTTTGATTTGCCTTACCGTCGTCACGCGAATCGGCTCCGATAAAACGTTTTTGATCTTGACGATTGACGGCCCATTCCATGCGGGCGGTCGATTCCTTTAGCGAGACGATCTTTCCGTGCTGACCCGAGGCATCTACCTCAAAGACCACCCCTTCGAGACCATTTGCCTTGTAGTGGTCGCCCACTTTGTAGCGTTGTGGCTGATGGTTGTCATTAGCCCCCTCTTGGGCGTAGCTCGCCAGCGGACTGTGCAACCAAGCGACGAGCAGTAAACCAAGAAATCGTTTCATATAGAGTGTTGTTATAGAATAATTTCTAAAACAAAATTATGAATTAAAAATTGGATATCCAAATTTTTGAGCGCGTTTATAGAAGGTTGGGCAGCAAAAAAATGGCTGTTTTTCAGAAAAAAGTGAAGAATTTTGGGTTTTGAATGGTGGATTCTGAATTTTTGCGTATATTTGCACTCCCTTTTGGGAAAATTAACTTTTTATAAAACTAACGAACAGATGAAAGTTTGCGAAATCACCGGTAAGGTGGCGATTGTGGGCAACAACGTCTCGCACTCGAACCACAAGACCAAGCGCAAATTCAGTCCCAATCTGAAAACCAAGCGCTTCTGGTCGGAAGAAGAGGGCCGCTGGGTTACCTTGAAGGTATCGGCAGCCGGCATGAAAACTATTAACAAAAAGGGTCTGGCTGTGGCTCTGCGTGAGGCTGCCGCTCCGAAAAAGATCTACTAAAACAAGCGATTTAAGAAATGGCAAAGAAAGGTAATCGAGTGCAGGTCATCCTGGAGTGCACCGAGCAGCGTGAGAGCGGCGTCCCCGGCATGTCGCGTTACATCACCACGAAGAACAAGAAGAACACGCCCGAGCGTCTGGAGCGCAAGAAGTACAATCCGTACCTGAAGCGTGTAACCGTACACCGTGAAATTAAATAGTAGTAAGACACTATGGCAAAGAAAGTAGTAGCAACCCTGAAAACGGGTGCAGGTAAGCAGTACACCAAGTGTATCAAGATGGTTAAGACGGAGAAGGGCTCGTACCAGTTCAAGGAGGCAGTCGTTCTGAACGCCGAGATCAAGGATTTCTTCGAGAAGAAGTAATTAAGCGTATTTTAAGAGATCACTCTTAAATACAAAGGGCATCCAATCGTGGATGCCCTTTGTGTTTTCCGGCGTTTTGGCGGGTGTTTTCTTACGTTATGCTCGTCCTCGCAGTCCTCACATACCGAGCGTATGCTGCGGCTGCTCGGCCGTCGCAAGCCTTGAAAACCCCACCCCAAAACCGCCGGAAAAGATCAAGGAAGGCGGGTGCTTTCCTGCGTTATGCTCGCACTCGCAGTCCTCACATACCGAGAGTATGCTGCGGCAACCAACCAATCCGATTGCCCTAAAATTTTGTATCGAGAGTTGCATGTTTGCAAAAATATGCCTAATTTTGTGAAGGAAGATTAAAACGATTTAACATCTGATAGTTATGAAACAGTTGCAAAAACGTACGGGCATTTTGTTTGTGATGCTGTTGTTTGCCTGGTTGTGGACGGGATCTTCGGTGATGGCCCAAGAGCATAATATCGAGGGACGTGTTCTCTGCGAGGGTCAGGGAGTGGCCGGAGCGGTGATCTCGGATGGCGAGCAGGTAGTGGTGACCGATGCGGCAGGCGCTTACACAATGCACTCGTCGAAGCAGTGCGGTTATGTCTTTCTCTCGATCCCTTCGGGCTACGAAGTGGAGGCTGACGGGATTATTCCGCGCCACTTTGTGCCGGTAACCCGTGGTAAAGGGCTTGAGCAGGCCGACTTCCACCTAAAGAAGGTCGATAATAGCCGCTATACGCTCGTTGTGCTCAACGATATTCACCTCTCAAATACGGCTGCCGATGAGGATATTCGCCAATTCTGGGAGAAGTTTGTGCCCGATTATCGGGAGATGATGCAGACGACCGAGGGTAAACTCTATGGCCTGACTGTGGGTGATATGACGACCGATTCACGTTGGTATCGCAACAACTACGGCCTGCCCGAATACCTGAAGGAGATGGAGCGTATTCCGTCGATTCCGCTCTTCCACTCGATGGGTAACCACGACAATGACCCGAAGGGCAAGTGGACACCGGAGGAGTGGGACTCGGTGGCTGTGAAGACCTATCGTCGCGTGGTGGGACCGAGCTACTATTCGTTCAACCTGGGCGAGGTGCACTATGTGATGCTGGATAATCTGGTCTATCTCGGTCCTCGCAAAGTGGGTAAGAAGACGCGTTGGGATTTCCGGGTGGAGATTGATAAGGTGCAGATGGAGTGGTTGGCAAAAGATTTGCAATATGTGGATTACTCTACTCCGTTGGTGATCTGTATGCATGCACCGATGTGGAAAAGTGGGAAACTTGAGGCGGGCGATCCTGTCTTGACCTCTGCATTTACCGATGAGAAGAATGCCTATCGACTGTTGTCGATTGTCAAAAAATTCAAACGAGTACATTTCTTGACTGGACATACGCATGTAAATCGTCACTATAATTACTCGAAACGTATCACCGAGCATAACAATATTGCCGTGGCCGCTTCGTCATGGAAATTGGATGGCGAGGGTCGTCGTCACCTCTCGAAAGATGGTACGCCGGGTGGATATGCCATTTATCGGGTCAATGGGAAGCAGATTGAATGGAGCTACAAGGCTCTGGGTCGGCCGATTGACAGTTGTCAATTCATTGTTTATGATATGAATACTGTGCCGGAGCAGTATGGCGGACAGGTCGAATCGAACGAGGTGTGGATCAATGTCTATAATTACGATCCGAGTTGGCAGATTGAGGTGCGAGAGCAGGGATCTCGACTTCCGGTGGAGCGTATACGTAAGCGCGATCCGCTCTATCGACTGGTGGCGGATGGCGTGTTTGGCTCGACGAGTGCCTTTAAGCCGGCCGTGACCGATCACATGTTCCGTGTGGTGGCCGATCATGCCGATTCGACGCTCGAAATCACCGTGCGAGATTCCTTTGGCCATAGCTGGACACAGACCGTAGAGCGTCCCAAGGCGTTCCACTGGCAGATGCAGTAAGCGCGAGTAAAATGTGTATAGCCGTTTTGAAAGTACGGCTCTGAAATCGAGCATCTTTCGCTGATGCGATATGTATAAACAAAATTGGTGCGTGACGGGACTACATCGTTCCCTACACGCACCAATTTTTGTGTATAGACTATTCTCTTACTTCTTGCTCAAGCTCAGAATCACAGTGAAAGTCTCGAAGGTCTCCATAAACTCCTTCTCCAACTCGGCAATCTGAGCCTCTGTAAGTGTCAAGCCCTCGTTCTCCTTCTCCACAAGATCAACCATACCACCGAGCCATGCGGCCTGTTTAGGGATGATGATGAAGAGGCGGTCGCCATCTTCGTCGGGGAATGAGGTAGCATTTACCTTGTATGAACCACCTTCGTAGAGGTCGAATGTAAGGTTATTACCATTAAGTGTGTAGTTCTTTACCTTTGCCTCACCCTCCATTGTGTGGTTAAGTTTGCCATCAGCAGCGAAAGTAGCATCAGCAAAGAACTTCTTCATCACGTCGATAATACGGTCACCATGCATTGCATCTACTGGGATATAGTTCTGACCCTGGAAGAGAACACCTTCAGGCAACTGAAGTGCGGTCTTGCCTTCGGCTGGAACTACTCGAACCGCTGAATTAAGATAGGTATAGTTACCTTTGATGTCAAATTGTTCTTTTACGCGGTAGTGAACTTTCTCGCCAGGTACAGCCAATCCAGTGTTATCACTAATTAGTTCCTTATTGTCGATAAATTTATCTTTTGTAACTTCAAAAGTTCTAACTTGCTTGGATTGTGAACCATCAGGTGATGTTAATATAGATGTTAACTTATTTCCGTCTATGCTATAAGTACCACTACCCTCTAAGAAACCCATAGATGACTCATAACCAATTACTTTATAAGTGCCGTTTGCGCCTGTCTCGTCTGCTTGAAAACTTAACAACATACTTGCATCAGGCGTAAAATTAAACCACTTACCCACAATCAACTGCGGATAATCCTTGTAAGGATTCAGCTCGTCATCGTCGTTGTCACAACCGCTCATAGTAAAGCTGAGCATCACAGCCACGAGGGCCATTCCAATCATTCTAAAAGTCTTCATAATTACTCTTTTTTAATTGTTATGTTTATTGATATGTAAGCACAAAAATGGCGTTACGGCTCACGATAAGCCATAACGCCAACTATAAGATGGTGTATATCCTCTAACTATTTGATTATTAGAACATTGAGTAATGGGGGGGGGTATTTGTGGCACACGATGCAACAACTGCACAAGAGGTGCAGTTCACAGCATTGCGGTATGTCGCCAAAAAGTTATTCATAGCCCAAGTCTCTCAATTTCAATGTGTAAAGGTAATACTTTTTTTGATACGATGTATCACAAAAAGTGATTTTTTACCTTAACTATACTTAATTTATACTACATAGAAGACTACACGCAAAAGGGTAAAATCAACGCTTAAACCATTTTTGCACAAAAAGTCGTTTTACAACGCAACAACCTAATGCAATGTATATCAACAAAATAGGTGTTTACACCCCCGACCCCTGAAAGGGGCGACTTGGGGTCGTTCGTTGCGAGTCTGTATTCCACAAAATCAAAGCCTCCCTTATTAAAGGGAGGTTTGGAGGGTTTGTCTATATCGATGCGGAGAATCCGCTCGAGAAACGACAAAAAAAAGACAGCCTCAAAGGCTGTCTGTCGTTTCTTGAGCGGAAAACGAGACTCGAACTCGCGACCCCAACCTTGGCAAGGTTGTGCTCTACCAACTGAGCTATTTCCGCAAATGCATTTTTCTTAAATGCGAGTGCAAATGTAGGGCAAAAAAATGAGTTGTGCAAATTATTTGCGAAAAAAATGCAAAAAAACGTTACTTCACCCTCTCTGCGGCCTCCTGGCGGGCTTTGCGATAGAGCTGGTAGGAGTTTACAAAGGTCTGCCAGACACAATAAAAGCCGCCGGCCAGGGTGGTGATGGGCGAGAGGAAGGTGTATCCCATCCAAATAATGAATACCGTGTTTTTCTGTCCGAGTGCCTGTCCGCCTTCGGTGCATTCGCCGTAGCGTCGTCCCATCCAACGCCCCAAGCCGAACTGCAGCAAGCAGCTGAAGAGCGCGATCACGGCAATACCGAGCTGAAACCACAGCTGCGTCTGCTCATGGACAATAGCCTTGGTGGTTACGGCAATGGCAATCATGAGCGAGAGGGCCCACAGATAAAATCCTGCATCGCGCGCCTCGGCACAACGACGGTGGAGCTTGGGGGCGAGGTGACGCACCAGCCATGCGGCCGCCAGCGGGCAGATCAGCAGCGGAAAGATGCGAGCCATGATCGCTCCGAAGGCAGGTAGGAAGTGCAGCCCGTCGGTCGGGTGGGCCAGGGGCAGGAGCAGCGGAGCCGAGAGGGCCACCGCCAGGTTGATGAGCATCGTGTAGCCGGTGATCGAGGCGGCATTTCCGCCCAGTTTGGCCGTAACGACCGCCGCTGCCGTGGCTGTGGGGCACATCAGGCAGAGCATGGCACTCTCGACGAGCACGCGCGAGGCGAGGTCGGGCAGGAGGATGAGCACGCCGGCCGTCAGCCCGAAGAAGAGCATCTGGATAGCGACTAAAATCAGGTGCCACCGTCGCAGGCGAATGTCGTGCAGATCGACCCGGCAAAAGGTCAGGAAGAGCATCAAAAAGAGCAGCGTGGGCTGGATGATGGCGATCGCCTCATTGACAAAGGCGTGGGTCGCATCGAGCCAGGGGATCGACGTGTAGATGAAGTAGAGGGCGATGCCCATGCACATGGCTACGGGGAGCGTCCAGGTGCGTAAAAATTGTAAAATAGCCGACATACGAGTGCTCTTTGGGTGCAAATGTAATAAATAAAACCGGATTGCGGTCGGCAATCCGGTTTTTTTGTGGGAAGCGAGCTTGCTTACTCGATCTTCTTCCAGTAGCGCGAGAGGCTGATGAAGGCCACCGAGCCCTTGACGCGCAGCGTTTTATCGTCCTCGAATGAGAGCTCTACGTTGTAGATCTTGCCGTTGATCGGCTTATAGACCTTACCGCCCTCCCAGCACTCGTCCTCGGCGTTGTAACGTACGCCATAGACAATTACTACCTGATCCGACGGCGTGTTGCGCTTCTTCGGGTCGGGGTTCTTGACATCCATCTTGCGGGTGCCATCGGGATTGTTGGGCTCCGAGAGCCAAATGATCTGACCTTGATAGGTTCCGTCGTCGCACTTTGTGAAGCGCACCTTCGAGATGCGGCCCTCCTCCTCGGCTTGGTAAACACCCAGGAGCTTGTCTGCGGCCGACTGTGCATAGGTCGTCACAGCACCCAGCAGGCAGACTGCGGCAACCATCCATTTTATCATCTTTTTCATGCTACATGTGTTTAGTTTGCGGTGCAAATATACGAACTTTTCGGAACTTTAGTACAAATTCGGGCAAAAAACTTTCCTCTCCACCTGATTTGCCACCGCCGCAAGGGGCTCTATAAACTATCAGCGCGACCCGAAAAGGTCGCGCTGAAAGATTGAATTGATCCTATCGAAGCATATTCGCTTTGGCTTGTCGCCTGTAGAATATATATAAGAGGAGGCCTGCGAAGGCATAGATTATCCCACAAATATAATCGCCGGATGAACTAGCAATCCATTCAAAGGCACTAGCCATCATGAAGCGATGCCATAGTAAGGCTTTCCAGCCGATAGTCCAATATAAAATTCCCAGTATGGTCTCTACTGCTGTAATTATTATTTTGGTAGATTTAGAGGTCGAAAGTGTCCAAGCAAATAAGGGCCAACATGCAAAAAACAGATGATCTGCAAGAGCTGAAATCAGAAGATATAGAGTGCTCTCCTCATTTATACGTTGGAGATTATCTATCAAAAGCGTCGTAGATACACTCGGAATTAATATGGCACACAGTAAGCCTATAAGGAATATAGTGGATGTTATACTCGCCATAAACTTCTTCCAGGCATAACCGAGCAGGACCAACTTTACCCCACTAAATAACAAAAAGGCACTGCTAATTATCCCAAATCCCCCAATTCTATATGCGGAATATCGACTAAAAGCCTCCATACACAATACCGCCATAAAGATCAAGACCCAACGGGTTTGAGCCTTATCGTATATTTTCAAGGGAGTGGGTGTAGTTGGTGCAGGCTGCGGCTGATGGCTCGGGGTAGGGTTGAGAGCTGACGGTTTGGGGGTACGCGTTTCGGCAGGTTGATCCACGACCGTCTCTTCGTTTGCCGAAATCTCAATCACGGTATTCTCCCCGACCTCCGGTTCAACGGGCCCTTCCGTGCCGCTGTCCAGGGCGGCCAAGAACTCGGCTACCGAGCCGTAGCGGTTGCGTTTGATGGGCGACATGGCCTTTTCGATCACGGCGATTGTCGGCTCACTCACCCCTTTGTCGGCCAAGCGATGGGCCGGGAACCCCTCGTTGAGCAGCACGGCCGCCTCGGCCGGTCGCTCGCCCATAAGCATCTTATAGAGTGTCGCTCCCAGGGCATAGATATCCATCTGAATGGGGAAATCGCGCCCCTCGCGGTAGTGTACCTGCTCGATCGGGGCATAGCCCGGCGTGCCACCGCCAATCGTCGTGCTCGACTCGGGCTCGCCCGCCTCATCATACTGCTTCGAGAGGCCAAAGTCGATCAGCGCGACCGTGCCGTCCTCGCGTAACATCACATTGCCGGGTTTCAGGTCGAGGTGCAGGATACGGGCGCGGTGCATGTAGTCGAGTGCCGAGGCGATCTGACGGACAAAGGCAAGCGCCTGACCCTCGGCAAGCCCATCGCGGCCGATCAGATAGTCCAGCGAGCCGCCTTCGCAATACTCCATGGCGTAATAGACCGTGTTGTTGGCCTCGAACGCCTCCAGCACGCGGACGATATTCGGGTGACGCAGTTTGCTCAGATTCTCCGCCTCGCGGGCAAATTTGTGGCGGTAGTGGGCGTAGATGCCATCCTTCGATCCGCAGCTCACTTGCTCACCTGCACGTTCGTTGATGTCGCGCATGAAGAACTCCTTGATCGCCACCGTCGTCTTGACCTCGAGTGCACCCAACGCCCCATCGACCTTGATGCGGGTCGATGCCAAATAGGTGATGCCGAAGGAGCCTTGCCCCAAGACCTGCTCGATCTTGTAGGTGTGAGCACCTTGCAACAAGGACCCTATCGGAAGATGATTTGTTGCTTGCATGGGTGTGTGGTTTGGGTTGAATGATCAAAGGTAGGGATTTTTCCGGAAATTATCAAGGAAGTTGTCTAACAAGGTGATTTTTGCGTTAAGTTCCTTGAGCTTACATTGTGGCCGGGGGGCGGGGGATTTAGGGGGTGGGTAGTCACCTTCACATTTGAGGGCTTTCGGAGAGGCTCAAGCAAACTCCACCGATAAATTTTGCAGACCGAAAAAATTAACGAATTAGTTGCGTCAGGTATCAAGTCCCCCGCCGGGGGCGGGGGATTTAGGGGGAGGGTAGTCACCCTCACATTTGAGGGTTTGCGGAGAGGCTCAAGCGAACTCCACTGATAAATTTTGCAGACTTCAAAAAATTAACGTATATTTGCACCCTCAAATGTGGAAAGGATTTGGACTGCTTGCAACCACAATAAAAAATCGCTAAACCAGCACTTTTTTATCCAAACAGCCAACTTTCCCATTTATATGTTTAACACGTAAAAACGTATCAAATGGGTTTTTTATTTACTTCGGAGTCCGTTTCAGAAGGACATCCCGACAAGGTTTCGGATCAGATTTCCGATGCTATTCTTGATGAATTTTTGCGCCATGACCCCGCCTCGAAGGTGGCATGCGAGACCCTCTGCACGACGGGTCTGGTGGTCGTAGCCGGTGAGGTGCGCTCGGAGGCGTATGTCGATGTGCAGGGCGTAACGCGCGATGTGATTCGTCGCATTGGTTACACGAAGAGTGAGTATCAGTTCGATTGCAACTCATGCGGTATCCTTTCGGCTATCCACGAGCAGTCGTCGGATATCAACCAAGGCGTTGTGCGTGCCTCGGAGGAGGAGCAGGGTGCCGGCGACCAGGGTATCATGTTCGGCTATGCTTGCAACGAGACGCGCGAGTTGATGCCCGCCACGCTGATTCTCTCGCACGTGATTTTGAAGGAGCTGGCCGATATTCGCCGCGAGGGTAAGGTGATGACCTACCTGCGTCCCGACTCGAAGTCGCAGGTGACGATCGAGTATGACGAGACGACCGGTAAGCCGCTGCGTGTCCACACGATTGTGGTCTCGACGCAGCACGATGAGTTTATTCTGCCCGATGCTACCCGCACCGAGCAGCAGGCCGAGCAGCAGATGCAGGAGCAGATCCGTGAGGATGTGCGCACGATCCTGATCCCGCGTGTCAAGGCCCGTCTGGAGCGTGCCAATGACAAGCTGGCCGAGCTTATTGGCGAGGAGTATATCCTGCATGTCAATCCGACGGGTAAGTTTGTGATCGGTGGCCCGCACGGAGATACGGGTCTGACGGGTCGCAAGATCATTGTCGACACCTATGGTGGTCGCGGTGCACACGGTGGTGGTGCCTTCTCGGGTAAGGACTCGTCGAAGGTGGACCGCTCGGCTGCCTATGCCGCCCGTCATATCGCCAAGAACATGGTGGCAGCGGGCGTGGCTGACGAAGTGCTCGTCGAGCTCTCCTATGCCATCGGTATTGCCGAGCCGCTGTCGGTCTTTGTCGATACACACGGCAAGAAGAATCCGGCTTTGGCGGCCATGAGCGATGGCGAGATCGCCCGCCGCATTGCCCGCCTGTTCGACCTCAAACCGGCCGCCATCGTACGTCGCTTTGGTTTGAAGAACCCGATCTTCGAGGCTACGGCTTCGTATGGTCACTTCGGTAACCGCCCCTATGTGAAGCAGGTGCAGTGCTACGAGGGCGGTGTTCCGGTGGAGCGTGAGGTGGAGTTCTTCGGCTGGGAGAAACTCGACATGGTGGAGCCGATCAAGGAGGCTCTGGGCTTGTAATCCTGCGTCAAAGGCGTACAGGAACTACGATTTCCGATCGAAAAATGGGTTGTCGCAACATAGAAGTGTTGGGCAATCCATTTTTTTTGTCCCTGCGGCATACGAAAAGCTGTTGGAGGCTCGTTTCATACTCGAAAACAACTTTTTGAAGTGCCTATGCAACAACTTTCCGCGATTGATAACCATTAAACGGAAAACAAAATGAGACAAGTGATGATTCTTTTGGGCGTGGCAGTAGCCTCGGCCGCAACGGGTAGCTTGGCCGCTTGGGCTTTGCAGACCAACAACGAGACACAAATCGAATATATCGAGCATGAGGTGGAACGCACACCAGCGTTGGGCACCCACTTTACAGCCTACGAGGAGGCGCGTTACCCCGACCTGACGTATGCGGCCGAAAATGCTGTCAAGGCGGTGGTCAATATCGAGGCTGTGCAGCGTGTGGAACTCCCCTCGCGCGGACAATATGGCTACGACCCCTTCCTGGAGTTCTTCGGGATTCCGCAAGGCTATGGGCGTCGTGGTGGCGGCGGTGAGCCCCGCTACCAGGAGCGTAAGGCCGGAGGTTCGGGTGTGATCATCTCCGAGGATGGCTACATCGTCACGAACAACCATGTGGTGGCCGATGCTTCGAAGCTGCGAGTGAAGCTCAACGATGGACGCACGTATGATGCTGAGCTCGTAGGCCGCGACTCGGCAACCGATATTGCCCTGCTGAAAATAGAGGAGAAGGACCTGCCGACGCTGCCCTTCGGTTCGTCCGATGCGTTGCGTCTGGGCGAGTGGGTCTTGGCGATTGGCTCGCCCTATAACCTGCAATCGACCATTACGGCCGGCATCGTGAGTGCCAAGGCGCGCGACCTGGGCGGTGTGCTGTCGGGTGATCCGAGTTTTAGCATCGAGTCCTTCATTCAGACCGATGCAGCGGTCAATCCGGGCAACTCGGGTGGTGCATTGGTCAATGCACGTGGCGAGTTGGTGGGTATCAACACCCTCATCCAGTCGCAGACGGGCAGCTACATCGGCTATTCGTTTGCCGTGCCCGAGTCGATTGTCAAGAAGGTGGTGGTCGATTTGAAACAGTACGGCATCGTGCAACGCGCCTTGCTGGGTATTGGTTTTCAGGTGATTGACCAGGAGTTTATCGACCGTATGGGCGACGAGACGGGCATTCGTGAGATCGGCGGCGTCTATGTTGGATCGGTCGAGGAGGGTGGTGCCGCTTCGGAGGCGGGCATCCGAAAGGGGGATGTGATCACCCACATTGACGGGGTCGCCGTGAACGATGCTGCAACGCTGCGTGAGCGCATTGCACGCCATAGTCCCAACGATCGGGTGAAAATATCGGTAAAAAGAGCCGACAAAGTGAAACTTTTTGAGGTCACCTTGCGTAATCAAGCAGGTAAAACAGAATTGCTGACCAAAACCGATGTCGATGCCGCCGAGGCGCTGGGTGGAAAATTTGCCGAGGTGAGTGACCAGTTGCGCCATCAACTCGATCTGCGCGGAGGCGTACAGGTCGTGGAGGTGAAGGGCGAAGGCATCTTGGCCAAGGCCCGTGTGAAGGAGGGTTTCATCATTACCCACATCAACGATCGTGCCGTCTATACGTTGTCCGATTTGCGGAAACTGACCGGCAAGATCACCTCGATCGACGGCATCTATCCCAATGGTCGTTCCGCTAGCTACGTGTTAGTTGAGTAACGAGACCGAATGGAAGGTGGTCGGAGATTGTGTGCAGACAGAAAACAATTCCCGCCGTGATGGGCGGAGATAACAACGAATAGGATAAGAGATTATGCGTCAATTAAAGATCACAAAGTCGATCACCAACCGCGAGAGTGCTTCGCTCGATAAGTACTTGCAGGAGATCGGTAAAGAGGAACTGATCACCGTTGAGGAGGAGGTAGAACTCGCTCAACGCATTAAGAAGGGTGACCAAGAGGCCCTCGAAAAGCTCACGAAGGCAAACCTTCGTTTCGTGGTTTCGGTGGCTAAGCAATATCAGAATCAGGGTCTTTCGCTGCCCGACCTGATCAACGAGGGTAACCTCGGCCTGATCAAGGCAGCCGAGAAGTTCGACGAGACCCGCGGCTTTAAGTTTATCTCCTATGCCGTGTGGTGGATTCGACAGTCGATCCTCCAGGCCCTGGCTGAGCAGAGCCGTATCGTGCGTTTGCCGCTCAATCAGGTGGGTTCGCTGAATAAGATCAACAAGGCTTTTGCGCGGTTTGAGCAGGAGTATGAGCGCACTCCTTCACCCGAGGAGTTGGCTACCGAGCTGGAGCTTCCGAAGGAGAAGGTGACCGACACGTTGCGTGTAGCTGGCCGTCACGTATCGGTCGATGCCCCCTTTGCCGATGGTGAGGATAACTCGCTCTTGGATGTGTTGGTCAATCCCGATTCGCCCAATGCTGATCGCGGTCTGATCAATGAGTCGCTCGCGACAGAGGTGGATCGCGCCTTGGAGACGTTGACCGAGCGAGAGCGCGATATTATCAAGTATTTCTTCGGCATTGGTTGCTCGGAGATGACCCTTGAAGAGATCGGTGAGAAGTTCGATCTCACGCGCGAGCGCGTACGTCAGATTAAGGAGAAGGCCATTCGTCGTCTGCGCCAGTCGTCGCGTTCGAAGTTGCTGAAATCCTACCTGGGATAGCAATCACACCTTGCCAAACAGGCAAGTTCTTTCAAGCTACAGGAGTCTATTTGACCGTTGGGTCGAATAGCCTCCTGTTTTTTTACTTCGTCCTTCTTTCGTGCGAGCTGTTCATTTTCGGAACAAGCTCTTGGCGTGTAAATCCTCCTGAAATGCCGGTTTGGTACAGATTTTGCATCCTTTTTGGGGTTTTTGACGCGCACAGAGCATTGTGCAAGTAGAGAGCAAAATTTGGTGAATCGAAAAATAATGGCTATCTTGCAATCGAAAACAAGGCGGAAGACCTGTTTGGAAACTATTTTATTCACTGCGAAAGCACTAAAAACGAATTGCCTATCGGAACACCTCTGCTCTTTTAACCCTTAAAAACGGAAGAGTATGAAAGCACAAGTTATGAACGACCGCGAGTTGTTGGGTCGTTATCGTGCCGGTGATTCGAGTGCTATGTCGCAGCTTGTCGAGCGTCACAGTCGTCGTGTACGCGATTATATCCGCATGATGGTCAAGGATCGAGACCTGGCCGAGGATATTTTTCAGGATACCTTTATTAAAGTCGTACGTGTCATTGACGAGGGCCGTTATGTCGATAACGGAAAGTTCCTCTCGTGGGTCTTGCGTATTGCCCACAACCAGGTGATCGACTATTTCCGTTCGCAGAAGCAGAATAAAGCCGTCTCGGAGAGTGATGCGGGCTACGATGTGCTGGGCACGTTGCGCTTTGCCGAAAAGACGGTCGAGGATCGGCTTGTGGGCGAGCAGATCGAGCGCGATGTGCGGGCTTTGGTGGAACTGTTGCCCGCCGAGCAGCGCGAGGTGGTGCGGATGCGCTACTACCACAATTTGAGTTTCAAGGAGATCGCCGAACAGACCGGCGTGAGCATCAACACCGCATTGGGGCGTATGCGCTATGCGCTGATCAATCTGCGTCGATTGATACAAGAAAAAAAGATGGTTTTATGTTGATTGTGGCACAATATTTCGACCTGGGCAGGCGTTATATAATCAAACAACAAAAAACGGATGCCTATGGAGGAAATGGACCACGACACATTACATGCCATCTCCGAGGACGAGGAGCTCCTCATGCGTGAGGTTATTCAAGGTGATGCCGATCTCTGTTATTTGCATCACTACCTTACGGAGCTCTACCGACAAGGGGATATATAGAGGGTTAATTTTTGATGGAGAGGGGTGGCTTACGAGTCCTCCCTCTCTTGTTGTTAGAGTTCTTCCGCCTACCAACCAAAAGGGGCTGTCGCAACCATGTTGTTGGACAGCCCCTTTGTGGAGTTATGAAGCGTTATCGCAGCTTATCGTACTTTGAAATTCTCGTCGGCACGTACCGGAATCGGCATAGCAGCATAAACGCCCTGCTCAAGCTTCTCACGCACTGCCTTGAAGGCCTCGATCGTGACATCGACATCCTCCAACGTGTGGGCAGCCGTCGGGATAATGCGCAGGATGATTTCGCCCTTCGGGATCACCGGATAGATCACCATCGAGCAGAAGATACCGTAGTTCTCACGCAGATCGACCACCAGGTTCGTAGCCTCCGGAATACCACCCTTGAGGAATACGGGCGTTACGGGCGAGTTCGTGACACCGATGTTGAAGCCGTTCTCCACGAGCTTCGACTGCATGGCACGTACGATCGTCCAGAGCTGCTCCTGATACTCGGGGTGCTCGCGGATCAACTCGATACGCTTCAGGGCTCCGATCACCATCGGCATCGGCAGCGACTTAGCGTAGAGCTGCGAGCGCATGTTGTAACGCAGCAGGTTTACCAACCAACGGTGCGATGCGACGAAGGCACCGATACCGGCCATCGACTTGGCAAAGGTGTTGAAGAGTACATCGACACCCTCCGTTACGTCGAAGTGGGCAGCCGTACCGCGACCCTTCGGGCCCATCGTACCGAAGCCGTGAGCGTCATCGACCAACAGACGGAACTGGAACTCCTTCTTCAGTGCTACGATCTCGTCGAGCTTACCCAGGTCACCCTTCATGCCGAATACACCCTCGGTGATCACCAGTACACCACCATTCTGCTCCTCAGCCAGTTCCGTGGCGTGGCGCAACTGCAGACGCAGCGAATCCATGTCATTGTGACCAAAGACGAAACGCTTGCCCTTGTGCATGCGCAGACCGTCGATGATGCAGGCGTGTGCCTCGGCATCGTAAACCACTACGTCGCGCGGCGTCAAGAGGCAGTCGATGATCGAGAGCATACCCTGGTAGCCGAAGTTCAGCAGGAAGGCATCCTCCTTACCAACGAAGGCGGCCAGCTCGCGCTCCAGCTGCTCGTGATAGACGGTCTGACCGCTCATCATGCGGGCACCCATCGGGGCAGCCATACCAAATTTAGCAGCACCCTCGGCATCAGCCTGACGTACCTCAGGCAGGTTTGCCAAGCCCAGATAGTTGTTCAAACTCCAGTTTAGCACCTCCTTGCCGCGGAACTTCATGCGCGGACCAATCTCTCCTTCGAGTTTCGGGAATGCAAAATAACCGTGGGCGTAACCCATGTACTGGCCAATCGGGCCACCGGCATTCTTTTCAAGGCGATCAAAAATATCTACCATAATCTGTTATTGTTTAAGTTTTATGCGTTTGTTTTCTTTTCGTTTGGGTGTGGCACGATGGAATGAGCCACATTAAATCAACCAAAGGTACGGCTTTTTTGTAGCCTGTTAATACGTATTTATACTTATTTCGTGAGTAAAAATGATCCTTTATTGCTCTCGACACCATAATCCCCGCGAGATTTGGTAGCGTAAGGTGAATAATTTCTTCCATTTGGTGGGGGAAAGGATGCAGCATAGGAGCAGTGTAGCACACCATTTGGCAACCTCGGCTACGCTGGCACGGAAGATACTGCCACGCAGACGAGAACGACGAGCTTGACTGATACCGATATGAAAGGCCAATCGGCGAAAGGCCTCATCGGTGAGTTTCTCGGGCGGAATGATATGCCACATGATTGCCTCGGGCAGATACCACAACGTGTAGCCCGCTCTGCGCAACCGCAGAAAAAAGTCATTCTCTTCGCCACCGATCGGTTTGCCTCCCACGCGTCCTAACTCCGTGGCAAAACCGAATTGCAGGGCTACCGAACGGCGAAATCCCATGTTTCCGCCTCCGGGTAGCGCCCGTTTGGGGAAGGGGCGAAGTTGCTCGCCATAGTCCATCGGATTGGCAATCGGGCGTTCGGTCCAACGTGACATCCAGCGCGGCCTTGTCTCCTCATATTCGGCAATGATGCGGCCACCGGCTACATGCACTTCGGGGTGCTCTTCAAACAGACGCAGATAGGCCTCTAGAAACTCCTCGTTGATGCGCTCATCATCGTCGATGGAGCAAATTAGTTCGGTAGTCGCCTCTTGTAACCCGCGGTTGCGGGCATGTGAAACTCCGGCCTTTGGCTCCACGACACGTCGTATATGGAGCGTAGGATGAGCCGCCGCAAATGCCGCCACCTGCTCGGCTGTATCGTCGGTCGAGGCGTTGTCGATGATCAGACACTCCCAAAGGGCCGGATCGAGTGTTTGTCGAGCCACCGATTCGAGTGCCCGCACCAACGAGGCTGCACGGTTATAGGTCGGTATGACGAGGGTTATACGATACATGGCTACAAAAGTACGAACTAAAACCCGAAATTCGATACACTAATTGCGGAAATTCTCGATACGGTGGAACGTGATCATGTTGGCATCGTGCTGACGGATCGGCAGACCGCGCTCCTCGGGTGAGGCGGTGCGGCTGACAAGGACGATGTCATTGCCGTCGAACTGCCAGTCGATGTATTGGTAACCATGGAAGAAGGGATCTTCGTGGTAGATAACATTATCTCGTTCGAGTTGCCAATTGCGCAGATCGGCCGATGAGTAGAGAGCCACCCGGTTGCGCATCATGTCGAAGGTGATGCCGAGTGAAGAGTAGAAGCCTCCGCCGTGATTGTATCCTGCTTTATCGGCGGGATTGGTGATCGTCCAATAGCGGCCGGTGGTCTCATCATAGCGTACCGTAAACTTTTTGTCGCCTCCGGGCAGGGTGATGAAGTCCGATTGCGCAACTTGCAATTCATAGGTTTCGCCAACCTTCTCGACACGTGCCAAGCAGGCCGATTTGCTGGCTGTCTGACACGATGCACGCAGCAGGTTGTAGAGCTTGCCATCGGGACCGACGATGACATTACCCTCAATCAGGCGCAGAATGATATTTCCGTTATGGAAATAGCGTTTGAGCTCGGTGTGGTAAATCAGATTCGAGCGGGTCCAGCTTTCGGGGTTGAGCAGATCGCTGTCTACCGGTGCCGAAATGACAAACGGGAAGATGAGATCTTTGTCGTTGTGATCCTCCATGGCGCGCCAGATGCGACCGTCGTAGATGGCCATCGAGGTCGGTGCATGGTGACCCTTGATCTTGCCCCCATCGCCACCCTTGCCGTCGCGATAACCAAGGCGAATGTAACCACTCCCGGTTGATTCGTTGGGCGTGGTCCAGGTCTTACCGTTGTCGGTCGATTTGCAGATAACCAAATCAGAACCACCACTCTCAACTCCCATGATATAGAGTGCCCCTTGATGCTCGAAAAGACGCGTAAAATTCATCTTAGTCGGTGTGCTATACAACGACCAAGTTTTTCCGCGATCGGTCGACCGGTAGATGTTCGTTGAGTGCGTATAACGGAGGTTGGTGCAGAGAGCGAGATAACTGCCGTCATCGAGGATGTTGATGTTTACATTCGTTACATGCTTCGAGCGGAAGAGCTCGTCGGGAGATTTGGCAATCGTGACACCCGGCGTGGCCGGTGCGTTCGCACGGATGTTCTTGCCAAATACCAAGGGCGTATAGGAACCGCCTGAAGGAACAGGAACCGTTTCGCCAGCTGTGCAGGTACGTTGATAGATGGTATAGGTAATCGTTTTCGTTACCTTGATTTGGTTGGCCAGTAATTGGGTGGTAAAACTCTTTCCGGTCGCACTCCATCCGTCGGGCTTTCCATTGGTTGTGGCCAGATAGACCGTTCCGGCAGTGTTGACGGTAAATTCCGTGGGACCTCGATATTCCATCAATCCTGTAGCATAGGAGTACCCTTCTCCGAGTAACGACTCAACCGTTGCAGGAAGTAACTGGTACTCATTCTGCGGATAAAGTTCTCCTGCGGCTGTGAAGGGGCGGATGTCAATTAACGAGCCGCTTACGGTAATCTCATCGACAACAGCCTCCTCGCTGAGGGTTAAGTCTCCCAGCAGGATGCCGGTGCCGATATCCGCACGACTGTTCACTGGAAGCGGGGAACTTCCATAGGCGAGAGTAATAATGTCGCCAGGAACCACCTGTTTGCCAAGGATGTAGTAGTATGTGCCATCCGAATCATAGAAACTTTCGATCTGCTTCCAACTGGTTAGATCATCGCTTGTGGTGTGATCAGTATACGTGGGGTAGAGTGATGCAGGGCAGATGGCATAGGCTATGCCGGCACTCTCTGCCCGTGCTGAAACCGTGGTCGATGGTTTGTTCCCACTGACTGCATAGAGATCCATGCCGACAAAGCCTTTCGGGATGGCTTTGTCCAGGGTAGATTGGATGGTTGCTCCTCTATTAGAGGTTAGCGTAGCTCCTTCCTTGAAGGTGGTCAACCGTCCATCACGGATGTTTTCAACCGTAAGTTTGGCCGGAGCCCAAGTGATGCTTGTTGCAACAGGTCGCACACCGCGAAAATCAATTGAGCTGGTGCCGAATAGTGTGGTGCGGAGCGAGGAGAGGTCTAGTGTGGTGCCATTTGTGACGCGTTTAGACCAAATGGCAAAATACCCCTCTTGTGTTCCGTTCGAATATTTAATGGTGGAGGTCTTCGATTCAGAGGAGAGAGAGGTCTCCTGTGTCCAACCTGCGTTTTTCATTTTGGTGGCAATTGAACTGCTGGAGCCGGAGGCGACCAGGAAAATTTTACCATCTGTCACTGCTTGGATGCTCACTTCGGGACAGAGGTTGTTGTGGCCAGCCATAGTTTGCCATGGGGTAGCTTCGCTATATGTGAATCGTTCCGGAATTTGCGAAAGGATCATTGTCGCGTTGCGTCCATTGGTAAGCATGCGCGAAGTGATGATGGCTGCGCCCTCCATGAGATTAACACTTCCCCAATAAGGCGATGTTGCATCGTGTCCTATGATTTTAATTTGAGCCGCTTCATCCACCTGCTTTGTGAAATCCTCCTCGGTAAGGGTGATCGAGGGTCGATAGACTTTGTTCATGCAAAGATTGATCGCCCCCATCGAGATTTCGGCTACTCGTCCTTCGGTGGTGATAACCTCTACGGTGATCTCGTTTTTCGCATGTTGACCGGGAAGCGTTGCCATGTAGAGTTTGATCCCCTCATGGGCTGAGAGAGCGGCCGGCTCACTGAGGGTCAGTCGCACCCGCTTCGATCCGTAATTCTCTAACGAGTTGACATCCACATAGGGTTTCAATAGAGAAGCATCTTTCAATTGACCGTTTTCGTCGTACAACGAAGGGGTCGCATTGAGATGTCCTTGTGTGCCCGAGAGGTCGCTTTTTGACGTGGTGATGAGTGATACCTCCTGAATCGTGTGTGTCGAGGGCCCTTTGAGCGTCAGCTCGATGATCGAGCAGAGGTTGACGAAGCGCAAATTGATCTTCTCAGGCTTCTCTGCAAAGTGTTGTGGCTCGCTCTGCATGATGACATACTTCGAGAGATGGCTATGGTCGCCAGCGCATGATTGTACCTGCTCATAGGAGAGAGGTAGTTCCCACAAGTTGGTCGTCGTGGCGTTGGAGGTAGCTGGATAGTAGGCCAGGTAGGTGGTTTTTGCGCCGGTCCACACGATATCCGTATATTTGATTAACGAACATTCGCCCTGCTTGCTGACGGCGTAGTTTGCTCGTTGCTTGTCTGCCGAAGATGGCTCACCGTAGGGGTAGGCACGCACGCTGATCTTTTCGTTGCCATCCCATACGACGCTGTAACCGTCGCCCTGGAAATAGGAGAGGCGGCTGTCGGGCTGATCGACAACAAATTCGATGGCCTCGCCGTCGATAGTGGGGTAGAACTCCTCCTCCTCGACAAACGATTCACTACATGCCGAAAACAGCAACAGGGGCAGCAAAAGATATTTGAAATTCTTCATATTGAAAAAATTGACCATAGATAGAGACATTTGCAAATATAAGAAAACTAAAACGATTTAGCAAACGCTGTTAGCAATAAAAAAGACTTGCTCCGCAGGGAACAAGTCTTGCAAGGTGGAATGGGTTAAAAATCGATGACCTCGAAGTCGAGTTGTCGTTTCTCTAGATCGGCCCTGGCTACGCGGATTCGCACCGGATCGCCCAGTGTCAGTACGCGGCCGGTGCGATGACCGAAAATTTCGTATCGCTCGGCATCAAACTGGAAGAAATCGCCCTCAATATCGCGCAGATAGCTCATTCCCTCGATATGGGTCTCCTCCAATTCGATGTAGATTCCCCACTCGCTGAGGCCCGAGATGTGACCATCGAAGATCTCACCCAAATGATCTTTCATAAACTCGACCATCTTGTATTTGATCGAGGCACGTTCAGCCTCGGCAGCAATCACCTCCCGCTCCGAGCAGTGGACGCACAGCCCCTCCAGTGCATCACGATCGGCCGAGCGTCCGGCATCGAGATAGTGGGCCAGCAGGCGGTGTACGATCATGTCCGGATAGCGGCGAATCGGCGAGGTGAAGTGGGTGTAGTAGGGGAAGGCCAATCCGTAGTGGCCGATGTTGTCGGTCGAGTAGCAGGCCTTGGCCATGGTGCGCACGGCCATCGTTGAGAGGGCATTCTCCTCGGCTTGTCCTCGCACCGAAGAGAGCAGTTTGTTCATCTCTTTGGCCACGGCACGTCCCTTTGCGGCCCGGAACAGATGGCCGAAGCGGAGGGCAAATTCGCGGAAACGATCCAACTTCTCCTCGCTGGGCGTATCGTGGATACGATAGACCATCGTGCGGGGGACTTTGCGCCCCTTCTCGTTGTGGCGGTGAGCACAGAACTCCGCCACGCGGCGGTTGGCCAGCAACATGAACTCCTCGATGAGCTGATTGGCCTCCTTCTGCACCTTGAAATAGACACCCAGAGGTTTGCCCGCCTCGTCGAGCTTGAAGCGCATCTCCTCGCGCTCGAAAGCAATCGCCCCCTGCTTGAAACGTGCCTCGCGCAGCCCTTGCGCCAGGTGGTGGAGCGTCAAGATCTCCTCGGCATAGTCGCCACGACCCGTCTCGATGACCTGTTGTGCCTCCTCGTAGGTGAAGCGGCGGTTCGAGTAGATCACCGTGCGACCAAACCATTCGTCGAGGATCTCTAACCCCTCGTTCAGCGTAAAGACGGCCGAAAAACAGAGGCTCGCCTCGTTCGGACGCAGCGAGCAAAGCTCGTTCGAGAGCCGCTCGGGGAGCATCGGGATGGTCCGATCGACCAGATAGACCGATGTGCCGCGTTCGATCGCTTCGCAGTCAATTGTCGAATCGGGACGGACGTAGTGGGTGACATCGGCAATGTGTACACCGACCTCCCAAACCCCCTCTTTGAGTTGGTGGATCGAGAGTGCATCGTCGAAATCTTTGGCATCGGCCGGGTCGATCGTGAAGGTCGTGATGGCTCGGAAGTCGCGGCGGCGGTCAATCTCGCGTTGAGTGATCTCGCCGCGCAGCTGCTCGGCGGCCTGCTCTACCTCCTCCTCAAAGCGATAGGGAAGACCATATTCGGCCAGGATGGCGTGCATCTCGGTGTCGTTGTTGCCCGCCATGCCGAGCCGATCGACCAGCTCGCCGACAGGACTTTTGGCTCCGTGGGCCCATTCGACGATGCGCACGACCACCTTCTCGCCATCACGCACCTCGGGATACTGCTTCTTGGGCAGGAAAATATCGACCGGCATGCGGCGCGAGTCGGGGCGCACGAAGATCTGGTGAGCTCCCACCTCGGCAATGCCCACATAGGGGCGAGCGGATCGCTCTACGACGGCAGTAATCTCACCCTCCAGGCGCCCATCACGGCTGCGGTGCATCACGACAACCTCCACGCGGTCGCCATCCAGGGCGGTGAGCGTATTGCGTTGATTGACAAAGATATCTTGCTCTAATCCTTCGACGCGGATATAGGCCGATCCGCTCGAGGTCATCGAGCACAGACCCTCGTGGTGTGGCAGGTGGCGATGCGTAAGGCGGTATTTGCCTCGCGCACACTCTTCGATGACCCCTTCGTCGTAGAGACGATCGAGAATTTGAAGTGTCTCGCGTCGTCCCTCTCGGTCGGCACCACCCGAGGCGGCTGCGAGGTGTTTGAGCGAAAATTTGGTATTGGGGAACTCGCGGAAGAGGGCAATGATCAGCGCGGACCGATCCCCTCTGCGGCGGTTTTTCTTCTCTTTTTTCATCGTTGTAATAGTTTGTGGGCCATTGCCTCCATCAGCCGAATGCCCCCTTCGATACACTCCTCCGAGGGGGCATAAGAGGCCGTATGCGAACGACCCGAGTCAGCTCCGACCCCGATTCGCCAGAAGAGCGACGGGTAGTGGAGCGTGTAGAATCCAAAATCCTCGGCCAACATGCGGCGGTCGAGCGATAGTACCTCAAATCCGGCCGCTTGTGCCGGCTCGGCGAGGGCCTCGACCAACGCTGCGTTGTTCTGTACCGAGGGGTAGCCGTGGTTGATATCGACCACCGTATGGGTGCCATATTGGCCGTCGATCTCGGCGGCCTGTTGGGTGATCGAGGCGTGCAGCGCAGTGCGTTCTGCCTCGTCAAAGGTGCGCAGTGTACCCTCCAAACGCACCTCGTTCGGAACGACATTGGTAGCCCCTAGCCCTTCGATGTGGCCAATCGAAAGCACCGCATTCGGGTGGGTGCGATTGGTCGTCAGCAGACGGCCTACTAACGAGCAGGCGGCCTCGATCGGATCAATCAGCAGGTGGCGCATCGCACCATGACCGCCACGCCCCTCAACCGTGAAGCGCACCTCGTCGCTGGCTGCCATGAAGGCACCCGCTCGCAACCCGATCTGCCCCACCTCGAGCTGCCAATCGACATGTTGTCCCAGCACAGCTACCACCTCATAATCAGCAAAGGGTTGCTCCTGCAGGACGAGCGACGCTCCCCCCGGGTTGCACTCCTCGCCCGGCTGAAAAAGTCCAAAAACCGTTCCGGAGAAGTCCCGCTCGGCGGCTAGGGCGCACAAAGCGCCATAGAGCATGGCCGCGTGCATGTCGTGGCCGCAGGCGTGCATCACACCCGGCTGTTGCGAGGCGAACTGTAGCCCGGTTAGCTCCGTGATGGGCAGCGCGTCAATATCGGCGCGCAAGACCACGGCACGACGATCTTCGGCCGTGGTGTGACGACCACGAATCGTGGCCAATACACCGGTTTTGGCAATGGTGCGGCAGGGAATACCGGCAGCCTGCAGTTGCTCGGTGATGAAGGCGGCCGTGGCATGCTCCTCGAACGAAAGTTCGGGATGGCGATGCAGGTGGCGACGAAATTCGATCGGTGTCATGGTGCTTTGGGATTAAAAGAGTGCTTCGGCAATGCGGATGATGTTATCTGCCTTGCCCATCGAGTAGTAGTGCAGGACGGGTACGCCTGCAGCCTTGAGCTCGCGGCTTTGGGCAATAGCCCATTCGGTGCCAATCTGCCGCACGGCACGCTTGTCGGTGGCGTGTTGCTCGACCTCACGACGCAGCGCATCGGGGATGTGGCAGTGGAAAATCTCGGGTAGGATGGTCAGTTGTCGTGCCGTAGCCAGCGGTTTGAGGCCGGGAATGATCGGTACGGTGATGCCGATGGCGCGACAACGCGCTACAAAGTCGAAGAATTTGGCGTTGTCGAAGAAGAGCTGCGTGATGATGTATTCGGCACCGGCATCGACCTTCTCCTTGAGAAATTGTAGATCGCTCTCGGCCGAAAGGGCATCACCGTGCATCTCGGGATAACCCGCCACGGCTATCGAGAATTTGGTGTGGTGACCCTCGTCCACCTCGCCATCGACAAACTCCCCCCGATTCATCGCCACAATCTGGCGTACCAGATCGACAGCGTGGCTATACCCCTCGGGATGAGGGCGGAACGTAGGCTCGCCCGTGAAGGCGTCACCGCGCAGTGCCAGCACATTGTGCAACCCCAGAAAATCCATGTCGATGAGTGCATCCTCAATATCGGCCCGCGAATGGCCACCGCAGATCAGGTGTGGGACGACCTCCACGCCATATCGTTGGCGGATTGCCGAGGCGATGCCGACTGTGCCCGGACGTCGCCGCACGACGTGCCGTTCGATCGTCCCGTCGGCTCGCTGTCGCTCCTTGAGCACCTCACGGTGGTAGGTGACGGTGATGTAGGCTGGATTGTAGGGCATCAGACGGTCGATGTTGGCCGTCAGTTCCTCCATGCCAGCTCCTTTGAGGGGTGGCAGCAACTCGAAGGCAAAGCGGGTGGTGTGCGAAGCCTCGGCCTCGCGAATCAGTTGGGTAACACTCATAGGTTGTTCGGTATCATCTTGTGAATCAGTTCGATCGGCTGACAGCTGCGGGCTGCATAATCGGCAAGTTGGTCTGGGCCGATCTTTCCGATCGAGAAGTATGCACCATCCGAGAGGATCAGACCGCACAGGGCCTCTCCGGGGGTGATCATATAGTTCTCGGTGAGCTGCATCGAGGTGGTGATCTCGACGGCCAGCAGGTCGAAAATCGTGCGCTTGAGCAGGTGGTCGGGGGTTGCCGGATAGCCAAAGGCGAAACGACGGCCGCGATACTCCTCATGCAGAATCTGTTGCGGCGAGAGCGGCTCGCCCTGTTCGTAGCCCCACATCGAGCGACGCACGAAACTATGCACGGTCTCCATGAAGGCCTCGGTCAGACGATCGGTCAGCAATTTGGCCAACAGTGCGCGGTAGTCGTCCTGTTCGGCACGGAAACGTTCGGTCAGTTTATCCAACCCGACACCGGCCGTCAAGGCAAAGCAACCTACATAGTCCCCTTTTGGAGCGATGAAATCGACCAGTGAACGATTCTCCTCACCGCGGGTCTGGTTACGCAACATTGGCAGACGTTTTTCGCGGCCTTTCGGGTCGGTGATCCACAGATCATCACCCTCGGCTCGGGCGGGGAAGATACCCACGACACCTTGTAGCGTGAGGAGTTTCTTTTCGCGGATTTCGGCCAGCAGAGCATCGGCATCGGCCTTCAATTTGCGTGCCTCCTCGCCCCGTTCGGGGTGGTCGAGCAGCTCAGGGTAGTGTCCTTTCAACCCCCAGGCCGTAAAGAAAAAGTTCCAGTTGATCAGCGGCTCCACGTCGGCAATATCGAAATCGGGGAAGACAAGGCGTCCCATATGGTTCGGTTTGGTTGGCTTATGAGGCTGCAACGAACGACCGCTTCGACGCGCCTCATCGAGTGAGAGCAGGTTGCGGGTCGCCTCAGCTTGAGCATGTGTGCAACGTAGCTGCTCCTGCTCGGTACGCAACTCGGCCGCATAGCGGTCGCCGTCCGCACCCAACAGACGTTGCAGAATCTGGCTGTTTTGGCTGGCATTGGCCGAGTGGGCCACGATGCCGCTATAGAGCGGTGCCATCTTGACAGCCGTGTGCAGGGCCGAGGTGGTCGCTCCACCGACCACGATCGGAATCTGCAGACCGCGCTGCTCCATGGCACGACAAACGGCTGCCATTTCGTCGAGTGACGGGGTGATCAGACCACTCAAACAGAGGGCATCGACCTGTCGGGCGATAGCCTGCTCGACGATCTGCTCGCAGGGAACCATCACGCCCAGGTCGATGATCTCGAATCCGTTGCAGGCCATGACCACCGAGACGATGTTTTTACCGATATCGTGAACATCGCCTTTGACCGTGGCTATCAGGATGCGGCCTGCCGTATGGCCCGAGGCGGCACCTTGTTCGATGTAGGGGGTCAAGACCGAGACGGCGCGTTTCATCACGCGGGCACTCTTGACCACTTGTGGCAGGAACATCTTTCCCTCGCCAAAGAGTTGCCCGACCTGCTCCATGGCGGGCATCAGCAGGCGGTCGATCACCGCAATCGGGCTTTGCAACTGCTCGTATGCCTCCAGTGCATCGGCCTCGATGTGGTCCGTGATGCCCTTGAGCATGGCGTGGCGCAGACGCTCCTCGAGGGGTTGGTCGCGCCATTGTTCGGTGGCAGTGGCAAGGGGTGTAGCCTCCGTGTCGGCCTTCAGTTGTTGGGCATACTCCGAGAGACGCTCGGCAGCATCGGCTCGGCGACAGAGAATTACATCCTCCACATGCGTTAGCAACTCGCTGGGAATCTCATCGTAGATGCGCAGCAGTGCCGGATTGACAATGCCCATCTCCATGCCGGCCGCAATGGCGTGGTAGAGGAAGGCCGAGTGCATCGCCTCGCGCACCGTGTTGTTGCCTCGGAAGGCAAACGAGAGGTTCGAGACGCCGCCCGAGATCTTCACATGGGGGCATTGCTCGCGAATCGTGCGCGTAGCGTCGATGAAGGCTTTCGCGTAGCCGTCGTGTTCGGCAATGCCGGTGGCAACGGCCAAGATATTGGGGTCGAAGATGATCGCCTCGGGCGGGAACCCATCTTCGGTGAGGAGCTTGTAGGCTCGCTGGGCAACCTCGACTTTGCGCTCGTAGGTGTCGGCTTGTCCCTGCTCGTCGAAGAGCATCACGACGGCAGCTGCACCATAGCGACGGATCTTGCGGGCCTGCTCCAAGAGGTGCGCCTCGCCCTCCTTGAGCGAGATCGAATTGACCACGGCGCGCCCCTGCACCACCTGCAAACCGGCCTCGATGACCTCCCAGCGAGAGGAGTCGATCATGATCGGTACGCGGGCAATCTCGGGCTCCGAGGCTACCAGATTGAGGAACGTACGCATCGCCTCCACGCCGTCGATCATTCCGTCGTCCATGCAGACGTCGATCACCTGCGCTCCGGCTTCCACCTGCGCACGAGCCACCGAGAGAGCCTCTTCGTATTGCTTCTCGCGGATCAGACGGGCAAATTTGGCCGAGCCGGCGACGTTCGTGCGTTCGCCGACGTTGATAAAGTTCATTTCGGGGGTGATCGCCAGCCGCTCCAGACCGCTCAGCAGGGTCGTGTGGCTCGGCTGGGGAAGCGGACGCGGGGTGTAATGGCCCACGATCTTTTGCAACTCGAAGATGTGTTGCGGGGTGGTGCCACAGCAGCCTCCCACGATGTTCAGCAGACCACGCTCCAGGTAGTCGCGGATCACCTCGGCAAACATCTGCGGGGTCTCATCATAACCGCCCGAGATATTCGGCAGTCCGGCATTCGGGTGGGCCGAGATGCGGCAGGGGGCAACGGCAGCCAACCGCTCCAGGTAGGGCAGCAGGTCGCGGGCTCCGAAGGCGCAATTCAGGCCGATCGAGAGCAGGGGCGCGTGGGTGAGCGAGGTGCAGAAGGCCTCGACGGTCTGCCCCGAGAGGGTGCGACCGCTCTTGTCGGCCAACGTGCCCGAGACCATCACGGGCAGGCGACAATCCGCCTCCTCGACAGCATAGAGGGCCGCTTTGGCATTGAGCGTATCGAAGACGGTCTCGATCAGGATGATGTCGGCTCCTCCCTCCATCAACCCCTCGATCTGCTCTTGATAGGCAGCGGCCAGCTGGGTGAAGGTTACCTCGCGCGAAGCGGGGTTGGCAACATCGGCCGAGAGCGAGGCGGTGCGATTCGTCGGACCGACCGATCCGGCGACAAAGCGCGGCTTTTGGGGATTGCGCTCCGTGTAGCGATCGGCTGCACGGCGGGCAATCGAGGCCGCGGCACGTGCTATCTCGCGCGCGTACGAAGAAAGACCATAGTCGGCCAGAGATATAGCGTTGGCATTAAAGGAGTTGCAGGTGATGATGTCAGCGCCTGCAGCTAAATATTTTTCGTGGATGGCCTCGACAGCATCGGGCTGTGTGAGCGAGAGCAGATCGCCACACCCCTTAAGCGGGGTGGGGTGGTCTACAAAACGCGCGGCGCGGTAGTCGGCCTCGGTGAACCCGTTTTGTTGCATCATGGTTCCGAAACCACCATCGAGCAGCAGAATGCGCGCTTCGAGGGCTTTATAGAGGTCTATTTTCATGGCTTGATAAGTTCGATTTCATAGAGTTTCGGCCACCGCTTTCCGGTGACAAAAATACGCTTCGTGGCGGCGTCGTAGGCGATGCCGTTCAGCACATCGGTCGAGGGGGTTCGCTCGGTGGCGGGCAGCAGCTCGCTCAAGTCGATCACCCCTTCGGCTTTGCCCGTCTGTGGGTCGATGATCAGGATCTGATCCGTCAGATAGACATTGGCCCAAATCTTCCCGTCGATCCACTCTAACTCGTTCAGGTAGGGAATCGGTTCGCCGCGCAGCGTCACGGTGATGGCGGCCTCGCGACGGAAGGTTTCGGGGTCGAGGCGATAGAGCGTAGCCGAGCCGTTCGACATGTAGAGTTTCGTGCCGTCGGAGGTGAGACCCCATCCCTCGCCTGCATAGCGGAAATCGCGGATTTTCTGACCATTGGCGGCATCATAAACATGGCAGACATTCGAGGTCCAGGTCAACTGGTAGAGTTTTCCGTTCAGCAGCGTGATGCCCTCGCCAAATTCGCTTTGGGGCAGTCGGACGAGGCACTCTGCTTGGCCGGAACGAAGTTCTACGGTGCGAATCTCGGAGTGGCCAAATTCGCCGGTGCCCTCCCACAATGCACCGTCGACGAATTGCAGTCCCTGGGTGTAGGCGTCGGTGGCGTGGGGATAGCTGTTTACAACCCGATAGGTGTATTGGGTCGGCTCATCGACCGTCGTGGTGACGATCGACCGTCGCGAAGAGGTGTTTCCGCAAGCGACCAGCAAGAGTAGTAGCAGGAGCAAGGCTCGTGTCGGTATGATTCTTTTCATGGACAGATCATCAATTTTAATCTACAAAGGTACAAAACAGATGTGAAATAGCCACTCTTTTGGGAGATAAATCTAAAAATAAGTACTTATGTTATAAAGAGTCGGAGAATTTTTTGTATCTTTGCCACCCGATTTGGCCCTTTCTGTCGGCTCACCGTAGGTGAAGTTGCCTCCGAGGAGCGGAAAAGGGTGCGGCAGAAGCAAATAAGTTATAATAAACATAAAACTAACGAAAGACAATGGAAATTACACGTGATCAGCGCGAGGGTGGTGTTTCGATCCTGAGCGTGAAGGTGGTAGAGAAAGACTACGCTCCCGAGGTGGAGAAGTCGTTGCGCGAGTATCGTCGCAAGGCCAATATTCCGGGCTTCCGCCCCGGTATGGTGCCCATGGGTATCATCAAGAAGATGTATGGTAAGGGCGTTGTAGCCGAGCAGTCGTATCGTCTGGCTTCGAACAGCGTATTCGAGTATCTGCAGGAGAACAAGATCGATTACCTGGGTGATGTGATTCCCTCGGAGGAGCAGGGTGCTTTCGATTTCGAGAACAACACCGAGTTTGAGTTCAAGTTCGAGATCGGTGAGGCTCCGGCCCTCAATCTGGACTTCTCGGAGAAGGATAAAATGACCTACCACAAGATTAAGGTAGACAAGCAGATGCATGCAGACTATCGCTCGAACTACCTGCGTCGCTTCGGTCGTCTGGCCGACGTAGAGGTGGTTGAGGCTGACGAGGCGCTGACTGTGACGCTCGACAATGGCGATATGCAGGTGCAGGATGCCTACGTAGGTCTGATCTCGCTTTCGGAGGAGGAGCGCAAGCCCTTCCTGGGTAAGAAGGTGGGCGACAAGATGCAGGTCAATGTAAACGAGCTGTATAAGACGGCTTCGCAGCGTGCTGCCATTCTCCAGGTGAAGGAGGAGGAGTTGGCGTCGATCAACCCCGAGTTTGAGATGGAGATCACCAAGATCCGTAAGTTCGCCGAGCCGGAGCTCAACGAGGAGTTCTTCAAGATGGCCTTCCCGGCAGGTAACGTGACCAACGAGAAGGAGCTGGATGCGATGCTCGACGAGCAGATTGCCGGTGAGCTGAAGCGCGAGAGCGACTACCTCTTCACGCTCCAGTTGCGTGACTATGTGATCAAGAAGGCCGATCTGAAGATGCCGGAGGCATTCCTCAAGCGTTGGCTCTACACGATCAACGAGGGTAAGTTCTCGATGGAGGATATCGAGAAGGATTTCGACCAGTTCTTGGTGATGTTTACCTGGAACTACATCCAGAAGCAGCTCATTGAGGGCGAGAAGCTGACCGTGACGGCCGAGGAGGCTACGGCTGAGGCTAAGGGTCTGGCTGCAGCTCAGTTTGCTCAGTATGGTATGCCGTCGGCTCCGGAGGATATGTTGGAGGGCTATGCCAAGCAGATTCTGGAGAACAAGGAGCAGGCACAGAAGATCTACGAGCGTCTGTATGAGGTGAAGGTCGTAGAGGCTGTCAAAGCGAAGATTAAGGTGAGCGAGAAGGCGATTTCTTCGGAAGATTTTGCAAAATTGGCCCAGTCGCTTTAATTTTTCAAAAAAAATATCGTATCTTTGGACTTTGCAGGCGTGATGTTTGCAAAGTCCTTTTTTTACACGATAAACAAATGGCATCGGAATTTGAGAAATATGCCCGTGGTATGCACGGAATCAGCTCGCTGAAGCTGCACAACTTTCAGTCGATACAGGCCGGATACGTCTCGCCGACGATCATCGAGGAGCGTCAGCTCAATGTCGCCACGATGGATGTCTTTTCGCGCTTGATGATGGATCGCATCATCTTCCTCGGCGCACCCATCTACGATGATGCCGCCAACATCATCCAGGCACAGCTGCTCTTCCTGGAGTCGGTAGATCCCGAGAAGGATATTCAGATCTACATCAATTCGCCCGGCGGATCGGTGTCGGCCGGATTGGGTATCTACGACACGATGCAGCTCGTCTCGTGTGACGTGGCAACGATCTGTACAGGTCTGGCCGCCTCGATGGGTGCGGTCTTGCTGACGGCCGGTGCTGCCGGTAAGCGTTCGGCACTCCCTCACTCGCGGGTGATGATCCACCAGCCGTTGGGCGGTGTGCAGGGTCAGGCCTCGGATATCGAGATCACGGCGCGTGAGATTCTGCGCACGAAGCAGGAGTTGTATGAGATTCTGTCTGCCCATTCGGGTGTCTCGATCGAGAAGATCGAGCGCGATGCCGACCGCGACTATTGGCTCTCGGCGGCCGAGGCCCGTGAGTATGGCCTCATTGACGAGGTGCTGACCCGTCGCGAGAAATAACCAAGTAAGCAAGCATGAGTCAAACCAAAAATCATAATCGCCGCAATAGCGGAGGTGACAGTTGCTCGTTCTGCGGTGCCAAGCGGGCCGATGTCGAGATTCTGTTTCAGGGTCTCGATGGAGCCAATATTTGCAACAAATGTATCGAGAACGGCTATAAGATCCTGACCGAGAATCAGCTTTCCGAGAAACAACGCTCGGTGGCTACGCCCTTCCGGGAGGAGGATCTGCTCAAGCCGGTGCAGATCAAGCAGTTCCTGGATCAATGGGTGATCGGGCAGGATGATGCCAAACGTGCCATGTCGGTGGCTGTTTATAACCACTATAAGCGTTTGATGGCCAAGCCGAAGGAGGATGAGGTCGAGATCGACAAGTCGAATATCGTGCTGGTCGGCCCGACGGGTACGGGTAAGACGCTCATCGCGCGCACGATTGCCAAATTGCTGAAGGTGCCCTTCACGATCGTCGATGCTACGGTGCTCACCGAGGCCGGCTATGTGGGTGAGGATGTTGAAAGTATCCTCTCGCGTCTGTTGCAGGTGGCCGACTACGATGTAGCCCAAGCCGAGCGAGGTATCGTCTTTATCGACGAGATCGACAAGATTGCCCGCAAGAGCGATAATCCCTCGATTACGCGTGATGTCTCGGGCGAAGGTGTGCAGCAGGCCCTGCTGAAGATTCTGGAGGGTACGACGGTCAATGTGCCGCCGCAGGGGGGGCGTAAACACCCCGACCAGAAGTTTATTCAGGTCAATACGCGTAACATCCTCTTCATCTGTGGTGGTGCCTTTGATGGTATCGAAAAGAAGATTGCGCAACGCCTCAACACCCATGCGTTGGGCTTCGGACAGGCCAAGCGTGAACAGGTCGATCGGTCGAACCTGATGAAATATATCTTGCCGCAGGATCTGCGTTCGTTCGGCCTGATCCCCGAGTTGGTGGGGCGTCTGCCGGTACTGACCTTCATGCAACCACTCTCGAAGGAGGCGTTGCGTTCGATCCTGACCGAGCCGAAGAATGCCATTGTCAAGCAATACGAGCGATTGTTTGAGATGGATGGCGTGGCACTCACTTTCCACGACGAGGTGTTGGACTACATCGTCGATAAGGCGGTGGAGTTTAAGCTCGGGGCGCGAGGCTTGCGTTCGATTGTCGAGGCGATCATGACAGACGCTATGTTTGAACTGCCTTCGGGCGATCTGACACGCTTCGAGGTGACGGCCGAGTATGCACGCGAGAAGCTCGAACGAGCCTCACTCGTGCAGTTGCGCCAAGTGGGATAACTGCTGACGAAAAACCGAAAACAACAAAAATAACAAACAACACTAAACAGTAACGTATGGCTACTAATTCCGAATTAAAGCGTGTTGCCGACAACATCCGTGTTTTGTCGGCGGCTATGGTCGAAAAGGCCAAGTCGGGTCACCCCGGCGGCTCGATGGGTGGTGCTGATTTTATGGCAGTGCTCTTTACCGAGTTTTTGAAGTATGATCCCGCACAGATGGATTATCCTTACCGTGATCGTTTCTTCCTCGATCCGGGCCACATGTCGCCGATGCTCTATGCAACGTTGGCATTGGCCGGCAACTACACGATGGAGGATCTGAAGAATCTGCGTCAGTGGGATAGCGTAACGCCCGGTCACCCCGAGGTGGACGTGATGCGTGGTGTGGAGAACTCGTCGGGCCCGCTGGGTCAGGGTCACGCTATCGCGCTGGGTGCTGCGATTGCCGAGCGTTTCATGGTGGCTCGTTTTGGCGAGTGGATGGCTCACAAGACCTATGCCTACATCTCGGATGGTGCCGTTGAGGAGGAGATTTCGCAGGGTGTAGGCCGTATTGCCGGTCACCTCGGTCTGGCGAACTTCATCATGTACTATGACTCGAACAACATCCAGCTCTCGACTAAGGTAGATGAGGTCGATACGGAGGATGTCGAGATGAAGTATAAGGCTTGGAATTGGAATGTGCTGAAGGTCGATGGTCACGATGTAGATGCGATTCGCGCAGCGTTGGTAGCAGCCAATGCCGAGACGGAGCGTCCGACGATCATCATTGGTCGCACGACGATGGGTAAGGGTGCTGTGGCTGCCGATGGCTCGTCGTTCGAGGATAAGGTTTCGACCCACGGTCAGCCCCTGTCGGCGGCCGGTGCAGACTTTGCTGCTACGATTCAGAACCTGGGTGGTGATGCCGAGAATCCCTTCACGATCTTCGCCGAGAGCGAGGCTGCCTTTGCGGCTCGCAAGGAGGAGCTGAAGAGCTGGGTGGAGCAGATGAAGGCTGCTGAGCAGGCTTGGCGCTCGGAGAATAAGGTGCTTTCGGTGAAACTCGATCGCTTCTTGAAGAATGAGCTTCCCGAGATTGACTATAACGCCATCGAGATGAAGGCTGATGTCGCTACGCGTGCCGCTTCGGCTACGGTGTTGAGCGCCTTGGCCGACAAGGTGGAGAACTTGGTAGTAGCTTCGGCTGACCTCTCGAACTCGGATAAGACGGATGGTTACCTGAAGAAGACGACCGCCTTCCAGAAGGGCGACTTCACGGGTAAGTTCTTCCAGGCCGGTGTTTCGGAGCTGACGATGGCTTGCGTGATGAACGGTATGGCGCTGCATGGCGGTGTGATCCCGGCTTGCGGTACCTTCTTTGTCTTCTCGGACTACATGAAACCTGCTGTGCGTCTGTCGGCTCTGATGCGCCTGCATGTGATCTTCATCTGGACCCACGACTCGTTCCGCGTCGGTGAGGATGGTCCTACCCACCAGCCGATCGAGCACGAGGCTCAGATTCGTCTGATGGAGCATCTGAAGAACCACCACGGTGAGCGTTCGATGGTTGTGCTGCGTCCGGCCGATGGTGACGAGACGGTTACGGCTTGGAAACTCGCTTTGGAGGAGGAGCGTCCAGTAGCTTTGGTGCTCTCGCGTCAGAATATCAAGACCCTGCCGACGCTTGGTGCACAGCGTCGTGAGGAGGCTGCTCAGGTCGTTAAGGGTGGTTATGTGGTGGTAGATGCCGCTACGCCTGAGGCTGTGTTGGTGGCAACCGGTTCGGAGGTGGCAACCCTGGTTGAGGGTGCCGAGAAGCTGGCCGAGGAGGGTATCTCGGTGCGCGTAGTCAATGTACCGAGCGAGGGTCTGTTCCGCGATCAGCCTCGTTCGTATCAGGAGAGCGTGCTACCCGCCGGTGTGGTTCGTTACGGTCTGACCTCGGGTCTGCCGGTGAATTTGCTGGGTCTGGTGGGTGAGAATGGCTACATCCACGGCATGGATCACTTTGGCTATTCGGCTCCCTATAAGGTGCTGGACGAGAAGTTCGGCTATAATGGGGTGACGGTGGCTGCCGAGGTGAAGAAGTTGCTCGGTAAGTAGTCGCACACGCGACCAAGTAAGAAAAAGCGGTGTTCCGAAAGAACACCGCTTTTTTTTGTGGTTGAATGAACTCAACTGCTTTTATTTAGCCTCATTGACCTGCGAAAGTTTCTCGCAGAGTTCGGTGAAGGCAGCAGCAATCTCGATGCGCAGTGCCGAGTAGTGCTTGCGAACAAGCGATTTGTTATGCGGCTCAGCCGGGTTCATCGCCTTCGTGAAGAGGGCATTGCGTACAGCCACAGCCTCCTCAATCACCTTCACGATCTCCTCCTCTTTCGAGGGCTGGAAGCAGATCGCCATCTCGCAATCGAACAAAACCTCCTCCAAGCAGTAGTCAATCTGTTTCTTGAGCTTTCTTAAGTTTGCCATAGTCTAAAATATGATTTGTGATAGTTTCCTTCAGCAAAATTAAGCATTATTTTGGTAATTCCAACTTTTTTACCCTCCTTTTGCGCCCGAGAGGCTAAAAATCAACCTTCTCGGAGGGCATATCGACGATGATACCGATCGTCTCGCTGCGCAGCAGATCCTGACAGCAGGGATCAACTACCGTGCGCTCAATCTCCTCCACGACGACCACCTCGGGCTCGGTCGTTTGTGTCGGTTGCGGCTTTGCTGGCACGATGCGGGTGCGCTGTTCGACGATCGAGCCTTGTTGGTAAGCAATGTCGATCTCGACACGACGCATCGGGGGTAGAATATGCTGCGCCAAGTATCGCCACGCCTCGGGCATGCGTCGCAGGGCTGCCTGCTTCTCGCTTTCGGTGTGGGTACGGCTGTCGAGGATCATCAGCACCGAGTCGCGGTGGGGAATAGACGATGCAGCTACGGCTACACGGGCATCGCTCCAGGAGGCTGTCTCCGAGTCGATCTTGAGCGGATAGTGGGCCGAGAGGTGGTACTGCTTATTGAGGTAGTTCTGCATATCCTCGGCTCGGTGCTTGGCCAGCGTGCGGTTCAGCTCCGGAGGCCCGTCGGGCGAGGCGTAGCCGGTGATGTGGATTTGCCCCACGTGGTTCAGTGTGTCGGATAGGGGCTTTTCGATCAGCTGCTGCAATGCCGCAAGCTCTTCCTTGTTCTCGCCGAGCGAGGGGTTGAGTGTGGCGTTGTTGATGCGATAGTGGATGTCGTAATCGACATCGACCGGCTGGGAGATCAGGTATTGATCGACCCGATAATCCCCCTCGACAGCGGAGGCAAGGCGGGTCGAATCGGCCTTCGGGGGCTGTGATTGTGCCCAGAGTGTCGGGCAACTCAACAGCGCGGCCATCAAGAGTGTAGATGCGGTTGTTTTCACGGTTACTTGTTTTTAGAGTTACACAACCTCCTCCTCGCAAACTCCATACCGAAGAGAGGATATTCATAATGCGGGAAATGGGGAAAGCAAAGCCCACTCGCTTTTGTTGAGGCTTGCCGCGTGCGTAGAAGGGCGGGAGAACCCCCTAAAAAAGTAGGGAAGTTGCGGATTACACTCCGAACTTCCCTACACTTTATCGGTGGGGTACGACGCTTGACCTGCAAAGATCAATGCCGCCGCCTCAATGCTGAATTTTGAATTTCTACATCCGCTCCGGAACCTCGATGCCGAGCAGCTTCATACCCTTGCGGATCACCGAAGCCACCGTGGCGGCCAACTGCAGACGCAGCTTGCGAACCTCGGCCTGCTCCTCCTTGAGGATCGAATGGTCGTGGTAGTAGCCGTTGAAGCTCTTGGCCAACTCGTAGATGTAGGCACCGATGATCGAGGGGGCAAAGTTCTCACCCGCAGCAGCCACCGTAGCGGGGTACTCCGAGAGGGTCTTCACCAGCTCGATCTCCTCGGGAAGGTAGTCGGCTTGTGCTCGACCGGCATAGTCGATTCCCTGCTCCGAGGCCTTGCGCAGCACCGAGCAGATACGCGCGTGCGTATATTGAATAAAGGGTCCCGTGTTGCCGTTGAAGTCGATCGACTCGCGCGGATCGAAGAGCATCGTCTTCTTGGGATCGACCTTGAGGATGAAATACTTCAAGGCACCCAGACCGACCATCGTCGATACGGCCTCGGCCTCCTCCTCTGTGCAACCATCCAGCTTACCCAGCTCGGCCGACATCTCGCGGGCCGTCTGTACCATGTCGGCAATCAGGTCGTCGGCATCGACCACCGTACCCTCGCGCGACTTCATCTTGCCCTCGGGCAGTTCGACCATGCCATACGAGAGATGGGTGATGTGGTCGCTCCACTCGGCATAGCCCAGCTTCTTCAAGACGAGCTTCAGCACCTGGAAGTGGTAGTTCTGCTCGTTGCCTACGACATAGATCATATCGTCGAGCTTGTTATCCTCGAAACGGCGGAAGGCCGTACCCAGATCCTGCGTCATATAGACCGACGTGCCGTCACCGCGCAGCAGCAACTTCTCGTCCAGGCCATCGCCCGTCAGGTCGATCCATACCGAGTTGTCCTCACGGCGATAGAAGACCTCCTTGGCCAGACCCTCCTCGACGAGCGATTTGCCCAGCAGGTAGGTCTGCGACTCGTAGTACACCTTGTCGAAATCGACGCCCAGCGCCTTATATGTCACATCGAAACCATCATATACCCAGCCGTTCATGGTGCTCCACAAGGCACGTACCTCTTCGTCGCCGGTCTCCCATTTGCGGAGCATCTCCTGGGCTGCCAGCATGATCGGAGCCTGCTTCTTGGCCTCCTCCTCGCTCTTGCCGGCGGCCATCAACTCCTTGATCTGTGCCTTGTAGTGCTTGTCGAACTCGACATAGTATTTGCCGACCAGGTGGTCGCCCTTCATGCCCGACGAAGCAGGGGTTTCACCCTGGCCATAGAGCTGCCAGGCAAGCATCGACTTACAGATGTGGATACCGCGGTCATTGACCAGGTTGGCCTTGATGACTGTGTGGCCGTTGGCCTTCAGGATCTCGGCCACGGAATAGCCCAGTAGGTTGTTGCGGATGTGACCTAAGTGGAGTGGTTTGTTGGTGTTGGGCGACGAGTACTCGATCATCATCGTGCGGCCCGTCGGGGCCGCTACGCCGAAGTGCTCGTCAGCGGTGATCTCCGCGAAACGGTCTGCCCAGAATGAGGCATCGAGCGAGAGGTTCAAGAAGCCTTTGATGACGTTATAGGCCTTGATCTCGGCATTGTTGGCAACGACATGCTCGCCGATCTCGGTGGCGGTCATTTCGGGATTCTTGCGGCTGCGCTTTAACAGGGGGAAGACAACCAGCGTATAATCACCCTCAAACTCCTTGCGGGTCTTTTGAATCTGCAACTGCTCACCGTTGAGCTCACCGTAGAGCGACTCGATCGAGCGACGTACGGTCTCCAATATCCATTTTTCGATCTCCATAATGCAAAATTTGGGGACAAATTTAGCGTTTATTTGCCAAATATCCACTACATTTGTGGGATAAAAAGCACTTACTGATGAAAATTGCCGATATAGATCTGGGCGAACGCCCCTTGTTGCTCGCTCCGATGGAAGATGTAACCGATCCTTCGTTTCGCTACATGTGTAAACGATTTGGTGCTGATATGGTCTATACGGAGTTTATCTCGTCCGATGGATTGATGCACGAGGCGGCCAAATCGTTACGCAAACTCAACATCGACGATGGAGAGCGACCTGTAGGTATTCAGATCTACGGCAACCGTATTGAACCGATGGTCGAGGCGGCCAAGATGGCCGAGGCGGCTGGCCCCGAAGTGATCGATATTAACTTTGGATGTCCGGTGAAAAAGATTGCAGGTCGAGGTGCCGGATCGGGCATGATGCGCGATGTGCCGCTCATGGTCGAGATGACACGCCAGATTGTCGAGGCGGTCAAGAAACCGGTGACCGTCAAGACCCGTCTGGGGTGGGATGAGGAGTCGAAAAATATTGAGGAGATTGCTCTGCGCCTGCAGGATGTGGGCATTGCAGCCCTCACGATTCATGGTCGCACGCGTGCCCAGATGTATCGGGGCGAGGCCGATTGGACGCTGATTGGCAAGGTGAAGAATAACCCGCTTATCAAGATTCCAATCATCGGCAATGGTGATGTCGATTCGGGACCCAAGGCGGCCGAGATGTTCGATCGCTATGGGGTTGATGCCGTGATGATCGGTCGTGCGACCTATGGCCGTCCCTGGATTTTCGAGGAGTGCAAACACTTCCTTCGCACGGGCGAGGAGATGGCGCAGCCGTCAGTGGTGGAGCGTGTGGCCATCGCCAAAGAACATTTGGCAAAATCGTTGGAGGTGAAGGGTGACTATGTGGGTATCTTGGAGATGCGTCGTCATCTGACGAACTATTTCAAGGGTTTGCCCGACTTTAAGTCCACGCGCATGAAGTTGGTCACTTCGCTCGATGTGGCCGAATTATATGCGACACTGGATTTGGTAGCCGAGCGGTGGGGCGATTGCGATATGAGCCATACTGTTCCGGCACCTCTTTCGCATGATCTTTAGTTTTTTTAATTATGTCTAAACAAGATGTTTTACCCGAAAAGCGGGATTATACGGAGGAGGATGCACGCTTTATGGAGCTGGCCATTCGTCTTTCTGAGGAGAGTGTTGACCGAGGTGGAGGCCCTTTTGGTGCGGTGATCGTACGTGATGGTGAGGTGATAGCAACAGGAATGAATCAGGTTGTGTTGCAAAACGACCCGACGGCACATGCCGAGGTTTCGGCCATTCGGAATGCTTGCCAAAAACTCGGTGTGTTTGATTTGACGGGGTGTACGGTCTATTCCTCGTGTGAACCATGCCCGATGTGTCTGTCGGCCCTCTATTGGGCGCATGTGAGTCGGATCTGTTATGGAAACACAAAGGCCGATGCTAAACGTGTTAATTTCGATGACTCGTTTATTTACGATCAACTGGACTTGAGCTATTCCGAGCGGTCGATTCGTTGCGAGCATTTTATGCGAGATCGAGCCTTCGAAGTCTTTGAAAAGTGGCTGGCTAAGGCTGATAAGGTGGTTTATTAAGCGTGTAGAGGAACTTTTCAGCTCGATCGATGGGATAAAAGCGTGCATCGAGATTGGGAAAATCGCATTTTTTCACCGATCAGATTTGGCAAAACAAAAAAAGGATCGTAATTTTGTGCGCTCGGAGAGATGGCAGAGTGGTCGATTGCGGCGGTCTTGAAAACCGTTGATCTTCACGGATCCGGGGGTTCGAATCCCTCTCTCTCCGCAATAAACGCTGAAAATCAGCAAATTGCAAAACAAACACCCAGTTTTACACCCAAGAATGTAAAATTGGGTGTTTTTGTGTTTTTTTAAGATGAAACGCATCTTTGCTCAGAAAAAGTGCCTGAATAAAACAAAGCCAACGAAAAGAACAATCAAGTCATGCTCTTTTCGTTGGCTTTTATATCAGTTTAATTGCCTAACCGCAGCAATGTATCAATCCAATATGTGTTCCGGAATGGATACAGTACTTAAAACTCCTCTAATTCGATAGTCTGTATCGGGTACAGTCATTATCATTGTCATATCTATGGGAGCAGGTGATTTGGTCAGAGCATTGCTTATAAGTTCCTCCCAATCCACATCTAAATAGGCTTGAATGATTTGTAACACGTATGAAGAACTGGCATCTTCGCCATACATTTCTATCTGGAAATCATAGAACTCCGACGTAGTGGTTGCGGCATCGGCAGGATTGTGCTTGTATAAGCGTAGGTTGGGAATTGCGTAGTTGGTGGGTGCCGCACCTGTACCGGAATCCAGCGTGATAAAAAACTCGTAACCGTTGTCTTTTAGTATAGGCTTGTTGTCTATGTTATTTTGGTCGAACAGATAGTAGTCATGCGCTCCATTGTTCACTAAAAAGAGTGTGGTGCCTGCCGGTAATACCGGGTGGTTACTGTCATTGATCACGTATGCAAGATAGCAATCTGTAACTTTCACTTCAACGGTTTCCACATCCTTGGTAATATTGTCGGTAATGGTCAGTGTTGTACTTCCCTTCTGCATACCATATAAATTGATGTGTCCTTTTCTGTAATCCTCCTTATCGTTGTATTTTGAGTAAATGGCATTCAATATATTTTCATCCTCTATTGCCAAACTAATATCGCCACTACCGTTTATGATAGGAATAGAAGTAGCATTGCGCTCCAATCATACTTCATAGTATCTTTTCTCAAGACTGAACGGAGCAAAAGTTTCATTTTCATTATTATTATCGCTGCAAGCCATAGCAAGCAGACACATGATAAAAAGAATCGGGTTGATAAGTTTATTCATCATGGCTATGTATTATTGTTTCTTTATCGTAAATTCCAGCTTCTGAAGTCCCTTCTTATAGACATTGGCAAGGATGAGCGCGTAACGGAGTTCTTCGTCCGGCTTCATGGAT
>JBGVPZ010000018.1:0-2362 GCA_045127275.1 Alistipes sp.
ACCAGTTCCTTGATGTTGGCACGGGCGGGCTTCAGGTACTCACGAGGATCGAACTTGTCGGGATGCTCGTCGAAGAACTGACGGATGGTGCCGGTCATTGCAAGACGCAGGTCGGAGTCGATGTTGATCTTGCAGACGGACAGGGAAGCTGCCTTACGCAGCTGCTCTTCGGGGACACCGATGGCGTTGGGCATCTTGCCGCCGTGGGCGTTGACCATCTTGACGTACTCCTGGGGAACGGAGGAGGAGCCGTGCAGGACGATGGGGAAGCCGGGCAGACGCTTGGTGACCTCTTCCAGAACGTCGAAACGCAGAGCGGGAGGAACCAGGATGCCCTGCTCGTTCACGGTGCACTGCTCGGGAGTGAACTTGTAAGCGCCGTGAGAGGTGCCGATGGCGATAGCCAGGGAGTCACAGCCGGTACGGGTAACGAACTCCTCGACCTCTTCAGGACGGGTGTAGGAAGCGCACTCGGCGGAAACCTTGACTTCGTCCTCGATGCCGGCCAGGGAGCCCAGCTCAGCCTCGACGACAACACCGTGATCGTGAGCGTACTCAACGACCTTCTTGGTGATGGCGATGTTCTCCTCGAAGGACTTGGAGGAAGCGTCGATCATAACAGAAGTGAAGCCGCCGTCGATGCAGGACTTGCAGGTCTCGAAGGAGTCGCCGTGGTCCAGGTGCAGAGCGATGGGGATCTCGGGGCACTCGATAACAGCAGCCTCGACCAGCTTCACCAGGTAGGTGTGGTTAGCGTAGGCACGTGCGCCCTTGGAAACCTGCAGGATGACAGGAGCCTTCTCCTCGCGGCAGGCCTCAGTGATGCCCTGAACGATTTCCATGTTGTTGACGTTGAAAGCGCCGACAGCGTAGCCGCCGTTGTAAGCCTTCTTGAACATCTCGGTAGTAGTAACAAGAGCCATTGGAATCAATCCTTTCTTAAATAGCAGGCGTTCGCCCGCATTTTTTCCTTTACATTATAGCACATATTTCCTGAATTTCAATACACATATTTTGAAATAAGGGTTCCCGCACGAAACAAAATATTGTACATTTTATCTGTGAAATAGCTATTTACGTTTGGATGAAAATGGAGTATAATGTACCGGTACGTATTTAACCAAATCAACGCAAGGAGTGTTTTTTAGATGAAACTGTCCCCTCTTCAGCTGGCAAGATACCAGTACAATCCCAAACTTCCCGGCATGCTCAGAAACGGCATTTCTGAGATTTGCGTAAAGAACGGCAGCGCAACGGAGAGCGTTGCGGATCAGGAAAAGATCAAGGCCCTTTTCCCCAACACCTACGGCAAGAACGAGATCACCTTCGAGATCGGTCAGAATACTTCCGAGGCCAAGAAGCAGGTTGTCGGCGTTATCCTCTCCGGCGGCCAGGCACCCGGCGGTCACAATGTTGTCTGCGGCCTGTACGATGCTCTGAAGGCTACCGATAAGGACAATGTCCTGTACGGCTTCAAGGGCGGCCCCAGCGGTCTGCTGGAGGACGACTACCTGATCTTCGATGATGAATACATCAACCAGTTCCGCAACACCGGCGGCTTTGATATCATCGGCTCCGGCAGAACCAAGCTGGAAACCGAAGAGCAGTTCGCTGTTGCAGCTGAGGTCTGCAAGAAGCACGGCATCACCGCCATCGTCATCATCGGAGGCGACGACTCCAACACCAACGCGGCTGTCCTGGCTGAGTATTTCGCCGCACACAACACCGGCGTCCAGGTCATCGGCTGCCCCAAGACCATTGACGGCGACCTGAAGAACGAGGACATCGAGTGCTCCTTCGGCTTCGATACCGCAACCAAGACCTACAGCGAGATCATCGGCAACATCGAGCGCGACGCCAACTCCGCTAAGAAGTATTGGCACTTCGTCAAGGTCATGGGCCGTTCCGCTTCCCATGTCGCTCTGGAGTGCGCTCTGGAGACTCAGCCCAACATCTGCCTGATCGGCGAGGAAGTTGCCGCCAAGAAGATGTCCCTGGCTCAGATCGCGGATTACATCGCTGACTCCGTGGCCGCCCGCGCCGCAAAGGGCTGGAACTTCGGCGTTGCCATCATTCCCGAGGGCATTGTCGAGTTCGTTCCCGAGTTCTCCGTGCTGATTGCTGAGATCAACGAGCTGCTGGCCGGCGAAAAGGCTGACGCCTTCAACGCACTGCCCACCTGGAAGGAGAAGTACGCCTTCATCGAGAACGGCCTGACCAAGGAGTCCATGGCTGTCTTCGCCATCCTGCCTGAGAACATCCAGCAGCAGCTGTTCCTGGAGCGCGATCCTCACGGCAACGTTCAGGTCTCTCTGATCGAGTCCGAGAAGCTGTTCTCCGCTCTGGTCAAGGACAACCTGGC